>CAYTKA010000083.1:0-15474 GCA_964438255.1 uncultured Gemmatimonadaceae bacterium | reverse complement strand
ACGAAGTACGCCGAGACATAGCCGCGATCGAACTGCATGCCGTCGACCGTCTCGAGGAAGGTCTCGAGGCCCTTGGCCTCCTCCACCGTGATCACGCCGTCCTTGCCGACCTTCTCCATCGCCTCGGCGATCAGGTTGCCGATCTCGGGATCATTGTTCGCCGAGATCGTGCCGACCTGCGCGATCTCCTTCTTCCCGCTCGTCGGGACGCTGATCTTCTTCAGCTCGTCGATGACCGACGCGACCGCCTTGTCGATGCCGCGCTTGATCGCCATCGGGTTCGAGCCGGCGGTGACGTTCTTGAGGCCCTCGCGGAAGATCGCCTGCGCGAGCACCGTCGCCGTCGTGGTGCCGTCACCCGCGTTGTCCGACGTCTTGGTCGCGACTTCCTTCACCATCTGCGCGCCCATGTTCTCGAGCGGATCGGCGAGCTCGATCTCCTTCGCGACGGTCACGCCGTCCTTGGTGACGGTCGGGGCGCCGAACTTCTTGTCGATGACGACGTTCCGGCCCTTCGGGCCGAGGGTGACCTTCACCGCCTCGGCCAGCTGATCGACGCCGCGCTTGAGGGCAGCACGCGCGTCGGTGTTGAAGTGCAGCTCTTTGGCAGCCATGGGAATCCTCTAGTCGGTGGCAGTGGTTACGAGACGATCGCGAGCACGTCGGACTCGCGCAGGATCAGGAGCTGCTCGTTGTCGACGGTGATCTCGGTGCCGCTGTACTTCCCGTACAGCACCTTGTCGCCGACCTTCACGGACATCGGAACGAGCTTCCCGTCCTCGTACTTCCCCGGGCCGGCGGCGACGATCTCGCCCTGCTGCGGCTTTTCCTTCGCCGTGTCCGGGATGTACAGTCCACCGCGCATCTGCTCGGTGTCCTCGGATGCCTTCACGACGACTCGGTCAGCCAGCGGCGAGATTTTCACGCCGGCCGCACTCTTGGTGGCCATAGGTGGTGCGCCTCCGTCTCGAAATGCGGTGAAAAAGAATGGCAGCTTGTCTTAGCACTCATCAACCAAGAGTGCTAACAACTCGTATAATACCCTGGGCCCGCCCAGCAATCAAGGGGGCGGGGACAGAATGCCCGGTGCCGCGATAAGTGGTGTGGCGGCTGATGGTTAGGCCGCCAGCGGTCGCGCAGCCGGGCAATCGAGCCGTCGGGCGGACCGCTAGACGGCTCGATCCCCTGACCGTCGGACCAACTCGAACGCCATCACCAGCCCGCGCAGCGTCAGATAGGGATCCACGACGTCGAAGCTGCTCACGAGCGGCGCAAAGGTCTCCGCGAGCCCTCCGGTGCCGATCACCATCGGCGTCTCGTCCGTCGGCCATTCGGTGATGATGCGACGGACCATCCCGTCGATCGAGTCCGCGGCGCCGAACATCACGCCGGCGCGAATGCATTCCTCGGTGCGCTTACCGATCGTGCGCGCAGGCGGCACGAGCTCCGTGGCGGGAAGCTTCGACGTCCGCCGGAACAGGGTCTCCGCTGACGTCCGCACACCCGGAGCGATCACACCGCCGAGAAAGACGCCGCCCTTGGTGATGCAGTCGAACGTCGTGGCGGTGCCGAGGTCCACCACGACGCAATCGCGGTCGTAGCGCCGGCTCGCGACGAGGGTGTTGATGATCCGGTCGGCGCCGACGGTATGCGGCTCGTCGACCGCGAGCGTGATCGGAAGGGGCGAGGTGGCGTCGAACACCTCCACCCGCGCCTGCGGGAGCCACCGCGCACACGTCTCGGCGAGATGCGTCGCCATACCGCGCACGACCGACGCGATGGCCGCGCCGCGCACCTCCGACACCATCACGTCCGCCCCGGCGAGCAGGCCGCGCAGCACGACACCCATCTCGTCCGTCGAACGCGGCGCGTCGGTCAACAGGCGCCAGTGAGCGCGCAGCACGTCGCCGTCGAAGAGGCCCAGTGTCGTCTCCGAGTTGCCGACGTCGAAGGTCAGGAGCATGCGAGCGGTTCGGCGAAGGTGAGTGATCCGGTGCGGAAGTGTGCGACCGTGCCGCCGTCGACGGCGACGAGCAGCTCGCCCTGGGGCGAGATCCCCGTGACGACCCCGTGAGCGGGCGCGGTGATCGAGCGGCCGGCGGCGACGTCGCGTTCGCGCCAGCGTACGAGCTCCGCCCTCGAGAGGTGATCGGATGCGGCGGCCGCAGCGCGCAGCGCGGGCACCACCCGCTCGAGCGCGGCGAGACGCGTCGTGCCACGCGCGAGGCCGGTGGCCGTGGTCAGCTCGGGCGCGATGACGTTGAGCCCGAACCCGATTGCAACCCAGTCGGGTGCGGTACCGCGCCAGCGTGTCTCGATGAGGATTCCGGCGAGCTTCCTGTCGCGCACGTACAGATCGTTCGGCCACTTCACGCCGACGCGCGCGCCGGCGACGGGGTCGAGCGATTCCGCGGCATACAGACCACAGCGAAGTGAGAGCACGTCGGGCGCGCGCGTGTCCGTCGGACGCTCGATGAGCGTGAGCCATAACCCGGCGCCCGGCGCAGACGCCCAGCGCCGTCCCTGGCGTCCGCGCCCGGCGGTCTGCGCGTCGGCGACGATCAGCGTGCCCGCGGGCGACTCCGGTGCGATGCGATGCGCCACGTCGAGCGTCGAGCTCACGGCGTCGAACAGCGCGACGCGGGGGAGCGCGAGGCGCTGCGCGAGCTCCTCCGCCGAGCTGCCGTCGAGCGACGTCGCCGCGACGTCAGCGGAGGAAGACAAGGAAGTACACGACGGCGAGGGCGATGCGATACCAGCCGAACACCGAGAAATCGTGCTTCTTGATGTAGCCGAGGAACGACTTGATGGCGATGATCGCGGTGATGAAGCTGACGACGAATCCGACGCCGAGCATGCCGTAGTTCCCAACGAGGCCGGCGCGGCCCTTCACCAGCTCGAGGCCCGAGGCCGCGAGCATGGTGGGCACGGCGAGCATGAACGAGAACTCGACGATCGTGCGCTTGGAGATGCCGATCAGCGAGCCGCCGACGATCGTCGCCGCGGAGCGCGAGACGCCGGGGATCACGGCGATGGCCTGGAACACGCCGATCAGGAACGCTTTGCGGTAGGTGATCTCGGAGAAGTCGACGTCCGTCTCGGCGCCCTCGCGGAAGCGCTCGAACACGATCAGCGCGATACCGCCGATCAGCAGGGTGGTGAGAACGACGGCGACGTTGCCGAGCAGGTACCCCTTCACCGCCCTGTACACCGTGAGGCCGATCACGCCGGTGGGGAGCACGGCGACGACGAGCTTCTTGAGCACCTCCCAGTGCCAGAACTTCTGCCAGTACAGCACGACCACGGACAGAATGGCGCCGAGCTGAATGATGATCTCGAAGCTCTTGAGGAACTCGGAGTCGGCGAGCCTGAGGGCATGACTGGCCAGGATGAGATGCGCGGTCGAGGAGACCGGAAGGAACTCGGTGATTCCTTCGATGATCCCGAGGACGAGGGCGTGGAGGACGGTCATGCTCGCAGTGGTCGGCGTGGAGGTCGCGCGTTCCGGACGCCCGGTAAGATATGCGCGCTGGCCGTCGCGCGCCGGCGGTCAGCGTTTTCTCGTGACGCCGAGCGCGCGGGTGTAAAAGCTCTCGTACTGCTCCACGACTTGGTCCATCGCGAACCGCGCGCGGGCGTCGGCCGCCGCCTGGGTGCTCGCCGCATGCCAGCGCGCCGGATCGGCGAGCAGGGCAATCGCCGCCGCGGCCATGGCGTCGACGTCGCCGACGGCGCACAGCGCCCCCGTCTCGCCATCGCGCACGACCTCGGGGAGCCCGCCGGCGTGTGCGCCGATCACGGGCACTCCCGTCGCCAGCGCCTCGAGTGCGCTCAGACCGAACGACTCGCTCTGTGTCGGAAGGAGGAAGAGATCCGCGCTCGCGAGGAGGGGGGCGACCGACTCCAGCTTGCCGAGGAAGAAGACACTGTCCGACACGCCGAGCCGGCGGGCCTCCAGCTCCGCATCCACGCGATCAGGACCGTCGCCGACCATCACGAGCACGCTCGGCACCGTCTTCGTCACCCGCGCGAAGATGCCGACGACGTCGCGCACGCGCTTCACCGGCCGGAAGTTGGACACGTGAATCAGCACCTTCCGTCCATTCGCCTGCTCGCGCAACTGTGGCGTGTACCGCGCGCGATCGTAGACCGTCGGATCGATGAAGTTCGGGATGACCTCGATGCGGCAGCCCGTGCAGCCGAATGCGTTCTGCGTTTCGGTACGGAGATACCGCGACACCGCCGTCAGCCCATCCGACTTCTCGATCGAGAACTTGGTAATCGCAAAAAACGACGGGTCCTGGCCGACGATCGTGATGTCCGTGCCGTGCAGCGTCGTGAGCACCTTGATGTCGGGGCGCGTCGTCCCGAGCATCTCACGCGCGATCCAGGCACTCGTCGCGTGCGGGATGGCGTAGTGCACGTGCAGCAGATCGAGGTCGTGGGCGAGCACCACCTCGTGCATGCGGACGGCGAGCGCGAGGTCGTAGGGCGGATACTCGAACAGCGGGTAGCGACCGACGTCGACCTCGTGGAAGAAGATCCGCGGGAGAAACGACGGCAGCCGGAAGGGCTGCTGATAGGTGATGAAATGGATCTCGTGGCCGCGCTGCGCGAGCGCGATGCCGAGCTCCGTGGCGATCGCGCCCGAGCCGCCGTACGTCGGATAGCAGGTGATCCCGATCTTCATGCGCCGCCCTCGGCTCCATGCCACCAGCGTTCCATGATCCGTTCCCCCTCGCGCTCCCGCACGTCGACGCGCGTGACGTCCGCGTCGATGAGCTGGTGCCGAAACCAGGTCCGCTGCCGCTTGGCGTATTGCCGCGTCTCGATCGTCACGCGCTCCAGCGCCGCCTCGGTCGAAAGCGTCCCGTGCACGAGCTGACGAATCACGCCGTAGCCGGACGCGTTCCAGGCCGGGGCATCCGGCGGAACGATCGCCATGAGCGCACGGACCTCGTCCACCCACCCATGGGACAGCATGTCCACCGCCCGTGCGCGAATGTCCTGCGCGAGCCGCGGACCGGGGTCGATGACGAGATAGCGAGCCCGCCAACGGGGCGCGGCACGACGCTCTGCCTGCAGCTCGCTCAATCGCCGCCCGGTGAGCAGCGCGATCTCCACGGCGCGCACGAGCTGCGTACGCCCGAGATGTGCACGGGCCGGATCGATGCGGTCCACCCACCGGCGCAGCTCCGGGGCGGACATCTCGTCGAGCGCCCGCTGGAGTGCGAGGCGCCGCTCCGGATCCAGGGGTGGTTCCTCGAACAACCCGCCGAACAGGGCGCGCAGATACAGACCGGTGCCGCCGACCACGAGCGGCGTCCGGCCCTGACGCAGCACGTCGCCAAGCCACGCATCGGCCTGCTCCGTCCACCATGCGGCCGACGCCCGCATGGTCGGCTCGAGCACGTCGATGCCGTAGTGCGGCACTGCTGCCCGCTCGGCGTGGGTCGGCTTGGCGGTGCCGATGTCGAAGCCGCGATAAAGCTGTCGCGAATCGGCGCTGATGATCGAGACATCGCCGTGGCGCGCGAGTCGGAGCGCCGCATCCGTCTTGCCCGCTGCCGTCGGTCCGCAGATGACGCGGACGATGGGCATCGCTTCACTGGCGGCCAAAGCGGCGCTCGAGCTCGAGCCACGAGAGCTGCACGATCGTTTGACGCCCATGCACGTCGTGCGCGGGGAGTCGCGTCTCGCTCAGCGCGATGAACAGCGCGCGCATCTCGCCCGGCGAGAGCTCCTCGCCCGCCTTGATCGCCGCCTTGCACGCGACGGTGGCGGCGAGCCGTTCGTGCCGCGCATGCGCCGCGCGCTCTCGATCGCCCGCCAGCGAGGCGAGCGTCTCGCGCAGGCACCGCTCGGCATCGAAGCGAGGATGCGGCATGGGCACGCTGTGCACGAGCAAGGTGTGTCCGCCGAATCCCTCCACCTCGAAGCCGATCTTCGCCAGCATCGCGCGATGCGCCTCGAACACATCGCCTTCGGCGGGGGTGAGGTGCAGCGTGAGCGGAAAGAGCAGCCGCTGCGACGGTGCCTCGCCGCGCTCGAGCATTCCCATGAACTTCTCGTACAGGACGCGCTCGTGCGCCGAATGCTGATCGATGAGGACGAGACCATCGTCGTGCTCGAACAGCAGATACGTGCGCTGCAGTTGGAGCAGTGGCGGCACGACGATCTCCCCCGCTGGCTCTGGAGCGCGTGGCGCGTCGGGGAACGCCGGCTCCGGAGGGCGTGACACGTCGCCGATCCTGTCCGCGGGCCCGACCGCCGGTGGGGCGAAGAGTCCGACGCCGGTCGGCGGCGACGCGCGCAGCAGCTCGACGTCGGTGGAGCGACTCGTCCCACTCCACGTCGGCCCGTTGGCGGACCAGCGACGTACGCCGAGCGCGGCACTCGCGTCGAACGTGCCGAGCGCGCGGCGCACCGCCTCCTCCACGGCGCGCTCGACGATCCAGCGATCGCGGAAGCGTACCTCCGCTTTGGCGGGATGCACGTTGACGTCGACGCTGTCGGCGGGGACGACGAGCTCCAGCATGAGCGACGGGCGCAGTCCGGCCGCGATCGTCGAGCGATAGGCGGACTCCGCGGCGCGAAGGAGTCCGTTGTCGCGAATGGCGCGGCCATTCACGGTGAGGAAGGTGCGGCGACTCGCCGTGCCGACATCGGCGGGCCGTTCGGCGAGCCCGCTCACATGGATGCTGCCGCGCACGTCGTCCACGTCGAGCATCCGGTCGGCCGCGGACGCGCCCCACAGCGCCGCAACGCGCTCGCGCAGCGAGGACGCCGGTGGCAGGGCGAGCACCGACTTTCCGTCGTGCGTGACGGTCAGGCGCACGTCGCGGCGCACGAGCGCCACGGTGGTGATCGCCTCCATCACGCTGCGCCACTCGGAGCGCGCGCCGCGCAGGAATTTCTGCCGCGCCGGCGCGTTGTAGAAGAGTCGCGTCACGGTGATCGTCGTGCCGCGGCGGCGCGCCACGTCGTGCACGTCCTCCACCGTTCCCCCCGCCGCATGAACGGCGGTGCCGGCGCCGTCGGCGGGCGCCGTCTCGATGGCGAGGTGACTGACCGAGCAGATGGCGGGCAGCGCCTCGCCGCGAAAGCCGAAGCTCGACACGCCCACCAGATCGGCGGCAACGCGAATCTTCGACGTTGCGTGGCGCTCGAGCGCGAGCAGGGCGTCATCGCGCTCCATGCCGTAGCCGTCGTCGCTCACGCGAATGAGCGCCTTGCCGCCGTCCTCGATGGCGACGTCGACGTTCGTCGCGCCCGCGTCGAGCGCGTTCTCGACGAGCTCCTTGAGCGCGGACGCGGGGCGCTCGACCACCTCGCCGGCGGCGATCTGGTCGGCCACGGCGGGCGGAAGAACGGCGATGCGTGCCATCGCCGGAATGCTACGCCGCGGGCAACGCTCCGGTCAATCGGCGCCGCCGCCGTCGAGCGGGAGAATCGCGGCGACCGGAATCCATCCGGCTCGCGCGCCGTCGACGCGAATGCGCACCCACGCGCCCTCCCGCGCACCGAGCGCTCCCACTTCCCCGGCCGCCACCGCGGCGGCGGGCGATGCGGACGGCAACGGCGCGCCGAGCAGCTCGCGGCCGGCACGCACGACCCCCAGCCCTCGGGCGTCCGCTCGGCCGTGCAGCTCGAGCGCGCCGGCGAGCGACGCGACCGCGAGCACGATCGCGCCGCCGGCGAGGGCGCGCAGGTGCGCCGGACGCCACGCGGCGGGAAGCGCGAGGGCCAGCCACGCGGCCAGCCACAGCCCCAGCGCCCCCCCGGCGAGTAGACTCACCGCGATGGGCGGCACATAGCCGGCCGCGCCGAGGACAGAAGGCTGAAGGGCCCCGAGACGCTCGCGTACCTCGTCGTCGAGCGGGTCGAGCCGAAGGGCGCGCTGCCACCCGAGCGCGGCGTGGGCGGAATCGCCGCGCGTCCATGCAACCGTACCGAGATTTGCCCAGGCATCCTCGGCGCGGGGCGCGCGCGCCGCCGTACGGGCGAACAGCCGCTGCGCCGCGGCGAGCTCGCCGCGCTCGTACGCGCGCACGCCGTCCGTGAACGCGCGCACGACGCCGTCGGGCATGGCGATCGCTTGCACGCCGAGTAGCAACGCCGTCAGAAGCACCACCGACGTGACCCGACGTGTCGGACGCACGGCCTCCGCATCGACGGCCGCCGCCACCGACACGGCATGCTGTGCCAGCTCGCGTTCGACGCGGCCCGCCGGTGAGAAGGCCGCGGCATCGAGCCGTTCCAGCAGCAGCTCGGCGCGGTGCGCCGTTGCCTCCGTGACGCCAGCATAGCGCAGCGCGCGCCCCAACGACAACCGAGACGCGGCGTCCCCGAGCGACGGCACGCGCTCCCGCAGCGCATCGAGGTACGCGCGGCGGAGCTCGCGTGGCGCGGGCGGAGTGCGCGCCGCCCCGAGTGTGCGGAGGCGGCGTATCGGCGAGACGCCGGCGCGCCGATACCGCCGCCGTGAGCGGAGGCGGCGCACCGCGGCGGGCGCAGGGGCGATGAGCAGCAAGCCCCAATACCATGCGTGCGAGGGAAGATCGGGCCCGCGCTCCCCGCGCAGGACCGTGCGGATGGGAAGGCGCGGTGCCGTCGACGTATCAGCACTCGCGAGCGTGGCCGGAGCGACGTCGATCGCGAGGCTGTCGGTGACGGTGAGCTCGTACGCGCGGCGCCCCGGGTTGAAGAAGGGATAGCGAATCGGCGGAACGACGAGCCGTCCGGCCCGGCGCGCCGTGAGCAGCCAGTCGAACTCCTTGACGCCGCGCACGACAGCGCTCGAGGTGTCCAGCGTGACGCGTTCCTCACCAAGTGCGACCGTCGCCCAGGGGAGTGTGATCGTCGGACGTGGGAGCAGCTTGACGTTCCCTGCCCCCTGAAGCCGCAGCGTGAGAACGACGGGATCTCCCATCCGTGCCGACGACGTGCCGAGCTGTACGCCCGCCTGCAGGGTGCCTACGGCGCCGATGTAATCAGACGGCCGCCCCGCAGCGGGAGGCTCGAGCGCGGTGAACTCGACGCCGTCGGTGCGCAGCTCGTAGCTCTCCTCGCGCGAGAAGAACGACGTCGACAGCGGGAGTGAATAGGTGAGCACGGCGGGCGGAATGCGCGCCGTTCCGGGAAAGAGCGGAAAGAGCGCGCGGCGGTACGACAGGGTCTCGAAGCACCGATGCGTGTCGCGACCGAGCGGCGCCGGCGCGGGCAAGTCGAACGCGAGCACCGATGGCATGTCCGGCGAGAAGAACGTCGGATTGCGGCGCAACCGTTGACGAGCGGTTTCGTTGAGCTGCACGTCGACGACGTAATCCACCTGCTCGCCGACGAGCACCGAATCGACGGGCCGGCCATCGGGCGCCTCCAGCGACGCCCGAACGAGCACGACCGGCGTGTTCACGTCGGGCGCCGCGACGTCCACCGTGGTGGGCGACGAGCGCGCGGTCGCACCACCCGCGGTAACGACCAGCGGCGGGAGGACGACATGGCCGGCGGATCCTGTCGCGAGTGTGAGCACGCCTTGCGTCGTCGCGAACGACTGTCCCGACGCGTCGCGCTCGACGCGCGAGCTCAGCGTCGCCCGCAGCAGCTGCACCGCGTTCGTCGCCGGTAGCGTGATGCGAGGCGCGACGACGCCGGGTGCGCGCGCCGCGATGGAGAGCTCGAGTGGTACGCAGATCTGGGCCGAGTCGGGCCCGCGCGCGACGATCGCGATCTGCGCGGCGAGCACGAACCCGAGCATACTCGATCACCAGTCCTTTCCGCCGGGCGGAGGCTCCTGGCGGCTCTGCTTCTGTTTCTTGCCCTGGACGTCCCGCTCCTCGCGCTGCGCGCTGCCGAGGATCTGCTCGGCCTGTCGCTGCGCGAGCGTCGGCTGCGGCTTCGGTTCCTGCTGCGCCGGCGCCGGGGACGCGTTGGATTGTCCGCCCCCCCCACCACCACCTCCCTTCTTCTGCCTCTCGAGCGCGAGCTCGTAGTTCCACTTCGCGTCCGGATCGGTCGGGCGCTGGAGCAGCACGCGCTTGTAGTGCGCGAGCGCCTCCTTGAGGTGCGGCGACGCCGAGTCGCCGGACATGCGAAGACCCGGAAGAAGATGCGCCAGCCCGCCGTTGAAGCGTGCGCGATACTGCGTCTCCTGATCCGTCTTCTCCGCCGCACGATCCAGCAGTTCGGTCGCCGGCGGGGTCGAGTCGACGGCGATCAGCGCCGTGCCGTAGTTGTAGAGCGCGGCGGGCGACTTGTCACTCCGCGCGACCTGCCCGAGCAGCGCGACCGCCCTGGTATAATCCTTCGCACCATACGCCGCGATCCCGTCCACCGCTTCGCGCGGTGGCGCGCAGCCACCGAGCGTCAGTGTGAGCAGCAGCGCCGCAGCGACCGCCGTCTCGGCCGCGGCGGCGCGGCGCGTACGATGACCATGGCGGCCGCTGAGCAGCGTATCGAGCCAGAGGAGCAGCAGGGCCGGCAGGAGGAACCACTGATAGCGCGGCGTGAGGTTGTCACCGAGCTGCGTCGCGCGCGCCTGCGTGCGCAGCTTCGACAGTGCGCTCTTGACGCGGGCTGCCTTGTCGGTCGCCTCCGCGGGAATGAACGTGCCGTGCGCCGAATCCGCGGCGGCCTTCAGCAGCTCGGGATGATAGCGCGTGATGACGATCTGCCCATTCTCGTCCTTCTTCTGCGTCACCGTGTTCCCTTCACGAATGGGGATCGTGCTTCCCTGCTCCGTCCCGAAGCCGACGGTGACCAGGCTGATGCCACTCCGGGCCGCACGCTGCGCCGCCGCGATGATCTCGTCGGTCGGTTCGAACGCTTCGCCGTCGGAGAAGACGACGAGCGCACGGTCGGCCCCGCTCTTGGTCAGCGACAGCAGGCTCGTACCCTGCGTGATCGTCTGCGCGATCGAGCTCCCCGCCTGTCCGACGATGCTCGGGTCGAGATTGTCGAGAAACAGATCGAGTGCGCCGGCGTCCACGGTGATGGGGGTGAGGATGTAGCTGCGGCCGGCGAACGCGAGGAGACCGACGCGGTCGCCCGGGCTGAGCGCGCGCAGACGGCGGATCTCCTGCTTCACGCGCTCGAGGCGCGACGGCTTCTCGTCCGTGGCCATCATCGAGAGCGACGCGTCCACCGCGTACACGACGTCCACGCCGCTGCTGCGCACGGTCGTGCGCTCGTACCCCCACCGTGGGCCGGCGATCGCCACGCCCGCGCACCCCGCGGCGAGGCCGAGCCGCGCGGCGCGCCATCCGCCGCGACCGAGCGCCGTCGCCGGCACGAGGCGCCGCACGACCTCGAGCGAGCCAAGGCGCGCCAGGCGCCGCCGCCGCTGCTGCGTGCCGCGGCGCAGCAGCAGCACGAAGGCGATCGGCAGCACGATGGCCAGCGCGAGCAGGTACGGATGCTCGAGGAACGGCAGGTCGAGACGGGGCATCATGGCAGCGGCCCTCGGTACGCCAGCAGCAGCAGCTCCGCGGCGAGTGCCACCAGCATGAATCCGAGCGGCCAGCGAAACAGCTCCGTGTAGCGCACGTACGTGCGAGTCCGAACCGGAGTGCGCTCGAGGGCATTGATCTGTTCGGTGATGCGCTGGAGCGCGGCCGGGTCGCGTGCGCGGAAGTAGCGCCCGCCGGTCGCATTCGCGATGTCGGTGAGCAGCGCGTCGTCGATCTCGACCTTCTGCATCTCGTAGCGCAGGCCGAACAGCCCACGCCCCACGGGGACAGGGGCGAGCCCTTCCGTGCCGACGCCGATGCCATAGATGCGAATGCCGAACTGGGCGGCTGCTTTGGCCGCCGTGCGTGGATCGATCGAGCCGCGATTGTTCACGCCGTCGGTGAGCAGCACGAGCACGCGCGACTTGCCCGGCGCATCCCTGAGGCGATTGGCCGCCGTGGCGATCGCGGTCCCGATCGCCGTCCCATCCTCGAGCTGACCGGGCTGGAGGTTGTCGAGTGCCTGCTGGACGACGGGATAGTCGGTCGTGAGTGGAACCTGCGTGAGCGCCTCACCCGAGAACGCGATCACGCCGATGCGATCGGAGGTTCGCGACGCCGCGAACTGCTTGATCTTCTCGCGCGCCACCTCGAGCCGGTTCTGCGGCTGGAAATCCAGCGCGAGCATCGAGCTCGAGATGTCGAAGGCGATCATGATGTTGATCCCCTCCGACGTCGACAGCTCGGCGTGTGCGCCCGAGCGCGGGCGTGCGAGCGCCACGACGCCGCTCGCCAGTGCGAGATTGCGCAGGATGGCCAGCGTCCGCGCGAGGGCGCGGCCGGCGCGCGGGCCGCGGGCCAACACTGGCACGCGGGAGTAGACGATCGCCGCTGGCCGACGCCGGCGCGCGACCAGCCACCAGACGGGCAGCAGCAACAACAACAGCAGCCACAGCGGCGACGCGAACTGCACGGCCCCGATCTGAATCATGCCGCCGCCCCCCGCGCCGTCGCAGCTGCCGTCGCCGCTGCCGTCGCCGCTGCCTGTTCGTGCTCGGCACGGACGATCGCCCGCGCTTCCGCGCCGAGCGCGTGCGCTTCACCGGCGCGTAGCGGCGCGGCGGCGAACTTCACCGGATCGACGGCGGCCAACAATCGCTCCAGCCGATCGAGCGGCACGGTCGGCACGCCGCGCACCTCCGCCAGCAGCTCGCGGCTCGTCAGCGCGAGGGGCGCCGACGGTATGCGCTGCGCGATATACCGTCGGACGACGTCGGTCATCAGCGCCGCGTGTCGCCCCGGCTCGCCTGCCTCGGGCAGCCGCAGCTTCTCGATGCGCGCGAACGCCTGATCGGCGTCGGCGTACGGATCACCTGTGGGACCGACCTCGTGACGCCGCCGCCGCATCCACCAGATCAGGATGCCGAGGAGCAGCGCGGCGAGCGCGGCAACGAGCCACCACCACCACGGCCACCCCGCCCGCGGCTGGATCAACGGCCGCGCGGGCTTCGGGATGCGCAGCGCGGAATCGGCCGGCAGCACACTGCGCACGAACAGCGACGGCAGCGGTAGCGTGACGCGGCGCTCGTCGTCGTCCGTCTGCACCAGCACGTCGCCCAGCCGGATCGGCAAGTTGCCGACGTCCCACGGCGCGAGGTGGTAGATCGCGATCCGATCGCTGTACTCGAGCGTGTCGCTGCCGTCGCGCACGACCGGCGGCGTCAGCGATTGCACAGGGCCCAGTGAATCGACCGCGACCGGGAAGTTGATCGTCGCGCCGCGCGGCGCGCGTACCCGGACCGTGAGCGTGACGACGTCACCCACCGTGACCGAATCGCGGTCGATCGCCGCGCCCGCCTGCACGGGAATGCGCGCCGCCGCCCCACCCACACCCCCACCTTCCTGGCCGTGCGCCATCGGGGGAGCGAGCGCCAGCATGGCGACAAGGCCGCCGCGTGACAGCACGCTATCGCGCGACATGCTCAACGATGGCGTGAGCGCGTCTCGCGCGCCCGGAAGAACTTGATCAGCGGATCCACCACGCCGCCGTCCGTGCGGAGCGGGATCTCGTCGATGGCGAGTCGGCGCAGCAGCCGGCGACGGGTCGTGAGCTCCTCCGTGACCGCCTTGGTGAAGCTCTCGCGCACGGCCGGAGCGCTCGTGTCGATGTCGATCGTCTCCCCCGATTCGGGATCGACGAACCGGGCGAGCCCGAGGTCGGGCAGCTCACGCTCGGTCGGATCCTCGACCGTGACGGCCACGACGTCGTGGCGCTGCGCGAGCAGCTTGAGCGGATGCTCCAGCCCGTCCTCCTGGAAGTCGGAGACGACGAACAGGATGGACTTGTGCACGAGCAGCCTGCCCGTGTAGTCGAGCGCGGCGGTGATGTCCGTGCCGCGGCCCACCGGCTCGAAGGCGAGCATGTCGCGCATCAAGCGCAGCGCGTGGCGGCGTCCCTTTCGTGGCGGCACCACGTGCTCGATGCGATCGGTGAACAGCACGACGCCGACGCGATCGTTGTTGCGGATCGCCGACATCGCGAGCACGGCGGCCAGCTCGCTCGCCAGCTCGCTCTTGAAGCGGCGGCGAGTGCCGAACCGCTCGGAGCCCGAGAGGTCGACGCACAGCATGACCGTCAGCTCGCGCTCCTCGATGTAGCGCTTGACGTACGGCTTCCGCATGCGCGCCGTGACGTTCCAGTCGATCGACCGCACCTCGTCTCCCGCCTGGTACTCGCGCACCTCGGAGAACTCCATCCCCTGCCCCTTGAACACCGAGCGATACTCACCGGTGAAGAGGGAGTTCACGAGCCCACGCGTGCGCAGTTCCAGCAGTTTGACCTGCCGGAGAATCTCCGGGGGAACGCCGGTGCCCTTGCGCCCCGCGCCCCCCACGATGGGCGCGCTGGTGCTCACGGGCTCTCGACTTTCGCCAGCACGCGAGCGACGATCTCGTCGCTCGTCACCTCTTCGGCCTCCGCCTCGTACGTGGTGAGCACGCGGTGGCGGAGCACGTCGGGGGCGATCGCTTTCACGTCGTCGGGGGTGACGAAGGCCCGACCACGGAGAAATGCATGGGCGCGGGACGCCTGCGCCAGCGCGATCGTCGCGCGCGGGCTCGCGCCGAACTCGATGAGCGGATCCAGCTCGTCGAGCTTGAACGCCGTCGGCTCGCGCGTGGCGTGCACGATGTCGACGATGTAGTCGACGATGCGATCGTCCATGTAGAGATCGGCGATGCGGCCGCGCGCGTCGAGAATCGCCGTCGGCGTCGCGACGTGCCGAATCGGAATCGCGTGCCCGCTCGCCATGCGGCGCATGATCTCGCGCTCCTCGTCGCGCGTCGGATAGCCGACGCGCAGCTTGAGCATGAAGCGGTCGACCTGCGCTTCCGGCAGCGGATACGTGCCTTCCTGCTCGATCGGATTCTGCGTCGCCAGCACGAGGAACGGCTCCTCGAGCTTGAACGTCGACCCGCCGATCGTGACCTGCTTCTCCTGCATCGCCTCGAGCAGCGCCGCCTGCACCTTGGCCGGGGCACGGTTGATCTCGTCGGCGAGCACGATGTTGGCGAAGATCGGCCCCTTCTTCACCATGAACTTGCCGGAGGCCTGATCGTAGATCTGCGTACCCACCACGTCCGCGGGCAGCAGGTCCGGCGTGAACTGGATGCGCGAGAAGGTCGTGGCGATCGTCTCGGCGAGCGTGCGCACGGTGAGCGTCTTCGCGAGCCCCGGCACACCCTCGAGCAGCACATGGCCGCCGGTGAGGAGGCTGATGAGCAGGCGATCGATCATGTACGCCTGCCCCACCACGCGCAGCGCGACCTGGCTGCTGACGTCCTGGATCAGTCGCGCGTCCGCGCTCGACGACACTTGTGTGGCCACGGGCTCCCTCGGAGATCGGTGAAGTGCGATGGCAGCTACAAGAACAGTACCCGACCGCAACCGGCAAGCTCCACGGGCGAGCACCAAGCCTCTCAGCGGGCAGTCGGACGGTCGGACGGTCGGACGGTCGGACGGTCGGAC
>CAYTKA010000082.1:0-15475 GCA_964438255.1 uncultured Gemmatimonadaceae bacterium | reverse complement strand
GTCCGACCGTCCGACCGTCCGACTGTCCGACTGTCCGACTGTCCGACTGTCCGACTGTCCGACTGTCCGACCGCCAAACGGTCGGGGGAAATAGTATGCAGTAGCGCAGAACGGCGTCAGCTTACGGCCGTGGCCGTCAGGATGGAACGGCGCGTGCTACTCTGGGGGGCATGTACGCCCCACGCCCCACCGGAACCGTCGCGCTCCTCGCGCTGTTTGCCGCTGCGTGCGGCCGCCCGCAATCAGCCGCCGACGTCGGAACAGCGGTGCCCGCCGAGCCGGTGCCCGTCGTGTCGGCCGAGGCAGACTCGGCGCCGTCCTCGCCAGGGCTGATAGCGCGCGTCGCGTCGGCACTCGGCTTCCGCCGGGCCGCGGATGATCCGACCAGCTACGAGGGGCACGACAGCCACGACATTCCGCACTATGCCACGACGCGGACCTTCACTCCGGACGAAGCGCGCGTGCTGCGCGAGGCGTACGGGATCGAGGATCCGCACCGCCTGTACGTGTCGGACTCCACGGCGGAGGGAATACTCAAGTACGACACGCAGGTGAAACGATGTCTCACCTGCTACGTCAACAGCTATCGTGTCGGCTTCATCTCGGTGCGGCACGCGCACGAATCGTGGGAGGAGACGGAGCGCCGCGTGCGGAGCACGCCGCCGCGCGAGTTCACGACCAGCGGCACGGCTGCCAGTGAATCGCTCGTCGATCTCGATCCCGACGTGCGCCCCTATGCCGAGCAGCTCCTGGCGGCCGCGCGCGCGCAGGGCTTCCGACTGCGCGTCGTCGGAACGTATCGCTCGCCGATGCGCGAAGCGTATCTGATGGCGCAAGGGGGTGGACGCACGCACACATTGACGTCCATGCACACGTACGGTCGTGCGCTGGACGTCAGCGTGGATGACGGCGTGCTCGCCCACGCGCGCACACACGCCGACTGGGTCGCGTTCCGCCGCTGGGCGTCGCGCTATCGGCTCGAGAACGGCGAGTCGTTCCGCATCCTCGGCACGCCGGAGCACACGTGGGACTGGCCGCATCTCGAGCTGCCGACCGAACGCATCGGGTTCCGGACCATCGAGGCTGCGGTCGACCGGGCGCGAGCCTGTGTCGCGCCCGGATCGACGACGCCATGCAACTTCGCGCCGCATTTGCCGGAGACGCTCACGGCGTCCGTGGCGGCGGCGCAGCGCTGAACGCGACCCTACTTCTTCCTGGCAGCGGGGACCGACTGGCCGCGCTGTGTGTCGCTCGGCGGAACGAGGAGCGGATTCGATGCCGGCGGAGCTGGTGTTTCCATCTGCGCGAGCAGGTCGGTCAGCTTTACCCCTTCCGCGACCTTCCGCGCGTCGGCCAACACCGTGGCTGCTTCGGCGGTTTCGCCCTTCGTCTGCAGCACCTCGGAGAGCATGAGCCCCGTGGCGACGTAGAGGTACGGAATGCCGACGGACGGACGATCGACCCAATCGCGTCGCTTGGCGAGCTCCTTCTGCCCGGTGAACACGGAGTCCCAGAGCAGCTTCGTGCGGGTGACGTCGGTCCAGCCTGCGCCGGCAACGAGCATGGTGTCCTTCGTCGGTGCCGGAGGCGGCACGAAGACTTTGCTGGCCAAGCCCTGCGTGAGGATGTTGTTGCCGAGGCCGAGCTCGCTGCCGTACCCGGCGGAGGTGCGGCTGAGGTAGATGGGGCGTTCGGTGTACGAGTCGGCGATCATGCGGAGGACGAAGATGTCCGCGCGCTGGAGCACGCCGGGGATCGACAGGCGCTGGGGATCGATCGTCGCCTTGATCGGGCCGCCCTGAAAGGTCATTGGCCGATCGAGCTGGATGTACGGCGGAACGGAGTCCGCCTGCTCCAGCGTCATACGGATGGGTGGTCCGCCGGGCTTCTTCCACATCCTGCCGCGGTAGATGCTCGGCCCCTTCATCGAGTCGTACTCGTACACCGGGCGGCGAATGAGCTGGCGCGTGTACCAGTCCGTGTTGAGCAGCGACGTGTTGGCGACCACGACATCGCGGCGCACCCCCTCGACCTCCTGCGCATACCAGAGCGGGAAGGTGTCGTTGTCGCCGACCGTGACGAGCACGCCGTACGGCTCGACGGAATTGAGCAGGTCGCGCGCGAACGCGGCGGTGTCGCTCTGGCCGGCGCGGGACGCCGTCGTCCAGTTGGTGAAGAGCGGGATGAGGGCGATGGCGAGGAGCGGCGACGCAAGCGCGAGCCCGCGGCGCGTCGGCCGCTCGATCATCGCACGTCCGGCGGCGACGACTTCGCGGCTGATCAGGGCGGCGGCCGCTTCCCACGCCGCGATGAGCCCGAGCGCCGCCCACACGCCCCAGGCGGAGAAGCTCCAGAGGTAGAAGTAGTCTCGGTCGCGCACCTCGCGCGGAACACCGGTCAGCTCCGGTGATTGCGAGGCGCCATACTTGAAGTTCAGGTAGTAGATGAGCACGAGCGTCATCGTGAACATCAACGACCCGAAGTACCAGAAGCTTCGTCGGTCTCGCTGCCAGTGCACGTAGCCACCGGCGAGGCCGAGCAGGAGGAACAGCACACCGAGGAGGTTCTGGGCGAGCTGCTGCTCCATGTGCGCGTCGCGCAGCCACTGCCACTTGAAGTAGAACCACCACATGTCGAGCTGCCCGACAAAGGGCGCCTGGCGGTCGCGAAGCTCGGGCTTGCCGTACTGGCCGCGATTGAAGTTGTACATGAACGCGTCGTACGTGCCCTTGCTGAAGGTGCACGATGCGTTGAGCTCGGTGCGGCAGGCGGTCGGCTCGCCCTCATTGAGGGCAGGGAAGTGCGCCGCTCGAATGGGCTGCATGGCGAACGGCGTGACGCCCAGGACGAGCGCGCCGGCGCACGCGAGGAGCAGCTTCCAGCGCAGAATCGTGCGCAACCGCACGATGAGGACGGCGAGACCAACCGCGGGTGCGGCCAGCATGCCGGCCATGTGATTCGCGTAGCCGAGTCCGCACAGATATGCAACGAGAACGAGAATGCGATCGGCCTTCCGGCCGTCGGGCTGATCGCACCAGCGCACCATCAGCCAACTGACGACGGCGATGCCCATCAGCGAGACGGTGTAGACCTTCTCGTTCACGACGCTCTGGTTCCAAACCGTGAACGCCGTGGCACCGATCAGTGCGGCGAGCGAGCCACCGAGGACGCGCTGCCACCGCTCGGTCAGCCAGCCGACGAGCACACGCTCCGTGATGAGGAACCACATCCCTGCCGACACCGCGCTGCAGACGGCGGCGAGCACGTTGATGCGGACTGCGATCGACGACGAGATCGGAAGCAACGCGAACACGCGGCCGACGAGGACGAACAGCGGATTCCCGGGCGGGTGCGGAAGGCCGAGTACGGTCGCGGCCGTGATGTACTCGCTGGTGTCCCACATCGCCGTCGAGGGGGACAGCGTCAGGAGATACAAGCCCAAGACCGCCAGGGAGACGATCGTGGCGGCCAGGTAGGACGGGCGATAGTCGAGCTCGGACGGCGGGGACGTCGTCGCCATTACTCTCACGGGTTCGTCGGATAGCAGACGCCCCGCGAGAGGCGGGGCGGGAGCGCAGCGATGAAAGATGATGGTGGGGAGCCCGGAGGTACAGGGCTGCGGCGCGCCCGCCCTGCGCTCTTACCGCTTCTTGGTCGTGGTCTTCGTGGTGGTGGTCTTCTTGGTGGTCGTCTTCGCCAGGGTGTCGACCGTCACGGGTGCCGACGTGGTCGCGGGGGGCGCGGCCGGCATCGCCATCGTCGAGTCCATCGTCGTGGTGGTGGTCGTGCTGGTCGACGGGGTGCCGACTTCGCCGCCCGCGGTCTTCTCGGCGGACTTTTCCTTGCACGCGCCGACGGCGACGATGCAGACCAACGCGGTAATGGCTGTGAGAGCTCTGCTGCGCATTGCCTTCTCCGAGTGAGGGGACGTGAGCGCCGCGGGACGGGAGGCGCCCGGGATGCGGCGAAGATGAGTACGGCGGCCGGAGGCAGCAACTCTCGGGCCGCTTGCTCCGAGCGCAGGTCAGTGGCGAAACAGCCGCACGCCCGTGAAGACCATCGCGATCCCGTGCTCATCCGCTGCGGCGGTCACCTCGGCGTCGCGCACGGAGCCGCCCGGCTGAACGATCGCCCGCACGCCCGCCGCTGCGGCCTGGTCCACGCCGTCACGGAAGGGGAAGAACGCATCCGACCCGAGTGCGGAGCCCGCGGTCGCATGCCCCGCCTGCGACGCCTTGTGCACCGCGAGAAACGCGGCGTCGACGCGGGACATCTGGCCGGCGCCGATGCCGATCGTCGCGCCGTCGCGGGCGAGCACGATCGCGTTCGACTTCACGCTCGCCACGGCGCGCCAGGCAAAGAGGAGGTCGCGATGCTCCTCCGGCGTCGGTTGGCGTTTGGTAACGATCTTCCACGTGCTGTCGTCGATCGACGTCGGCGGACGCTGCTGCACGAGGAATCCGCCGCGCACGCGCTTGAAGTCGAGCGCGTTGGGCTCCCAGCGCGCGCGACCCTCGAGGACGCGCAGATTCTTCTTGCGCCCCAGAATGTCGAGCGCGCCCTCGCTGAACGACGGCGCCACGACGCATTCGACGAACAGGCTCGACACCGCTTCGGCGGCCGCGTCGTCAACGGGAACCGTGAACGAGATCACCGAGCCGAACGCCGACACGGGATCGCACGCCAGTGCCTTGCGGTACGCGTCGAGCGCCGACGTGCCGATGGCGAGCCCGCACGGTGTCGTGTGCTTGATGATCGCGCAGCAGACCTCCTCCCCGAACGGCTCGGCGGCGAGCAGCGCGCCCTCCAGGTCGAGCAGGTTGTTGAACGAGAGCTCCTTGCCGCCGCGCTGGGCGAGCCCGGCGAGCCCGGCACCAGGGCGCTCGACGTAGAACGCCGCGGCCTGTCCCGGATTCTCCCCGTAGCGCAACGGCTGCGCCTTCTCGAGCGCCACCATCGCGCGGTCGGGGAACTGCTCGCCGTCCTGACCGGCGAACCAGCCGGCGATCGCCGCGTCGTACGCCGCCGTGTACTCGAACACCTTGGCGGCGAGGTATCGCCGCAGCTCGCCGTCGTCCTTCCCATCCGCCAGCATGGCGAGCACGCGTGGATAGTCGGCAGGATCGACGACCGTCGTCACCGCGGCGAAGTTCTTCGCCGCGGAGCGCAGCATGGCCGGCCCGCCGATGTCGATCTGCTCGATGACGTCAGCGGGCGCCACCCCGGCGCGCGCCGCCGTCTCGCGAAACGGATAAAGGTTCACCACGACGAGATCGATCGGCGCAATGCCATGCTCGGCGATCGCCTGCATGTGCGCCGGTACGTCGCGGCGCGCGAGCAGCCCGCCGTGCACGGCGGGATGCAGCGTCTTCACACGGCCGTCGAGCATCTCGGGGAACTGCGTGACGTCGCTGACGTCGCGCACGGGGATGTTGGCGTCGCGCAGTGCGCGCGCGGTACCACCGGTGGAAAGCAGCTCCCACCCGAGCGTGCGCAGGCCGCGCGCAAAGTCGACAAGACCGGACTTATCGGAAACGGAGAGTAGTGCGCGAGGCATTGGTCAGGGTCAGGTAGTTCACACGTGGGCGACCGTCGCCGATGTCAGCCATTGTCGCCGTGTGTCTCGCCGAACTCGGCGAGCGTGGCATCGTCCAGCACGAAAGGATGCTCCACACGTCCATCGGGCCCCAGCCGGACCTCGCCGGCGGCGAGCGCCTGCACGACGCGCGGATACAGCAGATGCTCGGCGCGCAGCACGCGCGCCGCGAGCGTGTGCTCGTCGTCGTCGAGATGGACGGGAACGGGGAGCTGCGCGATCACCGCGCCGTGGTCGTACTCGTCGTCGACGAAATGGACCGTCGGCCCGCTCGTCACCGCGCCGGCAGCCAGCACGGCACGGTGCACCCGCGCGCCATACATGCCGGCTCCGCCGAAGGCGGGGAGCAGCGCGGGGTGCACGTTCACGATGCGGCCATGATAGTGCTGCGTGACCTCGGCAGGGATGAAGCGCACGTAGCCGGCGAGCACGACGAGATCGACGTGATATCGTGCGAGCAGCGATGCCAGCTCCTCGCCCGCCAGCGCCCGTGGTGAACGGATCACCGCCGTCGGAATGTCGGCCCGGCGGGCGCGATCGAGCGCGCCGGCATCGGCGCGATCGGCCGCCACGAGCACGATGTCCCCCGCGCGCTGCTCGCCGAGGGCAGCGAAATGGTCGATCAGCGCCTGGAGGTTGGATCCGCCCCCGCTCACCAGCACCGCGATGCGTGCGCGACTCATGCGGATCTCATGCGATCGAGGAAAGGTACCGCTGCACGCCTTCGAGTAGCGACGACACGACGTCGACACCCCCGGCGCGTGCGCGCGTCCGATCCTGCTCGGTCGTGCAGTTCGACGTCACGAGCATCGCTCGTGCGCCGAATCGCTGCGCGGGCACGATGTCGCGCTCCTTGTCGCCGACGAACAGGCAGCGCGCGAGATCGAGGCGATGGAGCGCTGCGGCGCGCTCGTACAGCTCGGTGCCCGGCTTGCGGCAGCCACAGGGCCCCGTGAAGTCCGGATGATGCGGGCAGCAGAAGGTGTCGAGCAGCTCGGCACCCTCGGCGGCGAGCAGCTCGCCGACGCGCCGGCGCACGGCGCGGTACTGTTCGAGCGAGATGACGCCACGCGCGATTCCCGATTGATTCGTGAACACGATCGACGGGATCCCCTGCTGTGCGAGCAGGCGGATGGCCTCGGCGGCGCCGGGCAGCAGCTCGATCTTCTCGGGATCGCGCACGAAATCCGTGTCGACGATGATCGTGCCGTCTCGGTCGAGCAGGGCAGCAATATGGCCGGCGCGATCATCCATGAGCGGACACCACGGCGGCGGTGAGCGAAGCGAGTTGATCGTTCATGATCGTGCGAAGGTCGAGCAGGAACTGGTCGTCGTGCACGCGGCCGACAACGGCAGGCTCGGCGGCACGGAGGGCGCGCGCCCAACGCTGTGCGTCACCGCTGAGCGCGATGGCGACGCTGGCCAGCGTCGCAGTCGGGAACGCCCCGGCCCCGACGGACGCATCGCTATCCACGAGCGCACATTCGATTCCTGCATCGCGCAGAGCGCCGAGCAGTTGATGTCCGCGCGCCCGCAGGTCGGGGAGGGAAGTGCCGAGCATGGCGAGTGTCGGGATCTCCCGGAGCGCACGCTCCGGCTCGCGGTAGAGTGCAAGCGTTGCCTCGAGCGCGGCGAGCGTCATCTTGTCCACGCGATACGAGCGGGCGAGCGGATTCGCACGCATGGCCGCGACGGCTGCTGCCGGGCCGAGGATGAGCCCGGCCTGCGGACCGCCGAGCAATTTGTCGCCGCTCATGACGACGATCGTCGCGCCGGCCTCGAGGGCGTCGCGCGCCGTCGGCTCACCGCGCAGCCCGATGTCGTCGAGCGGAATGAGGAGACCACTACCGAGGTCGTGAACGATCGGCAGCTCGTGCTGGCGCGCCAGGGGGACGAGCTCGCGTACCTCGACGTCGGCCGTGAATCCCTCCACCGCGAAGTTGCTGCGATGGATCTTGAGCAGCGCGCCCGTTTGCTCGCGCACCGCGCCGGCATAGTCAGCGACGTGCGTGCGGTTGGTCGCACCGACCTCGCGGAGCCGCGCGCCGCTCTTGGCCATGATCTCGTGTACGCGAAAGCTGCCGCCGATCTCCACGAGCTCGCCTCGCGACAGGATCGCCTCGCGCTCGAACGACACTGTGTTCAACGCCAGGACGAGCGCGGCTGCGCAGTTGTTCACGACCAGCGCGTCCTCCGCGCCGGTGAGCTCGCGGAGCAGGGCGGCGCAGTGCGTGTAGCGCGAGCCGCGCGTGCCCGCCGCGAGATCGTACTCGAGATCGCTATAGCCGCTCGCCACGGCGGCAATTGCGTCGATCGCCGCACGTGCCAGCGGGGCGCGGCCGAGGTTCGTGTGCAGCACGACCCCCGTCGCATTGATCACCGGGCGCAGCGAGGGGCGCTGCGCGGCAGCGAGTCGCTCCGCCACGGCATGCGTCCAGCCGTCCGCATCAGGGGGCGGCGCCCCCAGCTCGCGCGCGCGCGCGACGACTTCGCGCACGGCATCGACGACGAGCGCACGCGGCGCACGGTCGAGCAGCGCACGTACCCCCGCGCTCTCGAGCAGCGCACCGACGCTGGGCAGGGCACGGCGCCGGTCCGTCATGGACGCGGCCGCGGTGGTGTCGCCGCGCGCGACGCGTCCGTCGCCGACCGCGGTGGTGCGGCGCGGGGGGTGGTGAACGTGCGCTCGCTCGGCTGCGTGCGGCCGCTCAACGAGCGCGCATTCGACACGCTCAGTCGATACATCGCGTTCGGTGCGAGCGGTTTCGCGAGCTTCAGCAGTACGCTGCTGAACGGGGGCGGCACGCTCGGCGTCGCTCGCGTGCCGGGCGCCGGTCGGGCGGCCGGCGTCTCCGGGCGAGGCGGGGGGAGAGGCTTGCCGGCGAGCGAGTCGACGCGGCGGATGGAGTCGGCGGTAGCCTGCTGGGCCGCGTGCTGCAGACGCTGCTCCTCGCGTGGGTCGAGCACGCTCGTGATCGGCACGGCGCTGCTGTCCGATGCGACGAGTCGGAAGTCGGAGGGTGCGAGTCGCTGCGCCGGATCGAGATGGCGGTCGAAGGTGACACGCAGCGACTGCGAATCGACCGGAGTGATGCTCGTGATGCGCGCCGGGAGCGTGTCGCGCTGCACGAGCAGCAGCTCGACCGGCGTGCTCCGCGGCACGACGACCCGCGCGGTGTCGTACGCTTCGCTCCGATCGAGCGCGCGGTTCCCGTTCTGATCGATGAAGCCCCGAACGAGATAGCTCCCCGGCGGCAGGGGACCGAGGGTGAAGTGCCCCACCGAATCGGATTGCGCGAGGTACGTGACGCTGTCCGGTGTGATCGCCTGGAGGAAGGCGCGTGGTGCCGGCCGCTCAGCCACCCAATCGAACGTCACGCCGTCGATGCGGTCCTTCTGCAACGTCGAGCCCGTGGAGAACACCACGGTTGCCCCCGATCGCATCGTATTGCCGCGCAGATCGGAGAGGCCGGGCAGGAGGGTCACCGAGTAGGTCGTATTGGGGCGAAAGCCATTGCGCGGGCGCACGTCGATCCGACTGCGATGCCAGTTCACTTCGGGCTCGCCGTCGGACGGTGACACCAGGAAGAAGTTGCCGACCTCCTGCCCGCCACTGCCGCGGTCGTTGATCGTCTCGTCGAAGTAGAAGCGGGCGTCGCGGTCTCGCACGTTGACGGCGTTCGTATCCGGCGTGACTCGGACGAGCCGGGGCGGTGCGTGATCTTCCGGTCCGCCGGGTGGGGGCGACGCCGACGCGCATCCGAGGAGCGCACCGAACGTGACGATCGGCGCGATCAGCCCGAGCCGCACAGCCCCTCGATGCGCGCGCGAAGCTGATCTCGCCGCGTGGCCCACTCGCCGCGCTTGGCGCGCTCGGCATCGATCACGTGGGACGGCGCGCGCTCGATGAATCCGGGATTCTCCAATCGCGCCTCGAGCGACGCGAGCTGCTTCTCGAGATTGGTCAGCTCTCCCCTGAGACGCGCGCACTCCTTCTTGACGTCGATCAGTCCCTCGAGCGGCACGATGAGCTCCGTGCCTCCCTCGAGCATGACGTGCGCCCCCGGACCGGCCGGCGCCCATTCCACGAACGCGAGCGCAGTCCTGGCCAGTCGACCGATGAGCGAGAACTCTTCGTGCAGCATCTGGCGCCGCTCCGGCGCACCGACGACGAACGCGTCGATCGACTTCCCGGGCGGCACGGCGTACTCCGCCCGCACGCGCCGCATCCCCTCGACCACGTCCTTGATCAGCTCGAACTCGCCGGCGAGCGCGCTCGGCGCGGTGTCCGGGCGCGCCATAGGCCAGCGCGCCGTGGCGAGGAAGGTGCCGTCCACGTGACCGGGCAGGCGCTGCCAGAGTGACTCCGTGACGAACGGGACGATCGGATGCAGCAGCCGCAGCGCCTGATCGAACACGTGCAGGAGCACCGAACGCGCGACCTGTTGGTCCGCGCCAGGCGCGAGCAGACGCGTCTTGATCGCCTCGAGATACCAGTCGGCCAGCTCGTTCCACACGAACCGCCGCGCCGTTTCGGCGTAGTCGTTGAGGCGCAGCCCGGCCGTCAGCTCCTCAGTGATCCACGCACCGCGCCATGGCTTCAGCGGGCCCAGCGCGCGGTCGCACTCGCGAATGGCGGCGTCGAGCCGCTCGAGGATCCACGCATCGGCGCGCGTGAGCTCCTCGGACCGCAGCTCGGCGAAGGGACGCACCGTGTCCGTGCCCGCGTTGCCGAGCAGGAAGCGACCGATGTTCCAGAGCTTGGTCGCGAAGTTCCGTCCCGGCGCGAAGGTCTTCTCGAGGTCCACCGGATCGAGGAAGACATCGGAACCGAGGCCCATCCCGGCGATCAGCGTCCAGCGCAGCGCATCGGCACCATACAGGCGCACGACGTCGAGCGGGTCGATGCCATTGCCGAGCGACTTCGACATCTTGCGCCCCTGCGTGTCGCGCGCCGTGCCGTGCAGATACACGGTGTGGAATGGCGCGTCGTCCATGAACGCGTAGCCCGACATGATCATGCGCGCGACCCAGAAGAACAGAATCTCCGGCGCCGTCACGAGCACGTCGGTCGGATAGAACGCGCGAAGATCGGTCGAATTCTCGTTCGGCCAGCCGAGGGTGGAGATCGGCCACAGCCAGCTCGAGAACCACGTATCGAGGACGTCGGGATCCTGCTCCACCGGGCCGCCGCAGTACGGACACGAGTCGATGTCCTCGCGGCTCGCGATCACGTTTTGCGGCGGATCGCACTCCGTGCAGTACCACACCGGCACGCGATGACCCCACCACAACTGCCGTGAGACGTTCCAGTCGCGGATGTTCGTCATCCAGTGCTCGTACACGCCGACCCACTTCTCCGGAAGAATCCGGATGCGTCCCGAGCGAACCCCCTCGAGCGCCGGCTCGGCGAGCGGCGCCATGCGCACGAACCACTGATCGGAGAGGCGAGGCTCCACGACGGTGTCGCAGCGGTAGCAATGCCGCACGTTGTGCACGTGCCCTTCCTTCTTCACGAGACGGCCGCGCTGCTCGAGCATCTGCACGATGCGCTCGCGTGCCTCGAATCGGTCGAGGCCGCGCAGCGACGGGGGGACGCGGCCGAGCGCGGACGCGCCCTCGTTCATCACGCCGTGCTCGTCGATCACGACGGGCATCGGCAAGTTGTGACGGCGGCCGACCTCGAAATCGCTCGCGTCGTGTGCCGGCGTGATCTTCACCACACCGGTACCGAACGCCGGATCGGCGTACTCGTCGGCGATGACGGGGATCGGCACGTCGAGGATCGGCAGGATGACGTCCTTGCCGATGAGCGCCGCGTAGCGATCGTCGCCCGGGTTCACCGCCACGGCGACGTCGGCGAGCATCGTCTCGGGACGCGTCGTGGCGATGATGATCGACGTCGACGGGTCGTGGGCGAGAGGGTACGACACGTGATACAGTGCGCCGTTCGTCTCCTGCCCCTCGGCTTCCTCGTCGGAGAGCGACGTGAGACAGCGCGGGCACCAGTGAATGACGCGATGTCCGCGATAGATCAGTCCGCGCTCGTACAGCCGCACGAAGGCCTCGCGCACCGCGAGACTGAGCTCGGGGCTCAGAGTGTATGCCGTGCGCGACCAATCGGCCGACGCGCCCATCGCGCGCAGCTGCTGCAGGATGATGCCGCCGGTCTTCTCGACGAAGTCGGCCGTGCGCTGCACGAACTGCTCACGGCCGAGCTCCTGTCGGGTCAGCCCTTCATCGGCGAGCTGGCGCTCGATGATGTTCTGCGTCGCGATGCCGGCGTGATCGGTGCCGGGCAGCCACAGCGTCTCCAACCCTTTCATGCGCGCCCAGCGAACGAGAACGTCCTGGACGGCCGCGTTCAGCCCATGTCCGACGTGCAGGATCGCCGTGACGTTCGGCGGCGGCAGCACGATGGTGAATGGATCGCGGTCGCCCCCCGCCACGCGCGACGAGCGGGTGGCATCCGCGATGAAGCAACCAGCCTCCTCCCAGCGCTCGTAGATCGCCGCCTCGGTGGCGGCGGGGTCATACTGCGCGGAACGATCGGCCGGCGGAGCGGAAGTCAGCGGCCGGGGAGCGGACGTATCGGAGAGCGAAGTCACCCGCGAAAGTTAATTCGCGAGCTCTGAGCCAAGAAGTTGTAGGTCGAGAGTCGCCGCACGGACCACTCAGGGCTCAGCGACATGATCCCCTTTGGGTACCCCCGTCGGGGCAACCGGCCCGCCTCCCGTCCGATCCCCCTTCACCTGCTTCTTCTCGCGACGCCGGCGCTCGGCGATCCCGCTCGTTTCGTCGGCTGCCTCGGCCAGCTCGCGGTCGGTCGTCGTCCACCGCTCCTTCAGCTCGACGCGCGGATCCGAGTGACGGTCCGGCTCGTCGGACGTGCCCTGACGGCGACGTCCCGTGCCCACCGTGCGTCCCTCCCAGCGCGCCTCGGTGAGCGCATCGTCGCCCTCCGCAAAGCGGCGGGCGTGGTCGTTGAAACGCTCCTCCTCTTCGCCGACAGCGATGCGGTTGATGACCGTCGTCACCCCCGGTACACCGCGCGCGATCACGACGGCGTGCTCGGCCTCCGCGTCGGTGTTCACCCAACCGGCCAGCTCGATCGAGTCGTCGCCCACACCACCGATGTCGATCGCGCGCTCGCTGAGGATCGGATCATTGCGGAACGCCTCGAGCACGCGCTCTTCCAGCTCGGAGCCTTCCCCGTCCGCCACCAGCTCATCCTCTTCGTACTCGTCTTCCTCCCCGTACTCCACGAAGTCGTCGGCCACGGCTCGGCCGCCGAATCCCTCGCTCGCCCGCGCCGCGGTGCCGCGGACCTTGCGGGCCAGTCCGCTGAACCCGCCCACGCGCTGGGCGACCAACATCCCGACAGCGAATCCCGCGACGGCGCCGAGCAGCACGCTCGTGACCGTGCCGGCAACCGAGGATTCGTCTTCGTCCTGGAAACGCAGATACGACATGGCGAACACCTGTGGCGGAGGGTCTGCCGCAAGGATAGCTTACGAGAGAATTTTCCGCGAACGGTGCAAGAGGTAGGCCGCTCACCACATTCCATTTTTCGGCCCGTGCGCCTGTCGCGAGTCCACTCCAAATCGTCCTCCGACGGGGACGCCGTTCCCCTTCGCCCCCTCACGCTCTGGGCGGTCGTCGGCGTCGCCATCGTCGTGGGGGTGTTGCTGTACTTCAAGTACGGGCGGCTGATCGTGCCGCTCGCGTCGCAGTGAACGCTGCCCCGCCTCCCGCCATCGTTCCGGAATGATCGATCGTCCTGCCGCCACAGTCGCTCCCCCCGCCAGCCGCGATCTCGTCCTCGTGCTTCCCGATGGTGCCACGCGCACCGTCCCCGCGGGAACGCTTCCGCAAGACGTCGTGCGGTCGATCGGGGAGCGGTTACTGCAGGCGGCGGTCGCGGTGTCGGTGGACGGCGAGGTGCAGGATCTGATGACACCGCTGCGCAAAGGCGGCGCGTTCCGCGTGCTCACGGAACGCGACGCCGAGGCGCTCGCCGTGTTGCGGCATTCGGCGGCGCACATCCTCGCCACAGCCGTGCGACGTCTGCGTCCCGAAGCGAAGATCGGCTTCGGCCCCGCCATCGAGGACGGCTTCTACTACGACTTCGAGGTCGCCTCGCCATTCACGCCGGACGATCTCGAGACGTTCGAGGCGGAGATGCGCAAGGTCGTCGCGGAGAGGTATCCGTTCGTGCGCGCGGAAGTCGGGATGGAGGAGGCGCGGAGGCGCTTCACGGACGATCCGCTCAAGCTGGAGCGCCTGGACGACTTCACGGATCCGAACGAGATCATCTCGACGTATACGGACGGACCGTTCGTCGATCTGTGCCGCGGGCCGCACGTCCCCGACACGGGGCGCCTGAAGCACTTCAAGCTGCTGAACACGGCGGGCGCATACTGGCGCGGCGACGAGAAGCGTCAGATGCTCCAGCGCATCTACGGTACGGCGTTCTTCAAGAAGGACGATCTCGACGCGTATCTCTATCGCATCGAGGAAGCGAAGAAGCGCGACCATCGGAAGCTTGGTCGCGAGCTCGATCTCTTCCAGTTCCACGCGGTCTCGCCTGGCGCCGCGTTCTGGACGCCTCGCGGGACGATTCTCTACAACACGCTCGTGGCGTTCGTGCGCGAGCGGCAGTCGCGGGACTTCCTGGAGATCAAGACGCCGCTGCTCTACGACAAGGCGCTGTGGGAGCAGTCGGGTCACTGGGGCAAGTATCGCGAGAACATGTTCCTCGTGCTCGACAACGAGACGGGGGAGCACGGCATGTCGCTCAAGCCGATGAACTGCCCCTCGCACTACGTGTACTATCTGTCGGCGAAGCACTCGTATCGCGAGCTGCCGCTGCGCCTCGTGACGTTCGACGTGCTGCACCGCAACGAGCTCACGGGCGCGCTTTCCGGTCTCACGCGCGTGCGACAGTTCCAGCAGGACGACTGCCACGTCTTTCTCCGCGAGGACCAGATTGCCGAGGAGGTGCAGTTCCTGGCCGACTTCATCATGGGGCACTATCGCACGTTCGGCCTCGAGGCGACGGCGAAGTTCGCCACGCGTCCTCCGCAGCGCATCGGCAACGACGCGATGTGGGACCGCGCCGAGGCGGGGCTGCGCCGCGCGCTCGAGGCGACGGGGCTGACGTACGAGCTGAAGGAGGGGGACGGCGCCTTCTACGGCCCGAAGATCGACTTCGACGTCACCGACTCGCTCGGCCGCTCGTGGCAGCTTGGCACGATCCAGCTCGACTACGCGAACCCGGAGAACTTCGATCTCCAGTACGTCGGGCAGGACAACGCGATGCATCGGCCGGTGATCATTCACCGCGCGGTGAGCGGCTCGTTCGAGCGGTTCATCGCGATCCTCATCGAGCACTTTGCCGGCGCGTTTCCCACGTGGCTGGCGCCGGAGCAGGTGCGCGTGCTCCCGATCAGCGACGAGCAGCACGACGTCGCGGCGCAGATCGTCGAGCGCATGGTGAAGGCCGGCATTCGCGCGCACCTCGACGCGCGTAGCGAGACGCTCAAGTACCGCATCGCCGAGGGTGCGCGCATGAGGATTCCCTACATGTGCGTCATCGGGCGACGCGAAGCGGAGGCAGATCAGGTGGCGGTCAACACGCGCGGGGCGGGGGAGGGGCAGAAGCCTGCGCCGGTCAAGGTCGACGAGTTCATCGCGCGCGCGCGTGGCGAGATCGACTCCCGCGCCCTCACGCTTCGCGCCGGCCTCTAGCAACAGCCGCTCGGGCCGGCTTCTCATCCGCTTCATCCGCTCCTCTTTAACAGCCGCTCGGGCCGGCCCCACAGACGAAGGTTGATCCGGATGCGGCGGAAACGCGGATGGGGCGGAGGCTCGCGGCGA
>CAYTKA010000081.1:0-15485 GCA_964438255.1 uncultured Gemmatimonadaceae bacterium | reverse complement strand
CATCCTGGGCGCCGGACGGTCGGCATCTGGTGTTCGTTTCGGACCGGAGTGGTGTGCGCCAGCTCTGGGTCATCGACGTCGAAACGGGACGGACGCGCCAGCTCACGCGTGGCGCGCCGGCGCGCGCGCCGGCATGGTCGCCGCGCCTCGGCGGCAGTTGACGGCGCACGCTCGCATGCGCGAGCGGCTCGCGCATGCGTGATGCATCTTTCCCATTGGAGATTCGCATGATCGGTCGCACACTCACGCTGTCCATCGGCATCCTCGCCACGCTCTCTCTGGCCCAGGGGTGCCGCAAAAAGGTCGAGCCCGCGCCCACGCCGGCGGCAGCGCCCAGCGGCACGGTCGCGGACGACGCCGCACGCCGCCGCGCCGATTCCCTTGCCGCGGCACAGCGTCGCGCGGATTCCCTCGCCGCTGCGCAGGCGGGTGCGGCGAACGACGCGAACGCCCAGAAGGAGCTCGCGAACGTGCTGACGCAGCGCGTCTACTTCGACTACGACAAGGACGCCTTGCGCGACGATGCGACGGCCATGCTCGACGCGAAGGCGGGGGTGCTGCTGGCCAATCCGAGCATCACGATCGTCGTGACGGGACATACCGACGAGCGCGGTACGGCGGAATACAACCTTGCGCTCGGACAGCGGCGTGCCGCGCAGGTGAAGCGCTACCTCGTCAGCCGCGGCGTGGCCGACGAGCGGCTCACGACGCAGAGCCTCGGCGACTCGCAGCCGGCGGTGATGGGGACGGACGAGAGCGCCTATGCACAGAACCGTCGCGCGGAGTTCGAGGTTCACAACGCACCCGGCGCCCTGGTGCGCCCCCGCCCATGAGACGCCTCTCGCTGCTGGGTCCGGCCGCGACGCTGTTCCTCGCCGGCTGCATCGCCTCCAAACAAGACGTGGTCATGCTTCAGACGCAGCTCACGTCGATGCAGGCGACGGCCGCGCGCGCCGACTCGGCTCGACAAGCGCAGATCAATCAGGTGCTCTCGCAGGTCGTGCAGTCCAACGACTCCGTGCGCGTCCTCAGCGCTCGGCTGGCCAAGCTCCAGGCGAACGTCGCCGCGGACCATTACGAGATGGGACGGCAGATCCTCCAGATCCAGGAGCTGAGCGGCCAGAGCCAGCGCCGGCTGCAGGAGCTGCGTGCGTCGCTCGAGGAGCAGCGGCAGTCGGCCACTGCACCCGTCTCGATCGGCGCCGGCCGCGACTCGGCTGCGGCTGCGGCCGGTCCCGGGCCGGCGCAGCTCTTCCAGAGCTCGCTGGACCAACTGCGACGGGGCAGCTCCACCGTGGCGCGCAGCGGGTTCGAGGAGCTGCTCCGCAGCTACCCGAACTCCGAGGACGCGCCCGAAGCCATGATCTACATTGCAGAGACGTACGCTGCGGAGCGGAACCAGGTGGCGGCGGACTCGGTCTACGGGCTCGTCGTTCAGCGATACCCGACGTCGCCCAAGGCGGCGACGGCACTGTACAAGCACGCGCTGTCGTTGCGGTCCGCTGGCCGGACCACGTCGGCGCGCGCGACGTTCGAACGGATCGTCCGCGAGTATCCGCGCTCCGACGAGGCGGCCCTCGCGCGTGAACAGCTCAGGACACTCGGCAAGTAGCATGGGGAGTCGATGACGGAACGCTCGGCCGAGATGCCATTCCTCGATCACCTCGAGGAGCTGCGCTGGCGAATCATCTGGTCGCTGGCGGCGCTCGTCGTCGGCGTCTGCGTCGCATTCTGGCTCGTGTGGAAGCTGAACGTCCTCACGTGGATGCAGGGGCCGATGCTCCCGTATCTGCACGGGCGGCGGTTGGTGTACACGCATCCCGGCGACGGCTTCTCGATCCTCCTGCAGACGTCGATCATCGTCGGCATCGTCATCGCGCTGCCGGTGATCATCTATCAGGTCTGGCTGTTCCTGTCGCCGGCGCTGCACAAGCACGAGAAGCGCGTCGTCGTCCCCGTCATTCTCGGCGCCGTCTTTCTGTTCGTCTGTGGTGCTGCGCTGGCGTGGTACTTCGTGCTGCCGATGACGCTGCGATTCCTCTCGAGCATGGGGGACGAAGCGTTCGACCAGATGATCACGGCCTCCGAGTACTTCGGGTTCGTGTCGAGCATGGTGCTGGCGATGGGGGCGGTGTTCGAGCTGCCGATCGCCATTCTGCTGCTGTCCGCGTTCGGGCTGGTGACACCGCAATTCCTCGCGCGATTCCGTCGTCACGCGATCGTGGGCTCGTACGTCGTGGCGGCGTTCATCACCCCCGGCGACCTCTTCGTCACGTCCATCGCGTTGATGGTGCCGCTGTATCTGCTGTACGAGCTGAGCGTCGTTCTCTCGTGGATGGTGCAGCGGCGGAGGCAGCGGAACGCGGTCGCGGAGAGCGCGGGAGAGGTACCGGCGTGACCTGGTGGCGGCGTGTCGCGGCCGTTGGCGCGTTGCTCGCCGGCGCCGCGCTGACCGCGCACGCCCAGGTCGGCGGGGACCGCCGCCCATCGCAGCAGCGGCCGCCGTCCGGCGCGCGTGGCGACACGCTCAGGGCGCGCAGCGACAGCGCGGCGAAGGACACGCTGGCGAAGGCCACCTTCGCCCCGCCCGACAGTGTGATGCAGCGCCTGCTCAACGCGCCGGGCTACACCGTCACCCAATACCAGGGCGAGACGATCACCTTCGACGCCCTCAGCCGTGCGATCGCGCTGACGCGAAAGGCGATCGTGCAACGCGACTCCGAGCTCGTGAAGTCCGACAGCGCCATCCGGTATAGCGGCACCGGAAGCACGATCCGGGTCAACTCGAGCGCGAAGGGGAAGAACGTCTTCGTCACACCCGGGCAGGCGCCGATCGTCAGCTCCGGCTTCGCGACGTACAACCTCGCGAATCGGCGCGCCGTGGTGAGCGAGGTGCGCACGTCGCTCCCGCAGGGCGGGGAAGTCCTCCAGATCTACGGCGATCGCGTCGTCGTGGCATTCTCGAAGGACTCCGTGAAGGGGGGGAACGACGCGACCTACTACCTGCGCGACGGCACCATCACCGCGTGCGACGACTCCATCCCCGACTACTACTTCCGGGCGACGGAGATCAAGCGCACGGGATCGTTCGTCGTCGCGCGGCCGGCCATTCTGTACATCGGCGACGTGCCGGTGATGTGGCTGCCCTTCCTCTTTCAGGACGTGCGCGGCGGCCGCCACAGCGGGCTCCTGGCGCCGAACATCGGCGTGAGCGACATCGTCCGCAACAGCCCCTCGTATCGCCGGCACGTCCAGGGGTTGGGGTACTACTGGGCGATCAGCGACTACATGGACGCGCAGGCGTCGGTCGATTGGCGCAGCTCAGCGGGGGAGAGTGACTTCAATGACCCCGGGTTCACGCGATATACCACGGAGTTTCACTACCGCTGGCTGGAGCGCTACGTGACGGGAAGTCTGGCCGCGTCGCAGACGTCGCAGGGAAGCTCGCGCAACACGGCGGTCACCTGGGTGCACGGCGAGGACTTCACGCGCAACAGCTCACTCCGACTGAACCTCAACTACGTCACCAACGCCCTGCTGCAGCGTTCGACGACGGTCAACCCGTACCAGCTCCTGTCCACGATCAGCTCCAGCGCGAGCTACACGCAGAAGGTCGGATCGGCGACGATGAACTTCGGCGCGACCCGCTCGCAGTCACCCGGACGCAGTCAGGTCAATCAGACCTTCCCGGTCTTCGATCTGACAACGGCGCCGATCAGCCTCGCGAGCTGGCTCGTATGGACGCCGACCGTGCGCTACTCGTCGGACCAGCAGACGAATCTCGATCAGGTCGCCCCGACCAATCTGCTGCTCCGTACCGGCAAGACTGCTGCGGGGCTCGACAGCATCTTCGCCGACACGCTGAAGGGCAACGCCTATCACAGCAGCCTCGCGTTCAACACGCCGCTCGAGATCTTCGGCTACAGTCTCGGGAACAGCTTCGCGATCGACTCGCGTCGCGATGATTTCCCGCAACTCGAGATCATCACCGACGTGAACACGGGCAAGCAGGAGCCGCGGGTCTACCAATCCACGTACAGCACGACCGTCGATTGGAACCCGACGTTCAGCATCCCCTCGCTGGGGCGCAACCGGTTCAACCTCACGCCGTCGATCTCGTTGGGGAACGTGGAAGGCTCGGCATTCGCGATCCGCAACGAACGCACCGGCGGGCGGTGGGTAACCCAGTCGAAACGCCTGATGTACAGCATCAGTGCATCGCCGACGATCTACGGCCTCTTCGGCGGCTTCGGGCCGTTCACGCGCATTCGCCACGCGATCTCCCCGTCGATCAGCTACACGTACGCTCCGCAAGCGCACGTGAGCGACGACTTCCTCGCCGCGCTTGGCCACTCCAAGGTTGGTGCGAACGGCGATACGACCGGCTACCTGGGCGCGCTCCGTCAGAGCTCGCTCACCTTCCAGCTCTCGACGAACGTCGAGGCGAAGACGCGCTCGCCCAACGACTCCAACCCCGAAGCGGGGGACAAGCTGAAGCTCGTCTCGATCAACTTCGGCGCTCTCAGCTATGACTTCGAGCGGGCGCGCGCCACGCACAGCGCCATTCGTGGGCTCACCACGGATGCGATCAGCTCCACCATCACCTCGGATCTGCTGCCGGGTTTCAACCTCGGTATCGCCTACTCCCTGTTCAAAGGGTCGACGCTGAGCGATTCCGCGAGGTTCAGCCCCTTCCTGACGAGCGTCACCAGCGGGCTCTCGTTCAGCAACACGGCCAATCCGTTCGCCGTGCTCGCACGCTTGTTCGGGCGTGCCGTCCCCCCGTCGACGCCGGCGACCGATCAGCTCCGTTCGCCGCCCGACGATCGCTACCAGCGCCAGATCGCGTCGCAGCCCGTGGCTGGACGCTCCGCGCAGAACGCCGCGCTCATCCCGACCGTCGGCAAGGGGTGGCAGGCGTCGTTCGCGTTCACCGCGCAGCGCCAGCGGCCGGTCGAGGGAGCCAACGTGGTGAACTTCGATCCGGCGATCCGCTGCCAGCCGTTCAACACGCCGGCGCTGCGCCTCGCGTACGACCAGTGCGTCGCGCGCGAGGCGACGAACCCGAGCATCGAGACTCCCGTCACGTCAGGGCTGCCCGGGTCCACCGTGTTTCGCGTCCCGAACGTGACCTCGCTGAACAGTGATCTGCGCTTCAACGTCACCGAGCATTGGGCGGCGAGCTGGACGACGTCATACGATTTCGAGCACCGGAACTTTGCCAGCCAGATTGTGTCGCTCCAGCGCGATCTGCATGATTGGCGAGCGATCTTTGGCTTCACGCAGGCGTCGAATGGCAGCTTCGCCTTCAACTTCCTGATCTCGCTCAAGGCGGAGCCGGAGCTCAAGTTCGACTACCACAAGGCGACATACAAAAACGAGGGGTTCTGAGACCGTAGGCCGAATGCTCGGCAGCCGCCGATGCTCCATGGCCCAGCGTGCAGCCCCTTGAATTGCCTCGGCGCGCGTCTGATTTTGCCCCGATGCCAGCCCCCCCTCCCGCCCCCGCCCCCGCGCCAGTACGGATCGACGGCAACTCGCTCACGCTGGACGACGTCGTCGCCGTCGCCGTCGGGCGGGCGCCGGTCGAGGTCGCGCCGGCCGCGCGCACGAGAATGGAGCGCGCTCACGCAGTCGTCAGCGCGCTCGTCTCGCGGAATGCCGTTGCGTACGGCGTCACCACCGGATTCGGCAAGCTCTCCGATGTCGCCATTCCGCCGGCGCGGCTGGAGGAGCTGCAGGTGAATCTGGTCCGCAGCCACGCTGCCGGCGTCGGGCCGCTGCTCCCCGAGCGCGAGGCGCGCGCGATGATGCTGCTCCGCGCGAACGTGATCGCGAAGGGGTGTTCGGGTGCGCGTCCCATATTGGTCGATCTGCTCGCGGCCATGCTGAACGCCGGACTGTACCCACCGATCCCGGAGCAGGGAAGCGTCGGCGCGAGCGGCGATCTCGCGCCACTCGCGCATCTGGCGCTCGCGCTCATCGGGGAGGGACCGCTCTTTCGCGGTGACCAGCGCGGCGATGCAGCGGCGATGCTTCGCCGTGCCGGCCTCGCCCCGGTGCGACTCGGTCCCAAAGAGGGGATCACGCTCATCAACGGAACGCAGGCGCACACGGCGGTGGCCTCACTCGCGGTGGTCGACGCGCATCGCCTCTGGCAGGTCGCGCACCTCGCCGGCGCGATGTCGCTCGAGGCGCTGCTCGGCACGCCGGTGGCGTTCGATCCCCGCATTCAAGAGGTGCGCGGTCAGCTCGGTCAGGCGGCGAGCGCCGCGCTGCTGCGCCAGCTCCTCGCCGACAGCGAGATTCGGGAGTCGCACCGCGACGGTGATCCGCGCGTGCAGGATTCCTATGGGCTGCGCTGTATGCCGCAAGTGCACGGCCCCGTGCTCGACGCGATCGATTTCTGCGCCGGTGTGATCGGGCGCGAATTGAACGCCGCAACGGACAACCCGCTCGTGTTCGCCGACACCGGCGAGCTGTTGAGCGGCGGCAACTTTCACGGGCAGGCCGTCGCGATGACGCTCGACTTCCTCGCGATCGCCCTCACGAACCTCGCCACGATGGCCGAGCGGCGCATCGATCGCCTCGTGAACCCGGACCTCAATCAGGGGCTGCCTCCCTTTCTCAGCCCGGATGCCGGCGTGAACTCGGGCTTCATGATGGCGCAGGTCACCGCGGCCTCGCTCGCCAGCGAGTGCAAGGTGCTGGCGCATCCGGCCAGCGTGGACACCATTCCGACGGACGGCAACAAGGAGGATGTGGTGCCGATGGCGATGGGCGCGGCCTGGAAGCTGCGGCGGATCGTGCACAACGTGCGACACGTTCTGGCGATCGAGCTGATGTGCGCCGCGCAGGGACTCGACTATCGCCAGCCGCTCCGCGCCGGCCGCGGCGCGGAGCATGGACGCCGGATGGTGCGGCAGCTCGTCCCGCCGCTGCAGCAGGACCGCGTTCTCTCGACGGACATCGCCATGCTCGCCGACGCGATTGCGCTGGGATACTTCTCCGCCGGCGCCGGAGGTGCCTCGTGACGGCGATGGCGTCGCCGTCCACCGGTGCACGCCCGGTGCGCGCGCCGCGCGGCACCAGCATCTCGTGCAAGGGATGGCAGCAGGAAGCCGCCCTCCGCATGCTCATGAACAACTTGGATCCCGACGTTGCCGAGCGCCCCGACGAGCTCGTGGTGTACGGCGGAACGGGGAAGGCGGTGCGCGACTGGGAGGCGTTCGATGCCGTCGTGCGCTCGCTGCGCGCGCTCGAGCACGACGAGACGCTGCTCGTGCAGAGCGGCAAGCCGGTCGCCGTGTTCCGCACGCACGTCGGTGCGCCGCGCGTGTTGATCGCGAACTCCAACCTCGTCGGCCGCTGGGCGACGTGGGCGCACTTTCGCGAGCTGGAGCGGCGGGGGCTGATGATGTACGGCCAGATGACCGCCGGCTCGTGGATCTACATCGGCTCGCAGGGGATCGTGCAGGGGACGTACGAGACGTTCGGGGCCGTTGCGCGCCGGCACTTCGGCGGCTCGTTGGCCGGCCGACTCGTCGTGACGGCGGGACTCGGCGGGATGGGTGGTGCACAGCCGCTCGCCGCCACGATGCAGGGTGGCGCGATGCTCGCCTTCGACGTCGACGAGTCGCGCATCGACAAACGACTCGCCACCGGGTACCTCGACGCGAAGGCGCGGTCGCTCGACGAAGGGCTCGCGCTCGTGGATGCCGCGTGTCGCGAGGGACGCGCACGGTCCGTCGGTGTGGTGGTGAACGCCGCGCCCGCGCTCGAGGAGCTCGTGCGGCGTGGTGTGTCCGTCGACGTGCTGACGGATCAGACGAGTGCGCACGATATGCTGCGCGGCTACGTGCCGGATGGCATGTCGCTCCCCGAGGCGACGGCACTGCGCGAGCGCGATCCGGACGAGTACGTCGCTCGGAGCACCGCCACCGCCGTGCGGCACGTGCGCGCGATGCGGGCATTGCAACAGCGCGGCGCCGTCACCTTCGACTACGGCAACAACATTCGCACCGTCGCCTTCGACGCCGGCGTGCGCGACGCGTTCGAGATTCGCGGGTTCATCCCCGAGTACATTCGTCCGCTGTTCTGCGAGGGAAAGGGACCGTTCCGGTGGGTCGCGCTCTCCGGCGATCCGGCGGACATCCATCGCACCGACGAGCTGGTCCTCGAGCTCTTTCCGCGCGACGAGCACCTGAAGCGCTGGATCACTCTGGCGCGCGAACGAATCCACTTTCAGGGGCTCCCGGCGCGCATCTGCTGGCTCGGTCAAGGGGATCGCGCGAAGTTCGGTCTCGCGCTCAACGGTCTCGTGGCGCGCGGTGAGATCTCCGCGCCGATCGCCATCGGCCGCGATCATCTCGATGCCGGCAGCGTCGCGTCGCCATTTCGCGAGACGGAGGGGATGAAGGACGGCACCGATGCCGTGGCCGACTGGCCGATCCTCAACGCGCTGCTCAACGTGGCGAGTGGGGCGACCTGGGTGTCGTTCCACCACGGGGGCGGCGTGGGCATCGGCAACTCGCTGCACGCGGGGCAGGTGATCGTGGCCGACGGAACATCGGAGATGCGCACGCGCCTCGAACGGGTGCTCACGAACGATCCCGGCATCGGCGTCGCCCGCCACGCCGACGCCGGATACGAGGCGGCGCGCGAGACGGCTGCGCGAACAGGCATTCGGATCCCGATGCAGGGAGCCTGAACGACCGCTCTGCTTCGTCCGCTCATCCGCTTCGTCCGCTTCTCTTAACAGCCGTTCGGGCGGGCTCCTCAGACGAAGGTTCATCCGGATACGGCGGAGAGGCGGATCAAACGGATACGTGCTTTGGGGTTGCGCCGAATAGCGGTTCCAACTCGAGACCAAGCATGAGGAGACCGGTCTCGGTGCCGCACGCTCTCCCCGCAGCCATCAAAGGTCCCGGCCGTGGCGCATTGGACTGTGGCCGTGCAGCTCCGCCCCATCCGCGTTTCCGCCGCATCCGGATGAACCTTCGTCTGAGAAGCCGGCCCGAGCGGCTGTTCAGAGGAGCGGATTGAGCGGCTGAACCGGATCTGTGGGGCTCGTCCAGGCCAGCGCGAGTCACAGCGCGGGTCCAGCGCGAGCCGACTGCATATATTCCGCTCCCATGCTCTCCGCGCGCTTCAAGCCCTGGCACGTCCCGCTCTTCCTCGCGAAGTACGCCTGGCTCACGATGCGGCGTCGGCCGGTGCTCGTGCACTTCGAGGTCACGCTTCGCTGCAACGCACGCTGCGGTTTCTGTGATTACTGGAAGACACCCGCGGACGCGCGCACTCACGAGGTGCGATCCTTTGCCGAGGCCGCGCGGTACTTCAACCCGATGCTCGTGACGTTCACCGGCGGTGAGCCGCTGCTCCGTCGCGACCTCGAGGACCTCGTGGCCGCCGTCGATGCCGCGCTTCGCCTCAAGTACACGACGCTCATCACGCACGGCGGCATGCTCACCGCCGAGCGTGCGGTGTCGCTTCGCGATGCAGGGATCCACCAGTTCAACATCTCACTCGATTACCTCGACGGCCGCCACGATACGGCGCGAGGCATTCCCGGGCTCACGGCGCGGATCTTCGCTGTCGTCGACGCCATGCGCGCGCGCGGCATCGATAACATCCGCTTCAACACGGTGATCAAGGACGACAACCTCGATCAGCTCATGCCCCTGGTGGAGCACGCCGCAGCGCTGGGCTGCGGCGTGAACTTCAGCGTCTACACCGACGCGAAGAACGGCAATCCCGACCATCTGCTCGAGGTGCGGCATCACGCCCCCCTCGACGATGCGATCGCGCGGCTGCTCGACTATAAGCGCCGTCATCGCGGGGTGATCACCAACTCGGACGCCTATCTCGAGCAGATCCCCCGCTATGTACGCGGCGAGCTCACGGCGCCCTGTCGCTCGGGAGAGCGCACGATTCACATCGATCCCACCGGTCACGTGAAGCGCTGTCCGGATTTTCCCACCGACTTCCACTGGCGCGACTTCAGGCGCTACGAGCCGATCGCATGCAATGCGTGCTTCTACGCCTGTCGCGGTGAAGCACAGGCGCCGCTCCGGCTGTCGCGCGTGCGCGACGTGATGGGGCGGCCGCACGCGGCGGGCGCCCTCGCGTGAGCGGCACGCCACGCGAGCGTCTCCTCTTCGTCAACGCGCGGCAGGTCGTGACCTGCGCCGGCCCGTTGCGCGGTCGCGTCGGTGCGGAGATGGGCGACGCCGGCATACGCACCGGCGTCGCCGTGCTCGTCGAAGGCGACGCGATCGTCGAGGTGGGCGAGCAGCAGGCGTTGGAGCGCACCGCCCTGGCGCGCGAGGCGGTGCGTGTCGACTGCACGGACGGCGTGCTCACGCCCGGACTCGTGGACTCGCACACGCACGCCATCTTCGGCCGCGCGCGCTACGAAGAGCAGGAGCTCCGCGCTGCCGGCGTGCCGTACATGGAGATCGCTCGGCGGGGGGGCGGCATCCACGCCTCCGTGCGCGACCTGCGCGCCCGCGCGGAGGACGAGCTCTTCGCGCTCGCCGAGCCGCGACTCCGCGAGCTCGCCGCGTCGGGAGTGACGACCATCGAGGTCAAGTCCGGCTACGGGCTTACCGTCGAGGACGAGCTCAAGACGCTGCGCGTCGTCCGTCGACTCGCACGCGCGCTCCCGATGCGCCTCCGCGCAACCTGGCTCGGCGCGCACGAGATCCCGCTCGAGTATCGCGAGCGCGCGAATGGACGACGGGAGTACGTCGATCTCCTCCTGCACGACATGCTGCCGCGCGTCGCCGGCGAGCATCTCGCGGCGTTCGCCGATGTGTTCTGCGAGCCTGGCGTGTTCACCGTCGACGAATCGCGCGAGATTCTCACCGCCGCGCGTGCAGCCGGACTCGCCATCAAGCTGCACGCCGACGAGCTCACTGCGGGCGGCGGCGCAGAGCTCGCGGGTGAGCTGCGCGCCACCTCGGCGGATCATCTCGCCGCGGTGAGCGACGCGGGGATCGCGGCGCTCGCGTCGGCGGGCACCGTTGCCACGTTGCTTCCCGGCACGATGCTCTTCCTCGGCAAGCGCGATCAGGCGCCTGCACGACGGTTGATCGACGCGGGCGTCCCGGTGGCGTTGGCGACCGACTTCAACCCGGGCACGTCGCCGACGACGAACTTTCCGCTCATCCTCACGTTGGCGGTGAGCCAGCTCCGTCTTTCCGCGGCGGAGGCGCTGATCGCGGCAACGGTGAATGGCGCTGCAGCGCTCGCGCTCGCGGATCGTGTGGGTCAGATCGCCCCCGGCTTCTCGGCCGATCTGGCGCTCTGGAATGCGGAGGACGTTCGGGAGCTCCCGTATTGGTACGGCGCGGCTCGCTGCCGGGCTTCGTGGGCACGCGGCAAACCTTGTCACCCTCACGACTTAGCACTAACTTTTCCCCGCTGAGCCCCCCTCCCTCGAGAGGCCGGGGATGCCCTTCGTGGAGCCCGCCCCTCGCCGATGCCTGACGTCGCCAAGCTGAAAAAAAAGGCAGCCGAGCTCGAGCTGAAGAAGCAGTTCGACAAGGCGTTGGCGGTCTACGTCGAGATCCTCGACAGCTACCGGGGCTCGGATCAGGAAGTCGACGTCGCGCTCTACAATCGTGTCGGCGACATCTACCTGAAGCAGGGCAACGTCGCCGATGCGGTGGACTACTACGAGAAGGCCGTCGATCACTACATCGACACCGGCTTCTACAACAACGCGATCGCGCTCTGCAACAAGATCCTCCGCAGCTCGCCCGGCCGTGCGTCGATCTACTACAAGCTCGGCAAGGTCAGCGCACACAAGGGATTCAAGAGCGACGCCAAGGCCAACTACCTCGAGTACGCGGACCGGATGCAGAAGTCCGGACGGCTCGACGAAGCCTTTCGCGCGCTGAAGGAGTTCGCCGATCTCTGCCCCGATCAGGACGACATTCGGCTGATGCTCGCCGACCAACTGGTCAAGGCGAAGCGTTCGGACGAGGCGGTCGAGCAGCTCCAGTTGGCGTACGAGCGCTACATGCAGGAAGGGCAGTCGGCCGAGGCCGGGGCGACCGTCGCGCGCATGAAGCAGATCGATCCGACGGCGCAGCCGCGTCAGCCCGGCGCCGCGCCGCGGCCCAACACGGGCGATCTCATCTTCCTCGATCTGAACGACGGTGCGCCTCCAGCGCGGCCCACGCCGCCGCTCGCACCGGCGCAGCCGCCGCCAAAGCGAACGACGAAAACCATCGAGTTCATCGACCCGGACGCGGCCGCGCCATCGCCGCCCAAGCCCGCAGCCCCGCCGCCAGCGGCGGCACCAGAGCCGCCACTCGTCGAAGTGGTCGATTTCGGCGCGGTGCCGCTGGACGGCCTCACGCAGGCGCCGGACTTTGCGCCCGCGGACGATGCGTCACAGAGCGGTCTGCTCGACGGCCTGGTCGCCACCGGCTTCGGTGAGACCACGACGCTCGATTCCGGCTCGCTGCTCGACATCGAGGCCACGAGCTTCGGCGAGCCCGCTGCGCCACCCGATACGAGTGGACTCGGCGGCAACCTGCTCGACTTCGAGATCGCGCCGGGGAGCGAGCCGGCGCCGCCGCCTGCGCCCAGGGCACAGCCGCCAGAGGCTGCGCAGACCGATGGTGAGTTCGAGTTGATGGATCTCGAGCTGCCGTCCGCGCCCGTGAGTGGCAGGAGCGCGCCGCGGCCGTCGTCGCCCGGGCTGGAGGCGCTCGACCTCACCCCCGTCGACGAGGCCGCTCCCGAGCCAGCGCCGGAGCCGATCATCGAGTACGAGGAGGAGGCGCTTCCAGTGGCCGCGCGCCGCAGCTCCACGATCATGGCTGTGCAATCCGTGGAGATGCTCCAGGCGATGGTCGAGTCGGAGCCGGACGATCACGAGCTCCGCCGTCGTCTCGCCGAGGCGATGCTCGAGAGCGGTGATCGCGACGGCGGGCTGCGCGAGCTCGAGGCGGTGATGGTCGGCTACGAGCGCGCCGACAATCTCGAGGAAGCGTCGACGATCGCCGACGAGATCGTGCGGCTCGTCCCCGACTCCGTGCGCCATCTCCAGAAGCGCGTCGAATACGCATTCCGTCGCAACGAGCGCGCGCGACTGATCGAAGCATATCTCGAGCTGGCCGACGCGCTGTTCCGCGCTGGAACGGTGGACAAGTCGCGCGCCATCTACCAGCGCGTGCTGGATCTCGCGCCCGACGACATTCGCGCTCAGGCCGCGCTCGAGACGATGCCGGCGGCGCCTCCCGAGGCGGCACCGCCGCCGGCCGCGCCCAAGGGTCGGCAGACGATCCAGACCGTGCGGCAGCAGGAGCCTGCCGCACCGACTGTCGCCGCCACCGCACCGACCCCCGACGACGACTTCGTCAATCTTGGTGACTGGCTGCGCTCCGAGGCGGTGCCGAAGGACACGCGCATGGTCGTCGAGGAGCAGGAGCCGACGGGCGACGAGGCGGCGGACTTCGCGGACATGCTCCGCAAGTTCAAGCAGGGGATCGCCGAGAACATCGACGACGAGGACCATCAGAGTCACTACGACCTCGGCGTCGCCTACAAGGAGATGGGTCTGCTCGACGAGGCGATCGCCGAGTTCCAGAAGGCGCTGCGCGCGCCGACGAACCGCGTGCCCACGTACGAAGCGCTGGGGGCCGCGTTCATCGAGAAGGAGCAGTACCAGATGGCGGCGACCATCCTGTCGCGCGGGTTGAGCGAGAAAGGAATGACCGACGATCAGCTCGTGGGTGTGCTCTACCTGCTCGGCCGCTGCGCCGAGGAGCGCGGGATGCATGACGCCGCGGTGGAGTACTATCAGCGCGTGTTCGTCGTGGACATTCAGTTTCGCGACGTCGGCGAACGGCTCGCCGCGGTCGAAGGCGCGCGGTCGTGACCGGCGCCGCTGCCCGCGCCCGCGTCCCCGCCACGGCCGCGCTGCGCGAGATTCAGACGCCGGTGGCGGGCCAGCTCGAGCAGGTTGCGACCGAGATGGAGCGCATCGTCACCAGCGATCTGCCCCTCATCGAACAGGTGAGCGGCCATCTGCTGCGCATGCGCGGCAAGATGTTCCGCCCCACGCTCGCGCTGCTCGCGAGCCAGACAGCCGGCACCCCGCAGCGGCGCGTCGTCACCCTGGCCGCGGTGGTCGAGCTGATGCACCTCGCGTCGCTCGTGCACGATGACTCGGTGGATCATTCCGCCTTGCGCCGCGGGCTGCCGACCGTGAACTCGCTCTTCAGCCATCAGGTGAGCGTGATCATGGGCGACTTCCTGTACTCGCGCGCGCTCGAGGCGCTGGTCGGGCTCGCCGATCTGGAGTTGATGCGCGTGCTCACAGGTGTGTCGACGCAGCTCACGATCGGCGAGATGCGCCAGCTCGCCGCGGTGGACGCGCTGTCGTTCGGCGAGGCGGATTACGAGGCGCTCATCCGGGCGAAGACGGCGTCGCTGCTGAGCGCCGCGTGCGAAACGGGCGCCTTGTGTGGTGCGGCAGAGCATCGCGATGCGCTGCGCCGCTACGGCGAGCGGCTCGGTATGGCGTTTCAGGTGGCGGACGACATTCTCGACTATACGGGCACCTCGTCGGTGACGGGCAAGCCGTCAGGGCTCGACCTGCGCGAGCACAAGGTGACGCTGCCGCTCATCGCTGCACTGCCGCGCTTGTCGGCCGCAGGGCGCGCCCGCGTGGAGGGGCTGTTCGCCGCGGAGTCGCCGACTGACGAGCAGATCGCGGACGTCATCGGCATCGTCGCCGAGGCCGGCGGCATCGACGCCGCGCACCGTCGCGGCGAGCAGTTTGCTCACGAAGCCGAGGAGGCGCTGGCCGGCCTCCCCGACACGCCGGCGCGCACCGCGCTCGCCGACGCCATCCTCTACGTCATGGACCGGCGCTCGTAATGCCTCCTCAACGCGGATCATCCAAGCACAACCCCGGGTTTCACGCTTTGACCCTGGCGGCGGGATTCGTCGTCGGCGGACTCTTGACGGTGGCCGCGCGCCGGTTCCTGCCGGTCGGCGCCGTGAAGGAATTCCTCACGACGGGCGTGACGCCTTCCGTCGGTCCGATTACACTGGATCTTGTCATTCTGAAGTTTTCACTCGGTCCGGTCGCGCTTGACGTATCTTTGTTGAGCCTGCTCGGCGTTCTCATCGCGTATCTGATTGCGCGATCGCTCTTCTAGGAGGCATCACCATGGGCAATTTCGGAATGGGCGAGCTGATCGTCGTGCTCGTCATCGTGCTCGTCCTCTTCGGCGCCAAGCGGATCCCGGAGATCAGTGCGTCGTTCGGTAAGGGCATTCGCGAGTTCAAGCGCAACGTGAACGACGTCGAGCGATCGGTCACCGAACCCGAGCCCCGTCGCGAGGCCCGCCTCCCCGCCGGTGAGCCGGCCCGCCACGAGACGGCAGAGGACGTGCGGCCGGAGCCGAAGAGACTGATCTAGCAGTTAGACGGTCTGGCGGTCTGGCGGTCTGGCGGTC
>CAYTKA010000080.1:0-15819 GCA_964438255.1 uncultured Gemmatimonadaceae bacterium | reverse complement strand
GACCGTCAGACCGTCAGACCGTCAGACCGTCCGACCGTCAGACCGTCAGACCGTCCGACCGTCAGACCGTCCGACCGTCAGACCGCCAGACCGTCAGACCGTCAGACCGTCAGACCCTCCGACCCTGTTGGCTCCAACGCCTGCATCCCGGGTATATTTCCCGTACCCTCCAACGGAGCTCTTTCAGAGATGGGCGTCTCGTTCCCTGGGACCCTCGTTCGCACCGGCGAAGAGCGCGCGACGCTCGTTCGCCGCACGTACGGCCTTGTCTTCGTCAGTGTCATCGTCACCGCCCTTGGCGTCGCCTTTGGGCTGACCCAGCCGGCGGTCATGCTCGCCGTCCGGGAGCATCCGATCATCACCCTGATCGCGATGTTCGCCCCACTGTGGATGGCGATGCGCGCACACCGGGATTATCCCAAGAACCTCATCCTCACGCTCCTCTTCACCTTCATCGAAGGGGTGTGGCTCGCGCCGTTCCTGTACATGGCCGAGCGTGCTTCACCCGGCATCGTCGGGCAGGCGGGGATTCTCACCCTTTCCACCTTCGGCGTGCTCTCCGCGTACGCGGTGTTCAGCCGCCGAGATTTCAGCGCGTGGGGGAGCTTCTTCATCGTCGGGCTGTGGGTGCTGATCGCCACGTCGCTGCTCAATCTGTTCTTCCAGAACGTGTTGGCCTCGCTCTGGATCGCCGCCGGTACCGTGCTCGTGTTCAGCGGCCTGCTGGTGTTCGACACCTGGCGCATCGTTCGCTCGGGGCAGTACGGGCAGGACGACTACGTGCCGGCCGCGGTGGCAATCTATCTCGACCTGCTGAATCTGTTCCTCGCGATCATCACGCTGCTCGGCGGCGGTAGACGTCGGTCGTGATGTCGCGTTGCTGATGCGACGCCTCGCCGCGCTCTTCGCTCATCCCGACGACGAGACGTTCGCGACCGGCGGTACGATCGCGCGATACGCGGCCGACGGTGTACGCTGCGCACTCTACAGTGCCACGGATGGGGATGCTGGACGATCGTCCGGCATCCCCGTGTCGTCTCGCGCGGAGCTGGGCGCACTGCGCCGGGACGAGCTGCGAGCCGCCTGCGGTGTGCTTGGCATCGCCACGCTCGAGCTCGGCAACCATCCGGACGGTGCACTCTGGTCGGTGGATCCCGACGTCGTGATCGGCGAGATGGTGCGGCTACTGCGCCAGGAGCGCCCCGACGTCGTGCTCACCTTCGGCCCCGAGGGCGCGCCGACGAGGCACCGGGACCACAAGGCAGTGTCGCGGCTCGCCACAGCCGCGTTTCATCTGGCCGGCACGGCCACGGCGTTCCCTGAGCAGATCACCAACGGCCTCGAGCCGCACCGCGCCGCGCGACTGTGCTACGTCACCTGGCCGACGCCAGAGCCGGGCGTCGACCCGTCGACGGAGGGGCAACCCACCCAGATCGCCGTACCGGTGCGCGAGTGGTTGCCGCGCAAGATCGCCGCGTTCGACATGCATCGCAGCCAGCACGACCTCCGGCCGCGCTTCGAGCAGCTCGCGCTCGCGGACGAGGAATGCTACTTCGTGGCGAGCGGGGCCGCGGCGCCACAGGGCGCCGCGGATCTGTTCGCCGGGCTGCGCTGACGCACAGGCCTGACCGCGGTTACCGCTCGGCGATCCCCTCGATCGTCGTCGCGAGGGTGAGGTCCGCGTCGGTGATGCCCCCCGAGTCGTGCGTCGACAGCGTGAAGGTGACCTTCGTATAGCGGATGTCGATGTCCGGGTGGTGGTCCGCCCGGTCCGCCGCGCGGGCCACCTTGTTCACGAAGTCGATCCCATCCGAGAACTTCTTGAAGGTGAACGTCTTCACCAGCACGTCGCCGCGCCGCGCCCAGCCTGGAAGCGAGCCCAGGGCACGCTGAATCTCGAGGTCGGAGAGTTTTGGAAGCATGGGCGTGGCAGAAGCGGGAGGAGGCGTGGTGGATGATACCACCCCAGAGCCCGGAAGTGGAGGGCCGCAACCGCGGATCCGCCCCGATCTGCCGCGAGGTCCACATCCACCGCCTGTTTCTGTGCATTCTGTCTTTTGCGCGACGGGTCGAGACCTCGACATTTTGTACGACGGTCGAGATCTCGACCCGACACGCGCTCGCTCCTACCGGATCACCTCATGGCGTGCAGGTGAGGTTGCCGTTCCTTGCGTTCGTTTCGGACTCCGTGATGGGGATGACCATTGGACCCACCTGCGGCGTCGACGGAGGGATGGTGCGCTCCAGCCCCATCTCACCCCACAGTCCGAACATGCGGTAGTCGATCGCCCGGGACGGACTCTCGAACAGGAGCGAGTAGCGTTTCTGCTTCAGGATCTCGCGCAGGAGATCCAAACGCGTCGCGAACGACGCCATCGTCTTGGGCACCGTGAAGCCACCGGACTTCGTGCGCACGGCGTTGACGATCGCCAGCGCCTCGGCATCGCGGTTGAGTCCCCAGAGCGCTTCGGCACGCACGAGCAACAGCTCCTCGTTGATCAGCAGCGGGATCGGCGTGGTCGGTCCGCTGGGAGTGGTCCAGACGAGATTCGAGCTCACCCCTTCCGTCGCGATCGTCTGGCCGGTCCGCACCTTCGACAGTCGCAGGTCGCCGGCTTCGGCCTCACTCACGACTTTCGGGTTCGCACGGTAGACCGACTGATCGAAGTTCTGATTGACGAGATCGCCCGACGACGTGCTGTACAGGTGATAGACGCCATCGCGGTACGTGCCGTTCACGTCGGCGAACGACGCATCGAGCGCCGCGATCGCCGCGTTCAACGCTGCGGCATCGATGGTTCCGCTCTTGGCGTAGTCCCTGAAGCCGCGATAGACCTCGTTCTTCCCCTTCAATCCACGGTTGAACTTGAGGAAGCCCGCCGGCGTGTCGAAGCCCCCGTTCGAGCTGAAGCCACCGGGCAACACGAACGGGAACGCGGCGCCGCCGGCGCGCAGACTGTCGGCCGCCGAGTCCAGCGCCGCCGAGATGTACGTGAGAACGGCTGGCTTGCAGCGAATCGGGTCGAGCTGCCCTTCCCTACCGAGCACGATCGGCACCCCGATCGTGTCGCGCATCTCGATCAGCCGCATATACTGGTGCGCCTTGAACGTCTCGGCGTACCCGTACGCCGCCGCCTTCTGCGTCGCGGAGAACAGCCCCGACGGACTGAGCGCACGAACGAAGTCGTTCGCGCTCCGAACCGTCTTGTAGTGCGAGTTCCAGAGGAAGTTGGCGATGAACGCGCTGGGGTTGAACTGACCCAGCGGGTTGTTGATGTAGCGCGGATCGGCCGCGTCGATGCGATACGCGTCGCGGCCCATCGTCTCCATGATCAGGATCTGGAAGGCGTGGTTTTCACGATCGCCCGCCGCGATGCCGGTGGCCTGCGACTGGAGCTCCGCCGCCGTGGTAAAGACCGGCGGTGGCACCGGGTTGTTGTAGTTCGGGACGACGGGATCGGAGCAGGAGACGAGCGCGAGCGCGCCGAGCAGCGCCGCCATTCGGATCGCGGCCGGCATGCGTCCCGTCGGGATGCGCGAAGTGATGGTTGTCGGCCTCATGTCAGAACCCCACGTCGACGGTGAAGAAGAAGGAGCGGGACGGCGGGAATGGTGCGAGGTCGATGAACCGACTGATCTGCTGATTGCCGAAGTTGCTGACCTCGGGATCGACGCCGAGGTACTTCGTCCACGTATAGAGATTCCGCCCGCTGAGCTCCACCCGCATCGACCGCGCACGGCCGGCGATGCGATCGATGACCTGGCGTGGGACATCGACGCTGAGGGCGAGCTCGCGCAGCTTCACGAACGACGCGTGCTCCACATACTGTGAGATGCCCTGGGTGTCGTTGAGGTTGATACGCTGCAGCCCGCCATCAGCGACATCGGGTGAGAGGGCGAAGGCATCGAACACGTTCTGCGTCACGTTCACGAGATCGCCGCCGCTCTGCCAATCGAACAGCGTGGATAGCCGCAGCGCTTTCCAGGTCAGGTCGTTGGAGAAGCCCATCGTGAAGTGCGGCGACGCGTCGCCGAACTGGCGCACACCGTTGGTGCCGTCGGAGGCGACGATCTGCGTCACGCTCTTTCCGACCTCGAGGCGTGCGATCCCATAGCCGGCACCGAACGCCACGCCCTGCCCGGTCGCGTCCTGTGACAGCGTGAACGACGGCACCGGCAGGCTCGTGACGATGCCGACGTTCCGTGCGAACGTCGTGTGGGAGTTCCACTCGAAGTCGCTGCTCTGGATCGGCGTGATCTCGAGCAGCGCCTCGACGCCGCGGTTGCGGAAGGAGCCACCGTTGTGGATGTCCACCGTGTACCCGAGCGACGGCGCTGCGGCGATCTGGAGGATCACGTCGTCGATCGTCTTCTGATATCCCGTGAGTGACAGCGACGCACGGTTGCCGGCAAGGTGGGCGTCGAAGCCGCCTTCGATCTCGGTCTGCCGCTCCGGCTTGATGTTCGGATCACCGAAGGACGGGCCGGCCTGCACACCGATCTGCTTGTCGTAGACCGCGGTGATCCCCGTGCGGTACTTCTGGAGGTAGAGCGGCTGATTGCCCGACTGCCCGACGGCGAGACGGAGCTTCATCTCGTCCACCTTCGGCAGCATACCGAGCAGACGATACGAGATCGACGCCTTCGGGAAGGCGTAGAACTTGTCGACGTCACCGTTCACCGTACTGCGCTCGGCGCGCACGCCGGCGGTGAGCAGGAGCTTCTCGTCGAGCGCGAGTACCTCTTCCTGACCGAACACGGCGAATCCCTTCACCGCCTGCCGGTCGGCGAACACTTCCGGCGCCGTGCCGGAGTTGATGTTCTCGAGCCCTGCGATCACGTCGCGTGTCACGACGTTCGTGCTGCGGCGCTCGCTCGTCTCGCGCTGGATACCGCCCGACGTCGTCGCCGTATAGCCGCGGCTCGACGGCGTGAAGGTGTGCGCGAGGCTGAGGTTCAGGTTCAGGTTCTGCACGGCGCCGCTCAGCGATGTCACCGTGCCGGGCAGCCCGTCGTTCGGCTCGAAGATGAGGAAGCGAGGCGACACGATGTTCACCTGCTCGTTGTACCGGTCGAGTCCGGCGTCCGCCTTGAACGCGAGCGTCTGCCGGTCGGTGCTCATGAGCTGATACGTGGCCGAGGCGGAGCTGATGATCCGGTTCACCTCGTCGGGCGTCTGGATGAAATCGGCGTTCTGGAAGACGTTCGTTCCCATCACCGGCGTGACGGGATAGACCCCGTTGGTCGGGCGCATGTCGAACCAGCTCGGCGTGGCCGCGAAGACAAAGTACGGCGTGATGTTGGAGTTGTCGTTGTTGCTGATGCCGCGCCGTGTGAGAGTGCGGACGTAGCTGTTGTTCACCTGCAGCGTGAGCTTGTCGCCCACGAGCTGCGAGAGGTTGAGGCGGATGGCGTCCTTCTTGTAGCCCGTGTTCTTCTGGATGCCGCCATCATACTTCGTCAGGCCGGAGATGAAGTAGTTCGTGGACCCGGTGCCCCCGCGGACGTTGAGACCGGTCTCGTACGCCAGCGGCTTCTCACCGTACAGTTCCTGCTCGAAGTCGCAGAAGCCGTTGCACGACGCGAAATTGGCCGCGACCTCGGCATCGGTCATCGCATAGCCCTGACTCCTCGCATATGCCTGTGCATCGGCGACCGTGTTGAAGCGGCGCAGATTGAACTTGCGCGCCAGCATGAACGTGCCGAGTCGCTGCGTGAGGTTGACGGCCGGCGCGCCGGTGCTGCCCGTCTTGGTCTTGATGAGAATGACGCCGTTCGCCGCCTTCGATCCATAGATCGCCGACGCCGACGCGCCCTTGAGCACCTCGACCGATTCGATGTCGTTCGGGTTGAGGTCCGCGATGCGGTTGACGCCGTTGTCCTGGTTGGACGAGTTCGAGGTGGCACGGCGAGCCGCGGTCAATGCATTGGTGCCGGGCTGGATCACGTCGTTGCTGACGATGACACCGTCGACGACGTAGAGCGGATCGGCCGAGCCGAACACCGAGGTGACGCCGCGCATGCGGATCTGATTGCCCCCGCCCGGAGCACCGGAGTTGGCGATCACCTGCGCACCGGCGATCTTGCCCGCGAGCGCGTTCTCCACGGACGCGGCGGGAACGCGCGAGAGTTGATCCGCGGTCACGAGTCCGACGTCGTTCGCCACGTTCTGCCGCGCGACGGTCGTCGCCGCGCCGGTGACGATCTGCGTCTCGAGCCGGAACGGATCGCGCTCCATCGATACGGTCACGTCGGACTGGTTGGACCGCACGGTGAACGGCTTCCGCTTGTACCCGATGCGCCGCGCGCTGAGCTGCACGTCGCCCGTCGGCACGATGAGCGTGAACGCGCCGTTGTCGTTCGTCACCGCGGCGGTCGTCGTCCCCGGAATGATCACGGTGACGCTCGGAAGAGGGGCGTTGTTGCCCTCCTCCACGACCCGGCCGGTGATGCGGCGTTGGGCTTCCGCCCGGGCACTGCACAGGCAGAAAGCCAGTAGCAGGGTGCTGCGCACTGCAAAGCGCGACATCGTCTCCTCCGCCTCGAGAGGGATTCGGGCGGGAGCTCGCTTCGGGAACTCCGGCCGAACAGGGTGTCAGGCAGCGTCGCCGTGAGGAGGCACCCTCTCAGGCGCGGGAGCGTCACCGTCCCACATGCCTGAACGACACAAATAAAAGACAAACGGCCCGCGCCCTGCCGGTTGGCAGCCGCGGGTCGGTTGCGTGATGAACCGCCGGCGTCAGCGCTTCTTGGTTGGCGTCTCCACCTTGCCGGTCAGCTTGTCCACGTTCTCACGGTTCTCCTCCACCAGCTCGTGAATGTGCATCGCGTGCTGCCCCGCGTGTGCGCCGGTGTCCGCGACCGCCCCGCCCAGCCGCACGTCATCGCGAATGAAGTCGACCCCTCCGGGATCCGTCTCCAGATCCTCGACGTCCGCCTGCTTCACCTTGAAGTGACCGTCCAGATCGCGACCGTTGTGAGGCCTGCTCCGCTTCGACATTCCGCATGCTCCGGGTTTGGTTGTCTCCCCTGGAGTAGCAAGGAGTGCACCCGGAACGGCGATCGACGACTAGCGGTGGACGGCTACCGTAAGCCCCGAACGCAACTGCGGCTCAGTGCGCCGCGAGGTGGTCGGTCCACAGTTGTGGATATCGCTTCCGAAGCTGCGCGATCTTCGGGGCGTCGTTGTAACGGATGTACGGCTCGTCAGGGTGCAGGGTCGCGTAGTCCTGGTGATAAGCCTCGGCAATGTGAAAGGCGCGAAACGGCGCGATCTGCGTGACGATCTTCCGCTTCACGACCCCCGTCATCTCGAGCTGGGCGACGTACGCCTCCGTCGCGCGGCGCTGCGCGCCAGTCGTGTAGAACACGGCGGAGCGATATTGCGTGCCGACGTCGGGGCCCTGACGGTCGAGCTGCGTGGGGTCGTGCGCGACGAGGAAGAACACTTCCATCAGCGTCGCATACGAGACCTCCGCTGGATCGTAGATGACGCGAACCGCCTCGGCATGGCCCGTCGCGCCCGTGCTGACCAGCTCGTATCCCGGGTTGTCGACGCTGCCGCCGCTATAGCCGGAGGTCGCGCTTGCGACTCCTTTCACATGCTGGAAGACCGCCTGCACCCCCCAGAAACAGCCGCCGGCGAACACGACGGTGTCGAGAGGTACGGCCGTGCCCGGCGCGGCTGACGCGGCAGCGGGCACGACATTCAGCCAAAGCACGAGTAATCCGACAAGAGGAGCGCGCATGTTCACCGCCTTTTCGGTGCAAGGACCACTCCGTCCGGCGCGAGCGTCACTACGTCGAGTCCAGGAAGCTGCGTGAGCGTGCGCGACGTGGCGAACTCCGGCCCCGGCGCGGTGAAGGCGAGCACGCGCCCGTCGCGCGCGCGCAGGGTGTCGACGAAGGCAGCCAGACCCGCCGAATCGTTGCGACGCGGCACCTCACGCGCCGGCCGATGCAAATAGAAGTAAATGGCCGCCGGCCAGTTGGAGTAGAGCGGATGCCGCGCCCCCTGCGTGCGCGCCCACGCCAGCAGCTCACTGCGCCGCCATTCCTCGCCGGCGAAATCGGAGCCGTGCACCAGCGCGTAGCCGGCTTCATCCCGCGTGACAGACGCGCTCGCAGCGAGCCAACCAAGGAGCGCCCCGCATACAGCGATGCGTGCCAACGTCGAGCGCGCCGCCGTCCACCAGAGCGCAATCGTCGTCCCGATCATGGTCGTCAGGAGCAACAGCGACGGCGAGAGAATGCGCCGGTCGAATGGGATCGCCGGATCGGCGAGCAGGCGCGAGACGATGATCATGCCGATGTAACACACGAGCAGCACGCCGCACGCGGCGAGGAGACGCTGCAGATCGACGCGCGGTGCCCCATCAGCGTCCGCGACATCCTCCACGACACCCACAGTGCGACGTGTCCACGCGCGCCGCGCGACGTCGGCCGCAACGGCGAAGAGGACGACAATCGCCGCAATCGCCAGCGCGCCGTGATGCTGAAGCGGCGCGTCCCACGCATCGGGATCGGGAACCAGCCAGTCGCGAAGCGTCACCGCTCCCCCGCTCAGGGTCGCTCCGAAGTCGCGCGTGTAAACGGCGAAATGACGAATGGCCGTGCTCCCTGCGCTCTGCCGCGTGCGCAGTACCCACATCCCCTGGAGCACGAGCGCGGGGAGGAGGGCGCGCGCAGCACGACGTAGTCGAACACTGAACGGCACACGTTGCCGTATGGGAATCAGTTGCCAGAGCACCACGGCAGCCACGAGCGCGCCACCGGCATAGCGCGTCATCGCGGCGAGCGCCGCAGGAATCCCCGCGAGCAGCGGACGGTCGGCAGCGCACGTCATCGCAGCGAGCGTCAGCGTGAGGCAGGCGAGAAAGAGGGGCTCGCTGAGCGCGGACACGTGCACCTCGTGCATCGCGCTCGTTGCGAACAGCGCGACCGCCAGCAGGATGCCCGCGAGCGGCGACGTCGCTCCACTCACGAGCAGCACGAGCACGGTAACGGTCACACCGGCTGCAAGCGCGTTGACGAGCCGCGCCGCCTGCATCGGGGGCATCCCGAGACGCACCGGAAGGGCGAGCGCCGTGGACAAGCCGGGTGGGAAGTGCGCGAGGGGCATGGTGCTGTCCGCGCTCGCCCAGCCTGCTGTCGGGACACGATAGCTCAGTGACGACGCGAGGGACTCCGCGGCGCCCATGTAGTGGAGCGCGTCAGGATCGAGACCGGGCCCCGGGGGGTCGGTGATGATGAGAACGAGCGCGAAGGCGACGATGCCGAGTAGTGCCGCGGGAAGGAAAGCGGCAATACGCTGTAGGGACCGTTCGTTCAAGGATGCGGCGCTCTTTCGAATCAGCCGGTTCCCCAGAAGCTCGCGTCGTTCGTCAGGACGTCGAGCTCGAGCGCGTCAGTCCCGCGCTGCGCCGTGTAGTCGGCGATATGGATGACCGACGTGGGGATGCGCCGGCCGGTCGCGTCCTCCAGCTCGAGGCCGAGCTTGTCCCGGGCGGCGTGATAGCGCTCGAGCTTGTCGTGGTCGCGCGGCTCGCCGCCGGGCATGGGCACGGCTTCGCTGAACAGACGGAAGATTGGTTGGACGAGCTCGTAGCCGAGCCCAGGGCGGAATGGACCCCAGGCGCGGCCAAGAGAGGCGTCTCGCTGCTCGAGATCGGAATGCCCGACGATGATGCCGTGGAGCTTCACGGTATGACGCACGTCATCTCTCCTGAATGCGCCGCGCCATGACGCGGTCCGTCTGGAGGTCGCTGCCGAGCTGGAACGACTGTGCCCCGACGTCGACGAATCCCCAGCGCTGGTAGAACGCGATCGCACGCGCGTTGCGCTCCCAGACACCGAGCCAGACCGTTCGCTTGCCCCGCGCCCTGGCCTCCTCGAGGCAGTGCTCCATCAACAGGGCACCGATCCCGGTCCCGATGCGCCGGCGCCTCGCGTAGAGACGCGCGATCTCCAGCGAAGGCGCCTCGTGCACGCGCGGTGAGACATCGCCGTCGCGCAGTTGTGCGTACCCCACCAGCTCGCCCTGCTGCTCGGCGACAAGGACGATGACCGCTGGATCGAGAATCTCCGCACGCTGGATGGACTCGCCGAACGCGTTGGCGAGGTAGACGGCCATGTTCTCGGGGGTGTTGTCGGGGCCGAAGGTGTCCAGGAACGCCTCGGACCCGAACGCCGCAAGCGCGGCGGCATCGGCAGCGGTGGCGCGCCGAACGACCACACGAGGAGCAATCGCACTCGACGTCATGCCGAAAAAGCTACGTCCCCGATCAGCGCCGCGCGAGCGTGCGCAGGCCGAGTGCGCCGTTGAGCCAGCGCACGAGGGGCACGATGCGCGCGTACTCCCGCGCGAGCAGGTCGGGAAGCCGGGGGCCGAACAGCTCGCGCTCGCTCAGATCGCGCCCGACGGTGAACGACTGATAGCGCAACAGATCTTGCGCGGGATGGTCGGTGGCATAGCCGCGCGGCGGCCGCGTGAGCACTGCTTCGCCGTGGAGCCCGCCGAAGCGCTTGAGCGCCGGCGCTTTGAGGATCTCTCGCAGCGCCGCGTGGCTCGCGTCGATCTGCTCGCGAATGCGGGCGAGCGTCGGGCGCGGTGGCATCCAGATGCCACCGCCGAGGATGTAGCGACCTGGCTCGAAGTGGAAGTAGAAACCGGCACCGCCGTGCGCCGTGTCGGCGCCCACGCCGCGTCCCCCGTCTCGGTGATAGAACCAGCACGCCGCGCTCGTCTTGTAGGGCGACTTGTCCTTCGAGAAACGTACGTCGCGATGGATCCGGAAGAGCGAGCGCTTCGGATCACCGATGATCTCCGGCGCGATCGTTCCGAGGCGCGCGTCCACCTCCTCGACCAGCGCCGCGAGTGGACCGCGGATCTCGGTCTCGTATTCGTCACGGTGTCGCTCGAACCACTCGCGCGTGTTGCTGCGTGCGAGCCCGCGCAGGAAGGTCAGTGCGGCCGGACGAAAACCCTGGAAGGTGGCTGAGCCGGAGGAGGGTGGCATGGTACCGGGAGAGAAGCGCGAGGTAGAGTGCCGCCGAGCCGGTCAATCGGCGCGCGCGGCGAGCGAGGCCAGCGCGCTGCCAGTCACCCGGTACGCCGTCCAGTCGTTCATCGCCACCGCGCCGAGCGATTCGTAGAAGCGAATCGCGTCCACGTTCCAGTCCAGCACGGACCACTCGAGCCGGCCGTAGCGGCGCTCGACGGCCGTCTGCGCCAGATGTGTGAGCAGGCGCCGTCCGATGCCGCGCCCCCGGAATTCCGGGAAGACGAAGAGGTCCTCGAGGTAGATCCCCGGGCGCGCGAGGAACGTCGAGTAGCTCCGGAACCAGAGCGCGAACCCCGCCGGCTCGGCGGCGGCGAGGGCGAGCACGACTTCCGCCGCCGGTGTGGCGCCGAACAGTGATTCCTCGAGCAGCGCCTCCGTCGCGATGCACTGGTGCGCGAGGCGCTCGTACTCGGCGAGGCCGCGGATGCAGCGGAGGACGACGGGAACGTCGGCGCGCGTGGCGGCGCGCAGTGTGACCGTGGTGTCGGGTGCTGGTGTCATTGTCGGAAGTACGTGGCGAGGGCAGCCCTCTGATCGTCCTCTGGCTGCCCAGGACTGCTCACCGTAGTTTAGCGTCTTCTGCCGTACACAACCTGGCCGTGCTCGACATCCCTCCCACACTGCGCGAGATCCTCGCTGGACGGTACGTCCTGAAGCGCGAGATCGGCCGTGGTGGCGCCGCGACTGTGTATCTCGCGTACGACGTGCGGCACGAGCGGCTGGTCGCGATCAAGGTTCTGCACCCCGAGTTGTCGCACGCGCTGGGGGTCCAGCGCTTTCTGCGCGAGATCAAGCTCACGGCGGGGCTGCAGCATCCGCACATTCTCGCGATTCACGACTCGGGGGCGGCGGAGGACCAGCTCTACTACGTCATGCCGTACGTCGAGGGGGACTCGCTGCGGCAGCGCCTCTCCGCCGACAGCCGCCTCTCGATCGAGGAGGCGGTTCGCATCGGCCGCGAGGTCGCCGGTGCGCTCGCCTACGCACACGAGCGCGGCGTGGTGCATCGGGACATCAAGCCGGAGAACATTCTCTTCTCGGGCGGGCACGCGGTGCTCGCCGACTTCGGCATCGCGCGCGCGATCAACCGCGCCGGCGAGAAGCTCACGCAGCAGGGGACGATCACGGGGACGCCGGCGTACATGAGCCCCGAGCAGGCGCGCGATCGCGCGTTCGACGGCCGGAGCGACGTGTACTCGCTGGCGTGCGTGCTGTACGAGGCGATGGCCGGCGTGCCCCCGTTCGTCGGGGACTCGCCGCAGCAGCTCCTCCAGCAACGCGTGGCCAAGGTCCCGCCCCTGCTCCGCGAGTATCGGCACGACGTGCCGGCGCCGATCGAGACGGTGATCGCCAAGGCGCTGGCGATCTCGCCCGACGACCGGTACGACGATGCGCGCGCCTTCAGTGCAGCGCTGTCGTCGGCGATCGGCAACTCGGGGGAGACGCTGAGCGCCCGTGCCGCAGGGCGGCCGTGGAGGCGGAGCCTGTGGCTGTGGGCGGCGGGTGTGGCGATCGTCGTCGCCGGAAGTGCGGCGACGCCGCGCGGCCGTGACCAGCTCGGCGTGCTGGCGGGTCGGGTGGACACGGCGCAATACGTGGTGGTGCCCTTTCACTACGTGGGTGCACGGGCGCCGTCCGCAGAGACAGAGCCGGTGTCGCAGGGCCTGTACGCCGCCATGCGCGAGTGGAGAGGGTTGAAGCTGGCGAGCGACATGAGCGTGCAGGATCATCTGCGCGAGACCCCTGCGACGTCACTCGAGTCGATGCGCGCCGTCGCTCGCAGCGTCCGCGCCGGCAAGCTGGTGTGGGGCCGGGTGTGGTTGACCGGAGATTCCGTACGTGTGCGCGCGAGCCTCTACGACGCGATCGACGGCACGATGCTGCGCGAGGTGACGGTGAGCGGGACACGGGATCAACTGTTGCTCCGCAGCGGGGGCCTGAGCCCATTAGCGGCCGATCTGTTGCGTCTGGAGGGTACGCTCCCGATCTCCGGCGAGATCGGTACGCGGTCGCTCGCGGCGTGGCGCGCGGCGCAGGAAGGGGAGCACGCACTGGCAGACTGGAATGTGCCGGCCGCCATCGACGCCTTCACGCGTGCAGCCGCCGCCGACGCGGATTTTGCGCGGGCGCAGCTCTGGCTCGGCCAACTCCTGCTCTGGCGCGGGGCCGCGACGACACAGTGGACGCCGCACATCAGCGCCGCGATACGCCGGCGACAGTCTCTCACGGGACGCGATGCAGCATTGGCGCACGCGCTCCAGGCCGTGCTGCAGAACGACATGCGTGGTGCTTGCCGTGCGTACGGCGCCATGCGCAACGCCGATTCGCTCGATGCCAGCGCCTGGCTCGGCCTGGCATACTGCGAAGGGCTGAATCGACGCGTCGTCAGAAGCTCGCGCAGCCCAAGCGGATGGGCGTTCGAAGGAAATGGCAATGCCGCCCAACGCGCCTATGCGCAGGCAGTGCGCATCGCTCCCGCTTCGTTCGGCGCGTTCACCTTCGATGTCGTCAACAGACTTTTCATCGTCGAGTCGAGCCGGCTGCGCTTCGGCCAATCGGCCGATAGCGCGGTGTTCTTTGCCTTTCCTGATCTGATCCATGACACGCTCGCGTTCGTGGCGCATCCGGCGGCAGAGGTCAACATGCGTCCGATCGAGGCGCTCTCTCCGCATTACGACGCAGCCCTCGTGCGAACGCGCGAAAGCCTTCTCGGCATCCTGCGCACGCTCACACAGCGCCTTCCGAACGACCCTGATGTCTTCGAGGCGCTCGCGCAGGTTCTGGAGCTGCGGGATGAGATCTCCGGCACTCCGAACGGCGGCTACTCCGCGCTCAGCGCGCTCGAGCGCGCGAAGATTCTCGCAGTCGATACCACTCAGCGTGCCCGCCTAGGCGCCGCAGACGTTCGGCTCCACCTCAAACTCGGCGATTTCAGCCGCGCCGCGGCGCTGGGCGACTCCATCCTTCGAGCGTCTCCAGGAGCGACGGGTAGCCCTGCCAGATACCTGGTCGGCATTGCGGCATTCCTCGGCCGTGAGCGCGCCGCGCGCGACTACGTGCGGAGTAGCGGGCTGTCCGTGAGCAACACGACGGAGGCCGCCATTCCGCTGCTCGAGGACGTGTCGACGGCGCTCTTCATGCGCACCGCGCTCGGCGTGTGTGATGACTCCGTGCGCGCGCTCCACGTGCGCCTGAACACGCTGCTCGAGAGCTACGTCAGTCCGTCGCGGGTCTCGCAGGTGCGTGACGCAATGCTGGAGCGCCCGCTCAGCTTCGCGATCGACTGTCTTGGCCCGTCGGCCATGCTGGAGATCAGCCGGCCAACGATGCCGCTCTTCCGGATCGAGCAGGTGCTCGGCCGAAACGATGTCACGGGCGCCGGCGCTCAGCTCGATTCGTTGCAGCGTCGCCGTCACTTGCTGCGACCGGGCGAGTTTGCGATGGATCACATGCTGGCCGAAGCGTGGATGCGAGTCGCGATGGGTGACACCGCTGCCGCGATCAAACAGCTCGACCTTACCCTTACGGCGCTGCCGACGCTCTCATCTCACGTGATCTATGAGCCGGGGATGGCCGCTGCCGTCGGGCGCAGCATGGTATTCCGCGCAGACATCGCGGCACATCGGGGCGATCACGGATCTGCCTCCCTGTGGGCGGGACGCGTGTTGACACTGTGGACGCATGCCGACGCGTCGCTCGCGCCCACGCTGGCACGCATGAAACGACTCACCACCCAGTCGTCATAGTTGTTCCTTCCTTCGCGCGACCCGGCTCCGGCATCGCGCCGCCGCCTATCACACTTCCAGGAGGACTGGTGAGCCTGCTCTCGCGTCGTTGCACTCGTACGTCCGTCATCCTCCTCACGCTCGCCGCAGCTTGTACCAAGAAGGACAGTCGACTCGCCGTCGATAGCGCGAAGGCGCCAGCGCAACCGACGGCGGGAGCACCCGCGCGCCCGCGTGGCGGTCCTGTGTTCCCGGGCACACTCTCGAAGGCGATCGATTCCTATACTGGCGACGAGCTCTACGACTTCACCAAGCAACTCACCTACGCGGGAAGTCACGAACGGAATCGGGAATGCAAGAATTCGAGCGGGTGCGGCGGCCTCAAACCGCTCAAGACAACGTTGGTCCAGGTGAGCGCGGTGGCGACGCAGGACTCCCTCGTGGAGAGCAACGTTCCCGAGTTTGGCGTTGTGTACACGCGCGCCGTGAACAAGGGGAAGGAGGAGGAGGCTCGGTACGGCATGCGTCCTGGCACCCAGTTTCGTTACTACATGATCGTGCTGCGCGACACTGCCGGCGGCATGCGTTGGCGGCTCGAGGAGCTGGATACCAACGTTCCTCGTCGTCACACCCAGATCGCTACCGGCGAGTTCATTCCGTGTGGACATCCGTGGAAGCCGGGTGCGCGCGCGGACTTCAAGACCTGTCAAGCTGCGGAACGGCAAGACACGGTGGTGACGATGGGATTGGCGCTCCAGGGTATCGCTAGCGATCCCATGTGGGTGGGATGTGGCTCGGGCTGCTGCATCTACGGAACCTGATCGAGGTCGGCCGCGCTCGAGCCGCTGCGTTAGCGACGACGCTGGTGCAGATGTTCACCGGCGTCGTCTCTTGCAATCGATCGGGAGACGCAATAGTTGGCGCGCTCGCAAGACGTCCCACCCTTCAGCCTCGGCGGCATATATGAGAATCGTTCCTGCTCTGGGACGCCGGAGTGCGATTCCGGCATCGCACACACGATGGCGCACATC
>CAYTKA010000079.1:0-15899 GCA_964438255.1 uncultured Gemmatimonadaceae bacterium | reverse complement strand
GGCCGAGAACTACAAACGCTTTATACGGCCGTTCGGCCTTTCGGCCATACCGTCTTGTTACGGCCGTTCGGCCTTTCGGCCATACGGCCATACTCTCTTTCACGGCCATTCGGCCATTCCGCTCTACGCCCCTGCCGTCTTCGACGCCACCCAGTTGAGGAGCATCAGGCAGGGGACCACGAAGGGAAAGATGCCGTACAAGGTGTCGCTCGCCGAGTGCGAGTGGCGGTCGATCGCGACGAACACCTGTACGCAGAAGACGGCGGCGAGGAGCACGAGCGCGAATCCGGGCACGCTTACCGGGCGGTAGATCCAGCCCCATGGTTTGAACCAGCGCGTCGCCATCTGCACTCCCAGTGAACGTGGACGAGCGACAGTTGTGCGCTCGCTCTTTATATTGCAAAGTGCTCTGAGTTAGGTCAAGTAGGTGGGGCGCCGCGCGGACCGCGCATATTTCATGACGTGAGCCGCGTCCACATCATCCGCACCTATCTCGAGCTGCGCGATCCGGCGGCCCTGCGGGAGCCGCGCAGCGCGCCATTGGATGTGCAGACGTATGAGCGGCACGCGCCCGGGGACAGCCAGCGCTATCGCACGCTGTACCATGCCGTCGGTGAGCGCTGGCTCTGGCGCGACCGCCAGTGGTGGAGCGACGAGCGGCTCGCGGCGCATCTGGCATCTCCGCGCGTGGCGGTGTGGGAGCTGTTCGCCGCCGGCGACTCCGCCGGCTTCTTCGAGCTGGAGCACCACGACGCCGGCGACGTCGAGATCGTGTACTTCGGCCTGCGGCCGGAGCACATCGGCCGCAGCCATGGCGGCGCCATGCTCGTGCGCGCGGTGCGCGAAGCGTGGGCGCTGCAGGGCGACGCCGGCCCTGGGCGCGTGTGGCTGCACACCTGCAACCTCGATTCACCGCAGGCGCTGCCGAACTACCTCGCGCGCGGGTTCAGGGTGTTCGGGCGCGACGAGTACGACCGAGAAGGCTGAGCGCCGCTAGCGGCGCCTCCGGCGCGCGCCGGGATGCCGGCCGTGCTGCCTAACGTGGCCGTGCCCGTGCCCGTGCGGACCCGCCCGCCGGCGCCGCTTCCGCTCGCGGTGCGCCTCGCGGCGCTCCTCGTACTCACGCTCCAGCGCTTCGATCTCCGCTTGCGTGAACGGGCGGTCGAGCTCCTCCTGGAGCTCGTCGAGGGTGGCGGCGCGCGCAGCGCCGCGCGCACCGCGTGTGACGATGAACCGCAACGGACGGTCGAGCTGCGGCAGCTCGGCGTCGGTGAGCGTGCGCGCCAGCTTTTCCGGCAGCCGGAGACGCGCCACACCAACGGGCCCGTTCGGCGTCTCCTCGACGTCGTAGTGAATCTCGACCTCGCGATCGCGCACGACGACGCGGTCGGGGAGCGACGCATACCGCGCGCGTTCGTCGGGGCTCACGAGCGCATCGAGATCGGCGGTGAGATCGAGCGGCGTGTGTCGCAGGTCGTCCATCGATCTGACGCCGGCCAGCTTCTCCTCGTACATGCGCGCGAGATCGGCCAGTGCCAAACGCGGCGTGCGTCCACCGGAACGGCGGTAGGTCTCGCGCACCGCCTCGATCACCGGCGCGTTGCGCTTCACCGACGCGTGCCGCGCCTCGCCGCGGGCGAGCGCCTCGGCGAGCACGTGCCGCGCGTCGTCGGCGAGCGCCGGCGGGAAGTCGTGGACGGTCTCCGACTCGCGCTCGAGCTCGAAGCCGTAGTGGTACAGCCGCCGCCGCAGCACGAGTGGTCCCTTGCGGCGATCGGGCAGATACGCCAGCTCCGCTTCTCCGGCCCGCGCGTACTTGCGGATGAGATCCGGCGGGACGTTCGTCCCCTCGATCGAGGCGCGCGGCGTGCCAAGCTTGTCGGCGAAGTAGCGCAGCTCGCCGGCGATCGCGCCCCAGCTGCCGGCGACGCTCGTTTTGGAGACGCGCGCCTCCTCGCCGCTCGCCGTCTCCTCGTCGATCACGAGGGTGAAGGGCATGTACGCGGCGAGCAGCTCCTGGAAGCGGCGCAGCGTCCGTTCGCCGGCGTTGTCGAGCCGCTCCGGCAGCGGGAGCCCGAGCGCGCGGTAGACGCTGGCCATGCCTAACGCGGCATCCTCGATCGACTTCACCAGCGCGCCGCGGCGGTCGGCCCAGTCCTGAATCTCCTCCTCGTCGAAGACGTGGCGGGGCAGCCCGTACACCTCGCCCATCCTGCCGGCGGCGCCAAACGCTTCGGCGTACAGATTGTACGCCGTGAGATGATCGCTGCCCGGTACGATCAGGCCGTCGAGATTGCGATCGTCGCGTGTCATCCGGTAGAGCGACTCGATGGAGCTCATGACGGCGACGGGCGCGATGAGATCCTCGTCGGCGTTCACGAGCAGCTCGGCCCACGAGCGGTCGACGGGCATCGCCTCCACCAGCTTGCCGTACGGCGTGAGGCGCCCCTTCTCGACGATGCCGCGCTCCTCGAGCAGCGCCAGCGCCCTGCGGTAGGCCACGCGGTCGAGAGGCACCGGGAGCTCCAGATCGTCGGCGCGCACGCCGAGCGCGGCGCAGGTGATCGCGACGCGCTCCGAGTCGCCGGCGAGTTGAAACTCCGGCTCGGTGGGCCGCAGGTCGCCGAACTGGATGTCGCGGTCGGAGAGGATGAAGACGCGCCCGCCCTGCACGCGGCCGTGCACGCGGCCGGCCATCTGCAAGATCTCGTTGGCGCCGAGGTGGAGCTGCGTCAGGACGTTCCGCCCCTTGTCGATGATGTTGGTGAAGCGCACGTCATCGATGATCACGGTGTCGAGCCCGCGGACGTTGAGCGCACTCTGCCCCGCGGCGGTCATCGCGAGGAAGAAGGGCTTCTGCTCGCCGCCCTCGAGGAAGGGGCGGATGATGCGGATCGGCTCGCCGCCGTGATAGAAGGCGGTGTTGATGCGCGGCGCCGACTCCGACACGTGGCGCGCGGCCTCCTCCACGCCCTTGCGCGTGGGCACGAACAGCGCGACGCCGCGGTGCTGCCTGACGATTGTCTGCAGGAAGCGGTCGTCGAGGAACTGCAGCGGCTCCTTGTTGGTGACGCGCACCTGCGCCGCCAGCTTCGGATCGAACGAGTACACCTCGAGCACCTCGGCCGAGCCGAGGTAGCGCGCGTAGAAGCTCGGGTCGACGGTGGCCGAGAGCCAGATGAACCGGCAGCCGACGCGCTTGCCTAACGCGAGACAGAGCTCGAGCTCGGCCGACGTCTGGTGGATCTCGTCGACCACCAGCGTGTCGGTGGGCAGGATGTCGCCGTCCTCGAACCAGCGCCGTGCGATGCCCGTGGTGACGACGATGACGTTCCACGTCGGCGTCTCGGGCGTGGCTTCGCGCTCGCGGTTGACGACGCCTACCTTCAGCTCCGTCGTGCCGAGGATCTCCTCGGCGATCGGCCGGATCGCCAGCGTCTTCCCCGTGCCCGTGCCGGCAACGATGCCGAAGCCGCGTCCGGAGCGGGCGAGCTCGCGTACGCGCTCGCCGTAGCGTTTCTCCAGGTACGTCTCGATGTGCAGGTGCACCGCGAGCTCGATCGTCTCGCAGGCGGCGCGGGTGGGAGCGATGACGATGATGCGGCCGGTGGGCGGCTCGGCTTCGACGAACGCTGCGTGATCAGGCGGAAGCCAATGATCGTGGATCTCTCTCACGCAGCGCGCTGTTGCACGTTAGGGATGATCGTCCGGTCGCTTCTTCTTCTCGTCGGCCTTCTTGTCGTCCGGCTTCTTCTCGTCCTTCCTGCGCTCCTCGGTAAGCGGCCGAACGAAGTTGCGAAGCAGCGTGCCGCCCTTGACCCGCTCCACGTCGCGCTTGCTGTCGGGATTCACATAATCGTCGCCGAACACCACGCGGCCGTTCGCGGGGCGATTCCGCACGGCCGACGGACAATCGGTGGGCGCCGGCTGCTGCCCCGCCGGCACGTTGTCGAGCCAGACGCGGCACATGCCCGGCGGCGGCCGGTAGTCGCGCGGAATGTCCGGCAAGCGCTCCTGCGCACCGGCGGCGCACCACGCGGACCCGAGGAGTCCGGCCAGGATTGCGAGCTGCTTCATTGTCCTCCAGTCGTCAGTCGTCAGTCGACAGTCGTCAGTCGACTGATCGGAGCGACATCATGCGTGTCACTTTCTCATTCTTCTCAGGCACGGCGAGTGCCAGAGGCCAGCGAATGCGCGGCGCGATGGAATTCTCGGGCCCACAATAGCTTACCCGATTAAGGGCGGTTCGTGCCAGGCGTGGCGGTGTCCGTGGGGTGGGAACGGGTGTCCGTGGGAGTCGACAGTCGGCAGTCGGAACTACAAGTCGTCAGTCGTCAGTCGCCAGTCGCCAGTAACGCCGTTGGAAGTGAGGGCTCGGCATGGGTAACCCACCAGCCGAGCTCTGCCCAGGTCCAACGCCGGCGGGCCACTGACGACTGGCGACTGACGACTGCAGTTCAGGGCCTCCTCCCTCCCATGTGCTCGGCACCCATCTCGCGGGCGATGTCGCGCCAGGCGTCGACGGTCGTGATCTGCGTCACCGAGTCGCGATACTGCGCGGCGGCGCGGAGGATGACGGCCCGCTTCTCCGAGCGGGGCACTACGGGCGACGTGAGGATGTCGGAGACGACGTCGTGCAGCGAGTGCAGGTTGTCAAAGATGATCGCCGCCTCCGGGTAACGTGTCGCGAATGTTGGCGCGATCGCTGGGGACATCGGCATCATCAACGGCGTGCTGCCCGCGCCCGGCGCGCTGTCGATCATCGTCCAGAAGCGTGCGACGGCGGCGTCCACATTCGCATGTCGCGCCGCCGGCGTGCTGCCGTCCAGCAGGGCGTCGTACAGCACCATCTGGAGCCAGTGATAGGACCAGATGAGGCCATTGAACCTCGGGTCCTGGCGGCGAAAGGCGAGCGAGTACGGCTGCCCTTCCATGAGCTCCATGCTCTTGGGGCTGGCGCTGAACGCGAGATCGGCGCGCGAGCGGTAGTACGCGATGAGCTTGGCGACGCGCGCATCGCGAGCGGGTTCGTCGAGGCGCTCGTCGGCGATCGCGTCGTACAGTTGCCGGTGCAGCACGTGCGCCCACGCGAACATCTCGGCCACCTCCGGCACGAGATTCACGTAGTCCGGCCCCACCGCCTTCTCCTCGAGCGGAATGGACGGCGGGTGCCGGAGCACGCGCGTCGTTATGCGCGTGAACACCGGCCCCTCGAGCCGACTCGCGGCGTCGGCGGGATGCGAGAGCAGCGTCTCGTAGAGGATGGCGTGGCCGTAGTCGAAGGCGTTGAACAGGCGGTCGGCGTCCGGGTAGCGGGCGCGAAAGAGCCAGTTGTCGCGGGCGCTGTAGTACGTCTGATCGTACGCCGACGTGACGAACGGCCACGGCGTCGCGCGCGCGCACGCCCCCAGCGCGGCGGCCGCGACGACGGCGCCCAGGCTAACGAGGCGAGGCGCGGTCGTGGGCGTCACGGCGGGAAGCGGAGGGGCCGGACGGGCATGGCATACGTGGCACCGACGGTGACGGCGGTGTACGGTGCGACGCCGAGGTAGCGACGCACGACGCCGAGGTCGAGCACGAGCTGCGGCGTCCACTGCTGCCGCAGTCCCGCTTCGGCGGTCCAGTCGATCCGGTTATACAAGCCTATGAAACGCTCGGCGAAGACGTCGGCGCCGACGAGCGTGGACGTGAGCGCGAACGGGCGGTCGACGCCGATCCCCGCCATCCAGCGCGACCCGATCGCGGGCGGCGCCGGCGTGCCGGGCGCGGTGGCGGCCCGCACCGCGTGGGCGGTGCTCGGTTGCCGTTTGGCGTCGACGGCCGCGGCGACGTCGGGCGCATGCTCCGGCGCCAGGCTGCACGGCGTGTCCGGTACGATCGGTCCGCCGCCGTTGCGACATTGCGGGCGGCAGCAGATCGTACAGGTGCAGACCGGCGCAGACAGAATCCGTCGCGGGGGCGGGCGCGGACGTCCGAATACTCCACGTGCCGTACGCCGCATTGACGTGCACGCGACCGGCCGACGACGATTTCGTCGCCAGTGCCTTGACCGAGTACGATCCCACTGGCGCCGCGAGGCTGCCCACGGGTGCGACGTACTCTCCCGAGAGCGCGAGCGCGGGCACGTACGTCGTCTCGAGATTGAGCTCGCGCAGGGCGCTGATGCCCAGGCTGGCAACGCCGGCGGAGGAGCGGATCCCCGCCGCCCGCGGCTGGACGTACACGACCGGCGCGCGGAGCTCGAGCTCCGTGAAGGGCAGCACGCCTAACGAGAGCTTCGGCTCGGTGCGCCAGCGGCGCAGCCCGCCGCCGTACTGCTCCAGGCGGAGCGGCGCGAGCTGGAGATCGAGTCCGTAGCGCGCCGTCGCCAGCGCGTCCTCCACCCGCAGCGGCCGCAGCGCATCGAGGTTGTAGTACTCGGATTGCGCGCGCAGCGCCGGCGCCGTGGCTGCGATCAGCAGTGCGACGATGGCGGGGTGGCTTCGCATCTGTCCTCGGAAGCCGATAGTCGGTAGTCGGTAGTCGATAGTAAACACGTTTTGAGGTAAGTGCTCGGCGTGTGGGTTACTCATGCCGAGCCCTTCCTAAGCACGCCCTCACTCTCGACTACCGTCTACCGACTACCGACTGGCGGCCTCCGGCCGCCTAGTCCCCGAACGAGATCCCGCACGCCCGCGCCGTAGTGACGACGTCGTGGCTGGGGTCGACGCGTTTGGGCACGCGCAGCGCCTCCTCGATCGGGATCGCGACGATGTTGGGCGATTGCAGCGCCACCATGTATCCCCACTGTTCGTCGGCGACCGCCTGCACCGCCGCGCCGCCGAAGCGGGTCGCGAGCAGACGGTCGTACCCCGTGGGCATGCCGCCGCGCTGCAGATGCCCGAGCACCAGCGAGCGCGTTTCCTTGTGCGTGGCGGCCTGGATCTCACGCGCCACGCGCTCGGCGATGCCGCCGATCCGCGGCGCCTGGCCGGGCAGCGACTCGCCGATGATCGAGACCTCGCCGCCAATCGGATACGCCCCTTCCGCGACGACGACGATCGAGAAGTGACGGCCCATGCGATCGCGCGCGGCGATCTTCTCACACACTTTCGCGATGTCGTATGGGATCTCCGGGATGAGAATGACGTCGGCGGTGCCGGCGAGGCCGGAGTGCAGCGCGATGAAGCCGCAGTAGCGCCCCATCACCTCCATCACCAGCACGCGGTCGTGGCTCTCGGCCGTGGTGTGCAGCTTGTCGATCGCGTCGAGCGCAGTGTTGACCGCGGTGTCGAAGCCGAAGGTCGTGATCGTGCCGCTGACGTCGTTGTCGATCGTCTTCGGCACGCCGACGATGTGCATGCCCTTCTCGGTGAGTCGTTTGGCAATGCCGAGCGAGCCGTCGCCGCCGATCGAGATGAGCGCGTCGATCCCGAGCTGGCGCGCGTTCTCGATCACCTCGTCGGAGCGATCGATCTGCCCCATCGTGCCGTCCGGAAGGCGCAGCGGATAGCAGAACGGGTTCCCATGGTTCGTGGTGCGCAGGATCGTGCCGCCGAGGTGCGCGATGCCGCGCACAGACTCGCGGGTGAGGATCACGACTTCGTCCTCGCCCAGGAGGCCGGCGTAGCCGCGCTTGACGCCGAGCACCTCCCAGCCGCGGTTGACGGCCGACAGGACGGCGGCGCGAATGACCGCGTTCAAGCCCGGCGCATCACCGCCGCCGGTGGAGATGGCGATCTTCATTTTGCGGCGAGCAGTCTCACGACCTCACCGGTGTCGGGGAAGCGTCCGAGCTTCGATTTCTCGAACACGGGCGCGCCGTCGCGGCTGACCTCGAATCGTCCACCGCTGGAGCGGACCAGGTCGACGCGCGCGTCGGGATACGTCTTACGAACCTCGGCCGCCAACCTGGCAGCCCGCTGTTCGTACCCTCACATCGTGCAGTATTCGATCGTGACGGTCATGAGAGGAGTGTTGGGACGAGGAAAGGTACAATGCGGCGGGCGGGGGTTGCACTCGAGAGGGCGAGCGTGGGAGCGGAGCTCGTTTGATCCGAGTGTGGCGAAACGTTGCGTTCTCTGTCGACGCTGCGTGCTGCGGCGCGGTGCGGCTGTAAGGACTCGAGGTCGGCGGCCGAACGCGGCGTGCGCACCGGGTCGCAACAGGGGTCCGTGGACGAGCCACATGCCGCCAGTGCACTCCACCCTCGCCACAGGCGATCAGGGCCGTCTGTCAGCGTTTTCCACCTTCCAGGCGATCGATCCGCGTCGAGTTGCGGCGTGCTCCACCCTGATGACACCCGATTTGGGTGCGCTGTCCGTCGACTTGCGCGTCCGATCAGTCGACTCGCGCCTCCGATCAGTCGACTCGCGCCTCCGATCAGTCGACTTGCGCCGTGCGCCAGCCGGCTTGAACGGTATGTCCAGTCGACTTGCGCGGTGTGTCAGCCGACTTGCGCCTGGTGTCAGTCGACGAGGACGCTCGGGCAGCGGACCACTCCCTACTGGTCAGTCGACTTGCGCCGCCGGTCAAGGGAGCGCGCGGGTAGTGCCAGTCGATCGCGCCGTGGTGGTCAGGCGACTGGGACGCGTGATCAGGCGGCTCGAGCCTCGTGCCAATCGACTTGCGCCGCTGATCAGCCGACCCTTCCCTATAGATCAGCCGACCGCTCCGTATAGGTTGGTCGACCGCTCCATATAGGTCGGTCGACCGCTCCATATAGGTCAGTCGACCGGTAGCGATGGTCCGTGGACCGGTTCCGAAGGTCAGCCGAGGTGGCAAGAGGATGTCGGTGACAAGAGGGCTGGGCAGCCACTCATGCGTGCTTTCATCTTCAGTAAACGATTCAACTAGTCCTGCCGCAGCGCGTCCACCGGATTCACCCGCGCCGCGCGCCGCGACGGGGCCCACGCAGCCAGGACGCACGCGGCGAGCACGACGGCCATGCCAAACGAGTAGCCGAGCGGGTCGAAGGCGTCGATGATGAAGATAACGGACGCGAAGAGCTTCGACACGCCGAGCGCCAGGACCGTTCCGCACGCGATGCCGAGGACCGCGTATCGGAAGGTCTGCCGAAGGACGAGGCCGACCACGGTGTTTATTGACGCCCCGAGCGCCATCCGGATGCCGATCTCGCGCGTGCGTTGTGCGACGAGATACGATAGCACTCCGTAGACGCCAACGAGCGTCAGAAGGAGCGCGATGACGCCGATCGCCGACGACACCCATGAGAAGATCTGGAATGGCCAGTGCTGAACCGCGAGGTATTCATCGAGCGGATGGAGCTCGTAGACCGCGCCCGGCGCGACGGCGGCGATGTCGCGGTCGATCTGGTCGCGGGCGTGATGCACTTCTGCGTGGACCCGCGTGAGGATGCGGGCACCCGCCGAGTCGGCGCTGAGCGGATAGTACACGACCGGCCGGTCGAGCCCCGTGCCGAGCCAGCCGCTCACCGCGTCGGTAGCGACGCCGATGACGCGTGCTACGCGCACCCCTGCCAGACGCGAGCCGTGCGGCGCGTCCTGGCCGAGCTGGATCAGCTGGCCGACCGCTTCGCGCCCCGGCCACAGGGCGCGCGCCGCGGCCTCACTCACGATGGCTACCGGCGTGACGTCGCGCTCCTCGCCCGTGGTGAACGAGCGGCCGCGCGCGATCTGGATGCCGAGCACACGAAAGAAGCCTGCGTCCACGAAATTGTAGGCCGCCGGCACAATGCGGCGGTCGCCGTCCGCGCGCATGCCGACGACCGGGTACGTGCCATCCAGCGGCGACTGCACCGTCGCGCCGAGATCGGTCACGACGCTGTCGGTGTGCAGCTGCCGGAGCGCCGCGGCGCGGCTGCGATCGTCGAGGTTCACCTGCACGACGTCCGCCGTGCGCATCCCGGTGGCGAGGTGCGTCGCCATCTCGGAGCCGCGCAGCAGCAGGCCTGTGACGATCAGCAGCAGCGAGCAGACCACGATCTGCGCGACGAGGAGCCCGCTCCGCAAGCGGCCGGAGCGCAGCCCCGCGTCGAAGTCGCCGCGCGCAGCCGCGACCAGCGTCGGCCGCGTGGCCTGAAGCGCCGGAACGAGCCCGAAGAGCACAGCCGACGCGAGCGCGACGAGCAGCACGTACGTGAACACGCGCGGGTCGGGCGTGAAGGGGATCACGCGCAGATAGCCGGAGAAGTCGGCGGGCGCGGACGCGAACATGATCCGTACGCCGCCCGCGATGGTCCACCGGGAGAGTATGTAGCCCAGCACCGCCGCGGGCAGGGCGAGCAGGATGCTCTCGCTGAGGAGCTGCCGCACGACGCGCCCGCGCTCCGCACCTAACGATAGCCGGATGCCGATCTCCCGTTGCCGCGCGAGGCCGCGCGCGAGCATCACGTTGGCAACGTTCGCGCAGGCGATGAGGAGCACGAGCGCGAAGGCGACGGCGGCCGGCGCGAACATCGCGATCGTCTCCGGCCCCAGCGAGAGCGCACTGCGCAGCGAATGGAGCTCCGTCCGTACGAGCCGGAGGGAATCGGGCGCGGCGGCCGTCTCGTGCGACGACCACGCAGCCAGGGCCGCCGCGGCGCGCCGCTCGTCGGTGCCACCGCGCAGCCGGACGACAAGGTTCACGCCGAAGTCGTTGCCGTCGGGGCGGAGCATGCCGAGCATGGTGATCGGCGCCCAGAAGTCCAGCGGGATGGGTCCGACGCCGGTGAAGCCCTTCTCCGCCACGCCGACGACCGTGAGCGGCACACCGCGCACGAGCACCTGCTTGCCGACGATGGAGGAGTCGTCGCCGAACTTCGCCTGCCAGGCGTCGTAGCCGAGCACGATGACCGCTGTGCCCGCAGGCGGAGCAGCATCCTCCGCGACGAGCATCCGGCCGAGTGCCGGTCGTGCTCCGAGAATCGCCAGCGCGTCGCCCGAGACTACGTTTCCGAACATCGCGCCGCCGGCGACGCGCGCGAACGCCGGCGCGAACGCGAAGGTCTCCGCCGGCAGTGGCGTTTGCCGCAGATCCTCGTACTCGCGCATCGTCAGGCGCCGTCCGGCGCCGCGCGCGGAAGAGAAGAACACCTGGTACAGCTCGCCGGCGTCGCGTATCGCGATCGGTCGCAGCACGTACGCATCGAAGATCGTGAACACACTCGTGTTCAGCCCGAGGGCGAGCGCGATCGTGAGCACCACCGTGACGACGAAACTCGGCGAGCGGCGAAAGCCGCGCAGCGCGAAGCGCACGTCCTGCCGGAGCTCCTCCGAGACGCGGGCCGCGCCGCCCCACGTATCGCGCATCTCCTCCTTGAGGTAGCCGACGTTCCCGAATGCCCGCTTCGCTGCGAGCCGCGCGTCGGGCGCGGACAGGCCGCCTGCCATCTGCCGTTCGACCTCGCGCTGCAGGTGGTAGTGCAGCTCCTCGTCGAGCTCCGCCTCGGCCGACCGGCGGCCGGCGATCGCCCGCAGGCGGACGGCAAGGCTGCGCAGGGTGCGGACCATCGGTTATTCCGTATTCAGGATGAGGCCGAGCGCGGTCGTAAAGCGCTCCCACTCGGCGCGTTCGATGTCCAGTTGCCGGCGGCCGGCCGCAGTGAGCGAGTAGTAGCGCGCGCGCCGGTTGTTTTCCGAGACGCCCCACTTCGCGGTGACGAACCCGCGCGCCTCGAGGCGACGTAGCGCAGGGTAGAGCGAGCCGTAGTTGACGTCCAGCAGCCCGCGCGAGACCAGCTGGATGTTCTGCGTCAGCTCCCAGCCATTGGCGGCGCCTGGGCGGAGGAGCTTGAGGACGATGAGGTCGAGCGTGCCCTGCAGGAGGTCGGTCTTGTTGGTCGCCACGCGGTGTCCTCTAGAGCGTCAATAGGACAAGCTTGGGGCCGCGATCCCAGTTGTCAAGCCCTATTGAATATCTAGAGGAGGCCATTGCGACCGGCCGCGACTTGACACGTCCCCGGCCGCGCTCGACACGTCGCGTTCACGATCGACACGACGCTTGCCGCGAGTGACACGTCGCGTTCAACCATCGACACGACGCTTGCCGCGAGTGACACCTCGCATTCCACGATCGACACGAGTCATTCTCCACATGACACATTGGATTCTCCACACGACACGCTACTTTCCAGCGCCGTCGGCGTGTCTGATCGACACGTTTTTTATGACATGATGTAGTATATACACTCTTCTACTTTCTCCCATGTAATATTGAAGTAGCTGAATAACTCGTGCAATATTCACTCTTGCGCGGCGGCCGGCAACACGCTAGACATCAGAGTACGCGGCCCGATTCAGACAGCGCAAATCAATCATCGCTGCCGGCGATCTCCGGTCGCCCGATGTGACGAGCCCCGCGATATCGGTTTCTGCAGCCCCGCCTCGCACACGGCGTTTCGGTTTCGTGTGCGGTCCCGCGCTCCATCAGCACCTACTCGTTAGGTGTCGGGTGCGGGCAGTCGGTTCCGAGCGTGTGGTACCCACGAGCGGCAGCCGATCAGGCGCGTAGTCCGTGTCGTTCGAAGGTCGTCCGGTCCACATCGCCACCGAGCGCGGAACCGAGGCCCCGACCACTGCGAGCCGCACGATTGGCGAAGAAACAGTGCGCGGTCTTCTGCGAGCGCCGAGCGAGCGTCTCAAAGGGAGCAACAACGTTTTTCTCGCTGCCGAACGGCGCGTCAATGACGCCACGCCGTACGGTCATTCCCAGTACCGCGTCCGCTTTGATAAACCACGCGAGGTATTCGTTTCGATCTCATTCGGGAGTCAAACATGATTACGAAGGGCAAGCGCACGCTGGAGGCATTTCTCCGGGTGCAGAAGTTCACACTGAGTTGGATCGCCGCCCACCCGGCGGCGAGCACGACGCCGGCAGCGCCGGCGGCTTCAGGCACGACCGGCACGACCGGTACGACCGGCACGACCGGCACGACCGGCACGACCGGCACGACCGGCACGACCGGCAGCACGACGGATAGCTCCTCTACGGGTTCCGCGCCCGCAGCGGCGACATCCGTGGACAGCTCGGTTGTGGCTACGTTCGCGGCGAAGCTCGGTACGGTAATCGCCGACGTGCAGAGTCACGCGACGCAGCAGGACCAGCAGTTCCGAACGGCCACCGCAACGACGAAGCAGGTGCAGGAGCTTCGATCGGTGCTGCGGTTGCAGCACATGCACGAAATCTCCACCGTAGCAAAGTCCGTCATGCCGGCCACGCCGGACATCAAGACCGCCCTGCGGATGCCGAAACACAACGCGGATACGACTGCGCTGCTCACGGCCGCCGACGCGATGGCGACAGTCGTCACGCCTTACGCGTCGCAGTTGATCGCTCACGGGCTGCCCGCGGATTTCGTGGCGCAGCTTCAGAGCGCGCGTAATGCGCTGAGCCAGGCGGTGCTCGGACGTGCCGAGGCAAAGGCGCTGCGCGCCGGTGCCACGCAGGGCACGGTGGCGGAGCTGAAGCCGGGGAAGAAGCTGGTGCAACTGCTGGACGTCTTCTTCACGCGCGCGCTCCGCGACAATCCCGCGGCGCTCGCCGAGTGGAAGAGCGCGAAGCGGGTGGTGCGCACGAGCGTGACGCCGAACCCGACGGCGGTGCTCGCGGCCGCCGCCGCGACCGCCGGAACGGCGGCGGCGGTAGCAGCGGGAACGGCGACAGCCGCCACGACGGCGGTGGGCGGCAGCACGGCGCCCAGCGCGCCAGTCGTTTCGGCGATGCCGGTGATACCGGTCGCCACCGCAGTCCCAGCTCCGGCGACGACGCCGGTCACGACCGCTACGCCGGGGGTGAAGGTCGCCTAACGAGCAGCGGCCACTCGTAGAAAGCGAGCGGGCCCGCGATGTCGCGGGCCCGCTCGCCTACCCGGCGCCCCCCTCACCGCTCCGACACCGCCCCCCCACCCACCCGCTCATTGACACTGAGCTGGTTCCAGTTCGCCATCGCGTTCAGCACCATCGCGTAGCTGCCCTGCGTCTCGTACCGCCACATCGGTCGGATGCCGAACATCACCACGTGCCCGCGACCGACGGGCGCGGCGACCACCGCGGCCTTGCCTGCCATCTCGGCGCCGTTGTCGAGCAGGCCGGAGATGAGGAGCGAATCGACGTTGGTGTCGAAGCGCAGGATGACCTTCGCACGCTGCGCCGCCGCCTGACGAGCGAGCGCGGGGTCGGGCTTGTTCTCGGCCACGGACATCGTCCGCTCCTGCGCCGCGCTGTCGACGGCACCAGCGCCGCCGCGACCGCCGCCGGGGCCGCCGGTCGACACCGCGAGCAGTGGTGCGCTGTTGAAGTACACGGGCACCACACTCTTATCGTAGCCGTACAGCACGGGACTGGCGCGGTCGACGGTCTGGGCGCGGAACACGGCGCCGCGCGCGAGCAGGCGCTGGGTGGTGGGAATGCTCACCGACGCGTTGAAGCCGAAGTCGACGGGCAGTCGCGTGGTGTTCCCCTCGGTGATCAGGAGGCCGCCGCGGTCGACGAAGTGCCGCAGCGCGGCGAGCCCCTCGAAGCCAAGCTCGGGACGGATGTCGTCGGTCGAATCGATCTGGCCCAGACTCGGCGTCAGCGCGGTGCGCTTCCACGGGATGGGCGGCCCGATCATCGCGCGGCCGTTCACGATCTGCGCCGACGACGCATTCACGTGCGGGAAGAAGACGACGTCGAAGCGATCGAGCAGACCCGGCTCCCGGAGCTTCTGATCGGACATGTACGTGAACGGGATGCCCATCTCCTCGAGCGCGTGACGCACCCAGCCCTCGTTCTGCGTCTCGATCCACGTATGGATGAACGCGATGCGCGGGAGCTGGATGGGATGCGCGGCGCCGGCGGGCGCGGCGGCGAGCGCCGTCGCTTTCATGCCTAACGCCGCGACCGCCTGACGAGCGGCGGGGATGTCGTCGACGAGGAAGGTGCCGGCGGGATAGGTCGTGCCGCCGCTGGCGAACGCACTGTCGGCCACGCGGACCTTCGCGTCACCGACCTTCCACGGCAGCGACGCCGAGCGCCAGTCGCCGAGGTGCGGCGCGGCGAGCACGCCGCCAGTGCCGGCGACGGTGCCGGTGACGGCCGCGTTCGACGTCAACGGCTGCATCGGCTTCGTGAGCACCGCCGAGTCGGCGATGGTGTATGCGGTGACGTTGCGGAGCTGATCGAGCGACCAGCCGGTGTCATCGTATGGCGACGGATCGTCTGGACGGAAGCGCTGCACGGCCAGCACGGTGCGCACGAGCGCGGTATAGGGCTGGTCCATCCGCACGATCCAGTCGCCGGCGTGCACGGTGACGCGGCGCGCGCTGGCGCTGTCGGCGACGATCGCGCCGCCCCCTTCGTTCCGATTGCGCACCTCGCGCCCGGAGCCGGGCGCGCTCACCGGCGCACCGGTCACCGGCGCCGCGGCGGCGGCGGAAGCGGGGGGGGCACCGCGGCCACCGCCGCCGCTCCGCCCGCCCGTTGCAACCGGAGCCGGGCCGCCGACGGTGCCGCGCTCGATCACCGGCGGCATGTCACGCGTGGTGAAGTCGGCGGTAGCGACGTGCACCTCGCTCCCGACCTTGCGGAAGTAGTTGACGAGATCGGCCGCCTCGGCGGCGTGCCGCTGGTCGTGCGGGATCACGAAGGCGTAGGGCGCCGAGGTCTTGCCACGGTCGACCATCCGCACGGCCTTGAGCGCGAAGTTCTCCATGAACGTCTCGTGATTCTGCGCGACGTAGTGCAGCGCCACGAGTATGCCGGATTGCTGATAATTGATGTTGCTGCGAATGCACCACTTGATGCCGTTGACGGGCGGATTCGGCCGGTCCCATTCCTTCGATGTCGCCGTCGCGGGGAGATTCACGATCTGGCAGTCGGCGCCGCCAGAGGTGTACGTCTCGTAGAACTTGCCGATCGAGTTCCGGAACTGGGCGATGCCGAGCATGTAGTTAGGCGCCCAGCCGTCGTAGAAGCCGT
>CAYTKA010000078.1:0-15909 GCA_964438255.1 uncultured Gemmatimonadaceae bacterium | reverse complement strand
GTCTGACTGTCCGACTGTCTGACTGTCCGACCGTCCGACTGTCCGACCGTCCGACCGTCCCCCCCCACGCCCCGTTCATGAAATAAAAGACAGGCTCGCTTCACAAAGCGTTCACGGGGCCATTCAGAGATTTCTCCCAGTCGGTTGACTCCCGCCTCACCAGCACCACGCACAACCCACTGGAGGAATCATGAAGATCGTTCGCGTGTCCTTTGTCGGTCTCCTGCTCATGCTGTCGGCGACGCTGCCGGCGCGCGCGCAGCAGGCGTCCGCCTCTGCCAAGACGCCGCTCGTCATCGCGGCGGAGAATCGCACGGCACAGATGGAAGCAGCGCAGGGCAAGCGCCGCATCGATGCAACCGTGCACGCCGGTGACGTGCTGCGCTACCGGCTCACGTTCACCAACACGCAGCCCCGCCCGGTGCGCCACGTGGCGCTGCAGAACCCGCTCGCCGCTGGCCTGCAGTTCGTGCCCGGCTCGGTCAAGGCGAGCCGTGCCGACGCGCAGGTCGAGTACTCCGTCGATTCCGGCAAGACGTGGTCGGTGCGCCCGATGGAAACGGTGATGGTCGACGGCAAGAGCGTCGAGCGCGCCGTTGCGCCGGAGCGCTACACCGGCGTGCGCTGGATCGTGAGCGGCTGGGTCACCCCCGGCGCCGCCGTGACCGCCGAGTTCGAGGCGCGCCTGGCATCGCGCGTCGCTGCTGCTTCGCCGGCCGCGCCTGCGCCGGCTCAGCGCTAGTCGTCCCGCGGTCCCTCGGTCTTCTCTCCACGTAACTCCTCTCACTCCAAAGGTCAGATATCATGAGCACGACTTCCCGGCGCACGCGCGCCATCGGCACTACGGCCGGCCGCTGGCTGGCTGTCGGTGCGATCATGCTCTTCACGTCGGTTGTCACGGCGCGGTCGGCCGGGGCACAGGCGACCCCCGAAGGCACGGTCATCACGAACACCGCGTCTGCGAGCTGGACGGACGCGAACAACAACACCTACACCGCGGTCACGGCGAACGTCAGCGTGACGGTCGGCTTCACCGCCGGCGTCGGTGTGAGCTCGCCGGTGAGCGTCACCCCGGCCAGCCCGAGCACGAGTGACCAGATCAACTTCACCATCACGAACACTGGTAACGGTATCGACACCGTGGGCACGGTGAACGTGACGGCCGCCGCCGGGATCACCGTCACCAGCTACAAGATCGGCGTGACCAGCTACGCCACGCTCGCCGCGCTGCAGGCGGCGCTGAACGCGCAGCAGCTCACTGCGGGCAGCAACGTGGTCGTGACGGTCGTGTACGACGTGGCCACGGGCCGCGGTGGTCAGACGCTCCCCGCCACCCTGACGGCGACGTCGAAGCGTACTCCGGCGACGACCAACTCGTCCACGACGAACGTCATCCCGCCCATCGCGGCGTCCGTGAGCGTCACGCCGAAGGCGGCGACGGTCGACCGCCTGCCGAGCAACGGCACGCAGTACTCGGCCGTCTTCCCGGTGCAGAACACCGGCAATGCGAGCGACACCTACAACCTCGCCGCCACGCTCGTCCCGGGTACGGCGATCACGATCGTGTCCGTGAACGGCACCGCCGGTACCACGAGCACGGTCACCGTCGCCTCGGGCGCCACGCAGAACGTCACGGTGGTCTACACCGTCGGCAACGTGGCCGCCGGGACCACCGACAAGCTCACGCTGACCGCGACGTCGCAGAACGATGCGACGAAGAACGACGCGGGTGACGTGACGGTGCGCGTCGTGAAGGCGGCGCTGTCGATGACCAAGGTTGCCTATCGCGACAACCAGACCACGGTCATCAACAACACGACCGACCGCGTGCTGCCCGGTGAGTTCATCCAGTACAAGATCACGGTGACGAACAGTGGCCTCGCCTCGGCGTCGACGGTGTCGATCTCCGATGCGCTGCCGGCGCAGGTCACGTGGCAGTCCACCACCGGCGACGTCCCGGCAGATTGGGCGCTCTCGCAGGCCGCGGGTACGGTCACCGCGAACCTGACGCCGGCGCTGGCTGCGTCGGGCAGCCGGTACATCTGGATCCGCGTCCAGGTCAAGTAGCACCGCGTCACGCCTCATGTTCCGCGCCGTCCTCCCCATGCTGCCGCTCGCGGCCCGCATGACGCGGAACAGCCGCGCGTCCCGCCAGGCGGACATCGCCTGGCGGGCGCTCGGCGTTTTACTGGTTGCATCGCTGGCCATCGCTGCAATTCCGGCGACGGCCGAGGCACAGCTTCCGACCCCACCCGACACGATGGGCGTGCTGAACCGTGCTTCGCTCAGCTACGCCGCGCCGGACGGCACGGTGAGCCGCGACTCCGCGCAGACGACGGTTCCGCTCAAGCTCGTCGCCGGCGTTTCGCTCGTGCCCTCGCGCGCGCAGGCGGCGCCTCCCGCGAGCCGTCGCGTGCTTGCCCATCAACTTCGCAACTCCGGCACGGGCAACGACGTCTACGCCCTCGCCGTGAGTGCGCCCGCCGGATGGTCGGTGGTCGCATACGTCGACAACAACGGCGACGGCCAGCTCGACCCGGGTGATACACCCGTGGGCGCCGGCATCGCGGTCGCGCGCAACGCGAGCGTCTCGCTGCTGCTCGTGATCGACATCCCCGCCGGTGTGGCGGGCGGCTTCGTTGGCATGTCCGATCTGCGTGCCACCAGCCAGATGGACAAGACAATCTCCGCGATCGTGCAGGATCGCATCACGATCGTCACCGGCGCCGCGGCAAACGGGATCGTCTTTGACAAGACGGTGGACCGCGCGAGCGCCGTGGCCGGGGACACCCTCACCTATTCGCTCGCGTATCTGAACGCGGGCACCGCGGCCACCGCGCCGGCGACGATCGCCGACGCGCTCCCCCGCGGGGCACACTATGTGGCGGGCTCGCTCCAGTGGAATGGCCTGCCGCTCACTGATGCGGTGGATGCAGACGCCGGTCAGGTCACGCGCGATGCGACGACCGGCGCCGAGACGATCCGCGTGAACGCCGGCTCGATCGCGCTCAGCGGATCGGGGCTCGTCACGTTCAAGGCGGTCGTCGGCATCGATGCGGCCGCGGGCGCGCTCGCAAACGTCGCGCTGCTCGACGCAGGCGGCACGCCGATGAACTCCACCACGGCGAGCACCAACGTGTCGGTGGCGACGCTCGGTGTGCGCAAGACGATCGTCGGCGCGGACAGCGTGGCGGCGGGCGATCTCGTCACCTACCGCATCGACTACGCGAACAGCTCGGCCACGGTGAGCGCGAAGAACGTCGTGCTCGTGGACACGCTGCCCGCGGGCCTTCAGTTCGTCTCGGCCGACGGTGCTCCGGTGGTGGCCGGCCAGGTCGTGACCTGGACGCTCGGCTCGCTCGCGCAGACGCGCGGCAGCGTCCAGCTCGTGGCGCGCGCGCTGCGGCCCAGCGCCACCGGCTTCGTGAACCGCGCCGTGCTCGGCGCGTCGAATGCTGCGCCTGCGGGAGGGTCGGCGTCCGCGCTGCGCGTCGCCGGCTACGCGGGCAACAACCTCACGCTCACGAAGACGGCGAACGTACTCGAGGTCGCGCTCGGCGAGGCGGTGTCGTACGCGCTGGTGGTGAAGAACGTCGGCAACGTGCCGCTCGACGACGTCATCATCCGCGACGAGCTCCCCGCTGGAATGCGCTACGTTCCCGCGTCGCTCGCCGGCGCCGACTCGGCACATACGAGCGGGCAGCTCGTCGAGATCCACGTCGCCGCCACGCTCGCGCCGAACGAGGAGCGCACAGTACGCTACGGCGCGGTGCTCGTCTCGGCGGGTGCGTCGCAGGCGCTCGTCAATCGCGCCGTTGCTGAGGCAGCCGGTGGGCTGGTGCGCACGCTGCCGGCGTCGGCCATGGTGCGCGTCCGCGCGGGTTATGCGATGCAGGGGCGCACGTTGCTCGGTAAGGTCTACATCGATCGGAACGACAACGGCCGCCAGGACGACGACGAGCCGGGGGTTGCGAACGCGCAGATCGTGACTGCCGACGGTCAGATCGTCGTCGCGGACAAGGAAGGGCGCTTCTCGCTGCGCGATGTGGCGCCTGGTACGCACGCGCTGCGTCTCGACACGCTCACTGCGATGCCCCGCGGGTTCGGCCTGGCGCGCGCGGGTGACGAGATCCAGGTGGTGCGCACCGACGGCTGGACCACACCGCGCGTGGAGTTCCGTCTCGTGCCGCGTCGTGTCGCTGCGACGCCGTGCGCGGACTCGATGGTCGTCGTGCTCGCCGGCGCGCCGGTGCATGCGGCTGCGGCGGTCACGGCGCCGCATGGGGCGCCGCTGCGCACCGCAGCGGACCGCGATGCAGACGATCGCTCCGCGTTCATCGACGGGCCGAGTGTGCGCATCACGAGCCCGATGGACGGCGCGATCGTGCCGGCGAATCAGATCTTCGTCGGCGTGAAGGGCGAGCCCGGCGCCGCCATCATCCTGTACGACGACAGCACGGTCATCGGGAAAGCCACGCTGCGCCCCGACGGCAAGCAGGACTTCATCGGTGTGCCGCTCAAGCCGGGCCCGCACCGTCTGCGTGCGATGATCAAGAACTCCTGGCAGCATGAGCGGTGGGACAGCGTGGCGGTGCATCGCTCCGGGATGCCCGCGGCGCTCGAGCTGGTGGATGCCGATACGATGGTACCGGTGACGCTGCGCGTAGATGCCGAGACGCCGGTGCCCGTGCGCGTGCGCGTCCTCGATGCGTGGAAGGTGCCGGTGTCGACGGTGCCCGACGTGACCGTGGAGGCGGTCGGTGCCGCGCTGGTCGGCATCGACGCCGATCGCAGCTCCGCGGGCGAGCAGCGCCGCGCCGACGCGGACGGGTTCGTGACTGTGTTGCTGCGCGCCGGCAATGTGGTCGGTACCGGCAAGCTGATCGTCAAGCTCACCGACAAGATCGTGCTGCGCCGTGCGCTGCGTATCCTGCCAACACTGCGCGCGCTCACCGTGACCGGTGCGGCGCAGGTCGGCGTCGGTGCAGCGACGCAGAGCTTCGGTGCGGCGACGGCGCGTGGTGCCATCGGATACGAGACGTCGCTCAGCATGAGCTACGACTCACGTCGCGGCAGCGAGAATGATTTCTTCGGTCGTGGCTACGATCCGCTCGACGAGGCGCGCTACGCGACCTACGGCGACGGCAGCGAACGCCGCGTCCTCTCCGGGGCGACGCAGCGTTTCTCGGCCCGCTTCGAGCGTGGGCTCGACTGGATCGAGCTCGGCGACGTCGTGGCGCGTCCTGCCGCCGATCAGGATGCGCTCCTCGGCGGCTATCAGCGCTCGCTCGCCGGCGTGAGCGCACGCATGAGCGCCGGTGCCCTGACCTTTCGCGGCTTCGGATCGCTCACCCGCCAGTCGCTCGAGACCCAGCAGCTCCGCGGCGACGGCAGCTCGGGCCCCTACGTCTTCGGCGCCGCGCGTCCGGGCACCGATCGCATCACGATCGAGGTGCGCGCGCGCGACAACGCGGCCGTGGTGATCTCGCGCGAGCAGCTCACCCGCTTCTCCGACTACGAGATCGACTACGCCACCGGCGCCGTCCTGCTGCGCCGCCCTGTGCCGGCGGACGATGCGTACGGCAACCCCGTGTTCCTCGTCGCCGCGCTCGAGCGCGAGAATGGTGGTGCGGAGCACTTCGTCGGCGGCGGGCGGCTCGAGGCGGATGTCGCCCGCTACCTCGTCGCGGACGCGCTCCGCGCGGTCGATTCGCTGAAGATCGGCGTCACGGGCGTGCGCGACGGTGGCACGACCGGCGCGACCGGCACCATGGTCGGCACCGACATCGTGGGCACGGACGTTCGCATGACGATTCGCACCCTGACGCTGGGCGGCGAGCTGCTCCGCACGCAGGCGCCGGATTCGACCGGGAGCGCAGCGCGCGCGAGCGTGCGTTGGGCGCTCCCGGGCGATCGTGCGTCGCTCGGCGCCTCCTGGATGCGCGTAGGCGAGGGGATGACGGGCACGCTCGATCCGCGCCTTGGGGCCGGCCTGAGCGAGCTCCGTCTCGACGGCGGTGTGATGCTCGGCGACGCGCGGCTGCGTCTCGCACACAACCGCCAGCGCTTCGCGCAGTACGGGATCGATCGCCAGACGACGACGGCGAGCGCGCAGGGCACGATCAATGGACGTGCGGTGACGCAGGAGCTTGGTGTCACCTCCGACGCGCAGGGCGCCGGAGGCGTCGCGTCGTCCATGCTGACGGGGAAGACCACGGTCAGCGTCGCGAGCCGGGTGGACGTCTGGCTCGAGGGCACGCACGCATTGAGCCCGGCGAGCAGCAGTGTGAGCGGACTGGCCGCACCCGTGCAGGCGCGTCCGGATCAGGTGGGGGTGGGCCTGGCCTACCGTGTCGCGCCGGGGCTGCGGCTCGAGGCGACGCATCGGATCGCGGCGACGCGCGATACCACGCCGGGTGCACCGTCCAGCTATTCCGTCACCTCGCTCGACCTGCGTGCGGCTACGCCGTTCGGCGGCGACGCATGGGGCGGTGTCGAGCGTGCCGGCGAGACGCGCGCGTCACACGCCGCGCTGCTCGGCTGGAATCAGCGTCTCGCGCTCGGTGGCGGCTGGTCACTCAACAGCATGTATGAGCGGCGCGTAGGGCTGAGCCGCGCGGCGCTCGCCGATCCGGTCCGTGCTCTTCCGTTCGCGCGCGCCGAGGGCGATCGGTGGTCCGTCGCCGGCGGCGTCGAGTGGCTGCCGACGAGCGATCACTCGCGTTTCGCGCTGCATGGCGAGGCGCGCAATGGGGAAAGCCGCCGCGGCCAGCGCATCACACTCTCCGGCGACGCGCCGCTCGGCTCGGGCGCAGCGCTCATCACGCTGCATGACTGGGCGCAGTACAGCGTCACCACGCCGGGTCTGACCGGACAAATGAGCCGTCAGGACCGCTCGCTGATCGGCATGGCGCTGCGCCCCGTGACGACGAATCGCGTGGACGTGCTGGCGAAGCTCGAGTGGCGCCGCACGCTCAATCCACTGAGCGGCGCTGCCGGCGCGAACACGGTGCTCGGCAGCACGGGTGAAGACAAGCGGCTGCTCGGCGCTGCCGACGCCATCTGGGCGGCGACCACGCGCACCGAGATCGCCGCACGCTACGCCATCCGCTGGTCGGCGAACGACCAGCTTCTCTCGGGCACGGGCGAGGCAGTCGGAGTACGCGCGCAGTATCTCGGCACGCGGGTCGAGCAGTCGCTCCAGCGCGACGGCGTCGTGCGATTCCGTCTCGACGGTCGGATGCTCCTCGAGCAGGCAAGCAACGCCGCGATGTGGAGCGTCGCGCCGTCGGTGGCGCTGCGCGTCGGACCGCGCCTGGAGATCGAGGGGGGCTACCGCGTGGGCGGGCTCCGCGACCGCGACTTCGCTGCCAACGGCGGCGCCGGCCTGTTCCTCACGGCGGGGGTCCGTTTCACCGAGCAGCTTCTCACGAATCCCGCGGCCTTCTGGCGCGAGCGCATCGCGGGAGATCGCTGACCATGCGTTACGCGCTCCATCCCGCCGACACGCAGCACATCGCGCACGTCGCCGTCATGGCGATCATGCTCTCGCTGGGGGCCGCATGTGCACCGATCCGTCCTGTGCCGGGCGACCTCACGCCGCTGGCTGATCGCACGACGAACGAGATCCGCGCTGTGGATCTCGCCACGATCGACGCGTGGGAGGCACGGCGCATGACGATGCTGCGCGCCGAGGGCGTCGACCTGCCCGCGTACTCCGTCGTCCTCGCTCGTGCCGGGGCGTGGATTGCCTTCGCGCGCGATACGTATGTGTCGCATCCCTCGAGCCTCGTCGCCGACGAGGCGCTCGCCGAGGCACGCCGACTGCTCGATTCGCTGAGGTGCGGCGGTGCCGTCAACACGTCCGCGATGACGCAAGGTGCGCTCGCGACCGCGGCGCAACGGCTGAGTCCCGATCTGTGGAAGCGACTGCGCGAGCTACAAGCGAGGCCCGAGTCCACGTCGAGCGTCTCGAAGCTCGCCGAGGCGGAGATCGAGCTCGTGCGCGCCGCCACGCTGTCCGGTCCTGCTTCCGACCGCACGGTCGCGCCGGTGACCCCCTTCGCCGTGGCGCTCGCGGGTGCGCCGATGGATGCGCCACCCGCTCTGCCGGCATCCATCGTGTCGCTCCCCGCCAACGTATCGTCGGCGTCGATCTCCAGGCTCGCCTGTCCGCAGGTTCAGCATGTCGTGCGCGCAGGGCGTCTCCTGCTCGAGGCCGACGCCGGCCCGAGGGCAGCACCTCCGCGAGTCAGCGCGCTGGATGACGTCACGGCAAGGGCGCGCCCGGTGCACTTTGCCGTGTCGTCGGCCCGTCTCAGCCCGTTGAGCGCATCGCTGCTCAGCGGCGTGGCGGAGGCGATGCGGGCGCATGCCGAGCTGTCGCTCGTGATCGAAGGGCATGCGGATCCCCGTGGAACCACCATGAGCAATCTCTTTCTGTCGGGGCGGCGCGCCTTCACCGTGCGCGATCTCCTCATCGACGACGGCGTGGACGGCGGCCGCGTGATGGTCCGCATGTTCGGCTCGACACGCCGCGCCGCGACCGGCACCTCGTCGATCGATTACGCGCGCGACCGGCGCGTGCAGTTGAAGTTCCTGCTCCCCGACGGCAGCGAGCTGCCGATTACCACCGATTTGAGCGATCTCCAGATCGAGCAGCAGCGGCTCTGGGTCGGCAGCATGCGGCCCGGGGTGCGCCGCAGGGTCGCGCCGCCGGCCGAGCCCGCCACCGAACGTTCGCGCGAAATGCCCGTCTCGCGCCATACCAAGAAGGTGAAGCGATGATCATCGCTCCCGGGATGGACGAGTCATCGCGCCGGAGCGCGTTCGCGTCGATGGTGGCGCACGAGCTGCGTACGCCGCTCACCGCGGTCAACGGCGCGCTCGAGATGATCTCACGCGCCTCCGGCAAGCTCGACGCGCACCACGCTGCAGTGCTGGTGGGACTCGCGCACCGCAACGTGCAGCGGCTCATGCGCATCGTCGAGGACTGCCTCGATCTCGAGGCTGCATCCGACGGCCGCCTTCAGCTCGATCGGAGCATCGTCCACCCGGCGGAGGTCGTGGAGCTCGGTGTCGCCGGTGCACGTTCCGCGCGCGAGCAGACGGGGGTGGAAGTGGTCCTGCGCCTGAACGCGCGTCGTCGCTTCGTCGGCGACCGCACGCGGCTCGGTCGTGCCGTCGCGCACCTCGTGCAGAACGCCGTCACCTTCGCACCGCCCGGCTCGCCGGTCATCGTCACGACGTCGGACGACGACGACCGCGGAACGGTGCGATTCACCGTCGAGAATGACGGCCCCGGCATCGAGCCGCAGCAACTGCTCGCCCTCTTTCAGCGGTTCGACACCCGCGAAACGCCCGGCCGCCGGCGCGTCGGCGGACTCGGGATGGGACTGGCCGTCGTGCGCACGATCGTCGAGCAGCATACCGGAGTGGTGGGCGCGGAGTCGGAAAAGGGACGGACGACGTTCTGGCTTGAACTACCCGTGAACCGTGAACGGTAACGGCCGGCGCGGTGCACGGTAAACGGTTTTCGGTTTCGGTCGTCTGTGGCGTGGCGCCCTCCTCTTCCGCCTCGCCCGCATGACGTCTCCCTCGCCGCGCCCGCGGCGCGCTGCACGCTCCGACGAGCACTCCGATGCGCCACCCGCCTCGCCCGTGGAGCAGGGCGAGCGGCAGCTGCGCGACTTTCTCAAGTACGCGCACTACCTCATCTACAGCACGGACCTGCAGGGCCGTCTGCTCTGGGCGAACGAGACCTGGCAGCGCACCCTCGGCTACGACGAGCGCGATCTCGCCGCCGGGTTGCACATCCTCGACCTCGTGTCTCCCGAGTCGAGCGAGACGGAGGTGGCCAGGCTGCGCGCCGTACTCGACGGCCGCGAAACGGCGGACGCGGAGCTGCTCGAGCTCTGTCTCGTCGCGAAGGATGGACGGCGCGTGATGGTGGCAGGCGAGTGCGACTGCCGCGTCGTGGACGGCGTGCCAGTCGCCACGCGCGGAATCTTCCGCGACGTGAGCGCGCAGCGCGCCGCCGAGGCGCGGGCGCGACACGTCGAGGCACAGCATCAGGCCGTCATCGCCGTGCTCGACGAGGGGATCGCGATCATCGCCGCCGACGCCACGGTGGAGCTGCTCAATCCCGCGGGGGAACGCATGCTCGGCCTGCGTGCCGCGGACGTCGTCGGACGCAAGATGTTGGAGTGGCCCTGGCAGATGGTCGACGAGGACGGCGGCGAGCTGCCCCTCGAGGCACATCCGGCGCTCGTTGCCCTGCACACCCGACGACCGCAATCCGAGGTGATCCTCGGTGTGCGTCGCGCCGACACCGGGAACCCGATCTGGCTCGCCGTGAACGCACGCCCCCTCCTCCGCGCCGGTAATCATGCGTACGCCGCTGCCGTCTCCTTCCGCGACGTCACCGCGGCGCGCGCGGCCGCCATGGCCTTGCGCGAGCGCGAGGCGCGCTTTCGCAGCCTCCTGGAGACGGTGCGCTCCGTCGCCATCTGCCTCGATCGCGCCGGCCGCGTGACCTTCGCCAACGACTTCGTGCTGCAGCTCACCGGCTGGGAGCGCGACGAAGTGATCGGTGTCGATTGGATCGACCGCTTCGTCCCCGACGCCGACAATCGGGCGCTGTTTCACCAGATGCTCGCCCGCAACGACGTGCCGCAACACTACGAGAACGACATCGCGACGCGCACCGGCGAGCGTCGCCGGATCCGATGGGACACCACCCTCCTCCGCGACGATGACGGCTCCGTGATCGGGATCGCGAGCATCGGGCAGGACGTGACGGAGCAGGTGCGTGCCGCCCAGCTCAAGAACGAGCTGATCGCCATGGCCAGTCACGAGCTTCGCACCCCGCTCACCGCCATCAGCGGCGCGATCGAGCTTCTGCGCGCCCAAAGCGCATCGCTGCCCGAGCGCGAGCGCATGCTCGTCGGCATGGCGTCACGCAACACGGAGCGGCTCGATCGTCTCGTGAGCGACCTGATGGACGTCGAACGCATCGACTCGGGGGTCGATCTCCTCAAGCCGTCGTTCGTGCCGATCGAGGCGTTGCTCGACGCAGCCACGCTGCGCACGCGCGCACGACTGGAGCAGGGCACGCTGAAGCTGCGCATCCAATCCGCGGACGTCGAGCTCTGGGTCGACGGGCCGCGCATGGAGCAGGTGCTGGTGAACCTCATCGGCAACGCCGCCAATCACGCACCCGCCGGCAGCGTGATCACGGTGGAGGTGAAGGACGGCCCCATGGAGACGCTCGTCGCCGTGCACGACGACGGCGCAGGCATCCCGCCCGAGAAGCTGGAGACGATCTTCGAGCCGTTCGTGAAGCTCGACGGGGGTCAAACGAAGGAGCGCGGCACGGGGCTCGGCCTCTTTCTCTCCCGCGCCATCGTCCGCCAGCACGGGGGCCGCATCTGGGCGGAGAGCGCCGGGGCGGGCCGCGGGGCGACAGTCGCGTTCACGATACCGAAGACCAGAAGCACGTGAACGCGAGCTGCTGACCGCTGCGGCGGCGGCTCACCATTCACAGTTCTTCCAGGTCCGAGATCGCCGGCCCGGCAATGCACTTCCCCATCGCATCGAACCGCGAGCCGTGGCAGGGGCAGTCCCAGCTCCTCTCGGCCGTATTCCAGTTCACGATGCACTTGAGGTGCGTGCACACCGCTGACCGCTCGTGCAGCGTACCCGACTCGTCCCGATAGACGGCAATCTTGTGGATGCCGCGGCGGATGACGCGGCCCTCGCCCCTCGGGATGTCGTCCACGTCGGCAGCCTGACCCGGGCTCACGTAGTCCACCGTGACGTGCACCGCCACGTCGACGTTCTCCCTGGCCAGCGTACCGAGCTCGCGCGGGCGCAGCGTGATGCGCTTCGGGTCGTAGAGCGACGCCCAGGGATGTTCCTTCCCCGTGAGCAGCGCGCCGAGCAGGATGCCGGCGATCGTGCCGTGCGTCATCCCCATTCCCGAGTCGCCGGTGGCGAGCCACACGTGCTCGGCACCGTCCGGGTTCTTGCCGATGAACGCAAGATAGTCGTGCGGCTCGAGCACTTGACCGGTCCACTGCGCCACGCGCTCGCTCGCCGCGGCGAATCGCTCGCGCGTCCATCCCTCCAGTCGTGTGAAGCGCTCTCCCGCGTCGTCCTCGTGCGCCGCCTTGTGGTCTTCGCCGCCGACGATGAGCGCATCGCTCGCATCGTCGAGCCGCTGGAGGCGCACGTAGTGATAAGGGTCGGGAGTATCCCAGTACAGCGCATCGCGCACGGCGCCGCGCGGCACACGGAACGCCACGGCGAAGGTGCGATACGGCGCCTGCTTCGCGTGCGTCGTCACCATGTCGCTGATCGCGCCGTTGGTGCACACGACCACGTCATCGGCAGCGACGGTGAACTCGTCGGCCGTCGTCACCATCACCGGTGAGCCACCCTCGATCTTCTCGACCTTCGAGCCGCCATGGATCGTTCCGCCCGCGTTCTCGATCGCGCGCGCGAGTCCCTCGAGGTACTTCAGGACATGAAAGCGTCCCTGATTCGGGAAGCGCAGCGCGGGCCCGGTATCGAAGCCGCGAATCGGCGCGCGCTCCACGCGCGTGACGTCGACGAGGCCGGCGCGATGCGCCGCAGCGAGCTCGGCATCGAGCAGCTCCGGCGTATCGTTACCGCCGCAGAAGAGATAGCCCTCCACCCGCGTGAAGTCGCACTCGATCCCTTCCAACCGCACGATCTCCCCGATGCGGTTGATCGCTGCGGTGTGACTCTCGGCAACGAGCCGCGCGTTCGTCTCGCCGACCGCCTTTTCCAACGTGACATACCGGTCGTCGATCGCATTGGAGAGATGTGCCGTCGTGCGTCCGGACTCGCCGCTCCCGATCTGATCGCGATCCAGCACGACGACGCGCTTGCCGGCGCGGGCGAGCGTGTATGCGACGCTGAGACCGGCGATCCCCGCACCCACGACGCATACGTCGGTGGTCACGTGCTCAGTGAGCTTGGGGCGCGCGGGGATGGAGACGGTCTGTTGCCAGAGCGAACGGGTCATGATAGCGTGCGGGTGAGCGGTCGGATCAGCACATCGCGGACGTCGCTACCTGTGCAGGGCGCACACCAGCGAGAAGGCGACCTCGGCCGCCACGAAGGCGTCCGCACGATCGGTCCGCGCGGGGTGTTGCTCTCCAAGCCGAGGCCGTCAGCGTTCCGGGCCTCTCGTGCGTCTCCTTGGAATAGCCCTCCCCTCCCCATGCCGGCCACCGTCCTCGGCCGGCTTCACCCACAGCGGCATCGTATCCCATCCATGAAGATCCGTGCTCTGTCCGTCGCGGCGGCCGTGACCGTCGCGGCCTGCTCGAAGAATCCGGAGCCCGTACCAGCTCCGCAGCCGTCGCGCACGCCGTCGGGAACCCCGCAGACCGCTGGACCCGCTGCGAACGACAGCACACTACGCGGCGGCGGACCGACGCTGGGAACGCCGAACCCGCGTCCGTACAATCGCGTCATCACCGCCGACGCAAGGACGCGTCGTGGACTGTTCGCGGTGCACCGGACCGGCGACCGGCTCTACTTCGAGATTCCGACGAAGGAGCTGAACACGGACATGCTCATCGTCGGCCGCTATGCGCGTGCTGCCGCGGCGGACCCGAACCTCCCCGGCGGCCAGTTCGGCGAATACGGCGGCGACCAGTTCGCCGAGCGAACGCTCCGGTGGGAGCGCAACGGGAACCGGATCATCCTGCGGTCGCCGTCGTTCGCCATCACGGCGGACACCGCGCTGTCGGTGTACCGTGCGGTGCAGGCGGCCAACTACGCGCCCATCGTCGCGATCTTCAACATCGAGGCTTACGGCCCTGATAGCGCGGCGGTCGTGGACGTGACCCGCCTCTTCACGACGAGCCTTCCCGAGCTGTCGGCCATCCGCGGCACGATCGATCCGAACCGCTCGTACGTCGAGCGCGCGATCGCCTTCCCGGACAATGTCGAGATCGAGGCGACGCAGACCGGCGTGGTCGTGCCGGGTGGCATGTCGGCGCAGACGCCGGGCGGGGGCGGGCCGACGCGCCCCGCGTCGAGCGTGCTCGCACACTGGAGCCTGGTGCGACTGCCGGAGCAGCCGATGATGCCGCGCCGCTTCGACGAGCGCGTCGGGTTCTTCTCCGAGCGCACCGTCGATTTCGGCGCCGAAGCGCGCGCCGCGCCGCGCCGCTACATCACGCGGTACCGGCTCGAGTGCAGTGATCGCAAGGCCGGTGATCTCTGCTACCCCAAGCAGCCGATCGTCTATTACGTCGATCCCGCGACCCCCGACCAGTGGAAGCCGTGGGTGCGTCGCGCGATCCTCGACTGGCAGCCCGCCTTCGAGGCGGCAGGGTTCAAGGACGGAATCGTCGTCGGCGAGGTGCCGGCGAACGATCCCGATTGGTCGCCCGAGGACATTCGCCACACGGTCATCCGTTGGCTCCCCAGCACGACGGAGAATGCCGTCGGCCCGCACGTGAGCGATCCGCGCACCGGTGAGATCCTCAACGGTTCCGTGCGCATGTTCCAGAACGTGCTCAACCTCCAGCGCGATTGGTACTTCACCCAGGCCGCGCCGCTCGATCCGCGCGCCCGGAAGTGGCCGATGCCCGACTCGCTCATGGGCCGGCTGCTCGAGTTCGTGGTGGCGCATGAGATCGGCCACACGATCGGTCTCCAGCACGACCAGATCGGCAGCTCCACCTATCCGGCGGACAGCGTGCGCAGTGCGAGCTGGGCGAGGAGGATGGGACACAGCCCCAGCATCATGGACTACTCGCGCTTCAACTACGTCGCGCAGCCCGAGGACAATCTGGCGCTGGAGGACATCGTCCCACGCGTCGGGCCGTACGACAAGTACGCCATCATGTGGGGGTACAAGCCGATCCCCGGCGCGCGCACGCCCGACGAGGAACGGCCGATGCTCGATCGCTGGGCGCGCATGCAGGACACGATTCCGTGGTATCGCTTCTCCGCCAACAACGAATTCGGCGGCTATGGCACCCTGAACGAAGCCGTGGGCGACGCCGATCCCGTGAAATCCACAGGTCTCGGCTTCAAGAACATCCGCCGCGTCGTGGACTACATCCCAGGTGCGGCCATTCGGGCGGGGGAGGACAACTCGGATCTGAAGGAGATCTACGACCGAACGGTCGGGCAGTGGGCCACCGAGGCGAATCACGTCGCCACGATCGTGGGCGGGGGCTCCGTGCAGTACAAGTCGGGCAGTCAGAGTGGCCCGGTGTACGTCGCACTGCCGAAGTCGCGCCAGCGTGAGGCGGTGCAGTTCCTGAACGAGAACGTCTTCCGCACGCCGACCTATCTCATCAAGCCGGAGATCGCGAGTCGCATCGAGGCCGGCGGCATGATCGCGCGCATCAACGGTGCGCAGATGCGCGTGATGAGCAACCTGTTCGACGACGGGCGCCTCAACCGTCTGCTCGAGGGCGAGGCAGTGGCGTCGCCCTCCGCACGTGGCGAGACGTACACTCTTGCCGAGCTACTCGACGACGTGCGCCGCGGCGTGTGGTCGGAGATCTACTCGGGTGGTTCGATCGACGCGTTTCGTCGCGAGCTTCAGAACGACTACCTCACCCTGATCGCGAACAAGCTCAATCCGCCGCCGGAGAATCCGCAGCTCGCCATGCAGCGTGCAGCGTTCGGGATTCCACGTCCGGCGCCGTTGAGCGACGACGCGAAGTCCGAGCTCCGCGGCACGCTCGTGACGCTGCGGAACGACCTGCGTGCCGCGTCGGGACGGTCCGGCGATCGCGCAACGCAACTGCACGTCGCCGGGGCGATCCGGCGGATCGACGACATTCTCGAGCCGCGCCGGCAACAGGCGCCGTAGCACGATTCGCTGTCCGTGTCAATACGACGGGGCCCGCA
>CAYTKA010000077.1:0-16039 GCA_964438255.1 uncultured Gemmatimonadaceae bacterium | reverse complement strand
ACCCTCGGACCGCTCACCACCGACATCGCGCCCGGCTACGATCACATCACCAGCGCCATCGGCGCGGCGCAGATCGGCTGGTATGGTACGGCGATGCTGTGTTACGTCACGCCGAAAGAGCATCTCGGCCTTCCCGATCGCGACGACGTGAAAGCCGGCGTGATCGCGTATCGAATCGCGGCGCACGCCGCCGATCTGGCCAAGGGACATCCGCGCGCTCACGAGTGGGACGACGCGCTCTCCAAGGCGCGCTTCGAGTTCCGCTGGCGCGACCAGTTCAATCTCGCGCTCGATCCGGTGACGGCCCTCGCCTATCACGACGAGACGCTCCCCGCCGAAGGCGCCAAGGTGGCGCACTTCTGCTCGATGTGCGGCCCGAAGTTCTGCTCGATGAAGATCACGCAGGACGTGCGCGATTACGCGGCGGCGATGCAGGCCAAGGCGGACGAATTCCGCGCGACTGGTGCCGAGCTGTACGTCCCGGTGACGGAGGTGAGCGAGGAGGTGGCGTCGTGACCACAGCGACCTCACTCGGCCGATTGTACCTCGTGGCCACGCCACGCGCGCATGTGGCGGACGCTGAATTTCTGGCGCGCGTGCGTGCGGCGCTCGACGGCGGCGTCGATCTGCTCCAGCTCCGCTGCAAGGAGATGGAGGCGCTGCCCTATCTCCGCCTCGCCGAGCGCGTTGCGGCGCTTGCGCGAGCGGCGGGCGTTCCATTCGTCGTGAACGATCGCCCCGACGTCGCGCTCGCCGCCGGCGCGGACGGCGTTCATCTCGGTCAGCAGGATCTGCCGATCGATTGGGCGCGGCGCGTGTTGCCCGATCGTCTCATCGGCCGGTCGAGTCACGAGCCGGCGCACGCCGAGCGCGCCGTCGCTGAATCGGCGAGCTACTTCGCCGTCGGCCCGGTGTGGCCCACACCGACCAAGCCGGGCCGTGCTGCCGCCGGACTCTCGTACGTGCGCGACGTCGCTGCACGCGCGATCACCATCCCCTGGTTCGCCATCGGAGGTATCACCCTCGACAACGTCGCTGAGGTGCTCGATGCGGGCGCGACACGCGTCGCACTCGTGCGTGCGGTGCTCGATGCACCGGATCCCGCCGAGGCGGCACGTGGCTTCGTCGAGGCGCTTCACCGCGCACGGCTGGCCGCAGTGCAGGAGGCAGCATGTACGTGAATGGCGAGCGGTATCCGCATCGCGACGGGCTCACGCTGCATGCGCTCCTCGACGAGCTGCATGTGGATCAACGCACCGTCGTCGTGATGCACGGAAAGGCCATCTATCGCGCCGCCCGGATCCCCGATGTACGCCTCGTCGAGTCGGACGTGGTCGAGATCGTCACCATGATGCAGGGAGGTTGAGGTATGCGCGCACCGATCAACGGGCCGATCGAGGACCCGCTCGTCATCGCCGGTACGATCTTCCGCTCGCGGCTCATGGTGGGCACGGGCAAGTACGCCGACTTCGGCGTGATGCGCGAGGCGATCGCGGCAAGTGGCGCGGAGATCGTCACGGTGAGCATCCGCCGCGTGGAGCTCGGGGCGCCGGGTCACCACGGCATCCTCGACGCGATCGATCTCGACAGGCTGCAACTGCTGCCGAATACCGCAGGGTGCCGCACCGCCGACGAAGCGGTGCGCGTTGCCCAACTCGCGCGCGTGATGACGGAGACGAGCTGGATCAAGCTGGAGGTGATCCCTGACGCGACGTACCTGCTTCCGGATCCAGTGGAGACGCTGCGCGCCGCCGAGGTGCTCGTGGGCGACGGCTTCACGGTGCTGCCGTACATGCCCGCCGATCCGGTGCTCGCGCGCCGGCTCGCCGACGTCGGTTGTGCCACCGTCATGCCGCTCGGCTCTCCGATCGGCTCGGGCCGCGGGGTGCTCACGCGCGCGAACCTCGAGATCATCGTGGAACAGGCGAGCGTCCCGGTGGTGATCGACGCAGGACTCGGCGTGCCGAGCGAAGCCGCTTCGGTGATGGAGATGGGCGCCGATGCCGTGCTCGTGAACACTGCGCTCGCCGAAGCGCGCGATCCCGTCGTGATGGCAGGGGCCTTCCGGAAGGCGGTGGAGGCGGGGCGTGAGGCGCGCTGCGCGGGGCGCATGCCCCTGCGCGCACACGCGAGCCCGAGCAGTCCCACCGCAGGGGTCGTGCGGATGCCCGATCCGGAAGTACCGGCGTGACGGCGTTGGCGCACCCCGCGACTGCGATGCCCGCGCCGGTGCGTGTCGAGCGTGCGCGGGTGCTGCGCACCACGGTCGGATTGCGGCCATTCCGCCCCGACGGGTTCGTCGTGCGCGCCGACGATCGCGACGGCAAGCGCGTGGTGCATCACTACGGTCACGGCGGCTGCGGCATCAGTCTCTCGTGGGGCACCGCAGGCATGGTGCGCGAGCTCGTGCGAGAAGTGGCCCCGACACACGCCGCCGTGCTCGGATGCGGGGCCGTCGGCCTCGTGACGGCACGCGTGCTTCAGGAGGAGGGGATCGGCGTGACGATCTACGCCTCGGCCCCCATCACTGCAACGACGTCCAGTCGCGCCGGCGCCTTCTGGGCGCCCTTCAGTCTGTGCGACGCCGATCGCATGTCGGCCGAGGTGGTCGCTCGAGCTGGCGCGGCGACGCGTGCAGCGCATCGCGCCTTCACCGTGCTCGCCGGCGATGCCCGCTACGGTGTGCGGTCGCTGCCACTCTACTATCTCGACGAGCGGCCACCGGTGCTCACCCCCGAGATGAGCGCCGCACCGGAGCTCTTCACTGGCCCGTTGCTCGCGCCCGGCGACCACCCGTTCGGTGACCGTTTCGCTCTGCGATTGTCGGGGATGGTGATCGAGCCGGCACGCTATCTCGCGGCGTTGCTCGACGACTTCCAGTCGCACGGCGGCACTGTCGTCGAGCGGCAGCTCGTCTCGGCCGATGCGCTCACCGCGCTGTCCGAGCCGGTGGTGGTGAACTGCGCGGGTCTCGGCGCACGTCTGCTGGCACACGACGATGCGCTCATCCCGCTCAAAGGGCAGCTCCTCCTCCTCGAGCCGCAGCCCGAGATCGACTACATGGTCGTGGCGCCGAGTGAGGGATTGTACATGCTGCCCCGCCAGGATGCGATCGTGCTCGGCACGAGCCACGAGCGCGATTGCTGGTCGCTCACACCGAACTCTGCCGAGATCGAGCGCCTTCTCGAGGGACACCACGCGCTGTTTGCGTCCATGGCCACCGGAGTGAGAGTCGAGCAGTGACGTGCGACGGCGGCATCCCCAACGTCCTCAGCATCGCCGGCTCCGACCCGAGCGGGGGGGCGGGCATTCAGGCAGATCTGCGCACCTTCACGACACTCGGCGCGTACGGCTGTGCCGTGGTCACGGCCCTCACGGCGCAGAACACCAGGGAAATAACGGCCGTGCTCCCGGTGCCGGCGGACTTTCTCCGCGAGCAGCTCGAGGCGGTGTTCTCCGACGTGCGGATCGACGCCGTGAAGGTCGGAATGCTCGGCACGGCGGAGGCCGTGGGCGTCGTAGCCGGCGTGCTGCGCAAGCACCGCCCAGAACGCGTCGTACTCGATCCCGTGCAGCGCGCGTCCACGGGCACATCGCTCCTCGACGCGAACGCGATCGACGCGCTGCGCGACGAGCTGATCCCGCTCGTCACGCTCGTCACACCCAACGCGATGGAGGCGGGAGCGCTGCTCGGCGTCGATGCGCCACGATCAGTGTCGGAGGCGTGCAGCGCTGCCGCCGCGTTGGTGGCCGGCGGCGCGGCGGCCGCGCTGGTCACAGGTGGCCATCTGTCGGACGAACGCTGCTCGATCGACGTCCTTCACGACGGCCGCACGACTCGGCAGCTCGTCGTGTCACGCATTCCCGGCGCGGCGCGCCACGGCACGGGGTGCACGCTCTCCTCGGCGATCGCAACCTTTCTCGCGCACGGCCGATCGCTCGGTGACGCCTGCGCGGGGGCGCAACGGTTCGTCGCCGACGCCATCGCACGCAGCGCCAACCTGCGCGTCGGGGGCGGCGCAGCGCCGGTGAATCAATTGACCTGACGACAGCGGGCCCGGTCGCATCGGACCGGGCCCGCCAAAAAGATTCACCGAACTCCGAGCGGTCGGTCTAGAAAGCGCCGATGCCGTTCGGTGTGCCGTTCCCCGTCGGGCCATCGTAGCCGACGCCGCCGGTGCACAGGTAGCTCCCACACGTCCCGTTGCTGCCCGAGACGACGTCGAACAACGATGTCGTGTGCGAGTACGAGTACGATCCGTAGTTGATCGCGGCTGTGTTACCGGCCAGCGCGTACACGCTGGCGATGATCGGCGCGGCGACGCTCGTGCCGCCGAAGACCAGCCAGCCCGAGCTGCCCCGATAGGCGAAGGAATCGTAGACCGCGACGCCGGTGTTCGGATCGGCGACGGCGGCGACGTCCGCCACGGCGCGATTGCCGCACCCGGCATCTGTCTGCCAGCTCGGCTTCGCGATGTAGACGCTGCAACCGCTGCCCGCGCCGCTCCACACCGTCTCACTCCATCCGCGCGCACTGCCCGAGCGGGAGAGGCTGGTACCGCCGACAGCCGTCACGTACTGCGACGCAGCGGGAAACTCCACGCCGTAGCCGTTGTCGCCCGAGCTGACGGTGATCGCGATCCCCGGATGGTTGTAGTGCTGCTGGTCGGTCGTCTCGCTGGCGTATTCGCCGCCGCCATACGAGTTCGAGATCGCGACGACGCCCGGCGTCTTCGCTGCCTGATCCACCGCGGCGGCGAGGTTGGCAAAGGAGTTCGACGTCGCCTCGACGAGGAGGATCTTGCAGTTCGGACAGATCGCGCTCGCCATGTCGAGGTCGAGCGAAATCTCCTGCGCCCAACCGCCATTGGCCTTCGGGTAATTCGTGCCGCCGCTCTGATTGATCTTCTTGAAGCAGCCGTTCGCGGTGGTGCAGGGGGGAAGGCCGAACTGTGAGCGGTATACGCCGAGATCCGATTCGGCATTCGGATCGTCGTACGCGTCGACGATGGCGATCGTCGCGCCGACGCCGTTGCTGGCGCTCGCTGCCGCCAGCGCATACGCGGACTGCAGGTCGGCCGGGCCAAATCCGTTCGGGGCGGCCGTCACTCGCGGCGCACCCGACGCATCAACCTCTACCCACGAATGACAGCGTGCTTCGCCGACCTGCGCGCTCGGACAGACCCGTGCATGCAGCGCGCGCATCGCCGCGCCATTGCTGCCGATCGCCATCTGGGGACCTGGCGCGGCGGTGGGTGCGACCGGAACGTCGGATGAGCAGGCGGCGAGTGCCGCGATCGCCGTGATGCTCAACACGATCCTGTGCCTGGACAACATCATTCCTCTTCTCCAGCGTGACGAGGATTGCGTCCAGCCCTCGGCCGGACGCGGTGAATAGCCGCATCGTCGCAGCGTGGCGGACGGCTGCAAGCAGCCGTTTACCGGGCGAGCGACTTTAGAGATCAGGACATCCCCGCGCAAGGACCTTCTGCACAAAGAAAATCACCGCGAGCTCTGGCGTTCTCAGCAATATCATTGCCGATAGACGCGCACGTAATCAACGAGCATCTGCTGCGGGAATGCCGTCGTCAGGTCGGGGTCGCCGGGCCGCAGCCCTCCAACCGCAACGTCCAGAATGGCGAAGAAGGGATGATCGAACACCCATGGTGCGCCGACGGGTAGATCGGCCGGCGTGAGCCGGCGGTATTCGCGATCGTCGACGAGCCAGCGCACCTGGCCGGGCGTCCATTCCGCCGCGAAGACGTGGAAGTCGTCCGCAAAGGTGCCGTTGGCCAGCGCGTACGTTCCGCCGAGACCGTTTCCGCCCGAGTAGCCCGGACCGTGCATCGTGCCGAAGATCACCTGCGGCTCGTGTCCGACGCTCTCCATCACGTCGATCTCCCCGCAACGCGGCCAGTTGGTACCGTCGTAGTCGGCACCGAGCAGCCAGAACGCCGGCCAGAGTCCCTGGCCGCGCGGGAGCCGAATGCGCGCCTCGACGCGGCCGTACGTCGGCTCGAGTCGGCCTCTCGTCGTGAGACGTGCCGACGTGTACTGACATCGCCCGTACCAGCACCGATACGGTGAACCGGCCGGCTCGGCGCGCGCGGTGATGACGAGGTGTCCTGCGCCGTCGAGGGACGCGTTCTCGGGGCGCGTCGTGTAATACTGCCGCTCGCGGTTTCCCCACCCCTGCCCGCCCGTATCGGCCACCCACTTCGTGCCGTCGACCAGTGTCCCGGCCGCGCCGTCGAACTCGTCGCTCCACGCGAGCGTCCACGCGCGCGTCTGTCCAGCGCTCGCGGTGTCGGGACGATCCGTCGTGCGCGGGGCGAGCGAAGCGCACGCGGTCGCGGCGAGGATTGCGAGGACGAACGCTGGATGGCGGCGGAGCATGCGTGCCATGGGGAGTCGTGAGCTCGGCGTCAGCTGCTGCTGCGCTTGTAACCCGTGATTGCGCGCGTATTGTACTCGCGCTGGTAGCGCTGGTGTGCCGAGTCGACCGGATAGGACTCGCCCGGCGCGTACGGATACGACTTGATGCGGTGGAAGGGGAGCGGGGCGACCGTCGTACCGAACGCCGTGTTGAGGTCGGAGTCCTTGATCCAACCGTCCGTGTAGAGCAGGAAATCGCGCCTCCATCCCTTCGGCACCGCGTTCGCCGAGCTCGCGTCGAACTGCAGCGTCGCCTCGTCGCCCGGACCCATGATGACGTACATGTCGTCCGGACGCTCGAGCAGGGGGAGCACGTCGCCGAAGCGCGTGAATGATCCCGCAATCGGCCGCCACGGCGACGCCGTCGTCACGTCGTCGTAGGCGAACCAGTATGGGCCGTAGCGGCCACCCTTGCGATACATGCGGGAGAAACCGCGCGCGTGGAGATCGGCGCGCTCGGGCGCGAGCGTGGTCACCTTCACCGGGCTGCGGTCGGCATCACCGGCGACGAACGCCTGGTCCCAGTAGATCTGCATGTTCGTGCGGATGCGCACACGGTGATCCGTCGTCGGGAATCTGCCGGCGAGATCGATCACCATCGTCTTGTTCTTCCCCGAGGGGAAGCCGAGGCTGGCGACGGCCGTCTTCCATCGTCCGCGCGCGTCGCGCACTTCGAGCGACGGCGGCGACAGCTTGATCTTCGACTGCTGCGCGAGCGCGACGTTGATGCTCGCGTCGGTGGGATAGATCCAACCGCGCAGGAAGAGATACGAGCCCGCCTTGCCGGCGTCGTCGCCGAGGTCGAGCACGAGATCGTGCGGCTCGACGACCCCCTGATAGCGCGTCGGCGTGAGATTCGACACGTAGACGTCGTCCGTCTTCAGCAGCGCAGGGAGGACGTTGTTGCCGCGTTCGTCGGTAGCGGAGAGCGGCGGGTGCGGGTGCACCGCCTGATACATGCGCAGCGACACGGGGCCCGGCGGGACGAAGCGCTCGTCGACGAAGACCTCCACCGAGTCGGGGTGGTCCACGGCGATCAGCTTCACCTCGTCGGCGTACGCCGTCTCCCACAGCTCTTCGGTGAGCTGAAGGAGATACTTGCCGTCCTTCGGGCGGAGTGCCTCGCCCGGGATGCGGAGATATTCCTGCGATGCCCCGGCCGGCGCAAACGCCGTACCCTTCCCGCCCGCCATCAACCCGAGCGGCATTCCGAGCGCGCTGCGCCACATCACGTCGGTCACGAAGCGAAAGCGCGTCCCGTCCCAGGTGTATGCGAAGGCGCACGAGCCCTTCAGCATCTCCAGCTCGACGACGTCCTGATCGGAACCCGGGAGATAGACCGTCTGCGGCACGCCGTTGGGCCACTCGACGCGCAGCACGTCCGCCTTGAGATGCGCGCCGAGCCCGAAGTGCGTCACGCGATCGGTCGCGACGCGGGTCTGATAGAGCTCCCCCGCGCGGAGCTCGAGTCGCGCGCCAATGCCGAAGTCGTTGTTCTTGCCACTGCCCGTGCGCAGACCCTTGAGCTGCACGCGCAGGGCCATCCGGCTGTTCCCCCCGTCGTTGCGCAAGAGGTGAACGGTGCCCGCCGCGTCGGCGATGAGCAGGTCCTCGTCGCCGTCCTGATCGACGTCCGTCACGGCGATCGCTGTCCCGGCGGCCACCGTCGCCGGGATCAGCGCCGACCGATCGGTGAAGCGTCCCTCCCCTTCGTTGTGAAAGAGAAAGACGCCGCGCTTTCCCGGCGCGGACGGTGTACCGACGACGAGCAGATCGAGCCGGCCGTCGTTGTCGTAGTCGACGAATTGTGCCGCCAGCCCCGCGACGCCACGCAGCGGGCCAAGTGACCCTGCCGCTTTCACGTCGCGAGTGAAGGTGCCGTCCCCCTTGTTGCGCCAGAGCGCGGCCTCGCCCCCATTCCGGCTCGCGACGAAGAGGTCGAGATGGCCGTCGTTGTCGTAGTCGCCGACTGCAAGCGCACCCGTGCTCCCTGCGGAGACGAGGCCACTTGCTGCCGTGACGTCGCCGAAGCGCTGGGCGCCGCCGTTGTGAAACAATGCGACGCCGCTTGCACCCGTCGTCACGACGTCGATGCGTCCGTCGCCGTCGAAGTCGCCAAAGGCCGCGTCGTAGACCGCACCCGCGCTGCCCGCGAGCCCGACGGCAGCCGTCGCCTCGGTGAAGGTGCCGTCGAGGTTGTTGCGATACACGGTGCGCCCGCCGTTCCCGACGAGAAGCAGATCGAGATCGCCGTCGTGATCGAGATCCACGAACAGCGCCTTGCGCGCTCCGTGCACGTCGCTCACACCGGCCTTCGCCGTCACGTCCTCGAAGGTCGCGTCACCGCGGTTGTGGAAGAGATGGCCGCGTCCATCGCCGCCGATGACGAACAGGTCGAGCCATCCGTCGTTGTCGACGTCGGCGAAGGTGGCGAAGATCGCACCCCCGGCGAGAGTGATCCCGGCGCGCGTCGTGACGTCGGTGGCGAAGCCGCGCTGCACGGCAAAGAGCCGCGCGACCGGTGCACGGTGCGCGGCGGACCACGACGACACGAACAGATTGTCGCGCCCGTCACCGCGCACGTCACCGGCGGCGATGGCAACGGGACTGCCGGGAGGTGCGGCACCATGCTGCGGATCGAGCAGCCCGGAGACGTCCGTCACGTCCGCGAAGCGCACCGAGTCGATCGTCGTGCTGCGAGTCACCTGGCGGCGTGCGATGAGGTCGGTCGGCGCGTAGGTCAGCGTCGGCGTCCCGGCGATCGGTCCGTCCACCCACTTCACCGACTCGAGCGACGATTGATACGGCGACGTCACCTGCATCGCGTGCAGGAACCGATCGAGCGGCGCGCGCGCTCCGGCGAGCTGACTCGCACGCAGAAGCTGGATCGTGCGCTCGAGGTCGGGGCGTGCTTCCTTGGGCGGCTCGGGGGGAATGCGGCGTACCTCCTCGAGCTGTCGCACCGCGCTGTCCGCCTGACCACGCCGCACGAGGAGATCGAGGAGATCGAGCCGCGCGGCGAGATTCGACGGCGCGACGGCGAGGATGTCGCGCAGGTATCCTTCGCGCCGGCGCACCGCTGCGCTGTCCGCGGCCGACGAGTCGAGTTGTGCGAGGGCGTACAGCGCGTGGGCGTTTCGTGGATCGGTGCGGTGCAGCTCCCCGAGGACCGTGCGTGCGTCGGCCTGCCGGTTCGTGAGCGCGTAGAGCCTCGCGAGCATGAGCACGACGTCCGCATTCGCGGAGTCCAGCTTGCGCGCGCGCAGCAGTTGTGTCTCCGCCTCCCTGTAGCGCGCCTCCTGGAGATACGTCAGCCCGAGGTTCGCATAGCCGAGCGGGTCGTCGGGCGCGAGCTCGATGAGCTTCTTGAACTGAACCTCTGCGTCGCGGAGCTGGCCGCGCTGGAGCAGATTTGCCGCGAGCGTGCGCGTGGTGAACAGCTCTTCCACCGGTGCCGGCTTCTCGCGGCGGCAGCTCGTCACCGATACCATCGATGCGGCGGCGAGCAGGGAACAGAGCGATCGCCGGACAACTCGGATCATGCGAGGCCCTCTGGGGTGTTTGCGTCACGCGCGGGCTGGAGTGGACAAGGTGCCAAGCAGAGACACGTGACTCCGGAGACGATAGCCGCTGGCGCGCGCGTTGGCCACGGCCGGACCGCGTGCTGCACATGCCAGTTGCTTCCGGGCTTACGACTGGTTGAGCTCAGCTCTGCACCATCGTCGGATCCATCCAGAATACCTCCCACCGGTACCCATCGGGATCGGCGAAGCCCGACCCGTACATGAATCCGTGATCCTGCTTGTCGCCCGCGGGGGCGCCCCCAGCGGCGACGGCCTTCTGTACCATCGCGTCCACCTCCTCGCGGCTGTCCACGCTCAGAGCGTAGAGCGCGCTCGTCTCCTTTCGCGGATCGCCCGTTGGCCCCTTCGCGAAGCCGGCGAACCGCTCCTTGCTCAGCAGCATGAAGTACGCGTCCTCACCCACCAGCATGCATGTCGCCGTCGCGTCGGTGAACTGCGTATTGAAGGTGAAACCGAGGGCCTCGAAGAAGGTGATCGCGCGCTGCACGTCGCCCACCGGGATGTTGACGAACAGCTTGTGCGCCGTCTTCGGCTTCGTGCCGGCGTTCTTGATCGTGGGTACGGGTGCCTGAGTCGTCGTCATGGGTATGCCTTGATTTGGGGAGTGAAATGCATGGTATCGTTCGAAGGGGATGGTGGCGGTTGACGGTTCACCGATCACCGATCACCGATCACGAGGTATCGGACTCGCGCATCGCGCAGGTACAGCCCGCCCCACAGCAGCGCCGCGACGTAGATCGGGAAGAGGAGGTGCGTGAACAGCGGGTTGTCGAGCCGCAGATGCGTCGCGACCGCACCACCGAGATATCCCGTCCAGAGAATCGCGCCGAGTGGCGCCGTGCGGGGGATGAGGTAGAGAATCAGACACACGACCTGGATCGCGCCGATGATCGGCAGGTGGTGCGGCTGATATCCGAGTTGCACCGTGCCCTCGACGGCCGACTTCGCGCCAACGAGCTTGGCGATCGCATCGAGCGCGAGGAACACGGCCGCGATGCCGCTGAGGATGCGGCCGGTGATCCGGGCGCGCGACGACCGGCGAGCGATGGTCGAGCTGCCAAGCGAAGGAGTGGACGGCGCGAATGCTGCGGACATGGTGATCTCCACGTTGGGGTGTGCACTCGTTGACTGTCCCTCCCCCCAAAACTCATCGGTCCCGGCGAAATCTCTTTCGCCGGGACCGTAAGTCGCTCGCGAGCGCGGGTTACGCGGAGAGCTGCATCGGGAGGCCGAATCGCGGGAAGAGGGTCTCCACGTCCAGGAAGTTGGTGACCCGCGCGATCCGATCTCCCTCGATCTCGAGCGTGATGATCGACCACGGCTGCGCGCCGCGTTGCCGATACTGGGCGAACGCCGGCGTCCCGCCACATGCCACCACGGGGACGAGACGCGAGCCCTTGCAGCCGATCCCGAACGTGGTGAGCCACGTCGCGATCGACTCGCGGCCGCGGAGCCACAGTTCGTACGGCGGCATCGAGTGCACGACCTCCTCGTGCAACAGTGCCGTGAGCGCACTCACGTCGTACCGCTCGAACGCAGCCATGTAGCGCGACACCAGCTGCTGCTGCTCGTCCGACAATGGCCGCGGCACCACGGCCGGATTGCGCGCGTCGAGCGTCGCCCGCGCCCGCTGCAACGCGCTGTTGACCGCGGCCACGCTCATGTCCAGAGTCTCCGCCGCCTCCGCGGCGCTGAAGCTCAGGACCTGCGTCAACAGCAGCACGGCGCGCTGCCGCGGCGGGAGGTACTGTAGCGCGGCGACAAACGCCAGCCTGATGCTCTCTCGCAACAACGCGCGCTCCGCCGGATCGGAATCCGGCTCGGCGGGAAGCGCCATCACATCGGGGATCGGCTCGACCCACTCCTCGCGCGGCCGCTGCGTGAGCACGAGATCGTCGCGCACGATGGCCGGCGTGTCGGCGCACGCGATGGGTTGAATGCGCCGGCGATTCGTTGCCGAGAGGGCGTCGAGACAGACGTTGGTGGCGATGCGGTAGAGCCACGTCTTCATCGACGACTGCTCCCGGAAGTCGCCGATGCTCTTCCACGCGCGCAGCATCGCTTCCTGCACGGCATCTTCGGCGTCGACGACGGAGCCGAGCATGCGATAGCAGTGCCCGGTGAGACCGGGACGGTACTGCTCGAAGCTCGTCGTGAGCGCACCGTTGCGGAGGGCGGCTTCAGGCACGGATGTATCTTATCACCAAGGGTGAGCGCCAGGCAGTCTATTGTAACGGTCGAGATCGATCCAGCCAGCCGAGCCCGACGCAGCCCTGCGGGCGGACCGTGCGAGCCCTCGCGCCGCTCCGAGATGCCGGCTATCTCTCCTAGGAACGACGCGACCGAGGACGCGATGCAGCTACTCGTGATTCGACACGCCGTGGCGGAGGACAGGGAGGTCTTCGCGCGCACGGGACAGGACGACGACCTCCGCCCCCTGACCGCCGAGGGCAAGCGCGAGATGGAGCGTGTCGCGAAGGGGCTGACATTCGCTGCGTCCGAGATCGCCATCCTGGCGTCGAGCAAGCTGGTACGGGCGCAGCAGACGGCGGCCATCGTCGCCAAGGCGTACGGTATCGAGAGAATTGTAGAGCTCGATGCCCTCGCCCCCGACGCCTCACCCAAGGCGCTGCTCGAGTGGCTGCGCGGCATTCACGACAAGGACGAGCCGCGAGGCGCGGTTGCGATAGTCGGCCATGAGCCGCATCTCAGTGAGGTCGCTGCATGGCTCCTCACCGGTGAAAAGGCGCGCATCGCGTTGAAGAAGGGTGGAGCGTGTCGTCTGGACTTCGATTCACGTCCCGCTGCAGGCCGAGCGGAGCTCCGCTGGCTGATGACGCCCTCGCTCTTGCGCCGACTAGGCGAATGAGTGCGCTGCCATGACGAAAGAGATGTCGCGCGAGGACATCTGCCGGCCGGCGGCGCAGGGTGCGGCCATCCTCGCCCTGCGGTTGCTCGACGACGTGGTGAAGCGCCGCAATCGACTCGCCGACCCGAGCGACGACGAGGCGTTGCACGATTTCCGTGTCGCGCTGCGCCGGCTGCGAAGCTGGCTGCGCGCCTTCCGGCCGCATCTCGATGATCACATACGGAAGCGCACGCGTCGCCGACTCTCGCGTCTCGCCGATGCGTCGAGCGCCGGCCGCGATGCCGAAGTGCAGATCGCCTGGCTGCGCGAGCAGCGGCATGATCTCAGCGCGAAGCAGCGCGAGGGACTCGATTGGCTGATGGCGCGCCTGGAGAGCCGGGAACACGATGCCGATGCGGACCTTCGGCGGCGCATCGAAAGGGACTTCGACCGCGCGTACACCGAGCTGGAGGCGTTACATGACGTTGCCGACGACACGCCGATAGATGATGCGAGCGCAGCCCCCGCCAGTCGCGCGTCGCTCGCGGCGGCGGCGGTCGATCTCGTGCACCAGCACGCGGAAGAGGTACGTCGCCACCTCGCTGTCGTGCGATCGCTCGGCGACGAGTCCGAAACGCACCAAGCGCGCATCGCCGGTAAGCGTCTGCGCTATCTGCTCGAGCCCTTCGCCGGGCACATTCCGGAGAGCCACGAGGTGATCGATGGTCTCCAGGGGCTGCAGGATGCGACCGGCGAGCTGCACGACAGCCACGTGCTGCTCGCCGAGATCGCCGATGCGCTCCTGAGTGCCGCCACCGACCGTGCGCGTCGCCTCACGGCGACCATGCACGACGATGACATGGACGCGAACGAGGAACGCGCGACGCAAGAGGCGCAACCGGATCCGGAAGCCGGCCTGCTCGCACTCGGCCGGCGCGTGCGCGCTCGCAGCAAGCGCGCCTTCTCGGAGGTGGAAGAGACATGGCTGCACGGCCGTGCCGATGCACTGCTGGCTCGAGCACTCACCGTTGCCGATCGCCTCGATGCGCTCGCGAACGAATCGACACCGGCGCAGGAGACGCGGAAATCGAGCCAGGAGGTCGAGCGCAAGTATCTCCTGCGCGCGCTGCCGCAGGAGGTCGGGTCGGCGCCGTCGTCGGAGATCGAGCAGGGCTACCTGCCGGGGATGCGACTCGCCGAGCGGTTGCGTCACACGGTCGACACCGGCGACGGCGACAGACGTGAGCAATGGTTCCGCACCGTGAAGCTCGGCGATGGTGTCTCGCGCACCGAGGTCGAGGAAGAGACGCCGCGCGAACTGTTCGACGCCATGTGGCCGCTCACTGAGGGGCGTCGTGTGCGCAAGCGGCGCTATCGTGTGCCCGACGGCGCCCTGACGTGGGAGATCGACGAGTTTCTCGATCGCGAGCTGGTGATCGCCGAAGTGGAGCTCGAGCGTGCCGATGTCGCCGTCGAGCCCCCTGTGTGGCTGTCGCCGCACGTCGTGCGCGAGGTCACGACGGAGCCCGAATACTTGAACCGCAACCTGGCGCGGTAGATGGCGGGAACGACGCGTGTCGCGGATCGAGTATTCCGGTCGAGCGCTCGACCCGGCGGGTCGACGGCCAAGACACCGGCGGCCTAATAGTCAACTTCATGGTTGACTATCCGATCCGCACCGATATATTCAACCACATGGTTACACATCCACAGGAGCTCGATCGTGTGTTTCGCGCCCTCGGCGACCCCACGCGCCGGGCGATGCTGCGTCGGCTGGCCCGGCAGGAGCACACCGTCGGTGAGCTTGCCGAGCCGTTCGAGATGTCGCTCGCCGCAGCGTCGAAGCACGTGAAGACCCTCGAGCAGGCCGGGCTGGTGCAGCGCACCGTACGTGGACGCGTCCACTATGTCCGGCTCGATCCTCGACCGCTCGCCCAGGCGGACGAATGGCTCCGCTCCTACGAGCGGCTGTGGGACAAGCGCCTGGCCGACCTCGAAGCAATGCTTCGCCACCCCGACAAGGAGTAACGCAGATGCCCGCCACGACCAGCAGCACCAGCACGGTGTCCGGCAGCACGAGCAGCACCGATCGGATCGAGAGGCAGATCCAACTGAGCAGCTCCCAGTCGCGCGTCTGGCGCGCACTCACCGACTCCAAGGAGTTCGGCCGGTGGTTCGGCATGGAGGTGAACGAGCCCTTCAAGCCCGGCGCGACCGTCCGCGCGCGCCTCACCGGGAAGGGGTATGAGCATCTCACCCTGGATCTGGTCGTCGACCGTGTCGAGCCCGAGCGCTTCTTCTCCTTTCGGTGGCATCCGTACGCGATCGACCCCAACGTCGACTACTCGAACGAGCCGATGACGTTGATCACATTCACGCTCGAGCCGGTGAACGGCGGCACGCTGCTCAAGGTCGTCGAGTCCGGATTCGACAAGATCCCCGCGTCGCGCCGAATGAAGGCGTTCGAGATGAACGGGAAGGGATGGGAGGGTCAGATGAAGAACATCGAGAAGTATCTGACCTCGCACGGCTGACCGATCCGGCGATCTCGCGGCACCATCGCAGAAGGAGAACGGACGCCGCCGTTCGGTGGCGCCTGCGCCACGCGGGAACGTCAACTGCGACAGGCGCCATCACCCACAAATTGTGGGTGATGGCGCCTCCCCCTTTGCCGGCAAGCGCTCACTGTCGATCAGCCGAGCACCTTCGCGCACGAAGCAGGTCCCTTTACGGCGCGGTGACGAGCCACTCGTCGTCCCAGCGGTCACCGACGTTCCAGAAGTAGCAATCGACGGCGGCTGCCAGATCGCCATCCGCAAGCAGCCGGCGCACATGCGCCGCCTCATCGGGCCACAACACGTCATCGGCGCGTTCCCGCACGTACTCCGCCAACCGCTGCGTCAGCGCGGGTATCGAATCCGCCGACGCGGTGAAGCGGACGCCATCCGCGGCGTGCACGACGGCGGTGATAGGTGGCGTCGACAGTGGTCCCAGCGCTTGCATCGGCGGATCTCCCCGTTGAGTGCGGCCGGCCGTTTGTGGATCCGGCCCGATCTCTTGGACCGGCGGCGAGGCCGAAACTCATCGGTCGATCACGCACCCCGTCATCCCCGGTCGAGATCTCGACGCAGTGAGTGGGCTGTCCAGAGCACGCCCGCTCTGCTCTGCGGAA
>CAYTKA010000076.1:0-16077 GCA_964438255.1 uncultured Gemmatimonadaceae bacterium | reverse complement strand
CTTTGCCAAGGCGCAGCTCGCGGCATCGAACGGGCTGCCGCTCGAGGGCGCGATCCTGATCACCGTCAACGACTCGGACAAGCCGACCGTGACGCCCATCGCGCGTCGATTCCACGAGATGGGATTCACCCTCTTTGCCACGATGGGAACGGCACGCTACCTCCGCGCGCGCGGCATTCCCGTGAGCCGCGTCCTCAAGGTGCACGAGGGGCGCCCCAACTGCTTCGACATGATCATCAACGGCGAGGTGCAGCTGCTCGTGAACACCCCGCTCGGCAAGCACGCCCAGCGCGACGACTACACCCTGCGGCAGGCGGCGATCCGGCATCGTGTGGCGTACACCACGACGCTCTCGGCCGCGAGCGCCGCCTCGGACGCGATCCTCTCGCTGCGGTCGCGCAAGCCGTCGGTGCGGTCGCTCCAGGAGTGGCAGCAGGACATCTTCGCGGAGACCGGCGCGTGAGCGTCCACCCCGACGCGTTCGTGCACGAGTCGGCGTACGTGGACGAGGGAGCGACGATCGGTGCGGGAACCAGGGTCTGGCATTTCTGTCACGTTCTCGGCGGCGCCGTGATCGGCGAGCGCTGCTCGCTCGGGCAGAACGTCGTCGTCATGAACGGCGTGCGCATCGGCACGAACGTGAAGCTTCAGAACAACGTGTCCGTCTACGAGGGTGTGGAGCTCGAGGACGACGTCTTCTGCGGACCGTCGATGGTCTTCACGAACGTGCTCAACCCGCGCAGCCACGTCTCGCGTAAGAACGAGTACCGCCGCACGCTCGTGAAGCGCGGCACGTCGATCGGCGCCAACGCGACGATCGTGTGTGGCGTCACGCTCGGCGACTACGCGTTCATCGGCGCCGGCGCCGTCGTGTCCAAGGACGTTCCGCCGCACGCGCTCATGGTCGGCGTGCCGGCGCGCCGGGTCGGATGGATGTGCCAGTGCGGCGAACGGCTGCCGGACAGCGGCGCAGGTACCTGTCCGGCGTGCGGCTCGACGTACGAATCGAGTGGCGGGCTCGTTCGTCAACTCAGCGGACCGAACTTGGAGCGCCGCCAATGAGCGGAACGCGAGCCTCGGCGGCCGGCACGGTGCGCGTCGCGCTGGTCGGCTGTGGGCGTATCAGCAAGAATCATCTCGAGGCCATCAGCAAGATCGATGGTCTCGATCTCGTGGGCGTTGCCGATACCGACCTGCCGCGCGCGGAAGCCGTGGCGAAGGCGTACGGCATTCCGGCATTCCGCTCGCTCGACGACATGCTGGAGCACGTGCCGAGCGATCTCGTGGCGATCTGCACCCCGTCCGGCCTCCATCCGCAGCAGGGGATCGCCGCGGCGCGTGCCGGACGACACGTCCTGACGGAGAAGCCGATGGCCATCTCGTTGGAGGCGGCCGATCAGTTGGTGCAGGCGACCGATGCGGCGGGGGTGCATCTCTTCGTCGTCAAGCAGAACCGCCTCAACCCACCGATTCAGCTTCTCAAGCGTGCCGTGGACAAGGGCCGCTTCGGCCGTCTCTATATGGCCAACGTGACGGTCCGTTGGACTCGCCCACAAGACTATTACGACGCCGAGCCGTGGCGCGGCACCTGGGAGTTCGACGGCGGCGCGATCATGAATCAGGCGTCGCACTACGTCGATCTGATGCAGTGGCTCGTCGGCCCGGTGGAGAGCGTCATGGCGAAGACGGCCACGCAGGCCCGCCGCATCGAGGCGGAGGACTGCGGCGTCGCCGTCGTGAAGTTCCGCAGTGGCGCGCTCGGCGTGATCGAGGTGAACGTCTTGACCTACCCGAGGAACCTCGAGGGATCGATCACACTGCTCGGTGAGAAAGGATCGGTGAAGATCGGCGGCACCGCCGTCAACAAAGTCGAGCAGTGGTCGTTCGCCGACTACGACGACGACGACAAGCTCGTGGAGACGGTGAACACGAATCCGCCCAACGTGTACGGCTTCGGGCACGAGGGGTACTATCGCAACGTGCTCGCCGTGCTGCGCGGCCGGGAGAAAGCGGAGACCGATGGCCGAGCCGGCCGCAAGTCGCTCGAGCTGATTCTCGGCATCTACGAGTCGGCGAAGACCGGCCGCGAGGTGCCGATCCCCATGCGCACACGGCTCTGAGGCCGGTTATACTTCAACCGGCTCGCACCCCCCCCGCTCTGATTTCCGGCCCCATGGCTGTCCCCCTGCTCGATCTCCGCGCCCAGCACGCCACGATCCGTGACGAGGCTGTCGCCGCGATCATGAAGATCGTCGACGCGCAGACGTTCATCCTCGGCGACGCCGTCGCGGAGCTCGAGAGCGCGATCGCCAAGCTCTCCCAGGCGAAGCACGCCATCGGCTGCGCGAACGGCACCGACGCGCTTCTCCTTGCCATGCGCGCGCTCGACGTCGGCCGCGGCGACGAGGTGATCACGACACCCTTCACCTTCTTCGCCACGGCAGGAACGATTCACAACGTCGGCGCGACACCGGTGTTCGCGGACATCGAGCCGAAGTCGTTCAACATCCGACCCGAGGCGGCGGCGGCGGCGCGGACGTCGAAGACCAAAGCGGTCATCCCGGTGGATCTCTTCGGCCAGATGGCGGCGATCGAGGACGTGCAGCGCGCGTTGCCCGGCCTTCCCGTGATCGAGGATGCCGCGCAGTCGATCGGCGCGCGGCGGACCGTGGACGGTGAGGTCCGGATGGCCGGTGAGATGCCGACGATCGGCACCTTCAGCTTCTTCCCATCGAAGAACCTCGGCGGCTATGGGGACGGCGGGATGATCGTCACGCAGGACGATCGCATCGCCGAGCGGCTCCGGCGCCTGCGTGTGCACGGGGGCGCGAAGCAGTACTATCACGACGAAGTCGGCTACAACAGTCGCCTCGACGCGCTGCAGGCGGCGGTGCTGTCGGCCAAGCTGCCGCATCTCGCCGGCTGGAGCGCGAAGCGTCGCTCGAACGCCGCATACTACGACGCCGCGTTTGCCGATCTCGCCGGGAACGGCGCGATCACGACGCCGCTCGTGGCGCGCGAGAACGAGTCCATCTTCAACCAGTACACGCTGCGCGTCGCCGGCGGCAAGCGCGACGCCTTGCAGGCGTTCCTGAAGCAACGGGGCATCGGCACGGCGATCTACTACCCGTTGCCGCTTCACTTGCAGCCGTGCTTCGCCTATCTCGGGTACAGGGAAGGGCAGTGCCCCGAGAGCGAGCGCGCCGCCAGGGAAGTGCTCTCGCTCCCCATCTATCCCGAGCTCACGCGCCCGCAACTCGACGAAGTCGTGGCGGGCGTCCAGGCCTTCTTCGCCCAGTGACATGACGACGAGCGAGTCGCTTCGCCGGAAAATCGAGGATCGCACCGCCACCGTTGCGGTGATCGGTCTTGGCTACGTCGGACTGCCCCTCGCGATGGAATTCGCGCGTGCGGGCTTCGCGGTCATCGGCTACGACGTGAGCCGTCGCGTCGTCGACCTCCTCAACGGAGGCACGTCGCACATTCAGGACGTGCCGACGAGCGACGTCGCCGCATTCGTGAAGAGCGGCCGGTTCACGGCGACGACCGACGAGTCGCGCCTGTCGAAGGCCGATGCGATCTCGATCGCCGTGCCGACGCCCCTCGTGAAGACGCGCGACCCCGACATGAGCTACGTGCAGGCCGCCGCCGCCGCCGTGGCGCGCCACGCGCACCCCGGACTGCTCGTCGTCCTCGAGAGCACGACCTATCCGGGCACGACGCGCGAGCTGCTGCAGCCGGCCTTCGAGCAGCAGGGGTTCACGGTCGGCACGGACGTGTTCCTCGCCTTCAGCCCCGAGCGCGTCGATCCGGGCAACGAGAAATACCACACGAAGAACACGCCGAAGGTCGTCGGTGGCATCACGCCGGCCTGCAGCGATCTGGCGGTCGCGCTCTATGAGAGCTGCATCGATACCGTCGTGCGCGTCTCCTCGCCCGAGACGGCGGAGCTGGTGAAGCTGCTCGAGAACACCTTCCGCTCCGTGAACATCGCCATGGTGAACGAGATGGCGATCGTGTGCGACAAGCTCGGCGTGGACGTCTGGGAGGTCATCGACGCCGCGGGCACGAAACCCTTCGGCTTCATGAAATTCACGCCGGGCCCGGGCATCGGCGGGCACTGCATCCCGCTCGATCCGCACTATCTCGCGTGGAAGATGCGCACGCTGAACTACAAGACGCGCTTCATCGATCTCGCGAGCGAGATCAACAGCTCGATGCCGGCGTACGTCGTCGCCAAGGTCGCGAACGCCCTCAACGAGGACCGGAAGCCGGTCAATGGCAGTCGCGTGCTGGTCGTCGGCGTGGCCTACAAGCGCGACATCGACGACGTGCGCGAGAGCCCCGCGCTCGACATCATCCGTCTGCTCGAGGCGGACGGCGCCGAGGTCGTCTACCACGATCCGTACATCCCGACCATCCGCGAGGATGGGCACAGCTGGTCGAGCGTCCCCCTCACCGACGAGGAGATCTCGCAGGCCGACGCCGTCGTGATCGTCACCGATCATCGGGCGATCGACTATCAGCGGCTCGTCGACTTCGCGTCGCTCATCGTCGACACGCGCAACGCGACGAGCCGGACGACACGCACCAATGCGCGCGTCGTCTCGCTGTCGACGTCGCCGCACACCGAACCGACGCCCGCCCTCTGACACCGCCCGCGACCGCATGAACATCACCGTCGTCGGCACCGGCTACGTCGGCCTCGTCGTGGGCGCATGTCTGGCCGAAACGGGGAACAGCGTCGTCTGCGCCGACGTCGATGGCGCGAAGATCGACGGGCTGCGGCGGAACGTGCTGCCGATCTACGAGCCGGGGCTCGACGATTACGTCGAGCGCAATCAGCGACAGGGCCGGCTTCGCTTCACGACGGACATTCCCGACGCCGTGCGCACGGCGGACGTCGTCTTCATCGCCGTTGGGACGCCGCCGGACGAGGATGGCTCGGCCGACCTCCGACACGTGCTGGCCGTGGCCGACCAGATTGGACGACACATGTGCCGTGAGCTCGTCGTCGTCACCAAGTCGACGGTGCCGGTGGGGACGGCGGCCAAGGTCGCGGCAGCGGTGCAGACGCACGCGAAGGTTCCCTTCCACGTGTGCAGCAACCCGGAGTTCCTCAAGGAAGGGGCGGCCATCGATGACTTCATGAAGCCGGACCGCGTCGTCATCGGCGTGTCGACCGATCACGCTCGTGCCGTGATGGGTGAGCTCTACGCTCCGTTCGTGCGCACGGGAAATCCGGTCGTCTTCATGGACATCCCGTCGGCCGAGATGACGAAGTACGCCGCGAACGCGATGCTGGCCACGCGCATCTCCTTCATGAACGAGATCGCGAACCTGTGTGAGCGCGTCGGCGCGGACGTCGATCACGTGCGCCTCGGGCTCGGCTCGGACAGTCGGATCGGCCCTGCGTTTCTCTTTCCGGGCCCCGGCTACGGCGGCTCCTGCTTCCCCAAGGACGTGAAGGCGCTCGTGCGCACGGCGCGGGAGTACGGCGTGCCGCTGGGCGTCCTCGAGGCGGTCGACGCGGCGAACGACGCGCAGAAGCACCGGCTGTTCGAGAAGCTCGAGGCGCTCACCGGCGGCGTCGCGGGCAAGCGCATCGCGATCTGGGGATTGGCGTTCAAGCCCAACACCGACGACATGCGCGAGGCGCCGTCACTCGTGCTGATCGAGGAGCTCCTGGCGGCCGGCGCGCAGGTAGTCGCGCACGATCCGGTCGCGCTGGACGAAGCCAGGCGCCGCCTCGGGACGCGCGTGCACTACGCCGAGTCGAGCTTCGCGGCGCTCGAGGGCGCAGATGCGCTGGTCGTCGTGACCGAGTGGAACGAGTATCGCCACCCCGACGTCGAGCGCATGCGCCAGACGCTCAAATCGCCCGTCGTCGTCGACGGCCGAAATCTGTATGACGCGGCGAGGATGCGCGCGCTCGGCTTTCGATACGACTCCATTGGCCGTGGCATGTCTCCATGAGAGTGTTCATCAGCGGTGCAGCGGGATTTCTCGGCTCGCATCTCTCCGATCGCTTTCTCGCCGACGGCCACTCGGTCGTCGGTCTCGACAACTTCGTCACCGGGCACCCCGACAACATCGCGCACCTCATCGACAACCCGCGGTTCGAGTTCGTACGGCACGATATCTCGACGTTCACGTACGTGCCGGGCCCACTCGACGGCGTGCTGCACTTCGCGTCACCGGCCAGCCCGGTCGACTACCTCGAGCTGCCCATCCAGACGCTCAAGGTGGGCTCCCTCGGCACGCACAACGCGCTCGGGCTGGCGAAGGCCAAGCGCGCACGCTTCTTCGTCGCGTCGACGTCGGAGGTCTACGGTGACCCACTGGTCCATCCGCAGCCCGAGAGCTACTGGGGCAACGTAAACCCCGTCGGGCCGCGCGGTGTCTATGACGAAGCCAAGCGCTTCGCCGAAGCGATGACGATGGCATATCATCGCTATCACGGCCTCGACACACGCATCGTCCGGATCTTCAACACGTACGGCCCGCGCATGCGTCCGCGCGATGGCCGCGTCGTGTCCAACTTCATCGTGCAGGCGCTGAACGACGAGCCGTTGACCATCTACGGCGACGGCTCGCAGACGCGCAGCTTCTGCTACGTCTCCGACGAGATCGAGGGGATCTATCGGCTGTTCATGAACGGCGACAGCGAGCCGACGAACATCGGGAATCCGGACGAGTACACCGTGAAGCAGCTCGCCGAGCTGGTGCTCGAGCTTACCGGCTCCCGCGCGCCGGTCGTGCACGAGCCGCTCCCCGTGGACGACCCGAAAGTTCGTAAGCCCGACATCACGCGCGCGCGTGCGATGCTGGGCTGGCAGCCCTCGATTCCGGTGCGTGAAGGGCTCGCACGCACGATCGAGTTCTTCCGCCGCTACGTCGGAACGCCCTACCTGGCACCCCGGACGCCACGGGGCCGGTCGGATGGTCTGACTGTCTGACTGTCTGACTGTCTGACTGTCTGACTGTCTGACTGTCTGACGTATTATCTTTCCTGGATACGAACGGAACTCACTCCCCCGGGTACGAACCCCGATATGCACTCTTCTCGACGGGCCCTGGTCGCGACGCTGCTGTTGCTGCTCGCGGCCTGCCACCCGGAGTTTCAGGTCACCAACTATCCCACCAACGAGGCGCTGTACCGCGCCGCGATGGAGGAGCTCGCGCGCGGCCGGTGGGAAAATGCCGTGGCCGCATTCGAGAAGCTGACCACGGACCTCTCGGCGCGCGACACGCTGCTCCCGCGCGCGCACTGGTACCTCGGCAAGGCCCATCAGAATCGCGACGAGTGGGTGCTCGCGGCCTCGAGCTTCTCGCACCTGTACGAGAGCTTCCCGGACGACACGCTCGCTCCCGCCGCCGCCCTCGAGGCAGCGCGGTCATATCGGAAGCTCTGGCGGAAGCCCGCGCTCGATCCCACGTACGGCGAGAGCGCGCTGGCGGCCTACAACACGCTGCTCGGCTTGTACCCACAGTCGGCGCTCGTCCCGGGGGCGAAGAAGGAGCTGGCCGAGCTGGAGGAGATGTTCGCCCAGAAGAACTACCTCAACGGGATGTACTATTTCCGGCGGGGTGGATACGACTCCGGGATCATCTACTTCAAGGACGTCCTCAACCGATACCCGAACGCTCCGACGGCGCGGTTGGCACAGCTTCGCCTCGTGGATTCGTACAAGGCCATCCGCTACAAGGAGGATGCGGCCGACGCCTGCGCCGCCCTCCGCAAGAACTATCCGGATGATCCGGACGTCCAGAAGACGTGTGCCGGCATTCCGGCGGCGACCCTCCCGGTCGCGTCGACGCCCGTAAACACGCCGCCGTCGAGCACCGGTCCTCCCCCCCCGGCGGCACCCGCGACACCCGCTCCGGCGACCCCGCCGACGCCCTAGGGCGTGCGCCTCGGGATCTTCGGCGGAACGTTCGATCCGCCGCACCTTGGACACCTCCTCCCCGTGATCGACGCGGCGGAGACGCTCGGGCTCGACATGGTGCGCTTCGTTCCCACAGCGGCGCAGCCGTTCAAGGCCGGACGTGTCACGGCAGCCCCGGAACACCGCCTGGCGATGACGCAACGACTGGTTGCCGGCGTTCCGGGATTCGAGGCGGACGCGACGGAAATCGACCGGGCCGGGTTATCTTACACGGTTGACACGTTGGCGACGATGAGCGCCAGATGGCCCGATGCGGAGCGTTTTCTGCTCATAGGGGCCGATGCATTCGCGCTCTTCGATCACTGGAGGGACCCGCGGCGTATTCTCGGCATGGCGCAGGTGGCCGTGCTCGTTCGCGGCGGAGAGACGATGCCGGACGTCGGCGGTCGCGCCGGCGTGCAACTGCTCCAGACGCGGCGCGTGGACATCTCGTCCACCGAGCTGCGCGCCCGGGTGACTTCAGGGCGCACCATTCGAGGCTTTGTGCCGGACGCCGTCGCGGACTACATCGCGGAGCACCGGCTCTATAAGTAAGAGGACTGCATGTTCAAGCGCGTACTCACTGCGTTTCTCGGCACTCGCCACGAGCGAGAGCGCAAGCGGCTCCAGCCCATTCTCGATGCCATCCACGAGCAGGAGGCGCGGCTGGCGACGGTCAGCGATGACGAGCTCCGCGCACAGACGGCGAAGTTCCGCTCGATCATCCAGGAGCGCACGGGCGCGCTCGAGACCCAGGCGGCCGAGCTGCGCGACAAGAAGCGCGTCGCCGCTGACGCTGCAGAGCGCGAGCGGCTCGACAACGAGCTGAGTGGCGTCGATGGCACCGGTGGTGTCGAAGGCGAGCTGCGACATCTGATCGCCGAAACGCTCGACGAGCTGCTCCCCGAGGCGTTCGCCACGGTGCGCGAGGCCGCACGGCGACTCGTCGGCACGACGGTGATGGTCACCGGGCGCGAGCTCGAGTGGAACATGGTGCCCTACGACGTCCAGCTCATGGGCGGCATCCAACTGCACCTCGGCAAGATCGCCGAGATGGCGACCGGTGAAGGGAAGACGCTCGTCGCCACGATGCCGCTCTACCTGAATGCCCTCCCCGCAAAGGGCGCGCACCTGGTGACGGTGAACTCCTACCTCGCCCGCCGCGACTCGCAGTGGATGGGGCACCTCTACATCTACCTCGGCCTGACGGTCGGCTGCCTGGATGATACGGAGGCCGGCACGCCGGAGCGGCGCGGCGCGTACCTCGCGGACATCACGTACGGCACCAACAACGAGTTCGGCTTCGACTACCTGCGCGACAACATGGTGGTCTCGTCCGACCAGCGCGTCCAGCGGGGCCACGTCTTCGCCATCGTCGACGAGGTCGACTCCGTGCTCATCGACGAAGCGCGCACGCCGCTCATCATCTCCGGGCCCGTCGGCAACGAGGGCGACGCTCAGTACTTCGAGCACAACACCGCCGTCGCGCGGCTCGTGCGCAAGCAGACCGAGCTGGTGAACCTGCTCGTCGCCGAGGGCGAGCGCGGGCTCGAGGCCGGGGACACAGCGGCCGCATCGCTCAAGCTCTACCAGGCGCAGCTTGGGCATCCGAAGAACCGGCGGCTCATGAAGCTCATGCAGGAGCCCGGCAACAAGCAGCTCGTGCAGAAGATGGAGCTCGAGCACATCGCCGATCGGAAGCTGCCGCCGGCGAAGCAGAGCTATCGGGATATCGAGGAGGACCTGCTCTTCGTGCTCGACGAGAAGGGACACTCCGTGCACCTGACCGATCGCGGCGTCGACTTCATGTCGCCGTCCGATCACGACGCGTTCGTGTTGCCTGATCTAAGTGAAGCCGTACACCAGATAGATCACGCGCATACGATGTCGGCCGATCAGAAGATCGCCGCGCGGCGTGAGCTGGAGATCGAGTACGCGCAGAAGAGCGAGCGCCTGAACATCGTGCACCAGCTCCTGCGCGCGCACGCCCTGTACGAGAAGGACGTGAACTACGTCGTACAGGACGGCGAGGTGCTCATCGTCGACGAGTTCACCGGTCGCACGATGCCGGGGCGGCGGTGGAGCGAGGGGCTGCATCAGGCGGTCGAAGCCAAGGAGGGCGTCCGCGTGAAGGGCGAGACGCAGACCATGGCGACGATCACCATCCAGAACTACTTCCGCATGTACGAGAAGCTGGCCGGCATGACCGGTACGGCGGAGACTGAAGAGACGGAGTTCTACGAGATCTACAAGCTCGAGGTCGCGGTCATCCCGACGAACAAGGACGTCATCCGCGACGACCGCCACGATCTCGTCTACAAGACGCGGCGCGAGAAGTACAACGCCATCGTCGAGGAGACGCGGCGGCTGCACGACCTCGGCTATCCGGTGCTGATCGGGACGACGAGCGTGGATGCATCGGAGACGCTGTCCAAGCTGATGCAGCGCGCCGGCCTGCAGCACAGCGTTCTCAACGCGAAGTATCACCAGCGCGAGGCGGAGATCGTCGCCAACGCCGGCCAGCCTGGCGCGATCACCATCGCGACGAACATGGCCGGCCGAGGCACCGACATCAAGCTCGGGCCCGGTGTCACGGAGGCCAAGCCCTCCGTCGTGAAGGATCCGGACGGGAAGGACGTGAACGTCGAGGAGATCGGCGGACTGCACATCATCGGATCCGAGCGCCACGAGTCGCGGCGCATCGATCGCCAGCTCCGCGGTCGCGCCGGCCGCCAGGGTGATCCGGGCGCGAGCCAGTTCTTCCTCTCCCTCGAGGACGATCTGATGCGCCTCTTCGGGAGCGAGCGCATCGCGCGGTTGATGGATCGGATGGGCGCGCAGGAGGGTGAGGTGCTCACGCATCCGCTCATCACGCGCTCGATCGAGCAGGCGCAGAAGCGGGTCGAGCTGCAGAACTTCCAGAGCCGCAAGCGGCTGCTCGAGTACGACGACGTGATGAACCAGCAGCGCGAGGTGATCTACTCGCTGCGCGCCTTCGCGCTGGAGGGAGGCGAGGAGCTCAAGGGCGAGGCCCTGAAGATGGTCGAGAAGGCCCTCGGGCGCCGCGTCGAGACGGTGCTCTCGGAGTTCGATACCGCCGAGGAATGGGACTTCGATCTCCTGAAGCAGGAGCTGTTGATGCACTACCTGCTGCAGGTGCCCGAGTTCGATCAGGAGTCCACGCGACCGGCCGAGCTCGAGCCGGCGCAGATGCGCGCCGTGGAGGCAGGGCGCACGGCTTTCGCCGCGAAGCTCGCGTCGCTCGACATGGTGCGCGACGAGGAGGGAGGCTATGCCGATCGTCTACTGCGCTACGTGATGCTCAACGTGCTCGACGAGAAGTGGAAGGACCACCTGTACGATCTCGACCAGCTCCGCAACGCGATCCACTACCGGTCGTGGGGGCAGAAGGACCCGCTGCTCGAGTACAAGCAGGAGGCGTACACGATGTTCGTCGATCTGATGAACGACATCGCGGAGACCTTCACCGATCGCTTCCTCAAGGTCCAGCTCGTCGTCGAAGAGGGGCCGTCCTTGGATGGCCGGGGTGCAGCCCCGCCGCCGCCTCGACAGCCAGCCCGACGCTACAACGCGCTTGGCGTGCTGGAGGAAGTCCCCGCGGAGCCGAACACAACGGGGACGCGCGAAGTGGTGGATGTCGGGCCGGCTGAGACGCCCGCGGAGAAGCCCGCGGCAGCCAAGCGCGATCCGGTGATCGTCGGCGCAGGGCGGGCACGCTCGATGAACGACATCACCGCCGCGCAGTCCGGCGCGACGGCTGACTTCACGAACGTCGGCCGCAACGATCCGTGCCCGTGTGGCTCGGGGAAGAAGTTCAAGAAGTGCCACGGGGCGTCGCTCTAGACGTCTTCGCATGAGCTGCGCACCCTGACGGACCGTCAGGGCTCGGCGCCGAGGACACGGCACGAGGTGCACAGGGGTATGCTCGAGCTCCCAACCGGCCCACGAGCATGCCGACGCAGTCGAGTGCACGCTTATGGTGATGAAACAGCCCTCGGGCGCTGGTAAGGTGTGGGTCTGTCCTGTCAGCACCGGAGGCATCCATGAGCGTCCCCCTGTCTAGCCAGTCCCTTTCGTCCGCGCTATCTATCAGAGAGCTACCCCGGTCGGAGCGACCGCGAGAGCGGCTCGTCGCACTCGGCGCGCCGGCGCTGAGCTCGGCCGAGCTCCTTGCGTTACTCATCGGCTCTGGCGGCGTTGGCGGCTCCGCCCTTCAGGTGGGGCAGGCACTTCTCGCCGGCGCGGGGGGTTCGTTACGACGGATGGCGGCGCAGCCGGTGGCGGCGCTGACGGCGACGGCCGGGGTCGGAATGGCTCGTGCGGTCACGATTCACGCGGCGCTCGAGCTCGCGCGGCGGCTCGTGTCGGAGACGCGGGACGATGGCGCGCCGGTACGGTCGCCTCGCGACGTGGCGCGCCTCTTCGCGCCTCGGCTCGAGGACCTGCCGGTGGAGGAATTTCACGTCGCGGTGCTGGACGCACAGCACCGGCTCGAGCGGGACGTCACCGTCACGCGCGGGATTCTCACCTCCTCCCTCGTGCACCCGCGCGAGGTCTTTCGTGAGGCGATCGCCGAGCGGGCGGCGGCGGTCATCCTCGTACACAATCATCCGAGCGGCGACCCCACGCCGAGCGCCGACGACCGGCTCGTGACCGAGCAGCTCGTCGCCGCCGGCAAGCTGCTCGACATCCCGGTGCACGACCACGTCATCATCGGACGTGGACGATACACGAGCTTCGCGGAGGCAGGACTGCTGTGACGGTCGCCGGACAGGCGTTGCGTGAGGTCATTCCCGGATGGCCCCTCGGCGAGACGGCGAACAGCCGCCTCGACGAGGAGCTGCTCGCGCGCGCCTATCGCTTCAGCGAGCAGGCGCACCGTGGCCAGCTCCGCAACTCCGGCGAGCCCTACGTCACGCATGCCGTCGAGGTGGCGAAGATCCTCGCCGAGCTCCAGCTCGACACCATCACCGTCGCGAGCGGGTTGATCCACGACGTCGTCGAGGACACCAAGATCACGATCGCCGACGTCGAGAAGGCGTTCGGGGCGGAGATCGCGGCGATCGTCGACGGGCTGACGAAGATCGCCAAGCTGCCGAACAGCGGCTCCAACCAGGATCGCCAGGTCGAGAGCTATCGCAAGCTGCTGCTCTCGATCGCCAAGGACGCGCGCGTCATCATCGTCAAGCTCGCCGATCGCCTGCACAACATGCGCACGCTGGAATTTCTCCCCGAGGAGAAGCAGCGGCGCATCGCGCAGGAGACGCGCGATCTCTACGCGCCCCTCGCGCACCGCTTCGGTATGGCCAAGATGCGGTGGGAGCTCGAGGACCTCGCGTTCAAGCACCTCGAGCCGGACGAGTACAAGGCGCTGGCGAAGAAGGTGGCCCAGAAGCGAGGAGAACGCGAAGCACTGATCGCCGCATTGCGCGAGCCCCTCGAGCGCGACCTCGCCAAAGCCGGAATCAAGAACGTGGAGGTCACGGGGCGGCCGAAGCATCTGTGGTCGATCTACAAGAAGATGAAGCAGCGCGACAAGCCGTACGAGGAGATCTACGACCTCCTCGCCATTCGCGTGCTCGTCAACAGTGTCCCCGACTGTTATCACGCGCTCGGCATCATCCACGACGGATGGACGCCGGTCCAGGAGCGGATCAAGGACTACATCGCCCAGCCGAAGTCGAACGGCTATCAGTCACTGCACACGACGGTGTTCGGGCCCGGACGGCAGCTCTACGAGATCCAGATCCGCACGCGAGCGATGCACCGCACGGCCGACTACGGCATCGCCGCGCACTGGTTGTACAAGGAGGACGCGAAGAGCGGGGACGAGCTGGATCGCCACCTCGCCTGGTTCCGGCAGATCCTCGAGCTCCAGCTCGATGCGAAGACGCCCGACGAGTTCCTCGAGTTCCTCAAGCTCGATCTCTACGCCGACGAGATCTTCGTCTTCACCCCGAACGGCGACGTCATCCAACTTCCCAAAGGCGCGACGCCGATCGACTTCGCCTTCGCCGTGCACTCGGAGGTCGGGCTGCATTGCGCCGGTGCGAAGATCAACGGACGCATCTCGCCACTCTCGCGCGCGCTGCGCAACTCCGAGCAGGTGGAGATCATCACGTCGCCGTCGGCGAAGCCGAGCCGCGACTGGCTCGCGCACGTGCGCACGGGACGTGCGCGGCACAAGATCCGGCAGTGGCTGCGCCACGAGGAGCACGCGTCGTCGGTCAAGCTCGGGCAGGAGATCCTCGAGCGCGAGCTGAAGCGGCGCCGACTCACCCGCCCCGACGACGAGGCGCTCACCGCGGCCGCACGCGCGCTCTCGCTCACGGACGCGACGCACCTCTACGCGTCGATCGGCCAGGGGGACGTCAACGTCAGCCTCGCGCTGAAGCACATCTTCCCCGACTACGAGGAGAAGGAGCCGGCCAAGCCGACGCTCGTCGAGCGCCTCGTCGATCGCGTGCGCGGCCCGCGCGGCGTGCGCATTCAGGGGGTGGACGGACTGATGGTGCGCTACGCGCAGTGTTGTCAGCCGGTGCCCGGCGACCCGGTGACCGGCTACGTGACGCGCGGGCGTGGCGTCAGCATCCACCGCGCCGATTGTCCGAATCTGCTCTTCCTCGCGCACGAGCCGGAGCGCCGGCTGGAGATCGACTGGCAGGAGGCGGAAGGAGAGCGCTTCGTCGTGCGTCTCGCGCTGGAGGGGAACGACCGGCGCGGGCTCTACGCCGACGTCGCGGCGGCCGTCAGCGAGTCGGGGACCAACATCCGGTCGATGGAGCTCAAGACCTCCGACGGCCGTGCCTCGGGCGCGGTGCTCGTCGAGGTCGAGAACCTGGCGCACCTCCAGCGGATCATCAAGGCGGCGCGGCGCGTGAAGGGGATCACGGAAGTGGCGCGGCGGGAGAGGATCAACCCTGAAAGCTGAAGGGCGTTCATCGGTTGATCAACTGAAGAACCGACAGGCGCCCTTTTCGCTCTCCCGAACATAGCCCGAATCCACTACATTCCCCGTATGCCCCGCGCCCCGTTCACCCTCCAGGCTCCATTCCAGCCGGCGGGCGACCAGCCCAAGGCGATTGCCGAGCTGCTCGCGGGGCTCGAGCGCGACGACCGGTTCCAGTCGCTCCTCGGTGTCACCGGCTCGGGCAAGACGATGACGATCGCCAACGTCATCGCGAGCTACGGCAAGCCGACCCTCGTTCTGAGCCACAACAAGACCCTCGCCGCGCAGCTCTACGGCGAGATCAAGAGCTTCTTTCCGCAGAACGCGGTCGAGTACTTCATCTCGTACTACGACTACTACCAGCCGGAAGCGTACGTCCCCACGACCGACACGTACATCGAGAAGGACGCGTCGATCAACGAGGACATCGACCGGTTGCGGCTGCGCGCGACGTCGTCGCTCATGGAGCGCAACGACGTGATCATCGTCGCCACCGTGAGCGCGATCTACGGCCTCGGCGATCCCGTCTCGTACCGCGAGCAGATGGTCACGATCACCCAGGGGCAGAAGGTCAATCGCGACGACGTCCTGCGCTCGCTGGTGAAGATCCAGTACAACCGCAACGACGTCGCCTTCGAGCGCGGAACCTTCCGCGTGCGCGGTGATACGGTCGAGATCTTCCCGGCGTACGAGGAGCAGGGGGTGCGCGTCGAGCTGTGGGGCAACGAGGTCGAGCGCATCTCCAAGATCAATGTGCTCACCGGTGAGACGATCACGACGCTTGAGCGCGCGGCGATCTATCCGGCGAAGCACTTCGTCACCCAGCGGCCGACGCTCGAGCGCGCGGTGAAGCTCATTCGCGAGGAGCTCACCGGGCGTCTTGCCGAGCTGCGCACGAATGGCCGGCTGCTCGAGGCGCAGCGCCTGGAGAGCCGCACGAACTTCGACATCGAGATGATGCTCGAGATCGGCACCTGCGCCGGGATCGAGAACTACTCGCGTCATCTCTCCGGGCGCGAGGCGGGGGAGCGTCCGGCGTGCCTGTTCGACTATTTCCCCGAGGACTTCCTCGTCGTCGTCGACGAGTCGCACGTCACCGTGCCGCAGATCGGCGGCATGTTCAACGGCGACCGCGCGCGCAAGCTCACGCTGGTCGACTATGGCTTCCGTCTCCCGAGC
>CAYTKA010000075.1:0-16970 GCA_964438255.1 uncultured Gemmatimonadaceae bacterium | reverse complement strand
TGTCCGACTGTCCGACTGTCCGACTGTCCGACTGTCCGACTGTCCAACCGTCCGACCATCAGATCGCCGGACCGTCCCAACGCGTTCACCGTCCTCGGGTTCGTCAGCAGATCCTCCAGCGTGTCGCGCATGCGACGCGACCAGCTTGCATAGCGGTCCTGCCATACACCCGGGATGTTCACCGGGGTCGTCTCGTGTGCGAGGTCGTCAAAGGACAGACCGACGAGTGCCGAGGGCGTGCGGCGGATGAAGGTGTGCACGGCGGCGATCAGGTCGTCCGACGTCACGTTCTCGCGCGCCGAGTGCGGGAGCAGGCCAGCCTCGATCAGCGACTCGATCAGTGCGCGCCCCTCGTGCCGACGCGTGTCGCGCATGGAGCCCGCTTGGACCGGATTGCTGAGATCTCCCACCTCGCTGCGCAGCATCAGGTCGCGCCCTTCCATCCAGCCGATCAGCGGCGGCAGGTCGTGCGTGTTCACCGTCGCCAGCGTCATGCGGGGATATTCCTCCGGCGCACGGTAGCGGCCGGTGTGGAAGTCGTGCTCGAACACCTGCACCTTGGAGCCGAGCACGCCCCATCGCTCCAACACCTTGGGCACCTCGGGCGGCACGGTGCCGAGATCCTCGCCCACGACGATCGCGTTGTGACGCACGCTCTCCAGCGCGAGGATCCCGAGCAGGTCGTGCACGAACGACGTCACGTAGGCGCCGGTCCGCGCCGACTCGCCGGCCGGCACCCAGAACATGCGAAACAGCCCGAGGGCGTGATCGATGCGCAGCGCCCCTGCATGTCGGAAGCCGGCGCGCAGCAGGCGGATCCAGTAGTCGTAGCCGGTGGCGCGCAGCACGTGCGGGTCGATCGCCGGCAGTCCCCAGTTCTGTCCTTCGTCGGAGTACATGTCGGGGGGCGCGCCGACGGTCGCGCCGGGGCGAAACAGTCCGGGATTGGCCCAGACGTCGCTCCCCGACGGGGCCGAGCCGACGGCGAGATCTTGATACAGCCCGAGCGCGAGACCGGCGCGTGCAGCGTCGATCGCCGCGCGGCCAAGCTGCCGGTCGATCTCGAACTGGAGCCAGCGGTGATAGTCGACGCGATCGGCGAGCGCGCGCCGCTGTTCCGCCACCGCATCGGAGTTCGCGTCGCGTAATGGCTCCGGCCAGCGACGCGCGTCAGGCCCCTCGCGCTCGGAGATCGCCATGAACGTGGCGAATTGTGTGAGCGGCGGGTCCTCGCGCTCGATGAACTGCGCATACGCCCGTGCCCGTGACGTCTCCGTCGCCAGCTCGTGCTTGACGAAGGTCCGATGCAGCGACTCGAGAATCGGCGCGCGCAGCGCCGCGATGCGCGCGTAATCGAGCATCTTCGCCGCGCGCAGCTCCGCCAACGCCGACTGCACGCCTGGCGACGCAATCAGCTCACGCGCGTGCGCGTCGTGCGCGAGCTCCGGAATCTCGTCCACGCGCAGGTACAGCGGATTCCGGAACAGCCGTGTGATCGGGCTGTACGGGCTGACGTCGTACCCTTCGTTGCGCAGGGCGTGGAGCGGATTGACGCCGACGAAGGTGCCGCCGTGATGTGCCGTCCATTCGGCGAGCGTACCGAGGTCGGCGAGGTCGCCGGCCCCCCAGTTGCCGGCGCTGCGAATGGTGTAGAGGTTGGCGGTGACGCCGAAGCCGCGACGTCCGCGCAGGCGCGCTTCAGGTGGCGTGCACTGCGACGGGACGACAATGAGTCGCTGCGTCGCACTGCGTTTCTTGCCGTGGGCCGTGAAGGTGATGGTGAGATCGTGATAGCCGAGCGGCGGGACGACGGGGAGCGTCAGATGCATCCGGCGCGAGGGACCGCCGTGCGTCGCGCCAACCCAGCCCGAGACGAGCCCCTCTTCGGTCCGCAGGGTGAGGGTCCACTGCACGGTATCCGCGTCCATGCGCGGCACGCGGACGTGGACGCGCCGCAACGCGCGGCTCCGCTGCCGCACGACACGCAGGGGTGCGATCAACCGTCTCCGCTTCGCGCGCCGCAGCGCACGCAGCGCGTCATCGGCCTTCTCTTCAGTGCTGGCGTCATACCCCATCGCCGCGAGCAGCTTCTCGCGCGTGGCATCGGACGTCTGGCGGAGCGACTGGCCTGTCTGATCGACGTACGATGCCTGGATGCCGAGCAGGTCGGCGAGACGGCGCAGTGCGGGCCGCCCGAGGGACGTAGCGTGACTCGAAGCCTGTAGATGCTCGTGGGTCGTCATCGATCCTGGAGCGTTGTCGATGCAGTGGCCGCTGCTCTCATGATGTCACCCGCTCTGCCAGCCATGCCGGCGCCAGCACCATCACGGAGAGCGGCGGCAGCGCGAGATCGACCGAGTAGCGGCGGCCATGGAACGGGACGTCGTCTGCCGTCGTGCTGTCGCGCGCGCCCCTTCCCCAGCCGCTGCCACCCCAACGCGTATCGTCCGTGGAGAAGACGGTTCGATACTCGCAATGCTCCGGAACTCCGATGCGGTAGTGGTCGTGCGGCGTCGGCGTGAGGTTCATCACGACGACGACGTACTCATGCCCCGACCGGCGCATGAATGACAATACGGAGTTGGTGCGGTCGGCGATGTCGATCCATTCGAAGCCGTGCGTATCTGCATCGCCCTGCCAGAGCGCGGGGAGGCCGCGATAGACGCGCCCCAGCTCCCGCACGAACGCCATGAACGCGGCGCGGGACGGGTCGTGCTCGAGGTGCCAATCGAGTGAGCGCTCGTGATCCCACTCCGACGGCGACGCGAGCTCGGTTCCCATGAAGAGGAGCGATTTGCCCGGCCGCGCGATCTGATAGGCGAGCAGTGCACGCAGGTTGGCGAGCCGCTGCCAGTGGTCCCCGGGCATCTTTTCGTAGAGCGAGCCCTTGAGATGCACCACTTCGTCGTGCGACAGCGGCATGATGAAGTGTTCGCTGTGCTCGTACACCATGGCGAAGGTGAGCTCGTCCTGGTGGTACTTGCGGTAGATCGGGTCGCGCTCGAAGTAGGCGAGCGTGTCGTGCATCCACCCCATGTTCCACTTGAACGTGAACCCCAATCCGCCGTCCCGCGTCGGCCGCGTCACGCCGGGCCACGCCGTGGAATCCTCGGCGATCGTCACGCAGCCGGGCGCGTCCTCCTCGACGACGGTGTTCATCTCGCGCAGGAAGTCGATCGCCTCGAGGTTCTCGCGTCCCCCGTAGCGGTTGGGCACCCACTCGCCGTCCTGCCGGCTGTAGTCGAGGTACAGCATCGACGCGACCGCATCGACGCGCAGCCCGTCGATGTGAAAGTCATGCAGCCAGTAGAGTGCGTTCGCGACGAGATAGTTGCGAACCTCCCGGCGCCCGTAGTTGAAGATCAGCGTCCCCCAGTCCGGATGCTCGGCAAGGCGCGGATCCTCGTGCTCGTAGAGTGCCGTACCATCGAAGCGGCGCAGCGCGTAATCGTCTTTCGGAAAGTGCGCGGGGACCCAGTCGAGGAACACGCCGATTCCCGCCTGATGCAGCGTGTCGACCAGATAGCGAAAATCGTCCGGACTCCCATATCGCGACGTCGGCGCGTAGTACCCGGTGACCTGATAGCCCCACGAGCCGTAGAAGGGATGCTCGCTCACCGGCAGGAGCTCGACGTGCGTGAAGCCGAGGCGCTTCACGTGCGCGGCGAGGCGCGGTGCGAGCTCGCGATATGAGAGTGGCCGGTTTCCGTCCTCCGGTACGCGCGCCCACGACCCGATGTGCACCTCGTAGATGTGCACCGGCTCGCGCTCGAGATCGCGCTGCGGCCGCGCGGACATCCACGCGTCGTCGCCCCACTCGTGCTGCCGCTCCGGGACGACGATCGACGCCGTCTCCGGTGCCTGCTGCATCTTGCGCGCGACCGGGTCCGTCTTCACTCGCAGATGCCCCTCGCGCGTGCGGAGCTCGAACTTGTACAGCGCGTTCACCGGCACGCCGGGAATGAACAGCTCCCAGATGCCGCTCTCTCCCAAGCGGCGCATCGGGAACTGACGTCCATCCCAGTGACACCAGTCGCCGATCACGCTCACCCGTTCGGCGTTCGGCGCCCAGACGGTGAACGCCACCCCTTCGTCTCCGTCGACGGTGCGCAGATGCGCGCCGAGCATCTGCCACAACCGGCGGTGCGTCCCCTCGCGGAAGAGATAGAGGTCCATCTCGCCGACGGTGGGCATGAAGCGATACGGATCGCCACGTTCCCACGTCTGTCCGTCGGGGGCGATGAATCGCAGTAGGTAACGCATCGGCAGCGACGCGCCCGGCAGGAACGCGGAAAAGAAGCCGTCGCCGTCGGCACGCATCGCCGTCGCGACGCCTTCGCGCACGACGAGTGCGTCGGCCGCGTCGGGTTGGTACACCCGCAGCAGAATGCCGGGGGCGTCGTCGAGGGTGTACGGATGCGGTCCCAAGACTTGATGGGGATCACCGTGTCGTCCCTCGGTGATCGCCGCACGCACGGCCGAGTCGAGCCTCGGCACGGCGGCAGTGAGACTACGTGTGGCCTCGGTCATAGCGTGTGCTTCTCCACCGGCGTCAGCGGGTGACGGATGTCCTCGATGCGCCGATCCGTGCCGAAGCGGAGCAGCATGAGCGAGTGCGCTTCCACTTCGACCGTCGTGCCGGGCCCGACGGGCGTCTCGTTCCGTGCCGTGTCGATCATGATCACCCAGATCCGCTGCCCGCCGAGCGCGGGCAGATTGAAGGTGATCTTCTCCTCGCCGGCATTCAACACGAGGAGGAGGCTATCGCCGCGCACGGCGTGCCCGCGCTCGTCCACCTCGTCGGTCGCGGCCCCGTCGATGAGCATCGCCAGCACGTGCGCGTCGGGGTCGCGCCAGTCCTCGTCCGTCAGCTCCTTCCCGTCCGCGCGGAGCCAGGTGACGTCCTTGTGGTCGGAGCCCTCCACCGCCACGCCGCGAAAAAAATGCCGGCGGCGGAGCACCGGATGCGCCTGCCGGATGGCGATCAGCTTGCGCGTGAAGTCCATCAGCCCCTTCTGCCGCTCGTCGAGCTCCCAATTCACCCAGGTGAGCTCGTTGTCCTGCGCATATGCGTTGTTGTTTCCCTTCTGCGTGCGACCCAGCTCGTCACCGTGCGAGAGCATCGGCACGCCTTGCGAGAAGATGAGCGTGGCGAGAAAGGTGCGCATGAGACGGTAGCGCATGTCGACGATCGCCGGATCGTCGGTATCGCCCTCGACGCCCCAGTTGCGGCTCAGGTTGTCGTCGTTGCCGTCCCGGTTGTTCTCGCCGTTCACCTCATTGTGCTTCTGCTCGTAGCTCACGAGGTCGCGCAGCGTATAGCCGTCGTGCGCCGTGACGAAGTTGATGCTCGCGTACACGCCGCGGTCGGAATGCGAGAAGATGTCGCTCGACCCGGCGAGCCGGCTGGCCATCTCCCCGATCTGACACGGGTCGCCGCGCCAGAAGCGACGCACGGTATCGCGGTACTTCCCGTTCCACTCCGTCCAACGCACGGGGAAGTTGCCCACCTGATAGCCGCCGGGCCCCACGTCCCACGGCTCGGCGATCAGCTTTACGCGTGCGAGCGTGGGATCCTGCTGCATGATGTCGAAGAAGGCCGACAGCTTGTCCACCTCGTACTGCTCGCGTGCGAGCACCGGGGCGAGATCGAAGCGGAAGCCGTCCACGTGCATCTCGTCCACCCAATAGCGCAACGAGTCCATCACGAGCTGGATCGTCCGTGGATGCGTCATGTTGAGTGAGTTGCCGGTGCCCGTGAAATCCGTGTAGAAGCGGCGGTTCTTCGGCTCCAGGCGGTAGTACGTGGCGTTGTCGATCCCGCGCAGCGAGAGCGTGGGACCGAGGTGGTTCCCCTCGCCCGTATGGTTGTAGACGACGTCGAGTATGACCTCCAGTCCGGCCTGATGCAGCGCCTTGACCATGGTCTTGAACTCGTAGACCTGATTACCGAGGCCGCGCGTGGCGAACCGCACGTCGGGGGCGAAGAAGCCGATCGAGTTGTAGCCCCAGTAGTTCATCAGGCCGCGCTCCGCGAGGTTCCGGTCGACGACCGACTGATGCACCGGCAAGAGCTCGAGCGCGGTGACACCGAGGCTCTGGAAGTACTCGATCATCGGATCGCTCGCGAGACCGAGATAGGTGCCGCGCAGCTCCGGTGGCACGGCGGGATGGCGCTGCGTCATCCCCTTCACGTGACACTCGTAGATCACCGTGCGGTTGTATGGCACGTTGAGAGGCGCGTCGTCCTCCCAGGTGAAGGCAGAGTCGATCACGACCGACTTCGGCACGCCGCCGGCCGAGTTGTCGGGATCGGGGTCGAGGTCCTCGTTCGCCCCGCCGACCCGGTACGCGAACAGGTCGTTGCTCCATCGGATCGCACCGGTGATCGCCTTGGCGTACGGGTCGATCAGCAGCTTGGCGGGATTGAAGCGGTGTCCCAGGTCGGGCACGTACGGACCGTGCACGCGGTAGCCGTAATACTGACCCGGCCGTGCATCAGGCAGGTAGCAGTGCCACACCTGATCGGTGCGCTCCGTCATCCAGATCTTCGCGGTCTCCTCGGCGTCGTCGGGGCCGTGGAAGAGGCAGAGCTCTACCCCCGTGGCGCTCTCGGAGAACAGCGCGAAGTTCACGCCCGTACCGTCCCACGTTGCGCCGAGCGGATACGGGCGGCCGGGCCACACACGCATGCTCATCGTCCGCTCTCGTCCGCGGTGAAATCGCGCACGTACGCTGCGGCGCTCCAGGCCGGCACGCGTACCGTGCGCACCCGCGACTCCATCGCGGGGGAAACGAGCAGGCGTTTGGGTGCGTCGTCGACGCTCGGATCGGGGGGCACGGCAGGAATCTCGTGCACGAGCAATCCGGAGCCGCCGTAGCCCTCGGCGTCGGTGCTCAACCGGAGACGCCAGTTGCTGTGCGTCGCCTCGACGGGAACGGGAACGTCATTCGGGTGACCGCTCAGGTTGAAGGCATACCAGATCGTGTGCTGCCTGCGCACGGCATCGAAGATGTCACCCTGGAGGGGCATCGTGCGCAGCACGGTGCACCAATCGGCACCTCCCTGGACGTGTGCGACGCTCGCGCCCGGTTTGAGCGCAGGTTCTTCCTTGCGCAGCTGGAGCAGGTCCCGATACAGCTGGACCAGGTTGGCGCCGCGTCCCTCGTAGCGCTTCGTCCAGTCGAGCTTACAGCGCGCGAACGTGTCGAGCCGTTGGGGATCGATGTGATCCTCTGGCCGGCCGAAGGCCGCGAACTCCTGCTTGCGTCCGTTGCGCACGGCGTCGACGAGCGCTGCATCCTCGTGATCGATGAAATAGAGAAACGGCGCTGTCTCGCCGTACTCTTCACCCATGAAGAGCAGAGGCAGATATGGCGAGAGGAGGACGAGCGCCGCCGCGAGGCGCACGCGCGCCGGCGGTACCAGTGCGGCCAGACGCTCGCCGCCAGGACGATTGCCGACCTGGTCGTGGTTCTGCGCACTCACGACGAACCGCTGCCGCGGCACTCCCGCCGACGAGCGACCATGCGTGCGATCGCGATACGGCGAATACCGACGTGCGTAGAAGAACGGTTCGCGATAGACGTCCGCGATCGTCGCCGTCCCGTGAAAGTCCCGATAATAGCCGTGCGACTCGCCGGTGAGCGTGGCGTGGATGGTGTGGTGGACGTCGTCCGCCCATAGCGCGTCGATGCCATAGCCGCCCTGCTCGGGCGGGCGCACGATGCGCGGATCGTTCAGGTCGCTCTCGGCGAAGAGCTGAATCTTGCGGCCGAGCTGTCGCCCGAGCTCGTGCACCTCGTCGGAGAGCGCTTCGAGAAACTGGAGCGCACCGAAGTCGTAGATCCCCTGCACCGCGTCGAGGCGGAGGGCGTCGACGTGATACTCGCACAGCCAGTAGAGGGCATTGTCCTGCGCCCAGCGCCGTACGCCGTCGCTGCCCGGCCCGTCGTAGTTGACGGCGCGACCCCATGGGGTGCGATAGACGTCGGTGAAATACGGCCCGAACTGATCGAGGTAGTTTCCCTCGGGGCCGACGTGATTGTAGACGACGTCGAGCACGACGCCGATGCCGTGCCCGTGCGCCGAGTTGACGAGCCGCTTCAGGCCGGCCGGTCCACCGTACGCATGGTGCGGTGCGTAGAGATCGACGCCGTCGTAGCCCCAGTTGCGCGTGCCGGAGAATTCGGCCACCGGCATGATCTCGATCGCCGTGATGCCAAGCGCGAGCAGCTCCGGCAGTCGCGCTGCGGCCGCGTCGAAGGTGCCTTCCGGCGTGAACGTGCCGACGTGTAGTTCGTAGATCACGAAGTCGCACAGCGGCACGCCCGACCAATGCTCGTCGCGCCATGCAAAGCCGCCGGGGTCCACGACCTCACTCAGCCCATGCACGCCGTCGGGCTGCGAGCGACTCACCGGATCGGGGAGCGGCCGCCCACCGTTCACGCGATAGCCGTAACGGTCGCCCGCGCTCGCGCCCGGCACGCTCGCGGTGAACACGCCCTGTTCGCCCGTGCTCCGCACCATCGGATAGTCGCCGGCGCTCGGGCCCGTGGCGACGTGTACGGAGATGTGCTCCGCGCGCGGCGCCCAGACGCTGAACTCGACGCCCGCGTCGGTGACCGCGGCGCCGCGTTTCAGCCGCCAGATCGCTTTCGGCGGAGCCTGCTCGTGCTGCTGATCACCGACGCCGCGCTGTGCGTCGCCGACGGGTTCCGTCATCGTTGCCGTCATGCACCAACCTGCGCTACCGCACCGAGCCGCGATGGTCCGCCGGGCGGCTCCAGCTTGAACCAGAGGAAATCGCGCCCGTTCATCGTCAGCAGATACGGGAGCTCGCCAATCTTGGGAAATGCCTGGCCGCTCCACAGCTCCATCGGCGACCAGCCGTTGAACTCGCGCAGGTCCAGCTCCACGTACTGAGCGTGGCGTGCGAGGTTGTTCACGCAGAGGATGATCTCGTTCTCGTACCGCCGCAGAAAGGCGAGCACGCGTCGATTCTGCGGCGCGAGCGGCTCGAAGGTCCCGCGACCGAACGCCTTGTAGCGCTGGCGCAGCCGCACGATCGCTCGCGTCCACTGGAGCAGCGACGTCGGGGTCGCCTCCTGTGCCTCGACGTTCACGGTGTGATAGTCGTACGGCGGATCGGCGATCACCGGAAAATAGAGCGCGGCGCTCGCCACGCTCGAGAACCCCGCGTTGCGATCCGCAGTCCACTGCATCGGCGTGCGCACCCCGTTGCGGTCGCCGAGGTAGACGTTGTCGCCCATGCCCAACTCGTCCCCGTAATACAGGATGGGCGAGCCGGGGAGGGACATGAGCAGCCCGTTCATCAGCTCGATCTCCTTGCGCCCGTTGTCCAGCAAGGGCGCAAGGCGACGGCGAATCCCGACGTTGATACGCATGCGCAGGTCCTTCGCGTAGTGCCCGTACATGAAAGCACGCTCCTCCTCCGTCACCATCTCGAGCGTGAGCTCATCATGGTTGCGCAGGAAGATGGCCCATTGGCACTGCGAGGGAATCGGCGGCGTACGTGCCATGATATCGACGATCGGCGTGCGGTCCTCCTGCGCGAGCGCCATGTACATCCGCGGCATCACGGGGAAGTGGAACGCCATGTGGCACTCGTCGCCGTCGCCGAAGTACGTCCGCACGTCGGCCGGCCACTGGTTCGCCTCGGCGAGGAAGATGCGGTCGGTGAACTCGGCATCCAGGGCGGCGCGGAGCCTCTTGAGCACGTCGTGCGTCTCGGGAAGGTTCTCGCAGTTCGTGCCGTCACGCTCGATGAGATACGGGATCGCGTCGAGCCGCAGGCCGTCCACCCCCAGACGCAGCCAGAAGCGCATCACGTCGAGCACCGCCTCGAACACCGCCGGGTTGTCGAAGTTCAGGTCCGGCTGGTGGCTGAAGAAGCGATGCCAGTAGAACTGCTGCGCTTCCCGGTCCCACGCCCAGTTCGACGTCTCTGTGTCGGTGAAGATGATGCGGGCATCCTTGTACTTGTTGGGGTCGTCGCTCCAGACATAGAAGTCGCGCTCCGGCGAGCCCTTCGGGGCCCTGCGCGCCCGCTGGAACCAGGGGTGCTGGTCCGACGTGTGGTTGATGACGAGCTCCGTGATGACCTTCAACCCGCGCGCGTGGGCGGCGTCGAGGACCTCCTTGAAGTCGTCGACCGTGCCGTAGTGCGGATTGACCTTGCAGTAGTCGGAGATGTCGTAGCCGTCGTCCTTGAGGGGCGACGGATAGAAGGGGAGCAGCCAGATTGCGGTGACGCCGAGCTCGGCAACGTAGTCGAGCTTCTCGATCAGCCCGCGGAAATCACCGAAGCCGTCGCGGTTCGAGTCGCGAAACGCTTTGACATGAAGCTGATAGATGACGGCATCGTGATGCCAGGACGGGTCGGGTCGGCGATCGTGCATTCCGAAGAGCGTGAGATAACTTGAGCCAGGCCCGGTCGGCGGCCGCGGTCGTCCGGGCGCAACATCCAGGCCCGTGTTCGCGGACCGCCACCGATCCGAAAATCGCGGGTCTCCACGGATCTGAACTCCGATCCTTACTCCGATCCTCGCGAATCCGAACATGCCACCGGATGCCGGATTGATCGCGCGCGTGGCCGACGCCCTGGAGGCGCTCGGCGAACGCGGCATTCGCCAGAAGAACGTCTTCAGCGGCCGCGGCTTTCTCATCGGCAAGTTGACCTTCGTCATTGTCTGGAAGGACTGCTTGCTGGTGAAGACCGCGCGCGGCGAGTACGAGGCGTTGCTGCGCGAGCCTGGCGTGACGCCGTTCATGCCCGGTGGGGAGAGTCCAATGGGCACCTGGCTCGTCGTGGCCGCCGATGCCATCGCCGACGATCCCGAGCTGGCGGAGTGGGTCGGACGCGGGCTGCGTGGAATTCGCTAGGGCGCCGGACAGGCGACGCGGCGAGCGACGACGGCGGTAGCCGGGGCGGCGGGTGGGGCGGCACCGGGAGCAGGCGCCGCAGCGCGCGCCCTTGCACGAGCGGGGGACGTCCCGCGGAGCACGACCCCCGGCGGTGCCTCGTTCGCGCCGCCGGTTGCTTCCCCTGCCGTCTCGACCGAGCGCATGACGCCCGGTCGCGCCGTGGTGCCCGTGCCGAGGTCGAGCGTCCCCCCGTAGTCCCTTGCGCGAAGGGTAAGGATGAGGCTGTCGCCGGTGTGGCGCGTCCAACTCACCCGCTGCGCGGCGCGCACGCCGCTCGTGTCGAACAGGCGCGCGCTCCGGGCAACCGTGTCCACCGAGACGACGAAGGGAAGGGGCACGCTCCCCCATGTCGCCGCCACCCCGCTCGCGCTCTCGACGCGGTAGCACTCGGCCGCAGTACGTGGGGACGGTGCGGCTGCGACTGCCGCCACTTGTGGTGCGGGGAGGGTCGTGACGGCATCAGCTTTCTTTGCTGCGCGCGTGATGTCGCCCGCCGCGGGCGTAGCACGGCCCGCGATCATGCCTTCGGCGGCAGCGCGATCGGCCCGCGCGCCTGTGGTCTCAGTGGTCGTGCTCATCTCGGCCCGCGCAGCCGCGACGCGTCGCGGGGCCAACGTGTCGGCGAGCAGGTCCTCCTTGGCCTTCTCGGCGGGTGCGTTGGCAACCGTGGCGTGCACGACTGCCGTCTTCTGCGCCTCGCGCACGGAGTCGAGGCCGGGCCGGGTGCGCGTGAGCGTGATGCCGAGGGCGACGACGATCGCTGCCGCGAGGGCAGCACGGACCGGCGTCACGCGCAGCCGGCTCCACACGGAGCGACGGGTGGGGAGTGCTTCCGTGCTTCGACCCCATGCCGGGGCGCCGGCACCGGGTGCGTCATCGAGTGCAGCGACGATGCGCGACGCGCCGGCGATGAGCCCGCGCGCCTCGGCGGCGCGGTCGGCGCAGGATGGACAGGACGCCATGTGCGCCTCGATCGCCGCCGCGGGTGCGGCGTCGAGTGCGCCGTCGAGCCAGGCGTGAATCGTCCCCTCGTCGGGGTGGTCGGTGCGTGCCGCGTCCATCGCTGTCTCCTTCGTCCTGTCCATCATGCCCGCCGCGCGCGCTCTTGCGCTTGGAGAGCTTCGTACGCTTCCATCAATCGCCGTCGAGCGCGAGAGAGCGTGGTGCCGACGGAGCCGACCGAGAGATCGAGTGCGACGGCGATCTCCTCGTAGCTCAGCCCCTCCTCGCGCATGAGGAGCGCATCCCGATCCCGTTCGGCGAGCGCGTCCACGGCGCGACGTGCCATCGCCTGTTCTGCTGCGCGCTCCATCGACGTCGGTTCCGGCTCGACGACCTCCTGGGCCTTTGTCTGCTCGCGCAGGAGCTCGAGCCGCCTGCGGTGGCGCGCGTCGCGCCTGGCCTCGTCCCGCACGAGGTTCGACGCCACGGCGAACAGCCATGACCGCTCACTCACGATCGTCTCTTGCCGCAGCGCCCGCACGAAGGTTTCCTGCGCGATCTCCTCCGCCCAATCCTGATCGCCGAGGCGGCGCGTGAGGAATCGAACGAGGGGCGCGTGGTACGTGGCGAAGAGTGCCGTGAGCCGGTCCGGGGTGACCATGATGGTGCAACATGGCATCCCCGCGACTCCGGGGGGAGACGTGGGTGGCGGGAGGAGTTGCACAGGGAAGGCGCGTGAGCGAGTTGGCATGTGCGTTGCGCCTCTCGGCGGCCCACGCAAACCGGAGAGGATCCATGGATCGCGGGGAGGACGGGCCGGCCGGCTACGAGGATCAGGGCACACGGGTCGGCGCGCCGGACCAGACGAGGATGGAGCCCGGGCAGCATTCGGATTCTCCGCCCGCGCGGCCGGAGCGGACGACGGGTGCCGGGGCAGAGGCGACCGCGGCAACGCCCAAGACGAGTGGCGGTCACGAGGGCGAACATCGCAGCGGATATGGCGGCGGCGGCGGTGCGCCGGTGACGGACTCGGACAGCCGCGCGTGAAAATTGAAGTCGGGGGCGACTTTTCGTATAAATAGGAATTCATATTACTCGCCCATGCCCGACTCCTTCGATCGCGCGCGTGCCGTGGCCGCGCTCCGCTTCCGCGCCCTTGGCGACGAGACACGCCTGCGGCTGCTCGAGTTTCTCGCCGACGGCGAGCACACCGTCGCCGAGCTGATGGAGCTGGCGGGGCTCGGCCAATCCCTCGTCTCCCACCACCTTCGCAGCCTGCGCGAGGCCGGCCTGGTAGTCGCACGACGGGAGGGGCGATGGGTTCACTACGCCATCGCCGAGTCCGCGCTCAATGCCGTCCGCCTGACGGTCTATGAGTTGGAGCCCCTGAGCCGGGGCGCGAGAGGCTAGGCCCCTCCCCTCGCCACCGGCACCCTTTCGTGCCATGTTCTGTCCCCTTGGCCGAGTCCCGATTCACGGAGCACGACGAACGATGGCAGCAAATACGCAGATGCAGGAGCTCGAAGATCGCGTCGCCAAGCTGCAGCGCGCGGTCTACTACCTCATCTGGAAGCGCACCGGATTCGGTGAGCAGTGCGTGCACTGCGGGCACGCATATCCGGGGCACGCCGAGCGGTGCAAGGCAGCGGAGGTGGAGTCGCTGGTGCGGTGAAGGCGGCCGGACGGTCGGACGGTCGGACGGTCGGACGGTCGGACAATAGGCGAACAGAAGGGCGGCGACGCAGGAATTGGGGGCGCCGAGGTAGTCGAAACGAGCCGTGGCCAATGGAGTGGCACGGCATATGTGTTGGGGTGACACTGCGCGGCAAACGCCGCGAGCTGGAATGGCGCCACATCATCGCTGCCGTCGTATGCAGACCGCTCTGTCCCAGTCGCCTCGCTTCCGGCGCGCCACGATCGCGCTGGGCGCGGTTGTTGTCACCGCCGGGTGTACGTCAGCGGTGCCGAGCTGGAGCCCGGCAAGGGAAGTCTCACTCACCGGGACGGTCGCGACTACCTACATGGAGTCGCACACCCTCTCGCTCGCTCTCGACCGGATCGATCAGCGCGAGCTGCCGCTGGACCACACCTATCGCCACTTCGGGAGCGGCAAAAACGTCACGGTCTACGTGTTCGACGGCGGGATCCTCGACACGCATCCCGAGCTGATCGGTCGCGTCCGGCGCGGTTACGACGCCTTCCCGGGCGATGAGCGCATGTGCAACGCGCACGGCACGGCGGTCGCCGGCGCAATCGCGGGGACGACACTCGGCGTCGCCCCCGAGGCGCAGATCGTCGACGTGAAGATGGTGGAGTGCCGCCGGATGCGCGGGACGATCGACGCGATCGTTCGGGGCACAAAGTGGGTGCTCATGGACCATGGCCGGCACCCGGAGCGGCGCGCCATCGCGAACTGGTCGTTCATTGCCGACACTGCGACGTCAGTGCCGGCGCTCGACACGGCCGTCCGTGAGCTGCGTTCGGCCGGCATTCCCGTCGTCGTGTCGGCGGGAAACATCGAGATGAACGCCTGCCGCATCTCGCCGGCCAACTCGCCGGGGACGATCGTCGTCGGCGCATCGCGCGTACGCCGTGCACTCGACACGGCGGGGGTGTTGATCGACGACCGCGCACCCGGCACGGCGTACGGGCCGTGCATCGACATCTTTGCCCCGGGCGACTCGGTGCTGCTCCCGAGCATCGACATCGCGCACCAACCCACGACGCAGCTCTGGACCGGGACGTCGATGGCCGCGGGCTACGTGAGTGGCGCGATCGCGCTCCATCTCGAGTCGCATCCCTACGCGACGCCGACCGCTGTCGAGGAGTTCATCCGCGTGAACTCCGCGACGACGCTGGTGGACGCCGTCCGATCTCCGTTGGCGGGATTGTTGTACGTCGGACCGGGCCCGGCGGCGATGAAGCCGAACCGCATCATCGCGCGCAAGTGACGGGTACCGAGCGCGGCGCTGCGCCCGCGCGCCGACGTTTTCGGGTCGCTCGGCGTTCCGCGCTCCGCGCGGGCGCCAGGTGCCCGTTATCTTAGGTCCATGCCTGCCACTCCACTCGATACTCTCAGCATCAATACTGTCCGCACCCTCGCGATGGATGCGGTTCAGAAGGCGAACTCCGGACACCCGGGGACGCCCATGGCGCTTGCGCCTCTCGCGTATGTGCTCTTCACCCGACACATGAAGCACGACCCGAGCGATCCGCATTGGCCCGACCGCGATCGCTTCGTGCTCTCGGCGGGACATGCGTCGATGCTGCTCTACAGCTCTCTCTACCTGAGCGGCTACGACCTCTCGCTCGATGACCTCAAGCAGTTCCGCCAGTGGGGCAGCAAGACGCCGGGCCACCCGGAATACGGCCATGCGCCGGGCGTCGAGACGACCACCGGTCCGCTCGGCCAGGGGTTCGGCAACGCCGTCGGAATGGCCGTCGCCGAAGCGCATCTCGAGGCGACGTTCAATCGGGACGACCACCGCATCGTCGATCACTACACCTACTTCATCTGCAGCGACGGCGACCTCATGGAGGGGATCTCTCACGAGGTCGCATCGTTCGCCGGACACTTCAAGCTCGGGAAGCTCATCGGCTTCTACGACGACAACCGCATCTCGATCGACGGCAGCACGGATCTCACCTTCACCGACGACACGTCGAAGCGATTCGAGGCATACGGCTGGCAGGTGCTGCATCTCCCTGACGTGAATGATCTCGATGCGATCGATCGCGTCGTCACCGAAGCGAAGGCGGACGCGACGCGGCCGACGATGGTCGTCACGCGCACGCACATCGGTTTCGGGAGCCCGAAGAAGCAGGACACCGCCGCTGCGCACGGCGAGCCGCTCGGTGCCGACGAAGTCGTGGCGACGAAGAAGGCATACAACTGGGAACGGCCGGAAGCCACGTTCTGGGTCCCCGACGAGGCGCTCGCCAACTGGCGCAAGGTGAAGGAGACAGGCTCCGCGGCCCACGCGGCGTGGCAACGTGCGTTCGACGCGTATACACGCGCGCACCCCGCGCTGGCGAAGGAGCTCAAGCGTCGTCTCGCTGGCGAGCTGCCCCCGGGCTGGGAGAAGGTGATCCCGGCCTTCACGAAGGAGAACGGGGCCGTGGCGAGCCGCGCGGCGTCGAACGTCGTGCTCACTGCGCTGGTCGGCGTGCTGCCCGAGCTCATGGGCGGCTCGGCGGATCTCACGCCGTCGAACGGCACGGCGGTGAAGACGTGGCGCAACTTCGCGCCGGGCGATTATGCCGCGCGGTACATGCACTTCGGGGTCCGCGAGCACGGCATGGGCGCCATCATGAACGGCATGGCATTGCATCGCGGCGTGATGCCCTTCGGCGGCACCTTCCTCATTTTCTCGGATTACATGCGGCCGGCGGTGCGTCTCGCGTCGCTGATGCAGCAGCACGTCATCTTCATCTACACGCACGACTCCATCGGCCTCGGTGAGGACGGGCCGACGCACCAGCCGGTGGAGCAGCTCTCCGCACTGCGGGCCATTCCGGGGATTACCGTCATCCGTCCCGCCGACGCGACGGAGACGGCGGAGGCGTGGAAGGTTGCCGTGCAGCACACGCGCGGTCCGGTGCTCCTCGTGCTGACGCGGCAGAAGCTCGGCTTCATCGACCGCTCGAAGTACGCGTCCGCGGAAGGCGTGGCGAAGGGCGGCTACGTACTCGCCGACGCTGAGGGAGGCGCGCCACAGGTCGTGCTGCTGTCGAGTGGCTCCGAGGTAGCGCTCATCGTGACGGCGCGCGAGAAGCTCGCCGAGCGTGGTATCCGTGCCCGCATCGTGAGCCTGGCGAGTCACGAGCTGTTTGCCGAGCAGCCGGAGTCGTACCGCGACTCCGTGCTCCCCAAGGACGTGCCGCGTGTGTCGATCGAGGCGGCGTCCAAGATGAGCTGGTACCGGTGGGTCGGGTCGAACGGGGTCGTGCTGGGACTCGACCGGTTCGGCGCGAGCGCTCCGTACGAGACGATCTACAAGGAGCTGGGGCTCACGGTGGACAAGATCGTGGACGCCGCGGAAGGGTTGGTGACGGCCGATTCTGCGACGACTGTGAACCC
>CAYTKA010000074.1:0-17639 GCA_964438255.1 uncultured Gemmatimonadaceae bacterium | reverse complement strand
TACACCGGCGTCATCGATGCATACACCGGCGTCATCGATGCATACACCGGCGTCATCGATGCATACACCGGCGTCACACCATCTGTTTACGGCGCGGTCGGTGTCGATGACGGGCCCGTCGATGCATACACCGGCGTCGTCGAGACATACACCGGCGTCGTGCATGCAGACACCGGCGTCGTCGAGGCATACACCGGCGTCGTCGATGCACACACCGGCGTCGTGCACGCATGACGCGGCGCGTGCGATGTGCACACCGGCACGCCCGAGATCGACGACGGCGCCAGCGAGAGCTACACCGGCGTGCCGCGTGTACACAGCGGCGTGCGCGATGTCTACACCGGCGTCGCGCGCGCATGACGCGGCGTCGACGAGAGCGACACCGGCACGAGCCGTATCTACGACGGCGTCCGCGATGCATACGCCGGCGCGAACCATATCGACAACGGCGTTTGCGATGCTTACACCGGCGTCACGCGTGCCGACACCGGCGCCTCCGACGTCTACACCGGCGAGGCGCGTGTCTACACCGGCGCGTTGCACATCTACACCGGCGGCACACAAACGTTTAAAAACCTCGTCCAGCGCTACACCGGCGTCACGTGTGATGACACCGGCGTGCCCGATAGCGACGCCGGCATGAGGTCGAGCGACATCGGCGTGCCGGATAGCTACACCGGCATGAGCTCGAGCGACATCGGCGTGCCGGATGGCTACGCCGGCATGAGCTCGAGCGACATCGGCGGGCGAGATACCTACACTGGCCTGAGGTCGAGCCACGCCGGCGTGCGAGACAGCTACACCGGCCTGAGGTCGGGCGACACCGGCGGCGTGGACCTGCGTTCCGCACAGGCTCAGGCGGGTGCAATCGACCGTGCCGTGCCGGCCTGCGTTGTCGCGGGGTGGAGCGTCGGCCCGCGGCGACTCTGTGAGCTCACGTTGGATACTTGTACAGCAAGCGCTGAAGTTGGCCTCGATCCTCTCTCCACCCCTATAAAGACCCTTCGCGGCGAAAGCTGACATGATGTCCTCGGCTGGTGACGCGGGACGCGTTCCGCCGCGCCGTTAGACATCTCGAGAGCATTGTCGGAAGTTCGCGACATCGACCCCCTCATACAGACAAAGCCTTCCCGAGCCGATTTATGCACTGACGACTTTTGTCGGCGATCAGCGGCAAGTCCCTATTCACCAACTTCCGGGAAAAGCGACCGATATTCGCGATTTCTGCTGAACAGAAACTGGTCAGGAGTGCATAAAGCGCATCGGCGAGGCTTTGTCTGTATAGAGGGGTCACGCACGCTCGGGCGAGAACGCTCGAGGGGACACCTGAAGTTGTCCTCCCTCCTCTCTCCACTTCTATAAACGCCCTTCGAGGGGAAAGCTGACATGATGTCCTCTGCCGGTGACAGCGCGAAGCGCTTCGCGGCGTAATTAGCCCGCGGTCGACAGGAGCCTGTGAGCTAAGCACTAAGATTTCAGACGACGATGTCAGCTTTTGCCTCGGCGGGCCTTTATAGGGGTGGAGGAAGCCACACACGTTCGGATGACGCCGTCCGTGCCTAGCGAACGAAGGTTGGGGGGGCCCTTGCGCAAGCCACAGAGCGAAAACATATGTTGCGATCTCCTGACTCTCGCAGCCGCCAACCGCCTTCTTGCGCTTCTCGGCGCGTCACGTTTTGCCGGCGGCTCCGACTTAATCCCGAACGCATTCCGTCTCTGATGCGGAGGATGCCGGAGGATCCGAGATGACGAACGGTGCGCGACTGATGCATAGGCTTCTGCCGATCGGCCTCCTCGTCGTGACGGCTTGGGGAAGGACGACGTGGGCGCAGTCGGCGCCGTGGGGACGCGGCGCGCTCGGGGTCAAGGTCGTCACAGACAGCTCTCATGGACCCGAAGGAGCGCGAATCTTCTCGGTGGTGGAGCGCGGCCCAGCCGACATGGCCCAGCTACGTGCCGGCGATCTCGTGGTATCCATGAACGGTCAGCGCATCCGGCGCGGCGCCGATCTGCCGGCGCAGCTTGCCGGAACACATGTCGGAGACACTGTGCGCCTCGTCGTGCGATCGGGCCGCGACGAACGGACCATTGCGGTCTCTCTCGCCGCGCCTCAGCCGTTCGGTGGCGGCGAGTGCATGTACGGGCGTGTGTGGGACGGCCTCTGGCAATCGCGGACCACTCCGGACCCGAGATGGTACATCTCTGGAATGGGCGCCGCACAAAAAGCGGCCGGGCTCGCGCTGCGCGACGTGATCACTTCGATCGACGGCCAAGCGGTAGCGTCGCCGCGTGAGGACGATAGCCTACTCTTCCGGCATTATCCGGGCGACACTGTGAGTCTCGGCGTGAGACGCGGTGACCGCGATCTGACCGTGAGCTTGCCTTTGGGCTGCGCCGTCGACATTGGTGACGGCCGGGGTTTCGCGCAGGCGATCGCGCAATGGCGCCAACTCGTCAAGAAACCCGAATTGCCGCAGGCCGCCGAGCGCCATCGCGCTCTCGCTGAACGCGCTTTGCGTGAGAACGATTTCTACGAGTGGAAGGCGCAATTGCCGCCCGGAGTGAAAGCCTCCAGCCCATTCGGCAACTACGAGGCGACCTACACCCAGCTGGGTGATGAGCTCGTAATCACGCGAAAGACTGTCGGCGCGACTGGCATTTACGCGCCGGATAAGATCAAGGACCTTGTCGCATTGTTCCGCGAGGTCGGGAAGGATGATGCGAGCTTCATCGTGATCAAGAAGTGAGGCTGGCCGGCCCACGAGCCGCACCCGCCGCGCAGCGGCCTAACACACGTCCGGAAGACGTCCCGCTTCACGATGACGTGAGGCGCCTCGCGGCAGCGCTCGGCCGGGTCATCCTGCGACTCGAGGGTGAAACGGCGTTTCAGACCGTCGATGGCCTCCGCCGCGCATGCCGAGCACGTCGCCGCGGGGACGCCGGTGCGAAAAACCTCGATGCACTCCTCGAGGAAGTCGCCGCGCTTCCGCTCGATCTCGCGTCGCTCACCGCGCGCGCCTTCACGCTCTTCTTCCTCCTCATCAATACCGCCGAGCAGGTGCATCGCGTCAGGCGGCGCGAGGCGTACCGGCATCGGGAAGGTGATACGGCGCAACCGGCATCCGCGCGCTGGACGATGCACGTGTTGCACGCGCAGGGGCGATCGAGCGCCGAGGTGTCCGCGGCGCTGGCGCGACTCGACGTACGTCCGGTGCTCACTGCGCACCCCACCGAGTCCACACGACGCACGCTGCTCTCGCTTCAGGCGCGCGTGGCGGATAGGCTCCTCGAGCGAGAGACCATTCCGCAGAGCGAGCGCCACGCGCTCGACCAGGCAATTGAAGGCGAGATCGAGCTGCTCTGGCTCACGTCAGAGGTGAGACAAGATCGGCCGTCCGTGCGCGACGAGGTGAGCACCGTACTCTGGTATCTCGAGACGCGCCTGCTCGACGCGAGCGACCACGCGCGTGAGTCGCTCATTCGCGCCTTCGCGGAGGAGTTCGGCGACGCGGCGGACCCGCAGGGTGTTCCCGTCGAGCGCGGCGACTCGCTCCGTCTGAAGCCACTCATGCGACTCGGTAATTGGGTTGGCGGCGATCGCGACGGCAATCCGTTCGTGACGCCTGCTATAACACTCGCTGCGGCGCGCCGCGCCTCGCATGCGATACTTGGCCGCTACCGCGACGAGCTCGAGGAGCTGGCGCGACGGCTTTCGTTGTCCGCGCGCCTGACGCAACCGAGCGAGGTGTTGCGCGCGTCGCTCGAGGGCGATCGCGAGCTGTTGCCATCCGTCTGGGAGGCAAACCGGAATCGCAACGAAGACGAACCGCTGCGTCTCAAGGCGTCGTTCATGGCGGCGCGACTCGACGCGACGCGAAAGCTCGTCGCCGCGCGCGACGCCGGTCTGCCCGCGCACGATCCGGCCGCATACACCGATGCAGTCGGCTTCGAGGGTGACGTGCAGCTGTTGCGGGATGGGCTGCTCGACGCTGGAGCGGTTCAGGCGTGCCGCACGACGGTGGATCCGTTGCTTGCGTCGCTGCACGCGAACGGATTCCACGGGTTTGCGACGGACGTTCGCGATCACGCCGAGGTGCATCGCGCCGTGTTCGACGAGATAGCGTCCACACTCGGCGTGCCGCCCTTCGACGGCGCGGCATTGCGTCGCGAGCTCAAAGGACGGCGTCCGCTCATCGGAACGAATGTGGAGCTCTCCGAGTCGTCGCGGCGCGTGATCGACACGTTCGGTGCGATGCGATCCATACAGGACGAGGCGGGCCAGGGAGCAGCGTCCACCTACATCGTTTCCATGACGACGGAAGCGGCGGACCTGCTTCGCGTGCTATTGCTCGCTCGCGAGGCGGGTCTCGTGGACCTCTCTGCTGATCCACCGGTATCGCGCCTCGACGTCGTACCGCTCTTCGAGACGCTCGACGATCTCGAGCACGCGCCGCGCGTGATGGACGAGCTGCTGAACGACGAAGTGTACCGACTGCAGCTGCGCGCACGTGGGCGGCGCCAGGAGGTGATGATCGGCTACTCTGACTCGGGTAAGGATGCGGGGGTGCTCGCGTCGTCATGGGCGTTGTATCGAGCGCAGGAAGCGCTCACCGAGCGCTTTCAGGATGCGGACGTCGAGCTGACACTCTTTCACGGGCGCGGCGGCAGCGTGGGCCGCGGTGGAGGATCGCCGGTCTATCGCGCGCTCGCGGCACTGCCGCCCGGCTCCGTGCGGGGCCGCATCAAGATCACGGAGCAGGGCGAGATCATCTCGCAGCAGTTCGGTCTTTTGCCGATCGCCGAGCGGACGATGGAGGTGACGCTGAGCGGCGTGCTGCTGCACCAATTCGCCGATTGGCGCGACGATGTGGGGACAGGGGAGGTGGACCGCTTTCGCGAGACGATGACGCATCTGTCGGGTGTCTCGTTGGGTATGTATCGCGAGCTGGTTCACGATAGCCAGGCGCTGTTCGCGATGTTCCAGCAAGTGACGCCGGTGGCGGAGCTGGCGTCAGCGCGATTCGGTTCGCGTCCGGCGTATCGGCCGGGAGCGACGACGGGCATTACGGGTATTCGCGCGATCCCGTGGGGCTTCGGCTGGACGCAGAATCGTCTGCTGCTCCCTGGCTGGCTCGGCGTAGGAACGGCGCTCGAGTCGGTAGCAAATACGGCGGACGGGCTCGCGGTACTGCAGCGCATGTGTCGTCACTGGCCCTTCTTCGACGACCTGCTCGCGAAAGTGGAGATGGTGTGCGCGAAGGCGGATCTGGAGATCGCGAGCGCGTACGTGTCGTGGTTAGGCGGGGACATGACGCTGCTGGCCGTACTCGAGGCGGAGTTCGAACGGACGGTGACGATGCTCAAGCGCGTACGGGGAACTGATCGCCTGCTCGACGATAACGTCGTGCTGCAATCGGCGATCGTGCTCAGGAACCCGTATGTGGATGCGCTGTCGCTCTTGCAGATCGCTCTTCTTCGGCGGAAGCGCGCCTTGTCGGAGCACGACGCCGAACGGACGCGGGTTGACGATGCACTGGCGACCACGCTCAGTGGCATCGCGCAGGGGCTGCGCAACACCGGCTGATCGCTGGGGAAAGTCTTCTGGAGGGCGACTCCACCGTGACACGGGAGGTCAGCCCAGCCATGTTCCAGACGAGCCGTCGCGGCGCCCCGGCCGAAGCCGGTCAAGACGCGCGTCGTCGGCCTCGTTGGAGGAACCCATGGGAGGTCCCGTGAAACGCCTTCTCGTGCTGTTCGCGCTCGGAGTCGCCGGCTGTTCAGATGCCCCCCGCATCGTGAATCCGCTAACCAACTCCGGGAGCGTCCCCCTCGCCCCCCTCGCCCCTCTCGCGGCGACGGCGCCCGCCGGCGTACCGGCGCCGCCGGCGGGATTCACGCTCACCTGGAGCGACGACTTCACCGGCGCCTCGGGCACGGGCGTCAACACGACCGACTGGAAGTACGACACCGGGCCGGGAAGCAACTTCGGTACGGGCGAGATCGAAACCATGTCGAGCAGCACCGCGAACGTTTATCAGGACGGAACCGGGAACCTCGTCATCAAGGCGATCCACACCGGCACCAACCCCACGAGCGGTTGGACCTCCGGACGGATCGAGACGCAGCGAGCCGACTTCGGCGCAGCGGCCGGCGGCGTCGTCCTGATCCAGTCGTCGATCCAGCAGCCCGACGCGAACCTCACCACTTCGAACGGGCTCGGTTACTGGCCCGCATTCTGGATGCTCGGGGCGGGGCTGCGCAGCGGCGGCACGTGGCCGAGTGTGGGAGAGATCGACATCCTCGAGGACGTCAACGCCCAGTCGGTCGTGTATGGGACGTTGCACTGCGGCACATCGCCGGGCGGTCCCTGCAACGAAACGAGTGGGATCGGCTCCGGCCCGCACGCGTGCTCCGGCTGCCAGACCGCATACCACACGTACGGCGTCCAGATCGACCGCTCCATCTCGCCGGAACAGATTCGCTGGTACCTGGATGGCGTCAACTACTTCACGATCAACGCGACACAGGTCGATGCGACGACATGGGCGAACGCCGTCGACCACCCGTTCTTCATCATCTACGATCTCGCGATGGGCGGCGGCTTCCCGAACGGCGTGTGCGGCTGCACGTCGCCGACGACCGCCACGGTCTCGGGTGGCGCGATGCATGTCGCCTATGTCGCCGTCTACAACAAGGGCGCGACGTCGAGCGGGACGAACATCGCCCTGAACCAGCCGGCGACCGCGTCGTCGCTGGAGAGCTCGTCCTACCCGGCGTCGAACGCCGTCGACGGGAATACGAGCACGCGCTGGTCTAGCCAGTTCAGCGATCCGCAGTGGATCCAGGTCGACCTCGGCCAGACGTACAGCATCAACCACGTGACGCTCAACTGGGAGGCCGCGTACGGAAAGGCGTACCAGATCCAGGTCTCCAACGATGCGAGCACCTGGACGACGATCTATTCCACGACCACCGGCGTCGGCGGGATCGACGACCTCACGGGACTGAGCGGAACGGGCCGCTACATCCGGATGTACGGCACGCAGCGCGGAACGCAGTATGGGTACTCGCTCTACGAGTTCCAGGTGTACGGGACGGCAACGTCAGGCGGCGGCACGCTGCTCTCGCAGGGGCATCCGGCAACGGCATCCTCGCTGGAGAACTCGTCGTTCCCGGCGTCGAACGCCGTCGACGGGAATACGAGCACGCGCTGGTCGAGCGCGTTCAGCGATCCGCAGTGGATCTACGTCGACCTCGGCGCCACGCACACGATCAGCAAAGTGGTATTAAACTGGGAAACGGCCTACGGGAAGGCGTACCAGATCCAGACATCCAACGACGCGACGAATTGGACGACCATCTACTCCACGACGTCCGGCACGGGCGGAGTCGAGACGCTGAACGTCTCCGGCAGCGGGCGCTACGTGCGTATGTACGGGACGCAGCGAGCTACGCAATACGGCTATTCGCTGTGGGAGTTCCAGGTCTACGGCACGTAGGCCCTCGCCGTGGGTCGTGGATGATGGGCGACGGCCGGGGTGCATGCTCCGGCCGTCTGCTTTGGTGGGTACGTACGACAATGGCTCTCCACATCGCAGAGAGCCATATACTCGTAAGTCTTCGCAATTCCCGTCTTCCAAAAATCGGGACGGCGGGATTTGAACCCGCGACCCCCTGAACCCCATTCGGCTCAGGGGAATCACTCAAAACGACAACTTGTTGGTCGGCACGGGCATCCGGGCGTCGGCGCGCCGGGCCTTCTTGCGGCAACGACGGGGTTTGACGGGAGAAACGGCACCACAAACGGCACCACTTCGCTGCCCGCGATCGGTATCGATCGGAAATCAATCGGGCGTGACGTCTCCCACGCGATCGTCGCTACACAGGGCCTCCAGGGTGGCTACCGCAGCCCATCGCGGGTCCCGCACAGCCGCCTCCAGTGGCGTGCCCAATAGCACGTTGGTTCTCCGGTTCGCGCCGAGCCGTTCCGCGTCCTGCGTCGCCGATCGCACGAGATCGTTCGGCCACGCAGGGTAGCCGACGAGCCCGTGGGCCCGGACGAGCAGCGCTCCCACCTGCCCGCCACGCTCCATCGCCCGATGAAATACGGCGTTGAAGTCCTCGTTCGCCTGGGCGGCGCACGCCAGGAAGCGCGCGAGCTCCCGTATCAGTCTGCGCCGCGCGGCCTCGATCTGACGTCGCAATCCCGCGCGCTCTTCGGCAGCGGCCCGTTCGCGCATCGCTTTCACGAGCCCCCGCGCCATATCGCGCCCGACCGCGTGGGCCTCCGCCCACCGCGACTCCGGAAGCAACTCGCCGTTCCACATTCCGAGAAGTGCCTCGAGCCGCTCCGCGCGCTCCACGATCTCGCATCCGCTCTCGCCCGACCACACGCCCACGACGGCGCGGAAGGGCCCCTCCTCCGCTGCCTCGAGCACGAGAGGGAGCCGCTCGCCGGACTCGCGCAGCTCCGCGCCGATCGCGCGCACGTCGGCCAGAAATGGCGAGAGCGGAACGCCGGTGGGGTCGCCAGCGAGCTCGCGCCATGCGGCGGCGATCGGCCGCGCTCCGCGGGCCGTCGCGACGTCCGTACCGCGCTTCAGCAGACCGTGCGCGCGCGCCAGATCCTCGATGGTGACGCCCGGAGGCTTGCCACTCGGCGGCGATTGATCCGCGCTCTCGAAAGCCGCCTGTGCCAGCGCGTCAGCGGCAGCGCGCTCGGCCTCCTCGTGCAGCGCGGCGGCGTTGAAGGGCCGCACGCCGAGCAGCATCTGCCGCGCGATGGAGAGCACCGGCTGCATCGCACCCACGTAGCTCTGAAACAGGTCGCACCGGAGGCTGAGCACCTGGTACACGCGCTCGTCCACGCTGTCCGCGAGTACGAGGTTCACGACCCGCAGCTCGCGCGCGAGCTGGCCAATGCGGTCGATTCGCCCGATGCGCTGCTCGACTCGCGCCGGATTCCACGGCAGGTCGTAGTTGATCAGCGCACCGGCAACCTGGAGGTTCAGCCCCTCGCTCGCCGCGTCCGAACACACCAGCACCCGAATCGCACCCGCCGATAAACGCGTCGTGATCTCCTGCTTGGTCACTCGCCGCCACTCGCCCTCCTCGAAAACCAGCCCGCCCTCTCCCGTGTAGCACGCCACTCCGGCGCCCTGTGTCGGGAACAGCGCGTCACGCAGATACTCCACCGTGTCTGTGAACTCGGAGAACACGAGGCATGGCCGGCCGTCGTCGGTGGCGAATTGGAGTGCCCGGACGAAGTGCTCGAGCTTCGAATCTCCATGCACGAGGGCGTACAAACGGTCGAGCAGCCGCTCCACGTCGCGGAGTTCTTGTCGCGCTACGGCGGGATCGTCAGGCAGCGACGTCGTGAACCTCGGCGCGGCCGCGCCGCCCATCAGTTCGTCGATGTCCTGCTGGTCCGAGGCGTCGAGGTCGTCGCCAGCGTCCGCGGCCGCCCCGCGTGCAACCATCTCGAGCCCGCGCTTCCTGCGCTCGAGGCTCCGGCGCAACGCTTGCGGCGAGCTGGCGGCTCGCCGCCGATACACCGTCATCACGAAGCCCTTGCCGGGCCGCTCTTCCTCCAGCTCCTGAAAGCGCCGCTCTACGTAAGACTGGACGCCGTCGTACAATGCGCGCTCGTCGGGGTCGGCAAACTCGTAACGCACGTCCTGAATCCTTCGCTCGGCGGGGGGGCGCTCGATCAGGCCGCGCTGGTAGTAGGCACGCAGTGTCTGCCGGGTATTCCGGTGCATCCGTCGCCCGAGTGGCGCGCCGCCGCGCAGCCGCGCGGCCAGTTGGCGCCGCTCGTCCCTGGCCGCCACGAGCAGGCGCGTCGGCAGCTCTGTCGCCTTGATCGGCAAGGGTGGAAACGCTTCGTCCTCTTGAACGGTGGCGGCGACGGCCCGCCCGCGCTCCATGGGAACGGGCCGGTCGGGTGCCCCGGCGAGCGTCTCGTAATACGTTCGCACGACGCCGAAGTCCGCGAGCCATGGTGCGCCCTCGCCCAGCGTCCCGAGCAGGTCCCAGGGCTCCCAAGGGTGCGTCTGCATCGGCGTCGCACTGAGCAGCAGCAGACCACGGGCGCGGCCCTGGAGCTGGAGCCTGCGCAACAGCTCGAGCAGGAGCGTTGCGGAGTTGAATTCTGTTTCCACCTGGCTCGCGCGCCGAGCCGCGTGCGCCTCGTCCAGCAGCACGAGGTCCCACACTGGGGCGGCGAGGACGACGCTCGCGTTCTGCTCCAGCCGCGCCATCTCCCGGCTCATGAGGAGCAACGGTTGGCGGAGCGCCGCGGCGAGATCCCGCGCGTGCTCCTCGCGGCCATCCGGCCACACGAGCGTCGACTGGCCCTCGAGGCGGGGAACGAGCAGTCCGCCCTTCTCGCGCAGCTCATCCTGCCACTGACGAAGGATGCCCGCGGGTACGAGCAGGAGCGCGCGCCACACCCCTCGGCCAGCGAGCAGCCGGCGGAGGATCATGATCGCCTCCACCGTCTTGCCCATGCCCACCTCGTCGCACAACAGGCGACCGGCGGGCCACGCCGCGGTCGTCTCCTCGACGACCCGCACCTGATGCGGCCAGAGCCACACTGCCGGCGCCATCGCGTCGGAGTTCCGGCCACCGTCGGGAAACCACGGCGCCTCGAGAGCGAAGCGCCACCGCATCCACGCCTCATGTCGCTCGCGGCGGCTCATCGACGGGCGCGGCGGCGAGACCGGAATGTTTTCGTGCTCCGCGTACCGAATCAAGCGCTCGCGCACAGCCGTCGGCAGCGGGATCACGTCTACCTGCGAGTTGTTTCCGGCCCAGAGCTGCTCGAAGCGATCACGGAAGTACTCGAACCGCTCGGCGTCGTCCCACGAGCGCGTGACCTCCAGCTCCTCGTAGTTGGCAATCAGCCCGTGCGCTGACTCGTTGCCGCTGCCGCTGAACACCAGCGCGTCGCCGGCGGCGTCGGTGATGACGCCGAACTTCGCGTGGAGGATTCCGCGTCCTGACCGCATCACGCCCACGCGGACCTCGAGCAGGCCCCTCTTCACGAGGAGCCCGAGCAATGCGAGTCGCTCCCGCTCCAGCGCGTCGCGCGGCTCCACGAGGCGCGCCGCCAGCTTCTCGGCCAGCGCCTCGGCCCCGTGCGCGTGGAGCATCGCGTCCACATCGTCGCGCGTCAGCTCCTCGTTCACCAGGAGCCGAACAGGCGGCCGGTCGAACGCTTCCTTGGAGTCGAGCAGGCGAGCGACGAGCGGCGCGAAGCCGCGGGCCGCTACCGCGAGCACGGACGACGAGAAGTAGGCGCAGCACCGGTCATACCGCACCGCCTCGGCGAGCGCCGGCTCGTACAGCTCCGAGAGCAGCTCCGGGTCCGGCGCGTTGACGAACCGCCGCCACTGCCGGTCGCGAAGCGCCATCTACTCCTCTGCCTCCTCGCCGTCGTCGTCCTCCTCCTCGTCGTCTTCGGGTTCCTCCGTCTCGCCGGCCGTGTCGACCGCCGCGAAGAGCCCACCTTCGATGACCTCGGGCTGCTTCTCCGCCCAGTCCGGGGCCGGGAAGGCGAAGAGCGGATAGAGCAGCGCGTGCCAGGCGCGGAACTCTGGGAACTTCGCCGCGGCACTGGTCTTCCCGCGTTCGATCCGCACTCCGGCGGGCGCCGCCTGCACGAGCGCCGCCATAAGCCGCGCGACCGCCGAGTCCTTGTCCCATCCCTGTTGTCGTGCCAGCGAACGCGCCGCGCCCACGCCCGCCGCTCCGCCCCCCGCTTCGGCGTAACGCAGCGCGAGCGCGTGGCAGCCGTCAATCGCGGTCTTGAAAGCCGCGTCGTTGGGGTGGACCTTGCCTCCCTTGCCGGCGTCGTCGGCGTCCTCGATCGCACGGTCGCGGCGGCGGTCCCTCGCCGACTGGATGTTCACCTTGTCCGCCGTGCGCTTCACGAGCCCCGCGGCGGCAAGCTGGGCCACGTCCATCCCCACCGCGTGACCGAGCAGCTTGGCCTCGTTGAAGCGGAACTCCGCTGCGCCGAGTACGTCCCAGCAGAGGAGGGCGAACTTTCCCTCCGGCTCGACGCCGGAAAGGCCGCGCGCCGCGAGTTGCTGGATGCGCCAGTTGCTCACGGCGTCGGAGGCGATGTCGATGGCGCGGTCCACGCCCACCTCGTCACCGGTGTCGGTGCGCACCTCGGCATGGCGGCTGTAGACCTCGAGCGCCGGTCCGAAGGAGCCGACGAGCTGGTCCACCGCGTTGAGCCCCTCCTTCTGGAGCCGGTCAGCGGACGACTCGGCGCGCTGACGGATCTCCGCCTGCATGGTGCGATCGAAGTAGCCGGTGCCGGCGTCGGGGTCGCGCTTGCGGGCGACGAGGAAGACGGTGCTCTGGGCCGCGTTCTTCTTTGCCTGGTGGAGACTGTGCTCGCTCTCCGTCTTGATCGGCCAGGTCGCGGTGATGGTGAACCCGGATCGAATGAGCGAGGTGAAGAGCGCCTCCCACGCCTCCTGCTTCTTGTGCGTGAACATCACCGTGAGCACGCCGTCGTCCTGAAGGACGCGGTGACACTCGCGGAAGGTGCCGGTCATCAGATCGCGGTAGTGCTCCCGCGCCTTCTCCTTTGCGGCCTTTGCCGCTTCTCCGTCCTCACGGAAGCGGCAGATGTTGACGACTGCCTCTTCGTCGTGATCGCAGAGGTAGGTGGCGAACCAGTCGGGATGACGATGACCCTGCGTGCGCTTGAGCCAGACGTAGAAAAAGTCGGCGAGCTCGGAATACTGAACGTTGTCGTCGTACGGAGGATCGACGACCACCGCTGCGAGCGAGGCATCTGAAATCGATGGGAGCGACGTCGCCGACCCTAGAGTAATCGCGGCGGATCCGGCGCCATCCTCGCGAGGCAGCTTTGCAAGCTTTTCCCAGGAATCGAGGGTGTTGTCGATTGCCCAGTCAACGCCGCTGCCGGAGCCGCAAGGCGCCATCTCCGCAAAGGTCGACTTCCAGGCGAAATCGTGGCGGTCGAATACGCTGCGCATGACAGATCGCGGAGCGTGCCATGAGGCAAGAACCGAGTTGTAGTTCAGGAATTTGTCGATCGCGAACGCGAGCAGATGTTCGATCGCACCGCCTCGCTCCTCGCCTTCCTTCGCGACGATCGCCGGCCGCATCGCGCGCAGTTCCTCGACAAGCACGCCCATCCCGAGCAGTTGCCTGGCCGAGAACATGCCCGCCCATGTTATGATTCCGCGTGCGATAGGCTCGCCGGTCTTGTCGCCGAGCGGAATCCGCTCCGTCGGAATCACGTTCTCTCGCTCCCACCGCGCCCGGTGCTTCGCCAGCTCCTTCGTCGCGGCCTCGATCGCGTCGAGGTCGCTCGTCTCCGGCGGGTCGAACGCGAGCCCCTGGGGCGTCTTCACCGCCACCGCATAGAGCCGGCTTCCCATCTCGCCGGCCTGCGCCTTCGCCTTGATGTACTCGGCGGGAATGACGTTGCCGGTGAAGAGCGACACGCCCTTCCCCTTCTTGTAGCTCGGGAGCGGCGCTTGCCGGAGCTGCCCGCGGCCGTCGCCCACTTCGCGAACGCGGATGGTCCAGGTGCCCGCCTTCTTGTCCACCACCGGCTCGGCCACGACCTGCACGCCACCCTTCGGCTTGAGCAGCGACCAGTCCGGAACGAGCGGCGTGTCGTGGCCGGTGTCGGGGCACGGGACCGTGCGCGCGTAGATGTAGGTGTGGCGCGGGATGCGGTCTTTCGCAGGAAAGAACCTCTCCATCCGCGCGTTGAAGCGCTTTCGCAGCTCGTGTCCCCAGCCACGCGCTGCCTCGGCCAGCGATGCATCGAAGCGAAACGGGTAGTCGACCGTCGCCTCGAGCACCGAGCACGCTACCGGGTTGTACTCGTTCGCCATCGTCCGGAATCCGAGGCGTGCCGCCTCGAGCGGAATCGACCCGCCGCCGGCCATCGGATCGATGACGGAAGGCTCGTCGCCCCAGAGCTCACGCGCCGCCGCGTGTGCAGCCTCGAGATCGCGCTCACGCAGACCTCGGTTGAAGGCTCGACCGCCATGCGGGTTGGGAATCTTCTTTCCCGCCGCCCGTGCCCAGTCGAGGTAGCGCTGCGCGTTCACGACCTGCTGTGAGGTTCCCCAAAACCCCAGCAACCGCTCGAATACGTCCCGCGGAAAGTCCGCCGGCAGGAGGGACGCGAGCACCGCCGCCCGCGCCGCCGTCAACGGACGCCGCGCCCACCAGACGTGCAAGCGAGCATTTGGCGGATTCAAACCCGTTGACCGCTCGCGCAGGGACTCTACCCCGATCGCCGCCGCCGGCAACCACTCCTCGATCAGGAGCCGCGGCCTGCCGCTCGTCCCCGTGAGCGCCGCCCGGTCCGACGCCTGCGTCCCCGTCATCTGGTCGCCTCCGTGAGAATGCGCAGCGCGCGGATCGCCCGGCGCCCGTCCCGGCGCGTCATCGCCCCGAACCACCACGCGGCCTCCGCCGCGTCGGCGTCACTGAGCTGCGCCGCCGCGCGCGCCAGCCGTCCGCCGTCGCGCAGCCCGCTCGCCACGAGGGCATAACACGCCACGCGCGCCCCCCAGTCGGGGTCGAGCGCATGGTACGGCCCGGTGGCGAGCCGCACGCCTGCCGAGCCGCCACTGCCGCGAACGGCCGCCCGCAGCAGCGGCATTGCGGCCGCGAACGCGAGCGGCGAGATCGCCCGGATGCGCGTCAGCCGTTCGACCCGCTGCGCGGTCAGCGTCCGTCGGTAGAGTATCCCCGCATCGCCCTGCCGTCGGCGCACGACGCGCAGGGCGAACGAGGCCTCGCGCACCATCATCACGCCGCACCGCCGGCGCTCGGCCCGAACCGGCAGCTCACGCGAAAGTCGTCGCCGCGGTTGGCCAGCGCCTTCAGATGATCGCCCGCCATCAACAGCCCCGGCTCGAACTCCAGAGTCAAAGACGCCTCGAACGAGTCGGAGCTCGTCAGCGAGTTGGCGATCGCGGTGGCGACGTCCAGCGGCTTCAGCGGGTGCGTGTGCTTCACCCCCTCGATGTTCAGGCCCATCGTGCCGCCGCCCTTCACCTCCCCGGCGACCGAGACGCTCAGCGTGATGCCGCTTGCCCCGAACGGCTGCGCGAGCTGCGAGAGGAGCTTCGCGCCCGCCGTGGTGCGCGCGGTCAGCACGAGCTGCGTGAGCGGCCGTGAGGCGGACGCCTCGACCGCCTTGCCGACGTCCGCCGTCACGAGGTCGCCGGCCGGCGCGGGCGGCGGTGGAGGTGGCTTGGGCCCGGGCGGCGTCCCCGGCGGCGTCGAGTCCACCGCCGTCCATCCCGCAACTGCTGGCGCTCCAGGAAGCGCAACGAGCACATCGTCGGACAGGGCCAGCGTGTGAAGCGCCGCCTCCTTCACCCGGCGCCGCGATCCGGCCGGCCCTTCGACCATGCCGTCCCGGTCGTAGGCGCGGCCGTCGCCGAGCCGCAGCACCAGCTGTCCGTCGCGCGCCCCGCGCAACAGCGTGCGGCGCGTCAACTCCTCGTCCGGCACCAGGCGCAGCCCCGACGCGCTGAGCAGCCGCTCGTGGACGGCGCTTGCCGTCCACACGTCGGTCTCCCCGGACACGGGGACCGCACCCTTGAGGTATTTCTGCACGAGGAGCTTGGGGTCGAGCGCGTCCGTCGCGCCATAGATCAGCTCCTTTTCCTCGAGAAATCGCCGGAGCACTTGCTGTCCCTGCGGCGACTTGAGAAGCTGCTCGTCGCCGCCCTGGAACGTCTCGTCGATGGAGTAGGCGCTGGCGTCGGCGAGCACGACGCGGTCGAAGGCACGCCGCGCCTGCACGCGGAACTGCTTCTCCAGCTCGGGCTTCAACCGCTTCAGCTGCTCGCGGATCATCGCGCCCGATTCGCCCGTGCGGTACTCGCGCTCCAGCTCCTCGGCGGCCATCAGTGACTGCGCGCGCTGCACCGCGGCGCGGTATGCCGCGTCGGTGGGCGCGACCGCGACCACGGCGTTGATGAACCGGCGCTTGATCGGCGCGCCGGGGTCGCGGTCGTCGGCGTGCGCTGCCGTCGACTTTGCGCGCTCTTCGGAGTCGCAGAGCACGAGCTGGAACTGCGCCACGTCTGGCACCGCGCTCGCGTTCTCCGGCCAGTTTCGCACCTTGAAGCCGGCGCCGTGGAAGTACTGCTGGGCTTCCGTCTGGACGCGGGACTCTGCGTCGGCCAGGGGAATCCGGTTGCGCCGCTCCTCGATCTGCTTGCGGACGTTCGGCTCGACGCGGAACTGATAGCCCGCGCCGCCGTCCATCGGGTACGTGTGCCAGCACGTGCCGATCAGGTGATCCAGCGCCTCGGTGGGCTCCTGCCCCGCCTCGTCCGGGCGCAGGACGGCGAGGGTCAGGTCGTCGGGCGTGAGGCCCGCGCTCGAGGTCGCCGGGAGACTCTCCAGCATGAGCGCGGAGGCGACGCGCGAGTGCGCGCCGCGCTTCCCGTTGTCCAGCTCTCCCGCATGGCCGATCACGTCGGCCGATACGGCGGCGTCGAACTGCTCCTTGTTGAGCCGCTGGAGCAGGTCGCTCCTGATCCTGTTGCTCGAGAAATCGACCTCGCCGGCCGTGATGAGGTCCACGTCGTCCGCGCGCTCCCAGACGTCGCGAATGATGCGGGCGAAGAGCCGCAGCACGCCGCGTGACCGCTGAAAATCGGCCAGCGCGCCGAGTCGGTCCTTCGCGGTGTCGAGGAGGCGTGGGTGGAAGGGGTACGACTCGAGGATGCGCTTGGTATACTCCTCCGTTCTCGCCCCGGCAGGCACCAGACCCGGGTGCTCCTCAGCGACGCGCGCATAGAGCGCGTGATATTCATCCGCGGCGCGCTTTCCCGCGCCGGAGTCGACCGACTCGAACAGGCGGCGCGCGATCACCTTGGCAGACTCCGAGCCGATCGGATCGAAGTCGCTCGTCTTGCGGCCGAGCAGCTCATCGAGCGCGCGCGCGGCGACGAGGACCTTGCCCAGGTCGGCGGATTCCCCTGCATAGCTCGGCTGCGCGCCTGGGTCGGTGACGACGAGGACGGTGCGCGGCCGCCGCGCAGCGATGGCGACCAGCTTGTTGACGACGTTGAGCGTGTTCTTGCGGCCCTGGTCGTCGAGGCCGGAGAGATAGAGGACCAGCTCGTCGAGGAGGATCAGTACGGGGCCGTCCGGCAGGAACTCCTCGATCGCCGCTTCGGTCGGTTGGGCGGCGACATCGTCGGCGGCACCGAGCTTCTTCACCGCCGCGGCGCCGCCGAACTGGTAGGCCAGCTCGCCCGCGATCCTCTTCACCACCACGCCCCCGTGCTGGGCGAAGATCGGGTGCCCGGCCTTTGCGCCATCGACCGCGGCGACGTTCACCCCTTTCGGTCGCCCCGTCGCCGGCAGGAGCTCGGTGCCCAAGGCTGCGTTGCCGACGTTCCTGGCGAGGTGCCAGAGGGTGAGAAGGGTGTGCGTCTTTCCGCCCCCGAAGCCGGTGCTGAGGCGAAGCGCGAGTCCCGGCTCTCCATCCTTGGAGAGCGCCGAGAATACCTCGCGCACGATGCGGATCAGATCGCGCGCGGGGTGGGTGTTGCGGAAGAAGAGCTGCGGGTCGCGGTAGACCTCGGGCGTGCCCGGATGAT
>CAYTKA010000073.1:0-18345 GCA_964438255.1 uncultured Gemmatimonadaceae bacterium | reverse complement strand
CGACCGCGCGCGACCTCGAGGCGCGGCACGCGCGCGTCGTGGCGGAGCTGCTCGCGGCCCACGATGCCGCCAGTCGGCGCGCCGCACTCCTCGCCCACGTCGCCGACACGTTCGCCCTGCTTCGCGCGCAGCTCGACGCGCTCGCCGCGAGTGGTGCGCCGACCGCCGCGCTCGTCGACGCGGTGCTCGCGCACGGCGAGCGGCTCGCGGCGCGGATCCTCCAGGCGATGCTCACCGGCCGCGGCGTCGATGCGACAGTCGTGGACGGCGCGGAGCTCGTGCTCACCGACGGACGCCACGGCAACGCCGCCCCTGACCTCGCGCGCACCGATGCTGCGGCGCGTGCTGCGCTCGCGCCCCTCCTCGCATCCGGCCGCCTCGTGGTGGTGCCGGGCTTCATCGGCGCCGCGCCGGACGGGGCGGTGGTCACGCTCGGCCGCGGCGGCTCGGATCTCACCGCGACGCTGCTCGCCCGCGCACTCGAGGCGCGCGAGGTCACGCTGTGGAAGGACGTCGTCGGGTGCATGACCGGCGACCCGCGCCTTCTCCCCGAGGCGCGCGTCGTCCCGCTGCTCGACGCGCGCGAGGCCTCCGAGCTGGCGTACTACGGCGCGAAGGTGCTACACCCACGCACGCTGATGCCGCTGCGCGACGGGACGCGCCTCCGCCTCCGCCCCTTCGCCGATCCCACGGCCGGGGGCACGACGATCGTCGCCGGCCGCGTCGTGCGCGGCGCACCCGTGCGCGCCATCTCCGGGCTCACCCATCAGGCGCTCGTCGCCGTGACCGGTTCGGGGATGCTCGGTGTGCCCGGCGTGGCGGCGCGCGTCTTCCGCACTCTCGCCGCCGCCCACGTGTCGGCGTCCATGATCTCGCAGGCGTCGTCGGAGCAGTCGATCTGCTTCACCATTCCGGACGAGCGCGCCGAGGAAGTCGCGGCGCGGCTGCGCGAGGCGTTCGCCGAGCAGCTCGCCCGGCGCGAGGTGGATGAGATCACCGTCCGGCCCGGCCTCACCACGGTCGCCGTGGTCGGCTCCGGCATGGTGCGCACTCCCGGCATCTCGGCGCGCATCTTCGGCGCGGTTGCGGAAGCGGGCGCCAATGTCGTGGCCATCGCGCAGGGCGCGTCGGAGCGCAACGTGTCGTTCGTCGTCGAGGAAGGGGAGGCCGCGGCGGCGATGCGCGCCGTGCACCGCGCCTTCCGCCTCGACAAGGTGGGCGGCGGGCGGGCCAGCCGTCGCACGGAGCCGGTGGACGTCATCCTCCTCGGGATGGGCCGCGTGGCGCGCGAGCTCGTGACGCAGTTCCGCACCCTCCCTCAGCGCACCGGTGCGCCGATCCGCATCGTCGGCCTCATCGACACGCGCGGCTTCGTCTTCAACGCCCGCGGCCTCGCCGACCGGCAGCTCGCGTCGGTCGTGCTGCGGAAGCAGCGCGGCGAGCCGCTCGACCGGGTGCCGGGCGGACGGCGCGCCACGGCGTGCGAGGCCGTCGAGGCGATGGCGTCGCACGCGCTGTCGCGCCCCGTGCTCGTGGACGTCGCGAGCGGCGACACCGCGGCGATGCTTGTCCGCGCCGTCGCGCACGGCATGGACCTCGTCCTCGCGAACAAGTTCCCCCTCGCCGCGCGCCTCTCCACGGCGCGGAAGATTCTCCACGACGCGCGCGTCGGCGGGCGGCGCGTGCTGCACGAAGCCACCGTCGGCGCAGGCCTTCCGGTGATCGACACCCTCCAGCAGCTCCGCGCCGCCGGCGACCGCGTGCGCAGCGTGGACAGCTCCCCCTCCGGCACGATGGGCTTCCTCTTCAGCCAGATGGGACGCGGCCGCCCCTTCTCGGAGGCGGTGCGCGAGGCGATGGCGCTCGGCTACACCGAGCCCGATCCGCGCGACGACCTCTGCGGGCTCGACGTCGCGCGCAAGGGCATCATCCTCGCACGGATGCTCGGCTACACCGGGGAGATGGACGACGTGCGCATCGAGTCGCTCGTGCCGGAGACGCTGCGCGACGTGTCGCGCGAGGAGTTTCTCGACGCGCTCGCCGACCACGACGCGGACTGGCGCGAACGCGTCGCCGAGGCGCGCGCCCGTGGCGAGGTCCTGCGCTACCGCGCGCGCGCCACGCGCGGCGGCGTGCGCGTCGGGCTGGTGAGCGTTCCCGCGGGCACGGCGCTCGCCTCGCTCGACGGCACCGACAACCTGTTCGTCTTCAACACGGCCCGCTACCGCGACCGGCCGCTCGTCGTCGCGGGACCGGGGGCCGGTGCCGAGGTCACGGCGGGCGGCGTCCTCGGCGACGTGCTGCGCCTCACCGCCGCATGACGCAGGTGATCCGCAACGGAGCGGCGCGCGCCGGCACCTGCGTCGTGGCCAGCGCGCCCGGCGGGATCGGCAACATCGGGCCGGGGCTCGACGTGCTCGGCTGCGCCGTGGCTGGTCCGCGCGACGAGGTGCGCGCCGGATGGTCCGCGACGCCGGGAATCACCGTGCTCGACCCGGGGCATCCCGAGCTCTCGCACTCCCCGACACGCCACGCGTCCGCCATCGCCGCTGCCGCGGTGCTGGCGCGCGCCCGGGCGATCGGTGTCGCTCCCCCCGCGCCGGGCCTCGCGCTCACGGTGCGCAAGGGGCTGCCGCTCGCCGGCGGGCAGGGGGGGAGCGCCGCCTCGGCGGTCGCCGGCGCCGCCGCGGCGAACGCGCTGCTCGGCGGAGTGCTCGACACGACCGCACTGCTCGAGAGCTGTCTCGACGCCGAGGCCGCGGTCTCCGGCCGCCACCTCGACAACATCGCGCCCGCGCTGCTGGGCGGGATCGTGCTCGTCCGCTCGCTCGACCCGATCGAAGTCGTGCGCCTCCCCGCGCCCGCCGGCCTGCGCCTCGTGCTGGCGCATCCCGCGCAGCGGCTCGCGACCGCCGATGCGCGGCGCGTCCTTCCTTCGTCGGTGGAGCGGCACGTGGCGACGCACCAGATCGCGCAGGTCGCGGCGATGGTCGCCGCCTGCTACACGGGCGACGTGGCGCTCTTCGGCCGTGCGATCGACGACCGGATCGCCGAGCCGGCGCGCGTCGCCCTTCTGCCCGGCTTCGCGGCCGCCAAGCGGGCCGCACTCGCGGCGGGCGCGCTCGGCGCCTCCATCTCCGGCGCCGGCCCCACGGCGTTCGCCGTGGTGGACGACGCCGCCGTCGGCGAGCGGGTGGCCGACGCCATGCGCGCCGCCTATGCTGAGCACGGCGTGGCGTGCACGACGCGCGTCGCCGAGGTGGATCCGCGAGGAGCGGTCGTGACGAGCTTAGACGCATGACGGACCGCATCATCGAGCGCGCGGCGCTCGCCGCCGGCGAATCGCGCGTGCGCTGCACCGCGTGCGGCGCGCCGCTCCCCGAGCGTACGCCGCGCTCGACCTGCCCCGCCTGCGGCGGCATGCTCATCGTGGAGCACGGCCCGCCCGCGCAGCGCGGCGCCTCGCTGCGCGCGGTCTTCGACCGGCGCGTGGCCGGCCCCGACACGACGCGCGGCACGCCGGCCGACCGGTCCGGCGTGTGGCGTTTCCGCGAGCTCGTGCTGCCCGGCGCCGGAGCCGACGCCGTGAGCTATCCCGAGGGGAACACGCCACTCCTCGCGCGCGACGCCGTGGCGCGCCACGCCGGCGTCGACGCCCTCCTGCTCAAGCACGAGGGGGCGAACCCCACCGGCTCGTTCAAGGATCGCGGCATGACGGTGGCCGTCACGCAGGCGCGCCGCGCCGGCGCGCGCGCCGTCGCGTGCGCGTCCACCGGGAACACGTCAGCCTCGCTCGCGGCATACGCGGCGCAGGCGGGGATTCCGTCGTTCGTGTTCGTGCCTGAGGGGGGCGTCGCCGCCGGCAAGCTCGCGCAGACCCTCGCCTACGGTGCCCGCACGCTGCGCATCCGCGGCGACTTCGACGACTGCCTGCGCGTGGCGCGCGCGGCGAACGAGCAGCTCGGCGTCTATCTCGCGAACTCGATCAACCCGTTCAGGATCGAGGGGCAGAAGACGATCGTGCTCGAGCTCCTCCAGCAGCTCGGTTGGGAGCCACCCGACTGGATCGCGCTCCCTGCGGGGAACCTCGGCAACACCGCCGCCTTCGGGAAGGCGCTCGTCGAGGCGCGCGCGGCCGGCCTCATCGACCGGATGCCGCGCCTGCTGGCCGTGCAGGCTGCGGGGGCCGCGCCCTTCGCGCGCGCCTTCGCCGGCGCCTTCGCGACGCGCGTCACGGTGCGCGCCGACACGCGCGCGACGGCGATCCGCATCGGCGATCCCGCGTCGTGGGATCGCGCCGTCGAAGCGATCCAGGCCACGGACGGCGTGGTCGAGGCCGTGAGCGACGACGAGATCTTCGCCGCGAAAGGCGTCGTGGACCGCTGCGGCGTGGGGTGCGAGCCGGCGAGCGCAGCGAGCGTGGCCGGCGTGCGCGCGCTCGCCGCGCGCGGAACCATCCGCCGCGGCGAGCGCGTCGTGGCGATCCTCACCGGGCACTTACTCAAGGATCCGGGAGGCGGCACGGAGTCCCCGCCCGCGTCGGAGGTGGACGCCGCGCCCCTCGCCCCCGCGCAGGCGCTCGCCGTCATGGCGCGGTGCCTGGCGGGCGGCGGCGTCAGAACGTCCGACGCTGCAGCCGGTCCACCGTGAACTTCGCCGTATCGGCCACCGCCATCACCGTCATCACCCCTGCCTGCACCGGGTCGGTGACGACGAGGTCGGCCGCTTCGGGCACGCTCCCCGCCATGTTGAGGCTCACGACGAGCAGCCCCTGCGCGCGCACGTCGCGCACGGCGCGCTCGATCTCGCCTCCCATCAGCGCGCCCGCGAGCACGAGCGCCGCCGCGCGCGGCAGCCGCGCCACGGCGCGTACGGCGTCGGCCAGCGGCCGCTCACCGACGAGCGGGATCGTGTCCACCGAGATCCGCTCCCCGCGGATGTTGTGCCGGTCGGCTTCGGAGATCGCGCCGATCGCCACCTGTCCCACCTGTGCGCCGCCTCCCATGATGATGATGCGCTTGCCGTAGATGGCCTGCATCGTCGCCACCAGGCTCACGTCGCGCACCACGGCGAGCGCACGCAGCGCGCGCAGGAGCGGCTCCGGCTCGTTCGGGAGATCGACCTCGAAGTACACGCGGGCGTCGCCGGTCGCTGCACCGGTGATCTCCACGGAGGTGATGTCACCCCGCTGGTCCGCGATCACCCCCGAGATCTGATGCAGGATGCCGGGACCCGTCGCCGCCCGGACCAGCAGTCCAACGCTCCCCATGCCGCCGCGCTCCCGATTTCGCGTGGTGCCGCCGCCAGCGCCGAGAGGCGCGCGAATCCTCCGGCGGCGGGCGCCGCAATGTGGTGCGCCGCGCCGCCGGCTGTCCAGCGTGCGCCGGAGCGCCGCCGCCCCCCCGCGCGTCTTGACAGCGTCGCCGGTGCGACGTAGTCTGACAGACACAGTCGAACGCCGTGGTGATTTGCCGCCGCTTGCCGCCACGTAAAACAACGAGCTAAACAGCGAACCGCCGGCGGCACTGCACGCCCGGCATTTTTTTCGTCCCGTTCCACTGCGTCCCCCATCCGCGTGTCCCGCTTCGCCGCCTTCACCCTTCGCGCTCCGACGAACCGCCGCCCGGCGGGCGCCGCCGCGCGCCCGGCGATGTGCATGTCGGCGATCGGCGCGTGCGCGCGAATTCGCGCGGACCGTGACGCGATCTGCATCGCCTGTCTCGCGTGCGAGGCGGCGATGACGCGGTGGCCGGGATGCGAGGGTAAACGCTGACGAATCATACTCTCCGACGAACTCCCAGTGGATCCCGGCCGCTCGCTCCAGAGCGGCCGTTTCGTTTTCTCGGACACCCCGCGCACGCATCCACCGGACGGCGGCGCGGCACACGCATGGCTCACCGATCTCACCCGCACCCGGAGACCACAATGGCAGTCACCCTTCACCTTCCCACCGTCCTCGCGCGGCTGGCCGACGGCCGCGCGATCGCATCCTCGGGCAGTACGGTAGGCGACGTCGTCGCCGACGTCGCCGCGCGCTATCCGGCGCTCGCCCCGCGGCTGCGCGACGAGACAGGACGGCCGTATCCCTTCGTCACCTTCTACCTCAACGACGAAGACATCCGCTTCCAGGGTGGCTTCGACGCGACGGTCAACGACGGCGACGAGCTCACCGTCGTCCCAGCGATCGCCGGAGGCTGACCGATGACCGCCGCCACGGCGACGCGTGCCGACACCGACCGCGCCGCCACCGCCGACGCCGAGCTCACCGCGGAGGAGATCCTCCGCTACAGCCGGCATCTCATCCTCCCCGAGGTCGCCCTCGGCGGACAGCAGCGCCTCAAGGCGTCGCGCGTCCTCCTCGTCGGCGCCGGCGGCCTCGGCTCGCCGCTCGGGCTCTACCTCGCCGCGGCCGGCGTGGGCACCCTCGGCCTCGTGGACTTCGACGTCGTGGACCTGACCAACCTCCAGCGCCAGGTGCTCCACGGCACGCGCGACATCGGGCGCCCCAAGCTCGACTCGGCGCGCGACCGGCTGCGCGACGTCAACCCGCACGTGCACGTGGAGCCGTACGACACGCGCCTCACGAGCGAGAACGCGCTGGAGATCGTCCGCGACTACGATGTCGTCGTGGACGGCACCGACAACTTCCCCACGCGCTACCTCACCAACGATGCGTGCGTGCTGCTCGGCAAGCCGAACGTGTACGGCAGCATCTTCCGCTTCGAAGGCCAGGCGTCGGTGTTCGCCACCGCCGAGGGGCCGTGCTACCGCTGCCTCTTCCCCGAGCCGCCGCCGCCGGGTCTCGTGCCGAGCTGCGCGGAAGGCGGCGTGCTCGGCGTGCTGCCAGGCCTCGTCGGTACCATCCAAGCGACGGAGACAATCAAGCTGCTCCTCGGCGTCGGCGCGCCGCTCGTCGGTCGGCTGCTGCTCGTGGACGCGCTGGAGATGCGCTTCCGGACGATGAGCCTGCGGCGCGATCCGGCGTGCCCCGCCTGCGGCACGCGCGAGATCCGCGAGCTCGTGGACTACGAGGCGTTCTGCGGTGCGGCCGCCGAGCCGGTCAGCGCAGACGCGCTCCCCGAGGTGACCCCCGCGGAGATCGCCACCCGCCTCGCGCGCGGTGACGACTTCGACCTGATCGACGTGCGTGAGCCGCACGAGTGGGCGATCGCGCGCATCCCGGGCGCCCGGCTCGTCCCGCTCGGCACGCTCGCCGAGTCGTTCGCCACGCTCGACAGCGCACGCGAGATCATCGTGCACTGCAAGGGCGGCACGCGCAGCGCGACGGCAGTCCGGCAGCTTCAGGCCGCCGGCTTCCGGCGCGTCTGGAACCTTGCCGGCGGCATCACGCGCTGGAGCCAGGACGTCGACCCGATGGTGCCGAAGTACTGAGCGACCCCGACACGCCGCCGCGCCTCACCTCCATTCCGATCTGCGCATCATATGAATGCCTTCCGCTCCGCCGCCGACGCCACTGCCGCGCCGCCGACCACCTCCCTCGGCGCGGCCGGCCGCGCCGCCACTCTCCGTCCTCTGCCGCAGCGCTGCAAGTTGTGCGGCGTCGAGCAGGAGGCCGCGCCGGTCGCCATCTGCGAGCAGTGCCTCGGCCCGCTCGAGGCGCTCTACCCGGCCTCGCGCAGCCTTCCCGGCCGCGCGACGATCGCCGCGCGACCGCACTCGCTCTGGCGCTACCGCGAGTGGCTGCCCTTCGAGGGCGAGCCGGTCGCATCGCTCGACACCGGCTTCACCCCCCTCGTCGAGGCGCCGCGGCTCGCGCAGCGGCTCGGCGTCGCGCGTGCGTGGGTGAAGAACGACGCTGTGTCCCACCCGACCCTCTCGTTCAAGGACCGTGTCGTCGCCACGGCGATCAACGCCGCGCTCGCCTTCGGACTCGACACCATCGGCTGTGCCTCGACGGGAAATCTCGCCAACGCCGTGGCCGCGCACGCGGCGCGCGCCGGCCTGGCGTCGTGGATCTTCATCCCCGAGGACCTCGAGACCGGAAAGGTGCTCGGCACCGCAGTGTACGGGCCGAACCTCGTGCGCATCCGCGGCCACTATGACGACGTCAACCGCCTCTGCACCCAGCTCGCCGACCGCTTCGGCTGGGGGATCGTGAACGTCAACCTGCGCGGCTACTACGGCGAGGGCTCCAAGACGATGGCGTTCGAGATCGCCGAGCAGCTCGGCTGGCGACTGCCGACGACAGTCGTCGCGCCGATGGCCGGCGGGTCACTGGTGACCAAGCTGCACCGCGGTTTCGCCGAGCTGCGCGCGGCGGAGCTCGTGGCCGGTCCCGCACCCCGCCTGTACGGCACGCAGGCGTCGGGGTGCGCGCCGATCGTGCGGCTGTTCGAGCGCGGCGAGGGGCTGCTCGTGCCGGAGGTTCCGGCGACGATCGCGCGCTCGATCGCGATCGGAAACCCGGCGGACGGCCAGTTCGCCGCGAAGGCGATCCGCGACTCGAAGGGCTCGGCACAGGCGGTGAGCGACGACGCGCTGGTGGCCGGCATCCGGCTCCTCGCCGAGACGACGGGGATCTTCACGGAGACCGCGGGCGGTGTCACGGTGGCGGGCGCGCTCGCACTCGCTGCGGCGGGGCACTTTCGTCCCGACGACGAGGTCGTCCTCTGCATCACCGGGAACGGGCTGAAGACCACGGAGGCAGTCGAGCGAGTGCTGCCGGCCGCGCCGGTGATCGCGCCCAAGGTCCGCGATGTGGCGGCGCTGGTGGCGGAACGGACGAGCGCGCCCGCGCGAGCCTTCTGATCTCGCCGGAAGCGGCGCACGGCCCGGCAGCCCCGTGGGGCTGCCGGGCTTTTTTGCCGCCGCGCAGCCCGTCATCTGTGGATTCTCGCGCCACTACACGTGCGGCAGTTTGTGCAAATGTCGCACAAATGAGGCGGCAATTTTGCAAGTTTCGACTCACGATGCGATCTTTTTTGCAAATAAATTGCAGAAAATGCACGAAATTGTTGACACGTGACATCGGAGGCCATATCCTGCATTTGGATACCGACTCGTTCACCGAGGGACGCTCTTGGCTACCGCGACCCACTGCCCCTACTGCGCATTCCAATGCGGGATGCGGCTGGACGTGCGTGAGGACGTGCTCACGATCGCCGGCGACCGGAGCTTTCCGGTGAGCAAGGGCGCCCTCTGCATCAAGGGCTGGACGGCGGCAGCGACGCTCCACAGCCCGGAGCGACTCCACACTCCTCTGGTGCGCACCCGGCGCGGCGCCCTCGCGGCCGCGAGCTGGGACGACGCGCTCGATCGCATCGTCAAGGAGATCCGCTCGATTCAGGAGCACTACGGTGCCGATGCGGTCGGCGTCTTCGGCGGGGGTGGGCTCACCAACGAGAAGGCATACCTCCTCGGCAAGTTCGCCCGCGTCTGCCTGCGCACCCGGCACATCGACTACAACGGCCGCTTCTGCATGTCGAGCGCGGCGGCGGCGGGCATCCGTGCCTTCGGGGCGGATCGCGGGCTCCCCTTCCCCGTCTCCGACATCGCCGAGGCTGATGCGGTGCTCCTCGTCGGCAGCAATCCCGCCGAGACGATGCCACCGCTGATGCAGTACTTCGAGGCGCAGCGGGCCGAGGGCGGCGCTCTGATCGTCGTCGATCCGCGCCGCTCGCTCACGGCGCGGAATGCGACCCTCCACCTGCGCCTCACCCCGGGTAGCGACACCGCTCTCGCCAACGGGCTGCTGCATCTGCTGCTGCGCAGCGGCGCGATCGACGTCGACTTCATCGAGCAGCGCACCGATGGCTTCAGCGAGCTGCGCGGGCTCGCCGCCACGTACTGGCCGGAGCGCACCGAGCGCATCACCGGTGTGCCCGAGGCCCAGCTCGTTCAGGCCGCGGAGCTGCTCGGCGCGGCGAACCGCCCGATGGTGCTCACGGCCCGCGGCGCGGAACAGCAGGCGCAGGGGGTCGCCAACGTCCTCGCCTACATCAATCTCGGGCTCGCGCTCGGCAAGAGCGACGCGCCCTTCACCGGCTACGGCTGCATCACCGGCCAGGGCAATGGACAGGGTGGACGCGAGCATGGCCAGAAGGCCGACCAGCTTCCCGGCTACCGCAGCATCGACGATCCGGTTGCGCGTGCGCACGTCGCGTCGGTGTGGGGGATCGTCGCGGACGACCTGCCGCGGGCGGGCCGGTCCGCGTACGAGATGCTCGACGGCATCACCGGCGACACGGGCGTTCGTGCGCTCCTCGTCATGGGCTCGAACCCCGTCGTCTCGGCACCGCGTGCGCAGCACGTCGCCTCGCGTCTTGGCGCGCTCGATCTGCTCGTCGTCGCCGATTTTTTCCGCTCCGAGACCGCGGAGCTGGCGCACGTCGTTCTGCCCGCGACGCAGTGGGCGGAGGAGGAAGGCACGATGACGAACCTCGAGGGCCGCGTCATCCTGCGCCGTCGCGCCCTGGCGGCGCCTGCGGGCGTGCGCACCGACCTCGAGATCATCGCCGCGCTCGCCGAGCGACTCGGGTGCGGCCCGCAGTTCCGGTATCGCAACGCTGAGGCCGTCTTCGACGAGCTGCGTCTCGCCAGCGCAGGGGGAACCGCCGACTACTCCGGCATGACCTGGCAGCGGATCGACGCGACGAACGGGATCTTCTGGCCCTGTCCGGCAGAGGATCACCCGGGCACACCGTACATCTTTGCGGAGCGTTTCGCTACGCCGAATGGGCGCGCGCGCTTCCACGTCGTGCATCATCAGGCACCGGCCGAGCAGCCCGATGCGGCGTATCCGCTGTACCTCACCACCGGCCGCACGCTGGCGCACTACCAGTCCGGCACGCAGACGCGTCGCGTCGCCGACCTGACACGCCTCTCTCCCGAGCCGTACGCCGAGATCAATCCCGCCGCCGCGAAGCGGGCCGGCGTCACCGACGGCTCACTCGTGTCACTGGTGACCAGACGGGGACGAGCCGTGGCGCGCGCGAAGCTCACCCGCGACATCCGCGAGGATACCGTGTTCGTGCCCTTTCACTGGAGCGACGCGGGCTCGATCAACCGCGTGACCAACCCCGCGCTCGATCCGACGAGCGGCATGCCCGAGTTCAAGGTGTGCGCCGTACGGCTCGAAGCATTGACCGAACAACCGGAGGGCATAGCATCGTGAGGAGCGCGGACGACCTGAACTCGATCTCTCGACGGCAGCGGCTCGTCGTCGTCGGCAACGGCATGGTGGGCGCGCGCTTCGTCGACGAGCTCTGCGCGCGCGGCGGCACCGAGCGCCATCGGATCGTCGTGTTCGGCGACGAGCCACACGGCAACTACAACCGCATCCTGCTCTCCGGCGTGCTCGCGGGGAGCCACGACGCGGGCGACATCACCATCAACCCGCTCCCCTGGTACGCGGAGCGTGGTGTGCGCCTTCATGCCGGCGTCCGCGCCACGTCGATCGACCGCCGCGCGCGCGTGGTGCACGGCAGCAACGGCGCCTGCGAGCCGTACGACATTCTCGTGCTGGCCACCGGCAGCACCCCTTTCGTGCCGCCGGTGAACGGCCGCAGCGGCCCCGATGGCGCGGCGAAGAATGGGCTCTTCGTCTTCCGCACCCTCGATGACTGCCGCGACATCCTGGCGTACACGCCCGCGGCACGAAGGGCAGCGGTGATCGGCGGTGGACTGCTCGGTCTGGAGACGGCGCGCGGGCTGCTCGAGCGCGGTCTCGAGGTGCACGTCGTTCATCTCTGCTCGCATCTGATGGAGGCGCAGCTCGATCCCGCTGCGGCCCTGCTGCTGCGCGGGACGCTCGAGGCGATGGGAGTCCACGTGCATCTCGAGAAGGAGACGACGGCCATCCTGGGCAGCGATCGCGTGGAGGGGCTCGCCTTCCGCGACGGCAGCACGCTGGCCTGCGACATGGTGGTCATCTCGGCGGGGATCCGCCCGAACGCCGCGCTCGCGCGCGCGGCGGGACTCACGGTGGAGCGCGGCATCGTCGTCACGGATACGCTCCAGTCGCCCGACGACGAGCGGATCCACGCCATCGGGGAGTGTGCCCAGCATCGCGGCCAGCTCTATGGGCTCGTCGCGCCACTGTGGGAGCAGGCGCGCATTCTCGCCGATCGGCTGTCGCGCCGCGCGCCGGGGGCGACGTACGCAGGTTCGCGCACGTCGACGAAGCTCAAGGTGATGGGGGTCGGTCTCGTCGTCATGGGCGACCGCGACCCGCGCGATGGGAGCGACGAGGTGGTGACGTACAGCGAGCCGTCGCGCGGCGTCTACAAGAAGCTCGTCGTGCGCGACGGCCGTCTGGGTGGCGCGATCCTGCTTGGTGACCCCGCAACCGCGCCGGCACTGCTCCAGGCGTTCGACCGCGAGTCGGAGCTGCCGCAGAATCGTGCCGAGCTGCTGTTCCAACTCGCGGCCACCGAGGGCGCACCGAGCGTCGCCGACCTCGCCGATTCCGCGCAGATCTGCAACTGCAACGGCGTGTCCAAGCGCACCCTGCTCGACGCCGTGGAGAGCGGGCATCGCACCCTGCGCGCACTCTGCGACGCGACGCGCGCCGGCACCGGCTGTGGCGCATGCAAGCCGCAGGTGCACGCCGTCCTCGAGCTCGCGTGCGGCGACGACGTACTTCGCGACGACCCGTCGGTGCACTACTACGTTCCCGGCGTGCCGCTCGACAAGCCCGAGCTCGTCCGGGCAATCCGTGACCGTGGACTCCGCAGCGTCTCCGCGGTGTTTCATGCATTGGCAGGCGGACGCGAGGATCCGTCGAGCAAGGCGGGACTCGCCTCGCTGCTGCGCACGATCTGGGGACGGGAGTACGAGGACGAGCGCGACGCGCGCTTCATCAACGACCGCGTGCACGCGAACGTCCAGAAGGACGGCACCTTCAGCGTCGTGCCGCGCATCTTCGGCGGCGTGACCACGGCCGCGGAGCTGCGGCGCATTGCCGACGTGGCCGACCGCTACGCCGTCCCGATGGTCAAGATCACGGGCGGCCAGCGGATCGACCTGCTCGGTGTGGCGAAGGAGAAGCTCCCCGACGTCTGGCGCGATCTGGGGATGCCGTCCGGACACGCGTACACGAAAGCGTTCCGCACCTGCAAGACGTGCATCGGCTCGGAGTTCTGCCGCTACGGCGTCGGCGACAGCACGGCGCTCGGTGTGAAGATCGAGCGGCGCTATCAGGGCGTCGAGACGCCGCACAAGATCAAGCTGGCCACGGCTGGTTGTCCGCGGAACTGCTCCGAGGCGACGACGAAGGATCTGGGCGCGGTGGCGATCGAGGGGGGACGCTGGGAGATCTACGTCGGCGGCGCGGCGGGCACGCGCGTGCGCAGAGGGGATCTCCTCTGCACCGTGGATTCGCACGATGCGGTGCTGCGCTTCATGGGTCGCTTCATGCAGTACTACCGCGAGCAGGCGAAGTACCTCGAGCGCACGTACGACTTCGTGGAGCGGACGGGGATCGACACGCTGCGCCGCCTGCTGGTCGACGACGCGGAAGGGATCTGCTCGCGGCTCGACGCCGAGATCGAGCGTGCGGTGGATGCGTACGTCGATCCGTGGGAGGAAGCCGCGCGTCCCGCGCACCCGACGCAGTTCGCCGATCTCCTGCACCCCGCCGGCGCGGCGGCGGCTCCGTGGGAGGCGCGCGCATGAGCGAGCACGAGCCCGGCGCGACGCTCACAGATTGCGCCTATGATCTCGGCCCCGTCGAACGGATTCCCCTCGGGGAGGGGCGCACCTTCGCCGTGGCCGATCGCGAGATCGCCGTGTTCCGGCTGCGCGGCGACACCGTCCACGCCACGCAGGCCCGCTGCCCCCACCGTGACGGCCGACTGGCCGACGGCCTGCTCGGCGGCTGCACGCTCATCTGTCCCCTCCACGGCTACAAGTTCGACGTCGCCACCGGCCGCCCGATCGGACACGACTGCGGTGCGCTCACCACCTATCGCGCGGAGATCACCGACGCGCGCCGCGTGCAGCTCTTTGTCGACGCATCGGATGCCGCTCCGGAATGGAGGGATGCGCCGTGAGCATGTTGTGCGGTGCACGCATCGCGCTGCTCGAAAGCCGACTCGGAAGCGAGCTGGCGGAGCTGGTCCGTCGCGAGGGGGGCGAGCCGGTGTGCGCGCCGGCCGTCTGCGAGGCACCGCTGGATCTCACGCCGCAGATACCGGCGCTCGTCGGCGCGTTACGCGACCGACGCTGCACGCTGGTGGTGTTCCTGACCGGGGTGGGTGCGTCGTCGCTCTTCGCGCAGGCCGAGCAGATCGGCGTGCTGGCCGAGCTCACCGCGGCGCTGCACGAGGCCACCACCGTGTGTCGCGGGCCGAAACCGTCCAGCGTCCTGCGGAGACTTGGCGTCCCTATTCGACTGCCCGTCCGGGCGCCGCACACCACAGCGGATCTGCTGGACGCACTCAGCGCATTCCCCCTGGACGGGCGCGAGATCGCCGTGGTGCAGGACGGCGGGGGCAATCCCGTCCTCGCGCACGCGCTGCGTGATCGCGGCGCGACCGTGGTGGAGATGCGCGCCTATGAATGGCGGTTGCCCACCGATACCAGTGCGCTCGAGCAGCTCGTGCAGGCAATCATCGCCGGCGAGGTGGACGCCGTCGCGTTCACGACGCAGGTCCAGGCGCGGCATCTCCTGCACGTCGCCACGACGATGGATCGACGGAACGCGCTGCTCGACGCGCTCCATCACCGCACGATCGTTGGATCCATCGGTCCTGCGTGCTCGGCGACGCTCGACGAGCTCGGCGTCGCGCGGCACGTCGTCGCCTCGCCACCGCGGATGCGGCCACTCGTCACCGCCATCGGGCAGGCGCTCGCCGCGCGCGGAGCGCCGACCCTGGCCGCGACGACTCGGTCGTGAGCAGCATGAGCCTCCCGCGAACGAGCACACAGCCGGATAACGCGCCGGCCACCGGCCACGCGCCGACCGTGATCGCCGCGTTCCTGCACTTCGATCTGTGCTTCATGATCTGGGTGCTGCTCGGCGCGCTCGGAGTCTCGATCAGCGAGAGCATCCAGCTCACCGCCGCAGAGAAGGGACTGATGGTCGCCGCCCCACTGCTCAGCGGCGCGCTCATGCGCATCCCGCTGGGACTGCTCGGCGATCGCTACGGCGCGAAGCGAGTCGGCGTCGCGATGCTGAGCGTGCTCTTCGTGCCGCTCGCCATCGGCTGGCGCGCAGGCAACTCGCTGCCGCAGTTGCTCGCCGTGGGACTCCTGCTCGGCATCGCCGGCGCGTCGTTCGCCGTCGCGCTGCCGCTGGCGAGTCGATGGTATCCCCCCGAGCGGCAGGGGCTCGTGATGGGGATCGCGGCCGCGGGCAACAGCGGAACCGCCATGGCCAACCTCGTTGCACCGCGCATCGCCGCGGCCGTCGGATGGCACGCCACGCTCGGTCTCGTCATGCTTCCGCTGGCGCTGGTGCTTGTTCTCTTCGTCACGCTCGCGCGCGAGCGTCCACGGCGTGAGCCGGTGCATGGGACCAGCTTCGCCGGCGCACTGCGTAGCTCCGAGCTGTGGTGGTTTTCCCTCCTCTATGGCGTGACCTTCGGCGGCTACGTGGGACTGAGCAGCTTCATGCCGCTGTTGATACGCGATCAGTACGGCGTGAGCGCGGTGACGGCGGGATACCTCACGGCCGGCGCAGCGATCGTCGGCAGTGCCGCGCGACCGCTCGGCGGGTACATCGCAGACCGCGTGGGAGGCGCGCGTCTGCTTTCCGTGCTGCTGCTCGGGATTGGCGCGTCGTATCTGGCAGTGTCGAGACTTCCCGCGCTCGCGACCATGGCGGTCTTGCTCGTGACGGCGATGCTCTGTCTCGGCATGGGGAACGGCGCTGTCTTTCAGCTCGTGCCGCAGTGCTTCCGCGGGCAGATCGGCGCAGCCACCGGCGTGATCGGCGCGATCGGCGGTCTCGGTGGATTCGCGCTGCCTACCCTGCTTGGCCAGATCAAGCAGTCGTCGGGCTCGTTCCGCGCCGGCTTCGTCGTGCTCGCCGGCGCCGCCATCAGCGCGCTCGTGCTGCTTCGCCTGTTGATGGCAACACGCGACAGATGGCGGACGTCGTGGAAGCCTGCGGCCGGCGCGGCATCGGCGATATCGCGCGCGGCGTGAAGTGAACGACATCGTCCGGTGGTTCGGCGTGGCCGACCACCGGATTTGCGCTCTCAGGCGAACTTGGCGAAGCCTACTGTGTTGCCTCCCGGCTCGCGGACGTATATCTCCTCGCTGCCATAAAAGGTGGTGTGGCGCGCCTTGACCACGGGGGCGCCGGCGAGCGCGGCCTCGGTGGCGTCGAGGTCGCCGACGGTGACCTCGTTCTCCTTCGTGAAGCCGAATCGGTCCGTCCAGAACTGCACGCAGGCGGCGACGTCGTCCACGACGATGACGGGCGTGAGGTGATTGAGGCTGGGCGGATTGTCGACCGGAAGGTGCGCGGTGGTAGCCATCGTTCGACCTCTCCGTGAAGGGACACGTCCGGAGCTGACCTCCTGAAGCAGGCCGAATAAATGCCGAAACAGACGGCGCGTCAATAGCGTCTCGTCGCTACCTTTTTCATCGAGCATCACACCCTCTCTCGACTCGAAGCTATGAAGGCGATTCTTCTGATCGATCACGGCTCGCGGCGCCACGAGGCGAACGAGATGATGGACTGCATGGCGAAGCTGGTCCAGGCCATGGCCGGTGACGACGTCATCGTCCGATACGCGCACATGGAGCTTGCGGAGCCGTCGATCCCCGCCGGTGTGCGAAGCTGTGTCGAGGCCGGCGCGACCGACCTTATCGTATTCCCATACATGCTCTCGCCCGGTAAGCATTCGACGGGCGACATCCCGCGTCTGGTAGCGGAAGCGGCGGGGGCGTACCCGACGCTCGACGTTCGCGTCACGGCCGCATTCGGTGTGCACGAGAAGCTTGCCGAACTGATCCTCGCCCGTGCTGGCGTCCCGGTCGCGCACCCGGTCGCCGTGAATGAGGCGGAGCACTGCTGGCACTCGTCGCAGTTGCCGATGACCTGCGGAGACGCATGCCGGCGCCAACCCGTCGCTCACACCCCAGCGGTGAGTGGTGTGAGCTGAGTGGCTAGTCGCTCACTCACCACCGTTTCTCGTCTCTTGGATAATGTCGACCGATACCAGTGTTGCCCGGCCGCCGCTCACTCGACTCTCCGAGGATGAGCTCGCGTTCCGCGACGTCGTCGCCGGGTTTGCCGCCGACGAGGTGAAGCCGCGCGTCATGTCCATGGAGCGCGCGGGGAAGATCGATCCCGCCCTCGTGAAGCAGTACTTCGAGATGGGGCTGATGGGGATCGAGGTCCCCGAGCGGTATGGCGGCGCGGGGGGTTCGTTGATGATGGTCACGCTCGCCGTCGAGGAGATCAGCAAGTACGACGCGGCGGCGGCGATCGTCGTCGACGTGCAGAACACGCTCGTCAACTACCCGATCAATCGCTATGGCAGTGACGCGCTCAAGGCGAAGTATCTGCCGCGGCTCACGAGCGACACGATCGGCGCATACGCGCTGAGCGAGCCGAGCTCGGGCTCGGATGCCTTCGGCATGGCGACGCGTGCCGAGAGGACGGGAGGCAGCTGGGCGCTTACCGGCCGCAAGATGTGGATCACCAACGGCGCGGAGGCCGGCATCTATGTCGTCTTCGCGAACACCGATCCGGGCAAGGGCTACAGGGGAATCACCGCCTTCGTCGTCGAGCGCGAGATGAAGGGGTTCTCGGTCGGCAAGAAAGAGGACAAGCTTGGCATCCGCGCGAGCAGCACGACGGAGCTCATTCTCGACGGTGTCGAGGTGCCGGACGAGAACGTGCTCGGTCCCGTGGGCCAGGGATACAAGGTGGCCATCGAGACGCTCAACGAGGGCCGCATCGGCATCGGTGCGCAGATGATCGGTATCAGCCAGGGCGCGCTCGCCGCCGCCACAGCGTACGTGAAGGAGCGCCACCAGTTCGGGAAGCCGCTCGCCGAGTTCCAGGGAATCCAGTTCCAGCTCGCGCAGGCGCGTACCGAGGCGGAAGCCGCGCGCCTGATGGTCTACAACGCTGCGCGAATGAAGGATGCGGGTCACGACATCGCGATGGAGGGCGCGATGGCGAAGCTGTTCTCCTCGCAGGTCGCGGAGCGCGTGACGTCGATCTCGCTCGAGTTGTTCGGCGGCTACGGCTACACGACGGACTATCCGGCGGAGAAGTTCTACCGCGATGCGAAGATCGGCACGATCTACGAGGGAACGAGCAACATGCAGCTCAATACGATTGCGAAGGGGATGTTGCGGTAGGGCAAGGTCGGACGGTCGGACGGTCGGACGGTCGGACGGTCGGACGGTCGGACAGTCGGA
>CAYTKA010000072.1:0-18480 GCA_964438255.1 uncultured Gemmatimonadaceae bacterium | reverse complement strand
GACCGTCCGACCGTCCGACCGTCCGACCGTCCGACCGTCCGACCGTCCGACCGTCCGACCGTCCGACCGCCCGACCGCCCGACCGTCCGACCGTCCGACCGCATCACCTACTGTCTCCCGCGACCGGTTCCGGGACCGGGAGTTACCTGCAGCGACGCGAACCAGCCGGTGCCGCCGATCGCTGAACGCACCAGCGGATACCCGACGTTGAGCTCGATCATACCCTCCGACGGAACCGCTGGCCAGAGCCTCGGCCCGAAGCCAAGGACGGCGCCCTGCAAGTACGTGGGGTCGACCGCGCTCTCGCTCAGCGTACCATGCCGTCTCGATGCGGCACCGAACAGCGCAACGGCGAACGGATGGTGCATCACGGTGATCGGCAGCCGCCAGTCGTGCTCGACCAGCAGCGTCCGCGCTGATTCGGCGAGATTGCTTCGCGGTGAGATGACCTGACGGATGGGATCGAACGTCGTCAGCGCGTGGACGTCGGGGTCGGGGTTCGTGATGTCCTCCCAGCCGAGCCGGAGCAGCCAGCGGCCGGCCGACGTGGGATGGATCCATCCCACTCGTGCCCGCGTCGTGCCGTTGCTGACGACACCCTCGCTCCGATACCCGCTGCTCCACCAATCGAGCGTGAGCAGTCCGAGCCCCGCCGGCGTCAGGGTCACCCCGAGCCAACTGTCGAGGTGCGTCATCGGAAGGTCGCTGACGGTCTCGTGTCCCCGACTCAGCACGACGTCCATCTCCAGCCCGCGGGGCAACTGCAGCGGCCGTTCGGCCGAGACGTACCAGGCGATGTCCGTATAGTCCGTGGCACGAAGCGCCACGCCCGCCGTCGGCCCCACAAAGAACCGCTCGACGTCCTGCGCTCCGAGGGTGAGCTGTTCAGGCGCCACGTGCAGGTCGGCGGTGACCCGCTCGACGCCGGCGAGCAGATAGACGCGACCCAGTGGAATGGAGGCAATCCGGCGGCCGACGAGCACATTCGCGCTCGAGCGCACCAGGCTGTAGCCCTCGGTGATCGGTGCGTATGTGGAATCGAGACTATTCCCCAGTGTATCGGCGAGGAGCGCGGCAGAATCTTTGGGGGTGAGCACCAGGGCGGTGTCGCGGGGCACGGCGCGGTGCGACGATGACACCCGGCCCCACAGCAGCCAATCTGAGGCAGACACCGCCGATGTGGGGACGAAGGTCAGCCCGACCACGGCGCCGTCGGCGTATCGCGTTCCGGAGAGGGCCGCGATGCTGGTTCCATGGAACAGCAGTGGGTCGCGCACGACCGCACTGGGCGCCAACCGTCCGTTGTCGGCAAGGAATCCTGCGCTGACCGAGATTCCACGACCGAGCACACTTCGCTCGGTGACGAGGAGTGAGAGCCCCGGGCCGGACGCGTAGCGCGCTTGCACGGTCTCCGTCCACCGGTCGGTGGTCTGCAGACGGAGATGGATTCCCGGTCCTGCACAGCTCGCGACCGACAACTGAACGTCGGCGAAGAGGTCGAGCGCGCGCACGCGACGGAGTCCGTACTGCAACTCCGCGGTATCGAGCGGCGCGCCCGCGCGGACGCCGAACGCGTCCCGCACCAGGTCCGGCCGCGTCGTCATGTGGGCGAAGCGAAGCCAGTCGAACGGCCCGATGTGTCCCACACCGGCCGTGACGACCGAGATCGAATCGATGTACCGTCCCTGTGCTTGGTGCCAGTCCGCGCACGACGCATGCGAACTGTCGTCGTGACCCGGCGCGACGGGCGCGTTCGGCTGGCGGGCCTCCTGCGCCGATATGCCGGTGGCGCGAAGGACAAGCGCCGCCGCAAGCATCGGCGCAACGCGCCGCGCCGGAATGAACAAGGGCATGGGTGGGAGCCGGGAGGCGGGGGGCGGGCGGCGGGGGCGGGGTCGCTCGTCGACCGCCTGATAATGACGAGGATCGGCGTCGCTCGGAAACGCCGAGTTCCCGGCGTGGCATGGCACTGCCGCACGCTCCAGCGCCCTTGTAAGGTTCTGGCCCGGGGTGCAGCTTTTTCGCCCCGAACTGGCGATAGTTCAGCGCCCTCTGGGTGCGAGCCGACCACCCACCGCCTATGCCGGAGGCTTCCCGCGTGGCCACTTCCATGCCCTGGGCTGCGCATCCAATGAAGTGGCTTGCCGCGATCGTCGAGTCGTCCGATGACGCAATCATCGGCAAGACGCTGGACAGCGTGATCCGCACCTGGAACAGCGGCGCCGAACGCATGTTCGGCTACACGGCCCAGGAGATCATCGGGCAATCCGTTCTGATTCTCATCCCGCCCGAGCTGCACGGCGAGGAGCACACGATCATCGAGAAGCTCTCCCGCAAGGAGCGGATCACTCACTACGAGACCAAGCGTCTGCGGAAGGACGGGACGCGCATCGAGGTGTCGCTCACGACGTCGCCGATTCTCGATGACGAGGGCAACGTGATCGGTGCGTCGAAGATCGCGCGCGACGTCACGGAAGCAAACCGATTGCGCCGCGCGGAGCGCGAGCTCACGGAGCAGCTTCAGGAGCAGGCCCTGCAGCTCGAGGAGCAGGCGGCCGAGCTGGAGCAGCAGGTGGACGAGGCTCAGACGATGCAGGAAGAGCTCGAGCAGACGAACGAGGAGCTGCATCGGGCCATCCAGGCGGCGGGTCAGGCTCAGGCCGCCGCGGAACGAGCAAACCGCGCCAAGAGCCAGTTTCTCGCGACGATGAGTCACGAGCTGCGCACGCCGCTCAATGCGATCGCCGGGTATGTCGACATCCTGCAGCTCGGCCTCCGCGGTCCGCTGGTCGAGGACCAGCGCGCCGATCTCGAGCGCATCAAGCTCAATCAGCGCATTCTGCTGCGCCTGATCGAGGATGTGCTGGACGTCGCGAGGCTGGAATCGGGACGCCTGAACTACCGGATGTCCGACGTCCACATGCACGACCTGCTGCACAGTCTCGAGGTGTCGATTGCGCCGGCGCTGCGAAAGAAGGGACTCACGTACCACTTCGAGCGGTGCAGCGCCGACGCGATGGCGTACGCGGACCGGGACAAGGTGGAGCAGATCATGCTCAACCTGCTCTCCAACGCGACGAAGTTCACCGACCAAGGCCGAGTCGACGTTCGATGCATCGCCGGCCACGACATGATCGAGATCGAGGTGAGTGACACCGGCCGCGGCATCCCGCCGCACATGCTGGATACGATATTCGAGCCGTTCGTGCAGGGAGAGCAGGAGCTGACGCGTACGGCCGAGGGCACGGGGCTCGGCCTCGCGATCAGCCGCCAGCTCGCGCGCGGCATGGGCGGAGACGTGACCGTGCGCAGCGAGGTGGGGACGGGGTCGACGTTCGTCCTCAGTCTGCCGCGCCGAAGCACGTCGGTGGTCCGTGATCCTGACCAGTGATCGCCATGCTCCTTCCCTCCCGTGCGCAGCTGCTCCTGCTCGTCACGCTTGCCGCACCCGTCGCAGCGCAGATGCCGCGCACCCCACCGGACTTCGGCCCGAACGTCAGGATCATCGAGGCGGGCACTCCGGCGGCGACCATCCAGGCAACGCTCGATTCGATCTTCGCGCTGCAGGAGTCGAGTGAGTTCGGGGTCGGGCGATACGCGCTCCTGTTCAAGCCGGGCACGTACGACGTCGACGCCCGCATCGGCTTCTACACGCAGGTGTCCGGGCTCGGTCTCTCCCCCGACGACGTCGTCATCAATGGCGGCATGCGCGCCGATGCGCGGTGGAGGAAGGGGAACGCGACGCTGAACTTCTGGCGCGCGGTGGAGAACATGGCGATCGTTCCCGCCGGCGGCTTCGATCGATGGGCCGTGTCGCAGGCGGCGCCGATGCGCCGCATGCACATCCGCGGCGATCTCGTGCTCGACGACGGGGGCTGGTCGAGCGGGGGATTCCTCGCCGATTCGAAGATCGACGGCCAGGTGCGCTCCGGCAGCCAGCAGCAATGGCTCACGCGCAACAGTACGCTCGGAAACTGGAACGGCTCGAACTGGAACATGGTGTTCGTCGGCACCGAGCATGCCCCGGCGAACAGCTTTCCCGCGCCCCCCTACACGACGATCGACGCCGCGCCGAGGATCCGTGAGAAGCCGTTCCTCTTCGTCGACGCTGGCGGCGCGTGGCAGGTGTTCGTTCCGGCGCTCCGCTCGAGGGCGACCGGCACGACGTGGAGCGCCGGAATGCCAGCGGGCAGCGCACGGCCGTTGAGCGACTTCGTCATCGTGAAGCCGGGCACGCCCGCAGCGACGATGAACGCGGCGCTCGGGCGAGCGAAGAGCCTCATCATCACACCGGGGATCTATCACGTCGACGCGCCCCTGCACGTCACGCGGCCGAACACGATCGTGCTCGGACTCGGCCTCGCCACGCTCGTCGCCGATAGGGGCGCCAGCGCCATCACGACCGATGACGTGGACGGCGTCACCATTGCCGGCCTGCTCGTCGAGGCGGGGCCCGTCGACTCGCCAGTGCTCGTGCAGATCGGAAGGCCCGGCGATCTCGCGGCTCACCGTTCACGGTCCAACGTTCACCGCTCGTCGGCGCGGCACGTGTCCAACCCGACGCTGCTCAGCGATCTGTTCGTGCGCGTCGGCGGCGCCGCGGTGGGGAAGGCGACGCGCTCGGTGGAGATCAACAGCAACGACGTGATCGGCGACCATCTGTGGCTCTGGCGCGCCGACCATGGCAACGGGGTAGGGTGGACGTCGAACACGGCGGCGAATGGTCTGGTGGTGAACGGCAGCGACGTGACGATGTACGGGCTGTTCGTGGAGCATTACCAGGAAGATCAGGTGCGCTGGAGGGGCAACGGTGGGCGCACCTACATGTTCCAGAACGAGATGCCGTACGATGTCCCGACGCAGTCGGAGTGGATGAGCGACGGGGGGACGATGCGAGGATTCGCCGCCTATCGTGTCGAGGCCGGTGTCACGAGCCACGAGGCGTGGGGACTCGGGAGCTACTGCTTCTTCAACCGTAATCCAACCGTGGTTGCCGATCGCGCCTTCGCGGTTCCCGTCGCGCCTGGCGTCCGGCTACGCAACATGGTGACGGTGTCGCTCGGCGGTGGCAAGGGGACGATCGCGCACGTCCTCAACGAGACTGGTCCGGCAGCGCAGGCGGGAGCGATGGTCCAGAACCTCGTCAGCGGTCCGTAGGCGGTGGTCATCCGTGGCCGTAGGCATTGGTGATAGCGCCGACGTGGATTTGACGTACCGCCTTCGCGAGGCGCCACACCGTCTGAAGGCCGGCGACGGCGCCCCTGCTTCTGTTGGAGCGATGGAGCCAGCGATCGACGTGCACCTCCGACCGGAAGCGTGACATCGTCGCTCAGGTGAAGCCGATGTCGTCGTGCCGAGTCCTGCGTCGCTCCGAAGTGCGCCGCGACGTCGCTCGACGTCGGCGGCGTGCCGCGCTCGACGAGTCGGTCGTAGATGTAGACGACGAGCTGGCCAGAGTCGATGGGTTGTGGTTCCGTGCGTTGCGCGGGTTGGCGGGAGGTTCAATCGGCGCGCATCACGAGTACGCCCGGCCGATCCGCCGGTAGGGCACGTCTCCGTCGTAGCGCCCGGCGATGTGCACGTATCTGAGCTCTTGCGAGGCACCGATCTCCGACGTGTAGTAGCCGACCAGCGTCAGCTCCTTGAGCCACGGAAAGAACGGCCGCGGCTGCGAGCGTGAGGCAGGGCGCCCCTGCTGGCGCGCTGCCGACGCCTCGCTCTGCATCGCCGTCATCAGGGCAGTCTGCTGTGCCGGAGTCGCCTTCATGAAGGTCATGCCGTGCGCCGCCTGCGCGCGCGCATCGACGTCGGCCAGCCCAGCGAGGAAATGCTCGCGCTCCTCGGCGCGGAAGACGTCGGCGAGCAGGCCGTCGATGAATGCGTCGACGCGGGCAGCGCGCGCGCCGGGCGTGTCCGTCGCCGGGATGATGTGTTCCGTGAGCGCGGCGACGAGCTCACCCTGCCGCGGCGTGAGCGCGCGATAGGGAAGGCCCGGCGCCGGGGTACGGTAGCCGGCATGAATTGCGCGCGCCACGGAGGGCGTGACCGCGCTGCCCAGCAGCACGCCGATCGCTTTCACCGCCTCGCGACGATTCATAGCGCGCCTCGCTTGGATGCCGTCACGGCGTAGCTCACGGCGCGTGCGGTGAGCGCCATGTAGGTGATCGACGGGTTCTGGCAGGGGGACGAGGCCATGCAGGCGCCATCCGTGACGAACACGTTCGGCGCATCCCACAGTTGGTTGTGCCCATTGAGCACGGACGTCTTCGGATCGCGTCCCATGCGCGCCGTCCCGTTCTCGTGAATACCGAGCCCCGGCTCCGCGCCGATCGTGCCCTCGACGTAGCGATCGTACGGGCGCACGTTCTTCAATCCACAGCGCTCGAGCATCTCCGCCATCGACTCGGCCATGTCCTTGCGCATGGCGAGCTCGTTGGGTCCCCACGAGCAGTCGATGCGGAGCTGCGGGATCCCGTACGAGTCGACCTTGTCGACGTCGAGCGTCACGCGATTCTCGTGACGCGGCAGCGTCTCGCCGAACCCGGTGAGGCTGACCTGCCACGGCCCAGGGTCACGCAGCTTGGCCTTGAGCGACGCGCCGAACTCGGGGATCTCGTTGCCGCGCCACCAACTCGGGCGCCAGGTGCCGCCTTCGATGCCATAGCCGCGCAGGAACGTATCCATGCGCGTGGCCGGACTGATGTTCCGATAGCGCGGGATGTAGAAGCCGATCGGGCGGTTGCCGTAGTAGTAGTGGTCCTCGAACCCTTCTACCTCTCCGTGTGCGCCGACCTGAAAGTGGTGATCCATCAGGTTGTGTCCCAGCTCGCCGCTCGAGCTGCCGAGGCCATCCGGGAAGCGTGGGGACCGCGAGTTGAGCAGCACGTGCGTGGAGCCGAGCGTGGAGCCGCAGAGGAAGATGATGCGTGCGCGGAACTCCAGCATCTCTTTCGTTTCGGCGTCGATCACGCGTACGCCGGTGGCGCGATCCTTCCTCTCGTCGAAGATCACGCTGTGCACCACGCTGTGCGGGCGCAGCGTGAGGTTGCCGGTCGCCGCGGCGGCGGGGAGGGTGGACGAGAGGCTGGAGAAGTAGCTCCCCGTGGAGCAGCCGCGCCAGCACGGGCCGCAGTAGTGGCAGGGCAAGCGGTCGCCGATGCGTTCGGTGAGCACGGCGGCGCGCGCGATGGTGAGGCGGCGCTCCGGATAGTTCGCCTCGACGCGGCGCCGTAGGTCCTTCTCCACGATGTTGAGCGGGATCGGTCTCTGAAAGTGTCCGTCCGGTAGATGCGGCAGACCGAGCTTCTCTCCGCTGATGCCGGCGAACTTCTCGACGTACGTGTACCAGGGCGCGATGTCGGCGTAGCGGATCGGCCAGTCGACGCCGATTCCCTCGTGCAGGTTGGCCGTGTAATCGAGGTCGCTGTGGCGGAAGGTGTAGCGCCCCCACATGAGCGACTTCCCACCCACCTGGTCGCCGCGCACCCAGGTGAACGGCTTGTCTTCCACGTATGGACTCTTCGAGTCCTTGAAGAAGAAGTGCAGGTTCTCTTCGTGGAGGAATCCCGTGCGCTTCTGGATGAAGTAGTCCTTCTCGAGTGGCTCGGGGTTGAGCCGTCCACGATGGGCGAACTGCCAGGGTGCTTTGTGCTCGGTGATGTAGCCCACGCCATGTTGGAGCGGGCGGCCGCGCTCGAGGACCAGCGTCTTCAGCCCCTTCTCGCACAGCTCCTTGGCCGCCCACCCGCCGGAGATGCCAGAGCCGACGACGATGGCGTCGTAGACCTGGGGCGGGCGGGCGACGTGCACCTCCTTCCCCTCCATGCGCTCAGCCTCCGTGGAGACGAGAGCGAGAATGTTGCGCGGGCGCGAGGTGCGCAACCCCAGCATGGACAAACAGAGTGTCGGGTCTGTTGAGGATGTCGCCTGTCATCTCGCTGGCGGCCGCGCCAGCTGCGCTCGCTTCAGTCACACCAAGCAACGACTGGCCAATCCGGAGCCCGCCAGCGCGGATCGCGCGAATGTTGCATCGCAGAGTGGCACCTCCAGATCCGAGGATATCGGCGATGCAAGCAGTGCACGAGGGACAGTGCGGGCTCTGTGCCCACTTCGGTGAGACACATCCTCCAGGCGGCGAGCTCCTTCGCATTCGCAAGGCGCACGAGGCGCCCGAGGTGCTACTCGACGACTGTGGTCACCCGCGCCACGCGACGCTTCACCTCAAGGTGACACCCATCAGCGGGTGCGACGGATTCGAGGCGGCGCCGGCGTAGCGGCACGGCGGCAGGACGGCACGGCAGGACGGTACGGCAGTACGGCGGCAACAACCCACTTACTACGGAGGATTCGATGATCGGCCCTTACCTGCGAGGCGGTCTTCTGCTCTCGTTGTCGATGCTCGTCGCACTCGGCGCGTGCAAGAGCAAGGAAGCTGCGCGCGACACAACGGCGGCACCGGGCGCCGCACCCGCGACGCCGGCGATGGCGGGCGGCGAGACGACGGCGGCACCGGCCGCGGGCACACAGAAGCTCACCGATCCGAACATCGTCTACATCCTCGATCAGGCGAACGCGGCCGACAGCACGCTCGGTCAACTGGCGGAGTCGAAGGGGACGAGCGGGGACGTGAAGGCGTTCGGCCGGCTGATGGCCGGCGAGCACCACGCGCTACGCCTCCAAGGGCAGCAGCTCGCCAAGAAGCTCGGCGTCACGCCGCAGGCGCCGCCGGGTGACCAGAGCGAGGCGCAGGCGAAGCAGGAGCTGGACAGCCTGCAGGCGATGCCCAAGGGGGCGGCGTGGGACAAGGCGTACATCAGCCACGAGGTCACCTATCACCAGCAGGTCAAACAGACTGCCACCCAGGCGCTCGACGCGGCGCAGAACGCGCAGCTCAAGGACCTGATCAAGAAGGCATCGCCGGTGATCCAGAAGCATCTCGACCGCGCCGAGGCGATTCAGAAGAAGCTCGGAGGCTGACCGTCGCGCGCGGCGACGTGAAATCGTTGCAGCACCGCGAACACGCTATCGATCCAGCGGGCGACGCGCGGCGCGCGCGCGAGGCGGAGGATCAGCATCGCGACCAGCGCGCCGAGCGCCGCACCGCCGATCACATCGCTCGGATAGTGGACGCCGACGTAGATGCGCGAGAAGAGCACGATGACCGAGAAGAGCGCCAGCCACGATCCCAATCGGCGGCTGGCGCTCGCCAGCGCGATCGTCACGGCGAATGCGAGCGTGGCGTGATCGCTCGGGAATGACGTGTCGGGCCCGTGCACGATGAGCAGCGTGGCCGGCACGACGTCATACGGCCGCGCGCGGGGGAACGCCATCCCGACGATCTGCCCGATGCCAAGTGCGACAAGCGCGGCGATCCCGGCAAGCGCGGCGGCTCGCTGAAGGCGCGGCCGCCAGGTGAGCCAGCAGCCTACGAGCACCAATGCGAACACGACCGGCGCGTACTGCGAGCACGCGACCATCACGGCGTCGAGCCAGGGCGTGTGGCCAGCGAGGCCGTTGATCCAGTGAAAGAGCGCGAGGTCAGTCGAAAGCATCAGCCGATGTCAGAAGATCTGGCCCGCACTGTCGATGACCGCTGCTCCGTCCCTACCTCCCACCCGCCGAGCGGGCGCTGACGGAGCGCGATCTCGACTCCGGTGATGCACACGACCAACCACACCGCGCCCGCGGCGAATCCGCCGATCACGTCGCTGAGGAAATGCACGCCGAGGTAGAGGCGCGAGAAGCCGATCATGAGCACGAGCAGAGAGGCGGCAACGATGATCGCCGTGCGATGGCGTCGTGCCGGCGGCCAATACCCGATCAGGAGGTATGCGAGCATGCCGTAGCAGATCAGCGATCCCATGGCGTGGCCGCTCGGGAAGCTGAACGACGGTCCGAACAGAAACACTTCCGCGCCGACGGGGCGGGGACGGTGGACGACGTGCTTGAGCACCAACTCGAGTGCCCCGCCGCCGGCGTTCGCCGCGATCCAGCCGGAGAGCATGATCCCGTGGCGGCGATACGCGAGAAACGCTGCAACGAGCGTGGTGATGACCGCGAGCCCCACCGGCGATCCGAGCATCGTCACGTCGAAGGCCACGCGATCGCCCAACGATCCGGCGCCCGCGCGCAGCCAGGCAGCGACCTGAAGATCGACCGCCGTGAGCGGATCGTGGTGCACGACGTCTTCCGTCACGCCGCCGAAGAGCCACAGGGCGGCGACGCTGACCACGAAGCCGAGCGTGAGATGCAACCCGAGATATTCACCGCGCGCGAAGCGCGCCCCCACGAACGACCAGAGCTTCGGATGTCCCTCGCGCAGACCGACGAATCGCGGTGCGCTGGCGACGCGCTGCCAGCGGGTCGTGATCGTTTCACCGATGCGCGTGCTGTTCGCGCGGACCCAGCGCAGGACGAGCACGAGGACCACCGCGAGCGCCACGAGCAGCGCCACGGCAGCCGTCGTCTGACCGACGTAGTGCTCGAGGGCCGGCAGATTGCGGCCGAAGGCATATCCGAGCGCGCCGAAGATCGACGCCCAGGTGATGCCGCCGAGGACGTTGAACAGGGTGAAGCGCAGGTACGACATCCGCCCGGCGCCGGCGAGCAGGGCGGTCCAGCTCCGCAACAGCGCGATGAAGCGGCCGATGAAGACGGTCCGCGCGCCGTATCGCTCGAAGAACGAATGCACGCGGGCGAGCTTGGGGTCGTCGAGGCCGACGTGTCGTCCGTAGCGGTGGACAAATGCGATTCCGCCCTTCCGTCCGAGCCAGTAGCCCGCGTTGTCGCCGACGATCGCGCCGGCCGCGGCCGCAGCGACGACGAGGTAGATGTCGAGCCGCCCGAGCGCGGCGTACGCCGCCGCGGTGACGAGCGCCGTCTCGCCGGGCAGCGGAATGCCGAAGCTCTCGACGCCAACGAGCACGAACAGGAACAGGTACCCGTAGGTCGCAATCAGATGAGAGACCGTCTCGTGCATGCGCGACCGCTCAGGGCACCGGGACCGTCCATGCGACGACACCGCCGCCATGGCCGTCCGGGGTGATGCTCGTTCTCAAGATGACACGGTCGATCAGGTTGTCGGGATGCTGATGGGAGTATCGCACCACTTTGAGACCGCTGAACGTCCCGATCCCGGCGCCGAGCACGACGTCGCTCGCCCAGTGCCTGTCGTGATACATGCGCGAGATGCCGACGAGTGTCGCGCCGCCGTAGAGCAACGGGCCGACGTACCACGTGTACTGCGGCCACATGCGCTGCACTTCGCTCGTGACCGAGGCCGCGGCGGCGAATGCCACGGTCGCATGCCCCGACGGAAACGACGCGCGATCCTCACCCGAGAAGCCCGTGCCGAACTTGAAGTCGCTCGGATTGGTGTCGGTGCTGACGTACGGCCGCGTACGGCCCAGCACCCCTTTCAGCACGCCGGTGATTCCCAAGCCGAGGATCACCGCCTCCGTGCCGTGCCAGCCGAGGTCCTCGACGCCGGGATGATCGGCGTACCGGCCGAACGCGTACAGCGCCGGTCCGATCACGACGGCGCCGGGAACGGTGATGAACTCGAAGGCCTTCGCCCCATTGTCGATGAACTTGTTCGGCGGACCCGATTGGCCGCGCAGATGCCGCGCGACGTACTTGTCTGCCGGAAACATCGCGACGGTGAGACCGGCGAACCCGGCGCCGAGCGCAATGTCGGCAGCGGTGAACAGCGTCTGATGGCGGCGGCTCGTGTCGGTCGGTGCGGTGACCTGCGCCGGCAGCGTCGAGACGCCGAGCGCGCAGAGGACGAGCGCCGGCACACCGCGCCGGACGAAAGGGGGACAGTTCATGACGTTCGCGGGTGGGTACGGGATCTCGACGGTTGGTGATACGCCGCCGGTTGAGCGCGCCGGTAGTGCAGGATTCGGGCGCGGGGGTGGTGCGGCTTCAGTAGTTGAACCGGACTCCGGCATTGACCGAGCGCCCGTCCAGGGGCGCCCACTCGTCCACTGTCCATCGGCCCCCCTCGCCTGGCGTCGGTCTGAGGAGCGGTGCAAAGCGGGTTTGCCGCACGTTGGTCATGTTCTCGAGGTTGAGATACACCGTGGCCCGACCGAGCCGCCGCGACGCAAGGACGCCGACGGTCGTGAACGGGTGCGAGACTGTCTGGTACGGGTTCTCCTCGAGTGCCTGCGGACCAGTATAGAACAGCTCGACGCCGACGCGCATCCCCGATTCCTCCTCGTCGAAGGCGGCATCCAGCCCCGCTGTCTCGCGCGGCACGTTCGGTGATTCGCGCGCGAGCCCCGATTCGGCGGAGACGTCCTGCGTGCGCGTGGCCGCATAGTATGCCGTCACGATGATCGGCTCCTCGTTGTACACGGCGAACAGCTCGGCGCCGTGTGCGGTGGTTGGGCCTGGGGCATTGACCAGCGCGACAGCGCCACCGGCGCCACCCGTGAGCCGCCGAAGCACCACCGCATCCGTGATGCGCGACGCGAACAGCGTTGCGCTCAGCTCCACCGGCGCGCGACTCGCGCTCAGGTCGAGCGAGATGGTGCGTGCGCGCTCGGGGAGGAGATCGAGCGGGACGTCGACGCGGGTGAGACCGATGACCTCCGTTTCCTCGGTCAACGGAGTCGGCGCGTACCAGCCGGCGCCCGCCGAGAGGCGCGCGCTCGACGCACCGCCTCGATGCGCGAGCACCGATGCGCGCGGCGTGCAGATGGTGCCGTACGCGCTCGAGAAGTCGCAGCGGCCATTGAGCTGTGTCGAGAGCCACGCTGCGGGCACGTAGGTATGCTGCGCGAAGAGCGCCGGCGTTGTCCGCGTGTAATCGAACCGGGAGACGTCGGCATTACGGTAGCGTTCATGCTGCCAGGAGATGCCGCCGAGCAGTGTATGCTGCGACGTCGTCGCGGTCGCCGTTCCCTCGGCGAAGATCGTCGATGCCCGCTCATGCTCGCGCTGCGCGCCGAAGACGCGCGTCCGGTCCTGCACGTTGGCGGCGAGACGCATGCTCGCGCTCATGAGGTCCGACAGCGGCGCGCGCCCGCTTGCGCCGAGGTCGGCGTGTCGCGTCGTCAAGCTCTCGGGAAATGCCGTGGCCGGCCCGATCGCAGTCGGCGGGCGCGCAGCGCTCGCCCCGCCCCCGCGGCGCTCGGCAAAGCCGCCGGCGGTCAGCATGAGCGCACGTCCACTCGAGTCGTCGTAGAACAGGCGCGGCCGCAGCTCGGCACGCTGAAAGCCGGGGATGTCGGACCATCCGTCGCCGTCCACGTCGACGACGCGTTGCGCGTGAAGGCCCCCGAGCGCCGTGATGCCGACCGCCGGTGAGAGCCGACGCGTGACAAGGATCACACCGTCTCCCCCACCGCGCGCCGTTCCATTGATCAACGTCTGCGACGAATCGCTCGGGCGACGCGACACGAGGTTGAGCACGCCGCCAAGCGCGCCCGGACCGTAGAGCGCGCTCGCAGCACCCTTGATCACTTCCGCCTGCCGCAGATCGAGTGGCGGGATCTGGAGCAGACCGAAGCTCCCCGCCTGCGCGCCGTAGAGCGGGAGACCATCGGTGAGAATCTGCGTGTATCGGCCGCGCAGCCCCTGAATGCGCAGCGTTGCGCCGCCGAGTGCCGGAGAGGTTGTCTGCACGCGGACACCGCTCATCTCCGTGAGCAGCAGTCGAAGATCGGCCGGGCGCATCTGCGTCTTCTCGCCGACGTCCTCACCTGCCAGCACCTCGACGCGGAGGGGCTCGTCCTCGACGCGTCGCTCGGTGCGCGTCGAGGAGATCACGACGGGCGTGATCGCCGCCGCCTGTTGGCGGAGGTGGACGGTGATCGTCGTGTCGAGCCCCGCGCGGAGCGCGACGCGGACTGAGTCCGGCGCGTAGCCGATGCGACGTGCGCGAAGCTGAACGACACCCGGAGCAAGCGCGAGCAGCACGTCACCCGACGCGTTCGTCTGCGCGCCGACGGAGCCCGCGTTCACGGTGGCGTGCTCGATCGGCGCGTCGTCCTCGCTCCGGACGTGGACGTGCACCACGGCACCTCGCGGTTCCTGCGCGAGCATCGTACCGGTGGTGACGGTGCGTGCGAGGACGGCGAGGACGAGGGCGACGCGAACGGGTGGACGCAAGCGTGAGCGTGTTGGGCAATGCGACGGTGCGGGCACGTCTCTGCGCCGCCGGCGGGAGACGAATACTGCCGCTGCGGAGCGCCGCTCGCCGCCGCTCGCCGCCGCTCGTCTCCGTGAGCAATTGAAGGGCCACGCCTCGCTCTTGCCGCGTCGCCCGGAGATCAGCCGGCGTGCCGCTCGTCCACGGTGAGAGCGAACGCCACGGTGCCGACGGCGCCGATGGCAGTCGCGACGTGGAATGACAGCGCGGGGGTAACCTTCCAGAGGAAGCCGCCGACCGCGAAGGCAGCGACGAGCCAGGCGAAGCTCGGCGAGAGAACGACGGCCAGCGGAAAGAGCGAGAAGGCGGTGAAGGTGGCGATGACGAACGGTTTGCGCCCGGTGCGATCGGCCAGGCGCGCCGGCGGCACGTACGACAGGATCGACGTCACCATCTGCACCGCGACGGGCACGCCGAACGTACCCCCACCGTGGCGAGCGTGACGAAGAGAAGCAGCGGCCGGCGCCGTGCCCGCGCACTTCCATGCGCCTCTGCGGAGCGCGTGGCGGTTTTCATCGACGATGAGGCGCGGCTCGGCGTGAGCGGCGCGGCCGGTGTGCGTGGCACGTTGATTCAATTGCGATATACCATAAGTTCAACTGCGTGGCAACCTCATCGAACGAGCTCGGCGGACAGCGCTGGCTCCTCCTCATCCATCAGATTCCACCCAAGCCCGACTACCTCCGCGTGAAGATCGGGCGGCGTCTGGCCCGCGTCGGCGCCGTGGCGATCAAGAACTCGGTGTACGTGCTGCCGGCGACGGAGCAGGCAATGGAGGACTTCCAGTGGATTCTCCGTGAGATCGGCGACGGGGGTGGCGACGCGTCGATCTGCATGTCCACGTTCGTCGACGGTCTCACCGACGTCGAGGTCGAGCGCCTCTTTCACGAGGCGCGTGCCCGCGATTACGACGAGATCACCGCTGACGCGCGCGCGGCGCTCGAGGCGCTCCCATCCGCGCGCCGGCTGACGCGGGAACGGCGCGTCGTGGCCGAGGACACGCTCGCAAAGCTCAGAAAGCGCTTCGCCGCCGTCGCCAGGATCGATTTCTTCGGCACGCGGGATCGGGCCGGTACGAGCAGAGTGCTCGACGAGATCGACGCACGACTCCACGCTCCGCCGAAGCACCGAGCGCCGCAGAGATCGGTGGACAGCCCGGAGCCCGTGCGCGCGCGGACCTGGGTCACTCGACAGGGCGTCTTCGTGGATCGCATCGCGAGCGCGTGGCTCATCCGGCGATTCATCGACCCCGAGGCGCGCTTCAAGTTCGTCGCCGCCCAGGGCTACAAGCCGAAGCGGGGCGAGCTGCGCTTCGACATGTTCGAGGCGGAATACACGCACGAAGGCAATCGCTGCACCTTCGAGACGCTGCTCCGTCGATTCGGGCTCAGCGACCCGGGCCTGGCGGAGATCGGTGAGATCGTGCACGACATCGATCTCAAGGACGGTGAGTTCGGCCGCGACGACGCTGCGGGGATCGAGCGCGTGCTCGCCGGGATCGCGGCCACGCATCCTGACGACGCGGCCCGGCTCGAGCGGGGTGCGCAGTTGTTCGACGAGCTGTACGCGCTCCACCGGAGCGGACGCGGAGCGGCGGTGTCGTCGAGAGAATGACGTGTTCCATTGAAGGACCGGAATCCCACTGCGAGGCAATCATGCGCCCTGTCATTCTGTTCGCCGCATGCACGATGGTGCTCGCCGCGCACCCTCTCCTCGCGCAGGGCACGTCGTGCCTGGCGACGCCATCCTCGATGACACCGGGTGGATGGACGAGCGCGCCGGCGGCAGTAGGTGTGCCTCGCGGCGCCCTGCGGCTCGTCGCGGAGGTCCCGCTCCCCGGCCCGGCCAACCGGTTCGACTACCAGAGTGTCGATGCGGCTGCGCGCCGCCTCTACATCAGCCACATGAATGCCGGCCGACTGGTCGTCTTCGACCTCGATTCGTCGCACGTCGTTGCCGAGGTCGCCGGAGTGGACCGTGCGACAGGCGTGTGGGCGGTGCCTGAGCACCGCACGGTGTACGTCTCAGCAGCGGGTCGCGGCGAGGTTGCCGCGATCGATGACCGGACCCTGCGCGTGACCGCGCGCATACGCGGTATTCGGTTCCCGGATGGGATCGCGTACGCGCCCGCCGAACACAAGGTCTTCGTCTCCGACGAGTCGGGCGAATCCGATGTCGTGATCGACGCGCGCACGAACACGAGACGCTCGACGATCGCGCTCGGCGGCGAAGCGGGGAACACGCACTATGATTCCGTGTCGCACTGCATCGTCACCGCCGTGCAGACGCGGAACCAGCTCGTCGCCATCGATCCGGCGAGCGAGCGCATCGTGGCGCGGTACGATCTGCCCGGCTCCGACCATCCGCATGGCTTCGCAATCGACGAGCCGGGACGATTGGCGTTCGTCACGAGTGAAGGGAACGGGATCCTCCAGGTCGTCGATCTCCGGACGATGCGCGTCCACTCCACGCATCGTGTCGGCGGCGACCCGGACGTCCTCGCGTGGGACCCGGCATGGCGGCGGCTCTACGTCGCCTCGGAGTCGGGCGTCGTCAGCACGTTCCGCGTCGACGGATCCACCGTCCAGTCGCTCGGCGAGCTGCGCATGCCGCACGCGCACACTGTGGCCGTCGACTCGCGCACGCACCGCGTCTACCTCCCCCTCGAAAACGTCGGCGGGCGGCCGGTGCTTCGCATCATGGCACCGCAGGAGCGGGAGAGAAGGGGAGGCATGCCGACGCGCGCGACGATGACACGCATCCGCTCGGGTGCGCCTTCGTCGGTGTAGGGGCAGACGGGTCAGGGGGTCGCCGCTGCGACCTTGCCACCGGCACGCAGGAACTCGGCAAACTCGTCAGGCAGTGTGCTCGCCAGAATGGCCCGGGCGGCCTCGTCGACGTCGTACTCCACGCGCACGATCTCCACGCCGACCGTGTGCTCCGTGACGTCGAGCAGCACGTACGCGGCACGCGGATCGCCGTCCTTCGGCCGACCGACACTCCCCGTGTTGACGAAATGCACGTCCCCTACGACCCGATGCCATGGCGTGTGGGTGTGGCCGAAGGCAATCACGTCGCCCGCTTTCGCGCCCATCCCCTCGGCCATCTTGCCAAGGAACTCATCGGAGCGATCGTGGGTCACGTACACCGTATTCAGTACGTGATTACCGTGCACCAGTCGGATCGTCGGACCGGCCATGTGTCCGCCGAACGGGCGGATGTCGATCCGGAACGGAAGGCTCCGGAGATGTCGCTTCGTGCTCTCCGACGTGTGCTCGAGGGTCCAGGCGAAGCTGCGATGTGCGAGCTCCTCCTGATACGCGTTCTCAGCGCGACAGCCACAGTGCCTGTAGCCCGTAGCGACGGTGGAGTCGTAATTCCCGGCGACGCCGGGAATCCCCACGCTCTGCAGCATCGCGACGACCTCGTTCGGCCATGGCGCGTAGCCGACCAGATCGCCGAGGTGATAGACGCCGGCCAGCTCCCCCTCTCCCTTCGCGGCGTCGAGCACCGCGTCGAGCGCGGGACGATTGGCGTGAACGTCCGACAGCAGCAGATAGCGCATCACCGTTCTCCCCCGTCGATCACAGGACGCGTCGTCATGAATGCGCGCCTGCCTGCCGAGCGAGCGCGAGCGACATCACTGTCGCGGACACCGGACACGCGCTCGCGAATTCGGCGGTGTCGCGCACGTCATCGGGCACGGCATCGCGCGACGTCTTGGCAAAGCCGAAGCTCGGAAAGTAGCGCTCGGCCGTCGTCGTGAGGAGATACAGCGCCTTGATCCCGCGCGCTTCCGCGTCGGCGATCGCGCGCGCGACGAGTGCGCGCCCCAACTGCTTGCTGCGCCACGCCGGCGTCACGGCGACCGAGCGAAGCAGCGCGTGCTCGCCCGTGACCCCGCACGCCTCGATCCCCGCAACGCCGACGATGCTGCCCTCGTGCTCCGCGACGACGAAGCACTGGAGTGCCTCGTGCACTCCATCGAGGGGGAGCGAGGATTCGGTGAGCAGTGCGGCGACCGCCGCTTCGTCATTCTCCGTCGCGGGACGAAGCGTGGCGCCCGTGATCTCGACCATCGTCATGGCAATGCTCCTGTCAGCTACAGCGGCCCAGGACATCGGACGCATGCCGAATGAATAGGCCGGCGCAACCGAACGCGCCACCCATCCGCTCAGCCGCTCGTAACAGCCGCTCGGGCCGCCTTCTCGTCCGCTTTCTCCGCTTCATCCGCTCGATCCGCTCCTCTTTAACCGCCGCTCGGGCCGGCTTCTCAGACGAAGGTTCATCCGGATGCGGCGGAAACGCGGATGGGGCGGAAC
>CAYTKA010000071.1:0-18631 GCA_964438255.1 uncultured Gemmatimonadaceae bacterium | reverse complement strand
ACAGTCAGACAGTCAGACAGTCAGACAGTCAGACAGTCCGACCGTCCGACCGTCCGACCGTCCGACCGTCCGACCGTCCGACCGTCCGACCGCCCCACCGCAACCCGTACTCCCTCCCCCCCTGAAATGCCTGCTGCTCCCGCGAAGCTCCGTAAGGCCTACGTGAACCTCGATCATCCGCTCGTCGTCCTTCGCTTCGAGGACGGTCACGAGATCCGCGTGCCGAAGGGACGCGTGAAGACCTTCGACGCGTACTCCGGTGAGGTCATCAAGGTCGTGGCGATCTACGATCCGACGGCGAGCGAGCGGGAGCTGCTCGAGGCCGTGCGTGCCGACGAGCTGCCGGACGCCGAACCGCACGAGGCCCGATGATGGGCGCGTGCCGGCTCGCGCCGCTGCTCGCCCTGGTGGCCCTCCCCGCGTGCGCGACGGGGCAGGGCGCCGGTCACGCGGCGCCCGTTCCGTTCGCGCGCGCCGACACTGCGGCGCTGCATCGCACGCTCGACTCACTCGCTGCCGCCCATCACGGCGTCGTCGGATACACGGTGCACGACATCGACACCGGTGAGCGCATGGAGCGCCGTGGGGGCGAGACCTTCCCGACGGCGAGCCTGATCAAGGTATCGATCCTCGTCACCGTGTACGACCTCGTCGAGAAGAAACAGCTCTCGCTCGACGATCCGTTGACGGTGCTGAAGATCGACAAGGTACCGGGCTCGGGGCAGTTGCAGTTCCTGCACGACGGCGCCGTGATCACGGTGCGCGACGCGGCGTGGCTCATGTCGACGCTGAGCGACAACACGGCGACCAACCTGCTGCTGGACCGGATCATCATCCGCCGGGTGTGGGACAAGATGGAGAAGCTCGGGCTGCCGCACACGAAGGTCCATTCCAAGAGCTTCCTGCGTATCGCCAGCGTCGCCATGGACAGCTCCGTCAAGTACGGGCTTGGCGTGACGACGCCGGACGAGATGGCGCGGCTGTTCGCGCTGATGGCGGACGGAAAGGCGGTGAGTCCCGCCGCCGACAGCGCGATGCTCGACATCCTCGCGCACAACACCGACTACTCCAAGCTCCAGCGCTTCGTCGACGGGCTCGACGTGCCGCACAAGACGGGTGACACCGACGAGGTACGCACGGAATGCGCGCTCTTCCCCCTTCAATCGCGCGTCGTCGCCTGCGTCCTCACGAAGGAGAACCAGGACAAGCGCTACATGATCGACGCTGAAGCGCAGACGATGATGGCGCGCATGGGTGAGGCGATCGTGCGCGCGTGGCCGCGTCGTCCGAGCGCGACGGCGAGTCAGTGAGCCGATCCATCGCGCGAGTGATGGCACGTCGTCTGCACTCTGGCGGGCACGCGGGTAGAGACGCACGAAGGGAGGGACCCGTGAGTACCCGTGGTGGTGGGGACCGCCACGAGGCGCGCCGAAGCGCGGACGGCTAGCTGTGCCAGCCAAGTCCGCGCTTCGTGTTTCTGCCCGCGTCGCCGACGCGCTTGCGTCGGGACGTCCGGTCGTCGCGCTGGAGAGTTCGGTGCTCGCACAAGGGCTGCCCATCCCGGCGAACCGAGAGGCCGCCGAGCGGATGATCGCTGCCGTCGAACGGAGGGGCGCGGTGCCCGGGGTGACCGCCGTCGTCGGCGGCCAATGCACGCTAGGACTGGAGCCTCCCGAGCTGGGGCGCTTCCTCCAGCGCGACGGCATCCGGAAAGTCGCGGCGCGCGATCTCCCGGTCGCAATGGTCCAGAACGCCGATGGTGCTACGACGGTGGCGGCATCATTGTGTATTGCTGGCGCAATTGGTGTACCGGTCTTCGCCACGGGCGGCATCGGCGGCGTGCACCGTGACGCGCCGTTCGACGAGTCGGGAGATCTTGCCGAGCTGGCGCGGACTCCGATGGTTGTCGTGTGCGCCGGAGCGAAGTCGATCCTCGACCTCCCCGCCACCCTCGAGCGCCTGGAGACGCTGGGCGTGACTGTCGTCGGCTATGGCACCGACGAGCTACCGGGGTTCTTCACCCGGTCCACCGGACTCCGCGTCTCCGCCCGTGGCGATTCGGCCGAAGAGGTTGCGGCCATTTTCCGTGCCGCGCGGGCGCTCGGTCGGAGCCAGGCAATTCTGGTTGTCCAACCCCCGCCGGCGGACGTCGCGCTCCCCGCCGCGCTGATCGATGAGGCGGTCGTGACCGCGCTCGCCCACGCGCGTCGCTCAGGTATACGGGGTGCGGCCGTGACCCCCTTTCTCCTGGCCGAGGTGGAACGCGCGACGGGAGGGCGATCGTTACGAGCGAATCTCGGATTATTGGAAGAGAATGCCGCTCTCGCCGGAGCAATCGCCGTCGCGCTCGCACGTGGACGTGACGCCGCCGATTGATTCGCGCCTGCGGCCCGTGCTCTGCACTTTTTACCCACCTGAGGTGTCAAGCCGTTGAACTTGTCGCTCTCCGAATGGTACAATAGAGCAACCCTCACGAGCTGGAGGCTTCGGTAACCCATGCCCTCTCCGTTCCTGAGCTCCGAAGAGTACGACGAGCGCGCCCATCAGCTGTACAACGAAGGCCAGTACGACGACGCCCTCGCAGTGCTGCGGGAAGGGTTGACGCTCTACCCGAACTCGGTGGAGCTACACATCGGTGTGGGATATGCCCGACTGGCGCGTGAAGAGTATGCGTGGGCGCGCCGTAGCTTCGAGGAAGCGCTCGTGCTCGAGCCGGAGCATGAGGATGCCCTCGCCGGGCTGGCTGAGACGCTGTTGAAGTTCGGACTCGAGGACGCTGCGCTTCGCTGCTTCCATCGCACCCTCGAGCTCGGGTACGCCGACGATCTCGATCTGATGCTCCAGATCGGCCGCGCGCTCTTCCGTGAAGGTTCGGCACGCGACCGTCGGGAGCTGTTCACCGGAGCGCTCGAGTTCTTCGAGGTGGCCGTGCAGCAGGCGCCCGACAACGCGGAGGCGGTCGCCTGCGTCGGCTACGCGCAACACCGCCTCGGGGAAGACGACGCGGCCGTCGCCACCCTCCGCCGCTCGCTCCAGGTGGACAGTGAGCACGTGGAGGGACGGATCTACCTCGCGAACATCCTGTACGATCGAGGGGACTACGACGCCTCGCTCTACCACTTCGAGCGTACGAGCCCGGAGGATCACTGGGACGAGCTCGGGATCTGGCGGCTGATCGAGCTCAAGCGCTCGGCGCACAAGCTGCCCGAGCACCATCCGGAGCTGAAGCCGTGGGAGGATCGCCTCACGGAGCTTGGCGGCGAGCTCGACGAGATCGACGAGATCTTCTTCGAGGCTGACGGGTCGAGTGGTGAGACGGGTGAAGTCGAGATCGCACGTGGCCAGCTCGAGCTGTTCGGCACGCTCCTCACGTCGCTCGCCGACAGCAAGTCGGACGACGGGGGTGGGGCCGAAGGGGACACGCACACCGTGCTGACCCGCGAGGGGCAGCATCTATCCGGCTCGTGGGAGGAGATCGTGCGCTCGCTCCAGAGCTCCGACGTCGAAGGGCTGCAGGACCGATCGATGGGCGAGTACATGGCGCGCATGGCCAAGCGCACATTCCGCGAGACCGGCGTGCGCGTGCCGCATCACGACGCCGAGCTGTTCGTCCGCGCGAGCGCGGACGCCGGGCTGCTGCGCATCGTGCGATGACCAGCAGCGCACAGCGGGCCGCGCTGGAGGCCATTCATTCGGCGCGCCCGCTGGTGGCGCGGCTCGGCGAGTCGAAGAACAGCGAGGATCTCGCGGCCGATCTCATCGAGGCGTGGTCCGCCGTGGAGAACGGACTGCGCTCCCTCATCGGCGGCTCGGCGCAGGGTGGACAGGCGCTCATTCGGGAGCTGCGTCAGCGTCATTTTCTGTCGCTGGAGCAGGCGAATGCGCTGGCCGAGTTCAACGCGGCGCGCGAGCGCGCGGGGAGCACCTCCTACACGCCGACGCAGAGCGATGTGAACGCGGCACGCGACGCGTTCCTCAAGCTCGAGGCGGGGTTGATGAGCTCGGCCACGGTTGGCGTGGCCGCGGAGAGTGCGCCGCCCACAGCGCCACCGGGCCGCACGACGGTGCCGATGAGCGCACAGGCGCCGGTGCTGGCGGCACCACCGCCGCCGACAGCTCGACGTCGGCCGGAGTGGCTCACGCCGCTGGTCGTGACACTCGGCGTGCTCCTCGTGATCGGCATCGTGTGGTACGCGCTCGCCGCGCGCGGCAGCAGCGGGTCGTATGACCAGGGGGTGATGGCGTACCGCGAGGGTCGTCGCGAAGCGGCAGCCGGGGCGTTCATCAAGGCGACGAAGGACGATCCGACCAACCCGATGCCGCACGTCTATCTCGCACGCATGGCGCGCGAGGCGGGGCGGCTGAGCACGGCCAACGATGAAGCGGTGACGGCGGTGAAGCTCGGACCCGGGAACGTCGCCGCCCTGCGCGAGCTCGCGTCGGTGGAGTTCGCCCAGCAGAACTACGACGGCGCGCGCACGTTCTTCGCCCGAGCATTGAAGGCGGATCCGCGGGACCTGCCGTCGCAGGGCTACCTGGGCTGTTCGCTGATACGCCTGGGCCGCGTGGACGAAGGCGCGAAGTGGGTCCAGCGCGCCGGCAGCGGCCCGTGGACGGGATGTCTGCCTCCGCCGAGCCCCACGACCGCGCCGACGGGCGCCGTCGCCCCGGCACAGCAGCAACCCTACGTGCGCTGATGGTCGGACCGTGAGACCGTCAGACGGTCCGACCGTCAGACGCCCATGATCTCCTTCTCCCACGTCAGCAAGCGATATCGCAGCCTGCTCGGGCGCGACGTGCGCGCGCTCGAGGATTTCACGCTCGACGTGTCCGAGGGCGAAGTGCTCGGCATTGCGGGGCCGAACGGCGCCGGCAAGAGCACGTTGATCTCGCTGCTGCTCGGCTTCCTCGGTCCGACGAGTGGAACCATCGCCATCGATGGCCTGGATCCGCGCCGGTATGTCGAGCGACATGGCGTCGGCTACCTCTCCGAGCTGGTGAACATTCCGCCGGGCTGGCGCCTCGCCAACGCACTAGAGCGCTACGCGATCCTCGCGGGCGTGCCGGCCGAAGCGACGCGCGACCGTGTCGAGGCGGGGATCGCCATGCTCGGACTGGAGGAGCACCGCGACAAGCGCGTCCGGCAGCTCTCGAAGGGAAATCTCCAGCGGCTTGGCCTGGCCCAGGCACTGTTGCGCGATCACCGCGTCATCGTGCTCGACGAGCCGACGCACGGGCTCGACCCGCTGTGGACGCAACGATTTCGGGACGTCGTCGAGCAGCTCCGCCGTCCCGACCGCGCCATTCTCATCGCGTCGCACAACCTCGACGAGCTCGCGCGTCTGGCCGATCGCGTCGCCATCATCGACCGCGGACAGCTTCAGCGTGTCGTCGACGTCCGCGCGAGCGAACGCTCGGTGACGCAAGGGGCGCCCTATCGGATCGTCCTCATGCGCGGTGAAGAGCACATCGCGAATGTCTTCCCCGATGCGCGGCGCGTGGGCGACGGCGAGTATGAGCTCGAGTCGACGTCGCTCGAGGCGATCAACGCCGGCGTCGCCGCACTCGTACACGCCGGCGCGCTGGTGAGCGCGCTGTATCCACTTCACTCCGCGCTCGAGCAGCAATTCCGCGAGGCCGTCGGCGTCGCCGAGCCGGAGAGCGGGGAACGCACATGAGTAGCGCACTCGCCGTCACGACACACGAGCCACCGCGTCGCGCGCGGTTGGGCGGCTACGCCTTCTGGCAGCTTCGCGACTACCTGGTCGATCGCGGGCTGCCAACGGTGCTCATCACCCTGCTGTTCGGGTATCTGGCCGTCGCACCGGTGCGGGCGATGGTGCGGGGCACCGCGCTCCTCGCGCCGCGGCTGATCGCGAAGTACGGCAGTCAGGAGGCAGCGCGAGCGGCGATGTACCATGACGCGAGCGCGATGCTCCTGCGCAACCTGCTCGGGGCGATCATCTTCCTCGGTGCGCTGTTCGCCATGAACGGCATCGTCGCCAACGACCGCAAGCTCGGCTATTACCGCTTCCTCTTCTCGAAGCCGATGACGCCCGAGCGCTACTATGGCCAGGCGTTCGGGCTGCACTCGCTTGGCTGGCTGATCGTCATGGCACTGGTCGCGCTGCTGTACGGCGCCGTGCTCGCGCCGATCCTCACGCCGAGCTTCATGGCGGGGATCGGGCTCGTGTATCTCTGCTACGCCGGCATCGGCTTCCTGCTGTCGGCAGTGGCGCGCTGGGACTGGCTCTCGCTCGTCTTCGTCACCGTGGCCACGACGGTGCTGCGCGACAGGTACGGCAGCTCGTCGAGCACACTCGTGCGACTGCTGGATGTGCTGCCGCCGCTGCATCGAACGCAGGAGGTCTACGGCGCCCTTGCCGACGGCGTGGCACTTCCCTGGCATTCACTCGCCTGGCTCGGCGGGTACGGCGCCGCCTGCTTCGTGCTCGGCCTCGTCGTGCTCCACTCTCGTCGACTCGCCATCGTCTAGCGCATGACCGTTCCCGATCTCGCCATCGCGCTCGATGCCGCGACGGTGCAACGCACCGTCCTCCCGAATGGCCTCACCCTGCTGGTGCACCGCGACTCGTCGGCGCCGGTCGTCGCCATCGTGACCTATGTGAGCGCCGGCTACTTCGACGAGACCGACGACGTCGTCGGCATCGCGCATGTGTTGGAGCACATGTACTTCAAGGGAACGCCGACGCGTGGGGTCGGCGAGATCGCGCGCCAGACGAAGGCCGTGGGTGGCTACCTCAACGCGGCCACGATCTACGATCACACGAGCTACTACACGGTGCTTCCGTCGTCGGGGTTCGCGCAGGGGCTCGACGTGCAGTTCGACGCGTACGCCAACTCGCTCATCGACGCCGGGGAGCTCGCGCGTGAGCTCGAGGTGATCATCCAGGAGGCGAAGCGAAAGGCGGACAATCCGCCGGCCGTGGCGACGGAAACACTGTACGAAGTGCTGCACGACCGGCATCGCATCCGTCGCTGGCGCATCGGGCGCGAGCCGGGGCTGCGCGCGCTCACGCGCGAGGCGATGCTGCGCTTCTATCGCAACTTCTACCATCCGGGGAACACGGTGCTCACCGTCGTCGGCGACGTGGATCCGGACGACGTGATCGCCGAGGTGACGAAGCGCTACGGCGCGCTGCCCGCGGGGACGCCGGTGCGCGTCCCCGGTCCGACCGAGAAGGGCGCCGCCGGGTTCCGCTACCGCGAGTGGAGCGGGGACATCGGCCAGGCACAGGTGGCATTCGGCTGGCGCACGCCGGCCACACTCGACGACGCGACGCCGGGGCTCGACATCCTCTCCGTCGTCCTCGGTGGTGGGCGCGCGTCGCGGCTCTATCGTGCCGTGCGGGAGAGGAAGCTCGCGTCGTCGGTGTCGGCATACGACTACACACCGACGTCGATCGGCGTGTTCGTCGTGCATGCCGAGACGCCGCCGGAGCATGCGGCGGACGCAGCGCGTGCGATCTGGGCGCAGCTCCGGACGCTGCGCGAGCACGGTGTGGGCGAGGCGGAGCTCGTGCGCGCCAAGCGGCTATACGAGTCGAGGTGGCTGCGCCGTCTCGAGGACATGGAGGGGCAGGCGAACTACCTGGCGGAGTGGGAGGCACTCGGCGATTGGCGCCGTGGCGAGGAGTACCTCCAGCACGCACTTGCCGTCACGCCGGAGGAGATCACGATGCTCGCGCGTCGCTTTCTCGACCCCGATCAGGTCGGCATCGTGCTCTATCGGCCGAATGGCGCGCCGGAGATTGCACGCGATGCCGCGGCGATGCGCGCGCTGCTCGACGGCGCGCCGCCCGCAGCCGTCGAGCCGCCGTCGCTTCCAGCCATCGCCGCGCCGGCGGTGCATACCGGCATGCGCGCCGAGCGCGAAGAGGCGGGTGTCCACGTGTTCCGGACCGATGCCGGCGTGCCGATCCTCGTCCGTCACAAGCCGGGAGCGCTGGTGCACGCCGGCGCGTACATGCTCGGCGGTGCGCGCGACGAGCCGACCGCGCAGGCAGGGCTCACGTCGCTGCTGGTGCGGACAGCGCTCAAAGGCACGGAGCGACGCACGGCGCAGCAGATTGCCGAAGAGGGTGAGCTGCTCGGCGGAAGCGTGAGCGGTGCCGCGGGAGGCGAGAGCTTCGGCTGGTCGATCAGCGTGCCGACGCGTTATGTCGCGGACGCAGTGGAGCTGCTGAGTGACGTCGCGCAGCGCGCGACGATTCCGATCGATGCGCTCGAGACGGAGCGCGCGATCGCGCTCGCCGATCTCACCGCGCTGCGCGACGACATGTACCGCTATCCGGTGCGACTGGCGACCGGTGCCGCCTTCGCCGGTCACCCGTACGGTGTTCCTGCGACCGGCGACGAGACGACACTGCCGGGAATCACGGTGGAGCAGGTGCGCGCATGGCAGCGGCGTGTGCTCGAGTCGCCGGCCGTGGTGGCACTCGTCGGCGACGCGCCACCCGAGGAGCTGGCGGCGCTCGCCGCAGCGTCCTTCGGCATGCTGCGTGGTGGCGAGGCCACGGCCCTCGACAGGCCGGAATGGCCGGCGCGCGTGGTGCAGCGCGTCGAGCAGCGCGGGAAGGCACAGACCGCGCTCGCCCTGATGTTCCCGGGGCCATCGCGCAGCGACGACGCGCGGTTCATCGCGGCGATGATCGCCGGAGTGGCGAGCGGTCTGGGGGGCCGCTTCTTCGACGAGCTGCGCGACAAGCAATCGCTCGGTTACACGGTGCACGCGTTCGCGACCGCGCGCGCGCGCGCCGGCGCGTTCGTCTCGTACATCGCGACTTCACCCGAGAAGGAAGACGTGGCGCGCCGCGGACTGCTCGGGGAGTTTGCCAAGCTGCGCGAGGCGCCGGTGACGGCCAAGGAACTGGAGCAGGCGCAGACGTACGCCGTCGGCACGCACGCGATCCGGCAACAGAGCGGGGGCGCGGTGCTCGGTGATCTCGTGGACGCGTGGCTGTTCGGGCGACTGGGCGAGCTGGCGGATTTCGATGCGCGGGTGCGTTCGGTCACTGCGGGCGCGATGCGCGAGCTCGCCCGGCGATACTTCGATGCGGACCGTCGAGTGGAGGGAATAGTCAGAGGAGTCGGGAACGGCGTTCAGCCCCCGACTCTTCTCTGAACACTCGGCTGCGTCGACTCGGGCGCGGCCGATTCCCTCAGTCCCTTCATCGCGCGCATCACGGCGAACGTTGCTCGCCGCAGGTGGCCGTCGGCGGCGCGGAGGCCGCGGATGGTGCCGTAGTCGCCCGCTTCGTCGATGATCACGCCCTTGATCTGCGGCCGGCTGGTTGCCCAGGCGAGCGCGGCCCACACGGCACGCTCCTGACTCGCCTCGCCATGCGCCTCGGGGTAGCCTCCCGTGGCGAACACCCAGTGCTCCTTCGGCGAGCGTGCGGTCTGCATCCAGCGATCGGCCGCGCCACGCGCGGCGTCCAGTGTGCGCACCCCCGTCGGCGACGGGAACAGCGTGAACCCGACGACGTCGACTGGTGAGGCCGGCGACGCAGCCCAGGCGTAGAGGGTGCTGTCGCGACGATCGTACGCCGACGCGGACACGCCGATCCTGGTGCGCGGGCGTACGCGCTTCGCGAGCGTCGCCGCGCGCGTGAGGAAGCTCTCCCAATATTCCGGCGGATGCTGACCGGCGGCGCGCGTGCCGGCGTCGTACGGATCCTGTGCCGGTACGAGAATGTCCGGGCGCAGCCGGCGAACGATTCGGTCGATCGTGCGCAGACGCTGGTCGTCATTGAAGGTGCGGCCGGGGAGGGGAAAGAGGCGGCTCGGGTAGCCAAGCGTCACCATCACCAGCGTGCTGTCACTGCGCAGCGTCTCGAGGACGTGGGCGAGCGAATCCAGCGCGGCGCGGTCCAGCTTCTCGGGCACGAGGACGACGTTCACCGCCGGCACGCCGAGCGTGTCGACGAGCGCGAGATCGTTCTTCACGGCGAGGGTGGCCGGCGGACCGCTGAGATCCTCGAAGACCTTGAGGCCGACGTCGAAGTCGCCCTGGGGCCGCTCCTGTAGCCGCTCGACGCTCGGGTCGTGCACGCCGTAGGAGTTCACCGCCAGCTCGGCGGTCGTGATGTTCGCCACGAAGAACACCACCCATGCACCGGCCATCGCCGCGAGCGTCACGCGGAACGTTGCCGCCGACCGGCGCAGCGCCGGAAACGCCGGCGCGATCATCGGTGTGAAGAAGAAGAAGGGTGAGCCGAGGATCGTCGGCGACTGCGTGACCAGGGTGAAGGTCATCGTCGTCGTCGCGAGAAAGACGAGGACGGGACCCGGGAGTGGCGTCCCGCGCGACGCGACGAAGCGCAGCACCGCGTCCCCGGCGATGAGCAGGTCGTACGACGCGATGAAGAAGCCGAGGAAGGGGTTCACGAACCGTCGCACCGCCGCGTACAGCGCCTGGATGGCGAAGAGCACGACCGTGAACGGCCAGATCCAGTCGACCGCGGTGAGCGCGCGTCCGGTGATGCTGCTCGTCGTGGCGAGATGCACGAGCAGCGCAGGGACGACGAGAAAGCCGGCGAGCGCCGAGAGCGTGACGAAGACGCGCGGCAGCGACCTGACCTGCGCGATACGCGCGGCGAGCACGACGTCCCACGTCAGGACGACGAGCACCAGGAGGAGATTCAGGATCGGCAGGAAGGTTCGCAGCATCAGCCGCGCATCCTCACGTCGCTGGAGACGCCCGAAGGAACGAGGCGGCGCACGAAGACGTCGAGCGCGGTCGTCGCACCGGCCGGGTCGCGCGCGAGAACGTCCACGACCGCGAGTCCGCGATCAGGGAATGAGTGAATGCTCACGTGACAGGGATCAAGAAGGAGCACGGCGGAGACGCCGCCCGTGGGCGCGGTGCGGACGAATGGTGCGGCGGTCGCGCTGAGGCCGGCCGCGCCCGCTGCGGCGATGAGGAGCCCGCTGAGGAGGGGAGCATCGCGCAGCGGCCCGGAGCCGACGCCGGTGAGATCGGCGGTGACGTGCGCGAGCTTGTCCGACTCCGCCACCATCCGTCCTCCTAGCGCGCCGCGGCGGCGACCGGGGGCCATGTCAACGACCACGCTCGGCCGCCGGACGCGCCGCTCTCGCGCTGCGCGATCACCGAATCCGGGGTGGCGGGGGCGGACGCGAGCGAGACGACGGTGGCCGCGTTGAGTCGGGTCACCTGAGCGACATAGCCGAAGTTCACGTGAGCGAGATCGTCGGTCGGAAGGTGCTGGCGCTTGTAGTTCTCGAGCCGTTCCGTGAAGCGAAGTCCGGGCCAGCCCGCCCGGACGAAAGGCGCGTGATCGCCGCCGCGACCGATCCGGTCGAGCCGGAACACCGGAACCACCTCGAAGCGGGGAAGATAGACGCCGCCGAGCGCCCACGTGTAGCGGCCGAGCTCGCGACTGCCCGAGCTGTCGGGGTCCGCGGCGAAGATGCGCACGCTCGTTGAATCGGTCGTGCCGTCCTCCGCCACGACGTTCCCCACGATGTCGTCGGTCATCGCGGCGACGACGGTCTTCCCCTCACGCTCGAGCCGCTCCGCCAGATGCCCCGACCCAAGGAGTCCCTGCTCTTCGCCGGCGTAGAGCGCAAAGACGACCGTCGCGTCGAGTCCCTTCGGGGAGCGCCGCGTGACCGGTGTGCGCTGCGCGCCCGCGGGGCTGGCGGGCGCGAGAACGAGAAGCGCGCCGACGACGCCGGCGCGCAGGCGAGCCACGATGGTACGCATCTGTTGATTCACGTGGACACAGGATCAGGTGAGAGTGAACTACGCATCCTCCGACGCCAAGCTGCGTAGCTCGCTCTCGCGCGACATCAGAACATCGACATCGCGAGGAACGACCGCAACGAGTCGTTCGTGCTGCGCAGCCGCATGGAGAGCAGGCGCGTGACCGCCCAGAGCACCTTGTAGGCCAGCTCGCGATCGAAGTCGAGCAGCATCTCGAAATCGGGGCGCGCGATCGTGAGGACGGTCGTCCCGCCGTTCGAGATGGCATGCGTGGAGCGCTCGCTCCGGTCGAACACCGCCATCTCGCCGAACAGCGCGCCGGGCTTCAATACGGCGAGGGCCTCCTCCCCGCTGCCCGGCACGTCACGGCTGATGCGCACCTCGCCGTCGACGATGAGGTAGAGCCGATTGCCGCTCTCGCCCTCGCGGAAGATGTACTCCCCAGGCCGGTACTTCTCCTCGCGGCAGACTTCGGCGACCGAGGCGAGCTCGTTGTCGTCGAGATCCTTGAAGATCGGAACGTTCCGAAGCAGCTCGGGGACGGTGGCTGGCATTGCGGTGAGCGGGGTGCGGGTGGGTGCGCCAAGGTAGAGGCCGGCGGTGGAGTGGGCAAGAATGGCGGGGAATGCGCGATGACATGCTCGGCGCCCATACCGTCGCGCCGCGTCATCGGCTTATCATTCCCGACAATGCCCCGCCGGACGCTCGTCAAGCTCCCCAATCTGCTCTCGATCTCACGCGTCGTGCTCGCGGCCGGGTTCGTTGCCGCCGAGGGGCACGACGCGCGCATCGGGCTGATCGGCGCTGCCGCGGCGACCGACTTCCTGGACGGGTGGGTCGCACGGCGCGTCGATGCGACTTCGCGGTGGGGCGCGCTCCTCGACCCGATCGCCGACCGCGTTTTCGTCCTCACCGTGGTCGGCACCTTCCTGTTCACGGGGCTGCTCGGCACGGGCGCGTACTTCGTCCTGCTCATGCGCGACATCGCCACTGCGGTCGGCTTTCTCGTGGCGCGAGTGGTCCCGTGGCTGCGCCCGGTGCAGTTCAAGGCGCGTCCGATGGGGAAGGTGGTGACGGTGCTGCAACTGCTCACGCTCGCGGCCGTGCTGACGTTCCCCTCGGCGGTGCCCGTGCTGCTCGGTGCTGTGGCCGTGTCGTCGGTGATCGCGATCGCCGACTACACCGTTGCGCTGTGGCGCGCCCGCGCGACGTGACGGCATACGGCACGTCAATTCGCGCTCGTTGCATGTCGTGCGTTCGCGGGACGGCACTCGCGGCGATCGTGTGCGTCGCGTCGAGCAACCGCGCGGCGGCACAGGACGTCCCGCTCCCCGCGGCAATGCCCGAGCTGCGCGCCGACGTGATCGTCGGCCATCAACCTGCGGCGCAGATCGGCGCAGGGGTGCAGATACCGATGGGCTACTACGCGCGCATCGGCGTCGTCGCGGCAGGCGGGCTCCGGCTGGACGACGTATCACCGCGCGTCGACGCGCGAGTGGATGTCATAGCGCGCTTCCTCCTCGACCCGTTCCGCCAGGCGCGATACGGCCTCTCACTCGGCGGCGGACTCGGCATCCGTGCAGAGCCGAGCGATCGGCTCCGTCCGGTGTTGCTCGTCGCGCTCGAGCTCGAGGGAAAACGCGCCCAGGGCGGATGGGTACCCGCGGTGCAGGCGGGCTTGGGCGGGGGCGGGAGGATCGGGGTGATCCTGCGCCGAGGAGGGGAGCGGGCGCGCTGAGGGGCCACTCAAAACTGCTCAAAGCTTATGAGTAGCCCAGAGCCGTGAGCTGACTCCGCGCCCACGACTCCCCACCCATGACACGAGCGGCGTTCGTAGTCAACGAAAACGCCCTCGTGTCGAGGGCGTGTCGCTTACGCTGCCGAGGCCGCGTTCGCCTCCGTGCGCGTCTTCGGCGGCTGGGCGAAGCGCATGCCGAGCGTCTTCAGCTCGGTGATCTGCTGCTCGTTCAGCTCGGGAAACCGATCCGCCATGTATCTGATCGTGTCCGCGAACCACTCCTCGACGTGCTCCGGAAGGGCGTCGACCACGCCACAACGCATAATGTGCTGGAACAGCTCGTCGCGCGCCTGCTCGAATGGTGTTGGGTCCGCCGGCGCCGCGTGCCGACGTCCTCCTGAACTTCTCTGCGATTTGGCCATGTATTCGGGAAAGATTTGAAAGACTAGACCATCAATATAATTCGTCGCCGGCCCGTCTTGCAGCTCATGACGTCAAAAATCAGTCCTGAAGCGCCGCGGCGCCGATGAACTCGAGCAGCAGGTTGACGAGATCCTCGGGCGCCTCTTCCGGGACAAGACGCCCCACCCCCGGAAGCCGGACGAGACGGCTGCCGGGAAGCGTGTCGGCGAGCTTCTGCGGAAATCCGGGGTCGACCCACGGATCCTTCTCGCCCCAGACGATGAGCGCGGGCTGGGCGAGGGAGCCGAGCTCCGCGTCCGCCATGTCCTCGTCGTCGATCGAACGGGCGAGGAGCAGAAGATGGTTGAGCCCCTCCTGTCCGACGTAGGGGGCGAGGTAGCGGGCCACCAGCTTGTCCGGCATGTGGCGCTCGTCGGCGACGCTGCGGCGGAGCACCTCGCCGAGCATGGGGGCGGCGCCCAGGATGCCGCGCGCCGCGCGGAAGGCGAACCGCGCCGTGTTGCGCTGGAGCGCCGTCACGTCTCCGGCCGGGATCTCGTTCAGGGCGATCGGGTTGACGAGAAAGAGCCGCTCCACGCGCTCGGGCCGGCTGGCCGCAAGACGGAGCGCCACCGCGCCGCCGAGGTCGAGCCCGACGACCGTCGCCTTGGGCAGCCGGAGCGCGGTGAGCGCGCGATCCACCAGCTCCGCCTGAGACGCGATGCCAAAGTCGGCGTCGAAGGGGCGATCCGACTCGCCGTAGCCGAAGAGGTCGATGGCGAACGCGGTGCGGTTGGCGAGGGCGATTTCCGGCGTGACGTTGCGCCACACGAAGCTGGACGTGCCGAAGCCGTGCAGCAGAACGACGGGTGCGCCGCCGTGACCCGATCGCTCCACGTGAATGGAGCCGGGGCCTACCGGGATGCGCAGCAGATCGGCGTCGATGTGACCCTCCTCGTCGTGCGGGTGGTGCGGCCGGATCGGACGACCGGCGGATATGCGGGAGCGCGCCCGGATGCTGAGCGTGTGCGGCGCGCCGGTCAAGTGCGAGCCTCTCCAATGCACGCCCCGCGCCGCTGCGAGGGCACGCCGACCAGTTGCTTGCGCGCTGCGCTCGCCTCTAGCTTTCGCGAGGCGGCGCAAGCGTCCCGCGAGGCGCGGCGTCGTGCTTCCAGCGCCGTCATCATCCCCGACCAGACGGCAGCATGTCGGACCAGACGTACGACGACGGGCGCGCCCGCAATCTCGAGAAGCTCCTTCGCGCCCTGGCCGATCGCATCCGCGAGCTCGACGCCGAGGGACGGTTGCTGGCCAACCCGGCCGAGCTCACGCGACTCGTTGGCGACGTCAAGAGCGAGCTCTTTCACTACGAAGTCCGGGCGACGTACGATACGCCCGAGGTGGCGGACAGCCGCCGCATTGTCAACGAGGCCATCAAGCAAGCGGAGCAGGGGGGAACGACATGGCAAAGCGAGTGGACGGAGGACGGGGACGACGCCCCGGAGTGGTGACCACGGCCAAGCGACGCGGACCGGGGGGCGGGTTCTGGCTGGCCCTCGGCGTCGTCGCATTCGTGGGAATCGGGACGCTCACCTATCTCGCCTCACGCCCGAAGACGACGATCACTCGCGTCGATCCGAACCTGCCGCCCATGAAGGCCGAGGGATATCTCCTCGGTTCCCCCTCCGCGGCGGTCGAGGTGATCGAGTTCGGTGACTTCGAGTGTCCCTCCTGCGGCCAGTTCGCGACCGTCACCGAGCCCGACGTCCGCGCACGCCTCGTCAACACGGGCAAGGTGCGCCTGCGCTACATCGACTTCCCGCTCGCCATGCACAAGAACACGTGGGACGCGTCGCTCGCCGCGGCGTGCGCGAACGATCAGGGGAAGTTCTGGGAGATGCATGATGCCCTGTTCGCGAATCAGGATCGCTGGAATGGCGAGGCGACGAGCCGGCCGCGCGGTCCCATTGCCGATCTCGCGAAGAGCATCGGGCTCGACATGAGCAAGTACAGCGACTGCATGGACTCGGAGAAGTATCGGCCGAAGATCCAGGCGCACCTCGCCGAAGCGGAGAAGCGTCAGATCGGACAGACGCCGACGTTCGTCATCAATGGGCTCGTCGTGCCGGGCGCCATCCCCTACGACAAGTTCAAGGCACTCGTGGATTCGGCGGCGAAGCTCGCGCCGGTACACGCCGACTCCGCACACGCGGCACCTCCGGTTGCCGGGACCAAATCGTGACCAAGCGGATGCTCGCAGCGCTCGTGGCGCTCGCGGGGCTGTTCGTCGCTCTCTACCTGACGCTCTACAAGCTCGGCTACATCGGCACGCTCGTGTGTGCGGTGGGCTCGTGCGAGGTGGTGCAGACGTCGCGCTGGGCGACGCTGCTCGGTCTTCCGGTGGCCGTGTGGGGGGTGGGATTCTACGTCGCCGTCCTGGCCGTGTCGCTCGCCGGAGCGAGCGCGCCGCTCGCCGACAGCCGCCGCGTGTCGCAGCTCCTCGCGGCAATGACCGGCGTCGGCGTGCTGTTCTCGCTCTGGCTCACGTACCTGGAGCTGTTCGTCATCCGCGCGATCTGTCAGTGGTGCGTGGTGTCGGCCATGCTGACCGTGGTGCTGCTCGTCATCGCGCTGCTGGATCTGCGCGAGGTGAGCGCGCTCGAGGGCGACGAGACGACCGAAGCCGCGGCGCAGCTCAAAGGATCGGGCTATGGTCGCGGCTTACGAAACACCCGGGAGATGGGAATCCGCGCGATCAGGAAAGACGACTGATCGCGCGGCTGGCCCTCTCGACGCGGGCGCTAGGCGCGGCGGGCGCCGCGGGCGCGCGCTTCGGCGGAGTCGCCGAGCCGCAGCGGGGGGCGTGAGGTCTCCTCGATCGCGGCCTGGCCAGCGTCTTCGCGCGACCGGCGGCGATACGGGACGAGATCCTGTCCGAGGATGACGAGCGTACGTGTCGCCACGGTGCTCGCGAGCGGCTCGGGGATCGACATCTGTCGCACGTAGGAATCGATCGCGCGGTCGAAGGTCATGTCCTCGGCCAGCGTGTCCACGAACATCAGGGCGTTGTCCACGTGCGAGCGGATGATCGATTCCTCGGCACGCGCCTGCGCGAGGCGCAGTCGGCGCTCCGCCCCTGGATCGATCTTGCGGGCGAAAATCTTCTCCGGGAAGAGACGCTTCAGGAAGCTCCACATGGCTCGATCATCCGGTTGAGGCGTGAGGTGACGCATCCACTGCCTGCGCACGGAATATACCACCTCGGAGGGCGCGACGGCGCCGGGGGTTCCGGGATCGGGGCTCGGCCGTAGAATTACCGTCCGCCGGGGAGAGTCGGCGTCGACCGACGCCCAGCACTCCCTCGCTTCCCTCCCTGCCCGCATGAATCGTCTCCACCGGAATCTCACCGTTCAGGTGCTCGTCGCCGTCAGCGCCGGCGTGATCCTCGGCATCCTCGCACCAGGCGTGGCCAAGGCGATGAAGCCGGTGGGTGACACGTTCGTGAACCTGGTGAAGATGGTGATCGCACCGGTCATCTTCCTCACCATCGTCCTGGGGATCGCCAACATGAGCGATCTCAAGAAGGTGGGGCGCGTGGGGGGGAAGGCGCTGCTCTACTTCGAGATCGTGACCACCTTCGCGCTGGCGATCGGACTGCTCGTCGTCAACGTGACGCGGCCCGGCGCAGGGCTCGACGTGAGCGTGCTCGCGAAGGGCGACGTGACGAAGTACGCCGAGCAGGGGAAGGCGATGAGCTTCGTCGACTTCGTGATGCACATCGTGCCCTCGAGCGCGGTGGATGCATTCGCGAAGGGCGACGTGCTCCAGGTCGTCTTCTTCGCCATGCTGTTCGGCGCGGCACTCGCCTCGCTCGGCGCGCATGGGCGCCCGCTCACCGATGTGCTGGAGCGCATCTCGGAGGTGTTCTTCCGGATCGTGGCCATCGTGATGAAGGTCGCGCCCATCGGCGCATTCGGGGCGATGGCGTACACGGTGGGAGCGTTCGGCGTGCTGGCCCTCATTCCGCTCGCGCGTCTGATGCTCGACGTGTACGTCACGATGGTCCTGTTCATCTTCGTCGTGCTGAACCTGATCCTCCGGTACTACGGCTTCTCGCTGTGGGAGTATCTCAAGTTCATCCGCGAGGAGATCGTCCTCGTGCTCGGGACGTCTTCGAGCGAGGCGGCGCTGCCGCTGATGCTCGAGAAGATGGCGCGCTACGGTTGCGCGCGGTCCGTGGTGGGATTGGTGATCCCCGCCGGCTACTCGTTCAATCTGGACGGGACGTCGATCTACCTGTCGATGGCGACGCTGTTCATCGCGCAGGCGTTCGGCGTGCACCTCTCGCTCGCGCAACAGCTCACCGTACTCGGCGTCCTGATGGTCACGAGCAAGGGCGCGGCGGGGGTGACCGGATCCGGGTTCATCGTGCTGGCGAGCACGCTCTCGGCGATGCGTGTCGTGCCGGTGGAAGGGGTCGCGATCGTGCTCGGCGTCGATCGCTTCATGAGCGAGGCGCGCGCGATCACCAACCTCATCGGCAACGGCGCCGCGACGCTCGTCGTCGCGCGCAGCGAGAATGCGTTCGATGATTCGGCGCGGTCGCGGGCCGCCGCGGAGCTGAAGACCGTGCCGAGCCCCAGCGCCGCTGCGTAGCTGCCGCCGCGGGCGGTGGGCTCAACTCTCCTGTGCTTCGTACATCTGCTTGAGCGAGTTGACGACATTCGGATCCGCGAGCGTCG
>CAYTKA010000070.1:6949-18806 GCA_964438255.1 uncultured Gemmatimonadaceae bacterium | reverse complement strand
CAGACGAAGGTTCATCCGGATACGGCGGAGAGGCGGATCACACGGATATTTGCTTTGGGACTGCGCCGAATAGCGGTTCCGACCGGGGACCAACCCCAAAGCGGCGGTCGGTTTCGGTGCCGCACGCGCTCCCCGCAGCCATCAAAGCTCCCGGCCGTGGCGCGTTGGACGGTCGCAGCGAGACTCCGCCCCATCCGCGTTTCCGCCGCATCCGGATCAACCTTCGTCTGAGGAGCCGGCCCGAGCGGCGGTTGAGAGGAGCGGATCGAGCGGATGAACATGGGTCTGTGGGGCGACGCGAGTTGAGGCGGATCAGGACGACACCGGTGCTTCGCTCCACGACTCCGAGGCGAGCGGCTGCGCTTTGCGACGACCGGTTCGCGGCAGGAGTGCGATCGCGATCGCTCCCGCGAGCGCAAACCCCATCAGCGTCGTGAAGCCGGTCGTGTAGCTGCCCGTGACATCGTGCAGCCGCCCGACGAGCACCGGCGCCGTTGCCTCGGCCACGCCGTCCGCCGTGAGCACCACGCCGAGCGTCCGACCGAGCACGCGTACCCCGAACAGCTCCGCCGCCATGAGTGGAATCACCATGTACTCACCGCCGAGTCCAATGCCGAAGACGACAGCGAACAGCATGACCGTCGTGCGCGTCGTCGCGAAGAGGAGAAGGGGGATCGAGCCGGCGACGAGCAGATAGATCAGCAGCATCACATACTTCTTCGGCCACCGGTCGGCGAGCCACCCCATGAGCAGTCGCCCGATCAGACTTGCGGCGAGCGTGAGCGATGCGACCGCAGCGGCATCACGCTGCGCGTACCCATGATCGAGACTGAGATAGAGCTTGAGATGCTGGTTCGCACCACCCACTGCAGCGATGGAGCACATGCTTCCGATCATGAGCAGGTAGAAGGCCGGCTTGCGGAACAGGTCGCGCACGGGCGCCGGCGAGACGTCCGCCTGATGCCGCGTGGGCGCGGCTGGCGACGTCGCGGGGAGGAACAGCGCGAACGGCAGCGCGATCACGACGATCGCGATCCCGAGCGCACGCAGCGCCCCCTGCCATCCGAACGCCTGCAGGAGTGGCACGGCGATGAGCGGCACGAGCGCACCGCCGAGTCCAATGCCGAGATACGCGAATCCCATCGCGCGGCCGCGCGCCGCGGTGAACCACCGCGAGAGGAGCACCTGATTCGGCAGCGGCCCGCCGCAGACGTAGCCGACGGCGTTGAACAGATAGAAGAGGTAAAAGCCGGCGAGCGAGTGAATCGACCCGAGCCCCACGAGCGCGATGCCCGCCATGAGAATGCCGGCAATCATGAGCCGCTTCGGCCCGAAGCGATCGACGATCCATCCCGCGCCGAAGCCGAAGAGTGGACCGACGACGAGCTTGCTCAACGCATTGCCCGACGTCACCTGCGCGCGCGACCAGCCGAAGTCGCGCACCATGAAGTCGTAGAAGAAGGGGAGCCCGTACAGTGCCAGCCCGACGATGGCGAACAGCGACAGAAACGACGTCGTTGCTACCTGGACCTGCTTGCGCTGGAGCGAATCGCCGGAGTCGTCGCGGGTGATCGTGGCCATGACCTGAAGAGTGAGAGCGCGGACTGGCGCGGGGGGTGGTCGGCAATAATGTTCGCGCCGCGCGCAACCTCACCAGTGCTCCATCCGGATGACGGATCGACGGGACTTCCTCCTTCAGCTCGCGGCGCTCGGTGCCGCCGCGCCGCTGCGCCCGCGCGGCGGGCGGGCCTTCGTACGTCGGGTATCGGATTCCGACGCGCGCGACTACTGGGTGCAGCTCGCAGCCCGCCTCGCAGACCCGGTGCTCGGCGCCCTCGCCGACGGCACGTTGCGACGCACGATGCCGGTGGAGCTTTCTGCGGCGGCGAGGCCCGAGCGACGCGACTACGCGCACCTCGAGGCGGTCGGACGTCTGCTGGCCGGCATCGCACCATGGCTGGAGCTCGGTGCCGACGGAACACCGGAGGGTGAGCGGCGCGCGCATCTTGCCGAGCTCGCGCGACGCGGCCTGCGTCACGCCACGGATCCCGCGTCGCCGGACTTTCTGAACTTCAGCAACGGACGGCAGCCACTGGTCGACGCGGCGTTTCTCGCTCAGGCGATCCTGCGCGCGCCGCGCGCCCTGTGGACGAGCCTCGATTCCACCACGCAGCGCCAGCTCGGCGATGCCTTGCGCGCGACGCGTCCGATCCAGCCCGGGCAGAACAATTGGCTGCTCTTCAGCGCGACCATCGAGGCGGCGCTCCATCGGATGGGCGAGACGTGGGATCGGGCCCGTATCGATTACGCACTGCGGCAACACGAGCAGTGGTACAAGGGCGACGGTGCGTACGGCGACGGCCCGAGCTTTCATTGGGACTACTACAACAGCTTCGTCATTCATCCGATGCTGCTCGACGTGCTGGCGGCCGTCTCACCCGTCACCGACGAATGGCATCCGCTCGAGGCCGGCGTGCGTGCGCGCGCCCGACGATATGCGGCCGTGCAGGAGCGGCTCATCGCTCCCGACGGCACCTTCCCGCCGATTGGCCGATCGCTCGCGTATCGATGCGGCGCGTTTCATCTGCTGGCGCAGGTAGCATTGCATCGTGATCTGCCGGAAGGCGTGAGCCCGGCGCAGGTGCGGAGCGCGTTGAGTGCGGTGATGCATCGGACGATGGATGTCGCCGGCACCTTCGACGAACGCGGATGGCTGACGGTGGGCCTCGCCGGCCATCAGCCGCGCATCGGGGAGAGCTACATCTCGTCGGGAAGCAGCTACCTCTGTGCGGTTGCGCTCCTTCCGCTCGGCTTGCCGGCGACCGACGTTTTCTGGACCGCCCCTTCCGCGGATTGGACGGCGAAGGCACTTTGGGGCGGTCGCGACCTTCCACCCGACCATGCCCTGTGAGGGCCACGTCTGGCAGTGCCCGAGTTTGCGCGGCCGCACGACCAAATGTGACGAAATGCCTGGACGGGGCGGTCATGCACCCTGGAAATTTGGATTCGGGGGGCGTACTTGACGTCGTTTGGTTAAACGCTATAGTGGGCCCCCTGAGCTTTTTCTGATTTGTACGCGCCCCGAACAATTGTCCTCCCTCGGGGCGCCCGCACCACCGCTCGCCCGTCCGCGTCTCTCGTTCTCCCCGCTGTTACAGTCGGGCCCACTTGTACGGAGCATCGCCCATCATGAAGCGTTGGCTTGCCATCGCCGGTCTCCTGTCGCTGCTCGTTCCCCCGTCACGTGCCGCCGCGCAGACTGAGACGGGTCGCATCACGGGGACCATTACCGCCCTCGAGGGGGGAAATCCCGTCGCCGGCGCACGCGTCTTCATCGTCGGTTCCCGTCAGATCGCCGAGACGAATCCGCAAGGGCGCTACACCCTGACGGTCGCACCCGGGACGTATCGCCTTCGCGTGTCGGCGATCGGCTACACGCCGACGTTGATGGACAGCGTTCCAGTCACGGCCAATCAGGCCACGACGGCCAACTTCCAGCTCAAGCACCAGACCATCGAGCTCGAGAAGGTCGTCGTCGTCGGCTACGGCACGCAGGCCAAGCGTGACGTCACCGGTGCCGTCGGGCAGGTGTCGTCCGAGCAGATTCAGTCGCAGCCGGTGACCAACGTCGTGGAAGCGATCAAGGGTCGCGTTCCGGGCGTGGACATCATGAGCACGGGCTACAAGCCGGGCGACGGCATCCAGATCCGCATTCGCGGAACGCGCTCGCTCAAGGCGTCGAACGATCCGCTGTATGTCCTCGACGGTGTGCCGATGGCGGGCGGCATCGGCGATCTCAATCCGAGCGACATCGAGTCGATCGAGATCCTCAAGGACGCGAGCGCCACGGCGATCTACGGGTCGCGCGGGGCGAACGGCGTCGTCCTCGTCACGTCGAAGAAGGGCAACAGCTCGGGCCGGACGCGCGTCAGCTACGACACGTACGCCGCGTTGCAGTCCGCGACGAAGAAGGTCAACGTGTTCGACGCCGCCGGATACGCCGAGTACAAGCGCGAGGCGTATCGCACGGCAGGACTCTACAACTCCGCGCTCTGCGGCGCGGGGGTCACGTCGTGTGCCAAGGCGGACACGGCATCCAACGCCTTCTATGCGCAGGAGCTGACCGGTCTCGCATCGGGCGTGAACACCGATTGGCAGGATCTCATCCGCCGCAACGGCAATCAGATCAGCCACCAGCTCGCCATCGCAGGCGGCAACGCCACCACGAACTACGCCGCGAGCGGCAACCTCACGCGGCAAACCGGTATCGTCCTCGGTCAGGACTACGATCGGAAATCCCTGCGCGTGAACGTCGAGTCGCAGGCCATACCCCGGTTGCGCCTCGGTGGTTCGGCGATGATCGTGCGGAGCACGCAGAACGTCGGCCGCGGGGACGGTCTCTATAGCGAAACGCTCGCCGACAGCCCGGTGACGGTTGCATACGACAGCACGACCGGCAGCGTGCTCTTCAAGCCGACCCCCGATCCGCAGCGCGACAACCCGCTCAGCGACGTCGCGAACCACTTCGATGAGCGCGTACGCACGCGTCTGTTCGGCACGCTGACCGCCACCGCGACGTTGGCCGAGGGGCTCGACTATCGCGTCAACTTCGGCCCTGACATCACGTATTCGCGCCGCGGCATCTTCCACGGCGCCGAGACCAGTGCCCTGCAGGGGAGCCCGGCCGACGCCTCGATCAACAACGGTCGCACCATCGACTACACGCTCGACAACATCCTGAGCTACCGGCGTGGCCTGGGTGCCGATCACAAGATCGACGCCACCCTCCTGTACAGCATCGAGCGGAACAGCTTCGAGGGAGACAGCATCGTCGCGTCCAACCTGCCGTATGAGACGCAGCGCTTCTACAACCTCGGCTCCGCCGGCACGGTGAGCGCCATCGGCAGCCTGCTCACGCAGTGGGTGCTCCAGTCGTACATGGGGCGCCTCAACTACACCTTCCGCGATCGGTATCTCGTCACCCTGACCGGCCGCATGGACGGATCGTCGCGGCTCGCCGAAGGACACAAGTACAACTTCTTCCCGTCGGTCGCCCTCGGCTGGCGCGTGGTCGACGAAGCATTCGGGCAGCCGATCGGTCCACTCAACAGCCTCAAGCTGCGCGCGAGCTACGGCAGGACCGGCAACACCGCCGTCGATCCGTATCAGACGCTGGGCGGTCTGACCCGCACGGCATACGCGTGGGGGAGCACGATCGGCGCATACGGATTCCGCCCCGGCAGTCTGGCGAATCCCAATCTTGCCTGGGAGACGACGGCGCAACTCGACGGCGGGGCGGACTTCACCCTCTGGGGCGGAAAGCTGAGCGGCACGCTCGATCTCTATCGCGCCAACACCGACCAGCTCCTGATGAACCGGCAGCTTCCCACCAGCATCGGCTTCAGCTCGGTGACCCAGAACATCGGCGCCACGCGCAACACCGGCATCGAGCTCGCGCTGACGCACCAGACCCTCGACGGCGGGCACGGGGTGCGGTGGACGAACGACGTCAGCTTCTCGGCGAACAAGAACGAGGTCGTCAGCCTGTCCAACGGGCCCGTGGACGACATCGGCAACCGCTGGTTCATCGGCCAGCCGATCAACAGCACGACGAGCGGTTGCAGCAATGACTGCGTCTGGTACGACTACCGCTTCCTGGGCATCTGGCAGGCCAATCAGGCCGATTCGGCCGCGATCTACGGGCAGGTCCCCGGACAGATTCGCGTCCAGGACGTCAATGGCGACGGCAAGATCAACGAGCTCGATCGCCAGATCCTCGGGACCACCTATCCCAAGTGGACGGGGAGCATCAACTCGCGCGTCGACTACGGCCGCATGGACTTCTCGGTGCAGGTGATGACGCGGCAGGGGTTCATGATCAACAACACCTTCCGCACGAGCCAGAGCACCCTCGCCGGCCGCTACAACGGCATCGCCGTGAACTACTGGACGCCGACGAATCCGAGCAACACCGATCCGCGCCCCAACAAGAATCAGGAAAGCCCGATCTACGGTGACGCCCGCGGCTACGAGGACGGGTCGTTCACGCGCGTGCGGAACATCACCCTCGGTTTCAGCGTGCCGGACCGGTACCTGACGCCGCTCGGTGCGCAGTCGCTCCGCATCTATGGAACGGCGCAGAATCCGTTCACCTTCACCAAGTCCACCGTGCTCGATCCGGAGGGCCGCGCCAGCGCGGGTGTGCCTGCGTATCGGTCGATCCTCCTCGGCGCCAACGTCGGCTTCTAACCGGTATTCAACGTGACTGCATACAGGACTTTCACTCCCTGGGCGATCGCGGCGACCCTCCTCGTGGGCGCCACGAGCTGCGCGGACCTCAAGGAGGTTCCGATCAGCGGGATCACGGACAGCTATTACACGACCGCCGCCGGCTACGAGGCGGCGGTCAATGCGGCCTACTCCGGACTGCACCGGTGGTACGGGCGGCAGGGCGGCTTCGCCAACACGGCGTTCGGCACCGACGAGTTCACACGAGGGGCCGACGGCAACTACAAGTACTTCAACGACTACACGCCGCAGCTCACCCCTGATGCGCAGTACGTGCGCGAGCCGTGGGACGATCTGTATCGGTCGATCAACACCACCAACGCGGTGATCGGTCGCGCGGCGAACGCGCAGATCAGCGACGCCCTGCGCCAGCAGCGGGTGGCCGAGGCGAAGTTCCTCCGCGCGCTGTTCTACTTCAACCTCGTCCGGCTGTACGGCGACATCCCGCTGAATCTCGACGAGACGACCGCACCTCGTACCGAGGAGACGCGCGCGCCCAAGGCGCAGGTGTACGATCAGATCATCAAGGACCTGAACGACGCGATCGCGGTGCTGCCGACGACGCAGGCCCAGTTCGGCCGTGCGACAAAGGGTGCCGCGCGACACATTCTCGCGCTGGTGTACCTGACGCGCGCCAACTCGGGCGACATGGCGCTCGCCGCGACGAACGCCAAGGCGGTGATCGCCGATCCGCAGTACGCGCTTCTGCCCAACTGGAAGGATCTGTGGGACATCAAGAACGAGAAGAACAAGGAAGTCGTGTTCTCGGTGCAGTACACGACCGATCCGCTGCTCGCCGACGGCGGCAACTCGGGGCACCTGTACTTCACGATGGCGTACGAGCTGTTCCCGGGGATGACGCGTGACATCCCGAACGGCCGCGCGTTCAAGCGCTTCCGTCCCACCCCCTGGCTGCTCGGCCTCTGGGACCGGACGAAGGACACGCGCTACGACGATGGCTTCCAGACGGTCTGGCTGGCGAACAACGCCGCCACGCTGCCGAAGAAGAACGGCGTGCCGAAGTTTCTCGTCGGCGACACGGCCATCTACATGCCGGGCGTGAACCTCACGTCGGCGGACAGCGCGAGCCGCCGCTACCAGGTGCTGTCGCCGAAGGACTACACCGAGGCTGCGTTCCCCACGCTGAGCAAGTTCCTCGACGGGACGCGCCTCGCACTCAACGACACGGCGGGCGGCAAGGACTGGTACGTCGCGCGTCTCGCCGAGACGTATCTCATCGCCGCCGAAGCGCTCTATCGCGATGGCAAGCCCGCCGAAGCCCTGCCGTACGTGAACGCGGTGCGCGAGCGGGCCGCCAAGACGGGCACCGTTGCGACGTCGATGGACGTCACGGTGGCCGACCTGAGCATCGACTTCTTCCTCGACGAGCGCGCGCGCGAGCTCGCGGGCGAGCAGATGCGGTGGTTCGATCTCGTGCGCCCGATGCCGAACTACCCGAGTGGCAAGCTCGTCGAACGCGTCAAGCTCTACAACCCGCAGGCCGCCGCGGCTGGATTCATCAAGGACTGCCATACGTTGCGTCCCATCCCGCAGACGGAGATCGATCGTACGACCTCCGGCATGCAGCAGAACCCCTGCTACTGACCGTGTGACAGCGCCGGACATGGTTGCCCCGCCCAGCCACGTCCGGCGCGTCCACGGGCAGTACTCGTCGAGGCTCCGCCGGTGCCAACGCTAGGCGGGGCAGGAGGACAGGCGCTGCTCGCCGCCCCGGCACGCCCGTCCGCCGCGCCCGCGCTCGTGCGCCACTGGATCGCACGCAGCGGACCGGCACTCGGCCTGCTGCTCGTCGTTCTCGTCTTTGCCGTCCTCACCGACGCGCCGGCGCGATACCTCTCGCCGTTCAATCTGCGCATCGTCCTCTCGCAGACGGTCATCGTCGCCCTCGGCGCGATCGGCATGACGATGATCATCGTGAGCGGCGGGATCGATCTCTCCGTCGGTGCGACGATCGCCCTCGCCGGGGTGATCGCTGCCATCGGAATCCGATCGGGGTGGCCGCCGTCAGCGGCGGTACTGGCGGCCGTTCTCGCCGGTGGGATCGTCGGCCTCGTGAATGGCGTGACGATCACGGCGCTCCGGGTCGTGCCGTTCATCGTCACGCTCGGCATGCTCGGGATCGCGCGCGGCGTGGCCAAGTGGATCGCGCGCGAGCAGACGGTCAACGTGCCGGACAGCTGGGTGAACGATCTCCTCGTCACCTTCCCGAAACCGTCGTGGCTCGTGCTGCCGATCGGCGTGTGGATCACGCTGCTGCTCGCCGTCCTCGCGGCATTCGTGCTCGAGCGCACCGTGTTCGGCCGTCGCATCTTCGCGCTCGGCTCCAATGAGGCCGCGGCGCGCGCCTGCGGGATCGACACGGGGCGACTGAAGGTTGCGACGTATACGACCGCCGGACTCCTCTTCGGATTTGCCGGTGTGATGCAGATGTCCCGGCTGCGGCAGGGCGATCCCACGGTGGCGAACGGTGCGGAGCTGGACATCATCGCCGCCGTCGTCATTGGCGGCGGGAGCCTCAGCGGCGGGGAGGGGAGCATCGCCGGCTCGCTCATCGGTGCGCTGATCATGGCATTCCTGCGCAATGGCTGCCAGCAGATGGGATGGCCGAACTACATCCAGGAGATCATCATCGGCGCGATCATCGTCCTCGCCGTGGCGCTCGACCGCCTGCGCGCGAAATGGGCGGAGCGCGCGGCGTACGAGCCGGCAGCGCCGACCGCCTGACACGATGGATCGCCCGCTCGTCATCGACGCGCACGTCCATTTCTGGGATCCCGGCCGCCTGCGGTATGCCTGGCTCGACGAAACCCCCGCGTTGCGCCGTCCCTTTCTGCCGAGCGACTACGAGCCGCTGGCGAATGGCTCCGTGGCCGCGATCGTCTTCGTCGAGGCGAATGCAGAGCCCGCGGAAAGTGCGGCTGAGGTGGCGTTCGTCGACCGCCTTGCGGCAGCCGAACCGCGCATCGCCGCGGCCGTAGCGTTCGTCGATCTGCTCGACGGATCACGTCGCGACGCCGTGCTGGAGCGTCTCGCGACCTCGCCGCGCGTCGTCGGCGTGCGATACCACATTCAGGGGCAGCCCGCCTCGATCTGCCGCGACGAAGCGTTCGTGCGCGGCGTGCAGGAGATCGGGGGAGCCGGGCTCACCTTCGATCTCTGCGCCACCGCGGATCAATTGCCCGACGTCGCCAAGTTGATCCAGCGTTGTCCCGGCACGCAGTTCGTGCTCGATCACTGCGGCAAGCCGGCCATTCGCGACGATGCCTTCGCCTCGTGGGCGTCGGACGTCGCACGGATCGCTGCACACGGGAACGTGTGCTGCAAGCTCTCGGGGCTGTTCACCGAAGCGCGCCCGGAGCAGCGCCACTTCGAGCCGATCCGACCGTACGCCGAGCACGTTCTCGCGAGCTTCGGCGTGGGGCGGTTGATGTACGGCAGCGATTGGCCCGTCGTCTCCGTTGCCGGTGGCGTCGCTGCGTGGCGCGCCTTCACCGACCGGTTCACCGCGACGTGGAGCGCGGCGGACCGCCGAAAGTTCTACTCCGACAACGCCATTCGCTTCTACGGACTCCCCATACATGCCGAGCTCTGAGCAGAGCGTCACCGCGCCACTCGCCGGCCGCACCGCCATCGTGACCGGGGGCAGCTCCGGGATCGGACAGGCGATCGCCGTGCTCTTCGCGCGCCGCGGTGCAAAGGTGGTCATTCTCGACGTGAGCGAGGCGAGCGCCACCCTGCGCGACATCGAGCAGGAGCGGGGAACGGCCGTGCACTTCGCCTGCGACGTGACCAGGCAGGCGGAGGTCGACGCGACGTTCGACGCCGTGATCGAGCGATTCGGGAGATTCGAGATTCTGGTCAACAGTGCGGGCGTCGCACATGTCGGGACGGTGGAGACGACGAGCGAGGCGGACTTCGACCGTGTCTATGCCGTGAACGTCAAGGGAGTCTACAACTGCCTTCGTGCCGGCGTGCGGGCGATGAAGGGGACGGGCGGCGCGATCCTCAACATCGCGTCGGTGGCCTCGACGGTGGGGATCCCCGACCGCTTCGCCTACTCGATGAGCAAGGGAGCGGTGCTGACGATGACATACTCCGTGGCGCGCGACTACGTCGAGCACAAGATCCGCTGCAACGCCGTCGCCCCCGGTCGCGTGCACACGCCGTTCGTGGACGGCTTCCTCGCCAGGAACTATCCGGGCCGCGAGCGGGAGATGTTCGAGGCGCTTGCTCGCACGCAGCCGATCGGGCGCATGGGAAAGCCGGAGGAGATCGCGGAGCTGGCGTTGTTTCTCTGCTCGGACGCCGCCGCGTTCATCACCGGGAGCAACTTCCCGATCGACGGCGGGTTCGTGTCGCTCAAGATGTGATCGGTGATCTCGGCGGCCGACCGAGAACCGAGAACCGAGAACCGAGAACCGAAAACCGGAAACCGCAGACCGGAAACCGCGGACCGAGAACCGTGACCAGTAGATGAAGCTGATTCGATTTGGTGATCCGGGGCGAGAGAGGCCCGGTGTGCAGCTACCCGACGGCCGGCGCATCGATGCGTCCGGTTTCGGTCAGGACTATGACGAGACCTTCTTCGAGAGCGACGGCATCGCCCGGTTGTCGCAGTGGACGGCGAAGAACGCCGAGCGTGCCCCGGAGGTCCCGGCCGGCGTGCGACTCGGTGCGCCGATTCGCCGCCCGAGCAAGATCGTGTGCGTCGGGCTCAACTACCGCGATCACGCTCGCGAGACCGGAGCGACCGTGCCCGCCGAGCCGGTGCTCTTCTTCAAGTCGACGAGCGCCATCGTCGGCCCCGACGACGATCTGATCATCCCGAAGGGAAGCACGAAGACGGACTGGGAGGTGGAGCTGGCCGTCGTGATCGGGAAGCGTACGTCGTACGTGAACGAAGCCGATGCGCTCGCGCACGTGGCAGGCTACGTGCTGCACAACGACTACTCCGAGCGGGCCTTCCAGCTCGAGCGCGGTGGACAGTGGGTCAAAGGCAAGAGCTCCGATACCTTCGCGCCGCTCGGTCCCTTCATCGCCACCACCGACGAGCTCGGCGACGTGCACGCGCTCGACATGTGGCTCACGGTCAACGGCGAGACGATGCAGCAGAGCTCCACGCGCGAGCTGGTGTTCAACATCCCTACGCTCGTGAGCTACATCAGCCAGTTCATGACCCTCTGCCCCGGCGACGTCATCTCCACCGGCACCCCCGCCGGCGTCGGGATGGCGATGAAGCCACCCCGCTACGTGAAGGAGGGCGATGTGATCGCGCTGGGGATTCAAGGGCTCGGCGAGTCGCGGCAACGCGCGCGCGCCTACCGCTGATGCGCCTGCGGGGGAAGGCCGTCGTGCTCACCGGCGCGGCCACCGGCATCGGGCGCGCGTGTGCGTTGCGCTTCGCGCGCGAGGAAGCGCCTCTCGTGCTCGCCGACGTGCGCGAAGCGGAGGGACGCGCGCTCGAGCGGGAGATCGGCGCACGTGGTGGCACCGCCGTGTTCGTGCGCACCGACGTGTCGCAGCGCGACGACAACGAGCGGGCGATCGA
>CAYTKA010000070.1:0-6849 GCA_964438255.1 uncultured Gemmatimonadaceae bacterium | reverse complement strand
GCGCTCTGGCTGGTGTCCGACGAGGCCTCCTTCATCACCGGCGTGGCCCTTCCGGTCGACGGCGGTTTCACTGCAATGTGAGGGTGATGCGTTTCCGCTCCGCTCCACTCGCGCGCACGATCACCCGCGTCGACGTGCACGACATCCGGTTCCCGACGTCGCGCGCCCTCGACGGCTCGGATGCGATGAACCCCGATCCCGACTACTCGGCTGCGTACGTCATCCTGCACACCGATGCGCGCGACGGGATCGAGGGACATGGGCTCACCTTCACGATCGGGCGCGGCAACGAGCTGTGCGTCGCGGCCGTGCGTGCACTCGCGCCGCTGGTCCTCGGCACGACGCTCGAGAGGATCGCCCGCGACATGGGAGTGTTCTGGCGCCGCATCGTCGGCGACACGCAGCTCCGGTGGGTCGGCCCGGAGAAGGGCGTGCTCCACCTCGCGACGGCCGCGCTGGTGAACGCCGTGTGGGATCTGTGGGCGAAGGTCGAACGGAAGCCGCTCTGGCGCCTCCTCGCCGACATGAGTCCGGAGGAGCTCGTGCGGTGCATCGACTTCCGCTACATCACCGATGCGATCACGCCGGCCGAGGCGATCGCGCTGCTGCACCGCAACGCGCCAACGCGCGCCCGGCGCGAGAAGGAGCTGATGGCCCGCGGCTATCCGGCCTACACCACCTCCGCGGGATGGCTCGGCTACCCCGACGAGAAGGTCCGCCGCCTCTGCCGCGAGGGGGTGGCGGCGGGGTGGTCGCACTTCAAGATCAAGGTCGGGCGCGACCTCGCCGACGATATTCGCCGAGCATCGATCATCCGCGAGGAGATCGGACCACACCGCAAGCTGATGATGGACGCCAACCAGGTGTGGGAGGTGAGCGATGCCGTCGCGAGCATGCGCGAGCTGGCGCGCTTCGACCCGTGGTGGATCGAGGAGCCGACGAGCCCGGACGACATCCTCGGCCACGCTGCGATCGCGAAGGCGATTGCCCCGATCGGCGTGGCCACGGGCGAGCAGTGCCAGAATCGCGTCGTCTTCAAGCAGCTCATGCAGGCGAACGCCATTCGCTTCTGTCAGATCGATAGCTGCCGCCTGGGCGGCGTCAACGAGGTCCTCGCCGTGCTCCTCATGGCGGCGAAGTTCGCCATCCCCGTCTGCCCGCACGCCGGAGGCGTCGGGCTCTGCGAGTACGTGCAGCACCTCGCGATGTTCGATTATCTCTGCGTGAGCGCCTCGCTGGAGGACCGCATCGTCGAGTACGTCGATCATCTGCACGAGCATTTTGTCGATCCGGTGGTCGTGCGCGACGGCCGCTACATGCCACCGACCGCGCCCGGCTACAGCATCACGATGAAGCCCGAGAGTCTGCGGGCGTACGCCTATCCCCGCGGCGCGGCCTGGTTGGAGCATCGCGCCGCCACACCTGCCCCATCGTCGAGGTGATCGCCATCATGAAGCTGACCCGTCTCACCGTCATCGGACTGGCCGCCGTCGCCGCGTCGCTCACCGTGTCGATCGTGTCGCCCGCCGCGGCCCAACAACCCGCCCGTGAAACCGACGCGCAGCGCGATGCCCGCATGCAGTGGTGGCGCGATGCGCAGTTCGGGATGTTCATCCACTGGGGCGCCTACGCCGTCCCCGCCGGTGTATACCATGGCGAGCGCTCGCCGCGCATCGGCGAATGGATCATGAGCACGGCGAAGATCCCGATCCCCGAGTACGAGCAGTTCGTCCACCAGTTCAACCCGGTGAAATACGATCCCGACGCGTGGGTCCGCGCGGCGAAGGACGCCGGGATGAAGTACATCATCATCACGTCGAAGCACCACGACGGCTTCGCGATCTTCGACTCGAAGGTGTCGACGTACGACATCGTGGACGCGTCGCCCTACCATCGCGACGCACTGCGTGCGCTGGCCGATGCGGCACACCGCCAGGGAATGCGCTTCGGCGTGTACTACTCCATCATGGATTGGCACCATCCCGACGCGCAGGGACCGAACGCACCCGCGTACAATTCGACGACCTGGAGCAACCCGAACTTCGGCCGCTACGTCGAGACCTACATGAAGCCGCAGCTTCGCGAGCTGCTGACGCAGTACCCGAACATCGACGTCCTCTGGTTCGACGGCGAGTGGATCGCCGACTGGAGCGACGAGCGCGGGCGTGAGCTGTACGACTGGCTGCACACCATCAAGCCGAGCCTCATCATCAACAACCGCGTCGGCCACACGCGACAGGGGCTCAGCGGCTTGAACCAGGAGGGGCACGTCGGGCTCGGTGATTTCGGAACACCCGAGCAGCGCGTCCCGCCCGAGGGCCTCCCGGGGGTCGATTGGGAGACGTGCATGACGATGAACGACACCTGGGGCTACAAGTCGTTCGACGACAACTGGAAGGACACGCGCACGCTGCTGCGCACGCTCATCGACGTCGCGTCGAAGGGGGGCAACTTCCTGCTCAACGTCGGGCCGACCGCGCAGGGGGAGATTCCGTATCCGAGCCTCGCGCGGCTGCGCGAGATGGGCGACTGGATGCGGGTGAACGGCGAGGCGGTCTACGCGACGACGGTGAGCCCGTACGGCGCACCGGCGTGGGGCCGCTATACGGCGAAGGGGGGACGCATCTACGCGCACGTCTTCGACTGGCCGAAGGACGGCCGGCTCGTGCTCACCGGGATGAAGGAGACGCCGGCGAGCGCGATGCTGCTCGTCGATCGGAGGCCGCTCGCCATCGAGCAGACGGACGCCGGTATTGTCGTACAGCTCCCGGCGGTAGCGCCCAGCTCGATCGCGTCGGTCGTCGTGCTCGAGACAGGACGCGGCTCGCAACGGTGATCGAGGCCGGAGCGGTGCCCGAGCTCCGACAACCGTCGTCCGCGACGATGCGTGCAGTGGCGCTGGTGGACGTCGGCACGCTCGAGCTGACGGAGGCGCCGCGGCCGCTGCCTGCGGCCCATGAAGTCGTGGTGTGCGTGCGGGCGGTGGGATTGTGCGGCACCGATCTGCACATTGTCGCCGGCCACGCCAACTACAATCGCGACGATCGCGGGCAGCCGCTTCCGCTGCGCGACCATCCGCAGGTGCTCGGTCACGAGATTGCCGGAGTGGTGGCCGAAGTCGGCGCCGACGTGCACGACCTCGCGCCGGGCGATCGCGTGGTGATCGATCAGGGGCGGAGCTGCGTGAGCGAGCACCGCTTGCCGCTCTGTGAGTACTGCCGCACCGGCGACTCGCATCAGTGTGAATTCTACCGCGAGCACGGCATTACCGGCCTGCCCGGTGGGTTCGCCGAGTATGTCGCGATCCCCGCCGTGAACGCGGTGAAGCTCGAGCGCGCCGTCGCACCCGAATGTGCCGCACTCGCCGAGCCCCTCGGCTGCGTCGTGCACTCGACGGACATGGTCCGGCGCGCCGCGGCGCGATACCAGCTCGGTGGCCGCGGAGAGCATCGCGTGCGCTCCGTGCTGATCTGCGGCGGCGGACCGGCCGGGTTGCTGTTCGTGCAGTATCTGCGGCGTGTCGCCGGGTTCGACGGTCCTCTGCTCGTGAGCGAGCCGAATGCGACGAAGCGCGCGCTCGCCGAACGGTTCGGCGCGACGACGATCGATCCATCGGTGCAGAGTCTCACCGAGGCGGTGGACACCCTGACCAACGGCCGGCGTGTCGAGCTGCTCATCGAGGCGTCAGGTGCCGGCGCGGTGTTCGGTGCCATCCCCGGGTTGATCCGCAAGCAGGCCACGGTGCTGCTCTACGGCCATGGTCACGCCGGCGTGGATCTGAGCGTGCTCAATCAGGTGCAGTTCCTCGAGCCGACGCTGGTGTCCCCTGTCGGCGCGTCGGGCGGCCACGATGCGAGCGGCCGGCCGGTGACGTACGTGCGCGCGCTGCGGCTCATCGAGGACGAGAGGATCGAGGTCGCCCCCCTGATCACGCACCGGTACGCCTCGCTCGGCGCCGTGCCGTCGGCGTTCGCGGGCGATCATCGACTGCCTGGCTACGTCAAAGGAGTCGTCACACTGTGAGTGGTGGGACGGTGGGCGTGAGCACACATTGGCGTGGGTGAGTGGATCAGCGGTTGTCGTCGTTTCGGCTCTCTTCGTGTGTTCGCCGTTGTCGTGTATTCTGTCAAAGGAGATCATGGTGCGGACTCTCTCGCGTAACACGCTCGCGCTGATCGGCGCACTCACGGCAATCGGTTGCGCCAAGAAGGACAACGGCGCTGGGCGGAAGGTCGGTACCGCGCTGACCATCGCTGTCGTCCCCAAAGGGACGACTCATGAGTTCTGGAAGAGCATCCATGCCGGCGCCGTGCAGGCCGCGCAGGAGCTGTCGGCCGCCGGCGACTCCGTGAAGCTCATCTGGAAAGGCCCACTCCGTGAAGACGACCGCGAGCAGCAGGTGCAGGTCGTCGAAGGCTTCGTGAGTCAGGGCGTCAACGGAATCGTGCTCGCCCCGCTCGACAATCGTGCGCTCGTGCGGCCCGTCGAGGAAGCGAAGGCGGCCAACGTCCCCACCGTGATCATCGACTCCGATCTTTCCTCCGACGCGATCGTGAGCTTCGTCGCCACGGACAATCGCAAGGGCGGGGAGCTCGCCGCCGATCGCATCGGTACGCTGCTCGGCGGCAAGGGGAAGGTGCTCGTGCTGCGCTATGCGGAAGGATCGGCTAGCACCACCGCGCGCGAGAACGGCTTCCTCGATCGCATCAAGTCGGGCTACCCCGGCGTCACCGTCGTCTCCGCCGATCAATACGCCGGTGCCACGCGCGAGACCGCAAAGCGCGCCTCGGAGAATCTGCTCAACCGCTTCGGCGGTGACCTCCAGGGCATCTTCACGCCGAACGAATCGGCCACCATCGGCATGCTGCTCGCCCTCCAGGACATGGGGAAGGCGGGAAAGATCCACCTCGTCGGCTTCGACGCGAGCCAGATCCTCATCGACGCCCTCCGCAACAAGCAGCTCGATGGCATCGCCGTGCAGAACCCGATGCGCATGGGCTACCTCGGCGTGAAGACGATGGTCGCGCACTTGAAGAAGCAGCCGGTGGAGAAGCGCATCGATACGGGGGTCATTCTCGTCACGCCGGAGAATCTCGACCGGCCCGACGTGAAGGAGCTGATCAATCCACCCGTCGCTCGCTATCTCACCGGCATGTGAGCTCGCGCGACGACGTGCTGCGTCTGTCGGGAATTCGGAAGCGCTACGGGCCGACCGTCGCGCTCGACGGCGTCGAGCTCATGGTGCGCCCTGGTGAGGTGCACGCCGTGCTCGGCGAGAACGGGGCGGGGAAGAGCACGCTGATGGGGGTGCTCGCCGGTGCCGTGAAGCCCGACGGCGGCACGATGGCGCTCATGGGATCGACGTACGCGCCCGCGTCGCCACTCGAGGCGCGGCGTCGCGGAATCGCGCTGATCCATCAGGAGCTCTCGCTCTGCCCGCATCTCACCGTCGCTGAGAACATGCTCCTCGGCGTCGAGGAATCGAATCACGGGTGGATCGATCGCGAGCGCACGCACGCGCGCACGCGCGCCCTGCTCGAGGAGCTGCCGCACCCGGCGATCAGCCCTGGTCGGCGTGTCGGTGATCTGCCGCTGCCGGCACGACAGATCGTGGAGATCTGTCGCGCCCTCGCCGCCGATGCGCGCGTCGTGCTGATGGACGAGCCGACGAGCAGTCTCCAGGGCGCCGACGTCGAGCGTCTCTTCGCGCTCGTGCGCCGCCTCGCCGCGCGTGGTATCGCCGTGGTGTACATCAGCCACTTCCTCGAGGAAGTGCGCGAGATCGCCGATCGCTATACCGTACTGCGCGATGGCCGCAGCGTGGGCACCGGCGACATCACGGGGGTGACGAACGAGCAGCTCATCGCGCTGATGGTGGGACGACCGGCGTCGGGACTCTTTCCGCGCCGCGTCGGCGCGCCGCGCACCGACGTCGCGCTCTCGGTGCGCGGATTGGAGGCGCCGCCGCGCCTTCGCTCGGCGAGCCTCGAGCTGCGACACGGCGAGATCCTCGGCATCGCCGGCCTGATGGGCTCGGGGCGCACGGAGCTCGTCCGCGCGCTGTTCGGGCTCGATCATCCGACGCGCGGCGAGGTGCTGCTGCACGGTCGTCCTGCCGTGAACGCGAGTGCGTCACGGCGAGTGCGCGAGGGGGTGGGCTATGTGAGCGAGGATCGCACGGGGGAGGGACTCGCGCTGCCGCTCTCGATCGCGGACAACCTGTGTGCGACGCGACCGATCACGGCACGCGGCTGGGGTGTGCTCGATCTCCGGCGGCAAGCGGCGCGTGCACGACACTGGATCAGCGCGCTGCGGGTGCGCGCGCAGACGCCGGCGCAGCCAGTCCGGTCGCTGTCGGGGGGCAACCAGCAGAAGGTCGCCGTCGGCCGGCTGCTGCATCAGGAGGCGGACGTCCTCCTGCTCGACGAGCCCACACGCGGCATCGACATCGCGAGCAAGGCGGATGTCTATGAAATCATCGTACGGCAGGCCGATGCGGGGCGTGCGGTGCTGCTCGTCAGCTCATATCTGCCCGAGCTGTTTGGGCTGTGTGATCGGCTTGCAGTGATGTGTCGCGGACGACTCGGCGAGGCGCGGCCGATCGGGGAGTGGACGCCAGAGCTCGTGATGGCGGCGGCGATCGGTTCCACAGGCACGCCGGCCAGCGCCTCAGACGACGCTTCATCCGCTTCATCCACCTCTTAACAGCCGCTCGGGCACGCTCCTCAGCCCCAGGTCCATCCGCTTCATCCGCCGATCCGCCTCTTGACTGCCGCTCGGGCCGGCTCCTCAGACGAAGGTTCATCCGGATACGGCGGAGAGGCGGATCAAACGGATATTTGCTTTGGG
>CAYTKA010000069.1:0-18915 GCA_964438255.1 uncultured Gemmatimonadaceae bacterium | reverse complement strand
GCGAGACTCCGCCCCATCCGCGTTTCCGCCGCATCCGGATGAACCTTCGTCTGAGAAGCCGTCCCGAGCGGCTGTTAAACTAGGAGGAGCGGATGAACGGGATTTGTGGGGGCCTGTCCGAGCGGCAGTTCAGGAGCGATGAACGTTCGTCTGAGGACGACGATCAGCGGTCGAGCACCTCGCGCACAGCGCGCGCGAGCGCGTCGGGGGTGAAGGGCTTCTTCAGCAGTGCCGTGCCCGGCTCCGCGAGCCCACGGCGCGTGATGTCGTCTCCCGTGTAGCCCGACATGTAGAGGATGCGGCGCCACGGCTCGCTCATGTGCAGCGACTCGCCCAGCTCGCCGCCGTGCACCTCGGGCATGACGACGTCCGTGAGGATCAGATCGATGCGGTCCATCGATGTCTCGATGATGCCGAGTGCCTCCGCCCCGTTCGCCGCCTCGAGCACCCGGTAGCCCAGCCGCTCCAGCATGCGCCGGATCACCGTGCGCACCGACGCCTCGTCGTCGACGAGGAGAATCCGTTCCGTTCCCCGCGGCTGTTCAGGTGAAGGAGTCAGCATCACGCGAGTCGAGTGGAGAGATTGTCGAGCACCGGCTGGTCGAGCAATGCGCGTACGCGCGCGACGAACGCGTCCGGCGCGAAAGGTTTCTCGATGAACGCCGCCCCCGGCTGGGGTAGACTCTCCCGGAGCGCCGCTTCTCCAGCATAGCCCGACATGAAGAGCACGGGGACGGCCGGATGGCGCTCGTGCAGTTGCCGCGCCAGCTCGGATCCGCTCATCTCCGGCATCACGACATCGGTCACGACGAGGTCCACGTACCCGGTCTCGTCGAGGATCCGAAGCGCTTCCGCCCCGGTGGGCGCCTGGAGCACGACGTAGCCATGTGAGGTGAGAATCCGCCCCGCCACCGAGCGCACGGCGGCGTCGTCTTCCACGACGAGCACGCGTTCCGCACCGCGCCGAATCGGCGCCGGCGCGGCAGCGCTGCCCCGCCGGTCGGCCGACGCGCTGGTGACCGGCAGGAAGATCTTCAAGGTCGTGCCCTGTCCCCGCGCGCTCTCGCACGAGACGTATCCGCCGGACTGTTTCACGATGCCGTAGACGGTCGACAGCCCGAGCCCCGTCCCCTTGCCGGGCGGCTTCGTCGTGAAGAAGGGCTCGAAGATACGTTCCTGCGTCGCCTCGTCCATCCCGTGTCCGGTGTCGGTCACGGTGAGGCGCACGTACGCGCCCGGCGGCACCGCGCCCCTGTTGTGGCGGGTGGACGCCCCGAGGATCTCGACGTTCCCCGTCTCGATCGTGAGCGTGCCGCCCCCGGGCATCGCGTCGCGCGCATTCACCACGAGGTTCATCACGACCTGCTCGAGCTGGCCGGGATCGGCCCGCACGCAGCGCAGCGCGGGATCGAGCACCGTGACGAGCTCGATGTCCTCCGTCAGCACGCGCCGCAGCATCTTCTCCAGTTCCGTGACGGTGTGGTTGACGTCGAGCACGCGCGGCTGCAGGAGCTGCCGGCGCCCGAACGCGAGGAGCTGTTGCGTGAGCGTCGCGGCGCGGTCGGCCGCCTTCGCCACCTCGCTCACGTCGTTGCGCCGCGGGTCCGACTGGTCGAGATCTTCGAGCAGCAGGGCGGCGTAGCTCGTGATCACCATGAGCAGATTGTTGAAGTCGTGGGCCACGCCGCCGGCGAGCTGGCCCACCGCGTCGAGCCGCTGCGACTGGCGGAGCTGTTCCTCCAGCTCCTTGCGCTCCGTGACGTCCTGCGCGCTCCCCAGCACGTGCGTCACCCGATCACCGCCCGGTGCGCGCTGCACGCGGCCGCGCGCCTGAATCGTGCGCTCCGTGCCGTCCGGCCGCACGATGCGACACTCCACGGGGGGCGCATCGCCGGTCTGCACCAGGCTCTGAAAGGCCGCGTGCACGGTGGCCCGATCGTCGGGGTGCACGTGCGACATGAACCACTCGCGCGACACCGGCGCACCGGTCGGCTCGCGACCGACCATGCGGAACATGTTGTCGGACCAGACGAGTTGCCCCGTCTCCATGTCCATCGCCCAGCTTCCGACGTGCGCGATCGACTCGGCGGCGGCGAGTAGCGCGCGGCTCTCGGCGAGCGCTGCTTCCGCGCGCTTCCGCTTGGTGATGTTCTGGAGCTGTGAGATGAAGTACTTCGGCGCGCCGTCTGCGTCGCGCACGAGCGAGACCGAGAGCAGCACCCAGATCACGTGGCCAAGGCGGTGAAAGTAGCGCTTCTCCATCTCGTAGCGCTGGATCTCGCCGGCGAGCATCTGTCGCACGAACTCCAGGTCGGCGCCCATGTCGTCCGGGTGCGTGATCGTCTGGAAGTTCGTCGCCAGCAGCTCCTGCTCCGTGTAACCCACCATCCCGCACAGTGCACGATTGACGCGCAGCCAGCGTCCATCAGGGGCGACGAGCGCGATGCCGAGTGCGGCGTGCTCGAATGCGCCGTCGATGTGCGCGCGGTCCCGATCGCGCTTGCGCTGCTCCGCCCGGTCGCGGAGCGCCACGGGAATGGCGATGGCCAGACCGAGCACCACCAGGGCGACGGCGGTCGGCAGCGCCATCGGCAGATTCCCGGCGGCGTCGGTGAGCGGCGCGTTGAAGAGGTGCGCGAGGGCAAGAACGAAGCCGAGCATCATCACCAGCAGCGCCGGCATTCCCGCGAGATCGCTCGCGACGCGCGAGCGCAGGCGCAGTGTCTTGATGAAGATGGCCGAGCAGGCGAGTGCGAACGACAGCGCGACGAGGAAGGTCTCGTGCGGCAGGCCGATCACGCGGCGATTTTCACGGGGCGCAGCAGGCGGACGCCGGTGAGCAGGGGAGAATCATGGGCATCCACGGGACGACCCGACGGCCGTGCGGCAACACGCGATCGCGTCCGCGAGTGGATGCGATTCAGCCCCGGTGGCCCTTTGTTCATCTCATCGGTCCGGGCGCTCGTTCGGGGCTACGGCAGAATGCTCGGTCGCCGCCTAGCTTCGGCGCATGTCCCGCCGAGCACTCGTGATCGCGTACAGCAGCTCGGCATCGGTCCAGGTGAGCCAGCCGTCCGGCACGGGGGCGATGAAGCGGCGGTCGCTCTGCGACGCGCATTTCAGCCAGTCGTGGCGGCGGTCCGGAAGGTCGGCGTCCCAGCCGCGACCCTCGGACACGACGTAGACCTGCCACGTCTGGCCCGAGTCGTCGACCACCGTGCGGTGCTCCGGGGGAAGATCCGAGGTCATCAACGGTCAACGGTCTGGCTGCGGACCATGGGACTCCCTCTGGGCCGCGAAGCGATTCCGCCTGCAACGGGCAGTATCGACCGCTATTTCGTCGTGCTCGATCGAGACGCGTGCGTCGTACGAGCGCGCCATGTCAAGATCGCCGTGTTGCGATCCGATACTCCAGTACGGCGCCACGGTGGCGCCCCCTCCACGCTGTCTCGAGCCACGACACCACCATGCTGTTCTTCATCGACGATCCCGATGCGCTCGGCGCGTCGGTGCCGGCCACGGAGCCGGTCGAGGACTCGTCATCCGCCGACCAGCTCAGAGTCGACGAGTTCGACGCGGTGATGCAGGAGCTGCTACCCAGCGTGCAGAAGCTCTGGCCGCGCCTGTCACCGGTGGATGCTCTGCGCGCCGCGGCGAACCTGGCGGAGATCCGATTGAAGGAAGGGGGGATTCTCACGCGCGAGGCCGCGCAGCCGAAGAACGCGCAGACCGCCGCGTGAGTCGCCGCAGTGCTCAACGCGCTCCGCGCTCCCGGCGTGCCTGGGCCAGCAGCGCGAGGAGGGAGCCGTCGGGGAGCTCGTGCCACCCGTCGGGCGCTGGTGAGAGCCGTCGCCGTTCCGTGTCGCTCTGGAAGGTGAGCCAACCGCTCTGGAGCTCGGCGGGGAGGGGGGGAAGCTGGCCGCCGATCACCGCGTCGCGCCGCGGCCTCCCTTTGGGCAGCACCTCCCAGACGGACCATGCGTTTCCCTGCTGATCCGTGATCTTACGGAACCCGGAGATGGGCGTGTCGCTCACGGTGCGGCCGGCAGCGGCGGGGGGAGGGTGGGTGGGGCGTGCGTCAGGAGGACGAAACGGCCCGGCGCCCGTAACCATCCGCTTGCGGCATTTGGTGGACGCGTGAATCGTCAGGGCGGCTTCACCAACGACCCCAGAAGAGCTCATCGTCGTCGCGGAGGCGGTATTCCGCCATGCGCGTCGCAGCGCGCAGCACCTGGAGCTCCGTGAGGTGCGGCGACAATCTGCGAATCGTGGGAACCAGCTCCCGGACCATCTTATCGAACTGCTCGGCCCGTGGTTGGGCGAGCGCGTAGTCAAATTCGAAGTCGTCGATCACGTCCATCGCCCAGCGTCGGGGTGGGACGCGAGCCTCAGTGTGCGGAGTGCTCGTGCGGGAGAAATGTGGTCGCCAATACGTGCGGCCGCGGTGTGCTCCGTCACATCACATCCTCGACGAGCGTGCTTCATCGAGATGGCCGCGGACTGTCGCAGATCGTCCCGCCGCGAGTGCCGCGCTGCGCAAGCAATCAGGAGTCCTCATCCCACTGCGTCTCGCCCGACGAGGAGGATCAGTCCGACCACTCCGGCCGGTCGCGACGAGGCGCCACGCCTTGCCGGCCCTGCAGTCGCAATCTCGACCGCGGAGGCAAGCCAGTCGCGATCGTCATACGCCGAAGCGGCACTCCCGTCGGCGGTTGCGAGTGGTGCCAGGAGCGCACGCTCGGCACCGAGCGAGCGCGGAATGCGAAGCGCGGCTCGCAGGCGGCTCGCCAGGGCAACGACCTCCGCACGCGTGTGACGTGGGGCGCGTGCGATCGCGGCGGCAATGCGACGCTCGACCGTGATGACGAGCGGCGTCGCCGGCTCGGCGAGCCCACACTCGGCCGCGATGCGTTCGTCCTCGAGCCAGCGGGCGATCTCGCCGCGCGCGCACTCCACGTCGGAGCCACGGACCGCGCACGCTTCGCCATCGGCCAGCGTCGCCACGTGAACCGCTGCCGCGGTCGTGGGCAGCCCCCCATCCAATGACGCGAGCAGCCGCCCGTCGTCGAGCGCGGCAAGCCACCCGCGGCGCCTCGCCGCGACGGCGCCGACCGCCGGCGACTCGTCCGGCGTGAACGTCGAGGGCGCGGTGTCTCGCCAGCGCGCGAGACGCTCCATCAGTTCACCATGCTCGGCCGCGCTGCCGCTGGCGCCGACGGGTGATCGGTGCGTGAAGGCACGCGAGTCGCGCATGCCGAACGCCGGTACGACCGGCAGCGCGCGACCGATCATTCGCTCGGCGTGCGTCAGCTTGCGTCGCAGGCGTGACTCGACGTCGAGCAACAGGTCGGCGCGAGCGGGAGGTGCGAGCAAATAGCCATGAACCACCGCGGCGCCGCCTGGGCGGCATACGCGTCCCACGCGCTGCGCGAGGCGCGCGGGATTCCACGGCAGGTCGAGGTGCACGACGACGCTCGCGTCCTGAAGGTTGACCCCCTCGGAAAGCAGATCAGTGGCAAGCAGCAGCGACACGCGCTCACGCTCCGGCGGCGTGCTTGCTCCCTGCGCGCACGGCGCGAAGCGCGCCAGCAGCGCAGCGCGTGGCAGGCGACCGCTGGCGATCCGCGCGTCGCGCGCCGTGAGCAGGCCTACGCCCTCGTCCGTGCGCATGGCGTCGGCGTACACGCGCACCGTGCTCGCCAGCTCGCTGAACGCGAGGATCGGCACCTCGGCGTGCGCGGCGCGAATCGCGCGCAGCGCATCGATGCGCGCGCGGTCCGGGTCGGGGCGCGCGGCGAGCAGCCGCGTCAGGGACGCCAGCGCGTCCTGCTCGGCGCGGGCTGCCTCGACGATCGCTGTTGCGTCGCTCCACTCGAGCGTCGCCTCCGCGAGCAGCGGCGCAAAGCCGAGTTGGACGCCGCCATCGGCTCCCAGCCATGCGCGCAGCTCCAGCCGTGTCGGACGTCGCCCGTCCGTCGCGGATTGCTCGAGTGCCGCGGCGATCTGACGCCGGCGGCGGATCATCGCCAACAGCGCCGCGCGGCTCGACGCCCAGGCGCGCACGAGGGCAATGGTCCGGAGCGCCCCGCCGTCGCCGCCGTCGAGCGGGCGAGGCGGCGCCGGCAACGCAAGGATCGCCTCCAGCACGTCACCCTCGTCGACGTCGACGTGCGCCCAACGCGGCGGTGCCACGACCGGCAACGCAGCGTGCGCGACGCCCGGGCCGCGCACGACATGCTCGGCGAGCGTCACGTCGTTCAACCTCCAGGCACGCTCGCCGAGGAAGAGGGCGATCTGCGCAGCGAGATCGCGCACGCCATTCTGGAGCGGCGTTGCCGAGAGCAGAAGAAGGGGCACATGTGCAGAGAGACCGGTCAGTGCGTCATAGCGGCGCGTCGCGGGCGAGCGGAAGCGGTGTGACTCGTCGACGATGATGATGTCCATTTCCGTCCCCGGAGGCGGCAGCCGTCCACGGCTGAGCGCCTCATGCGACACGAGCGAACCGGGCGCGCGCGCGCGACGCAGAGCCTCCGCCCACATGGTGCGGAGCGACGCAGGCACGACGGCGAGGGGATGGCGCCAGTGCCGGGCGACGGCGAGCGCGACGAATGTCTTGCCGCGTCCGACGTCGTCGGCGATCAAGCAGCCGCCATCGCGGGCGATGACCTCGAGCGCGCGTGCGGCGGTGCGGCGCTGGTCATCGTGCAGGCGGATCTCGCCCAGCTCCGCCGGCACGGGCCGTGGGGCTGCGACGTCGGCGATGCGGGCGCGCGCGGCGCGCAGGCGCAGCTCGTCCTCAGGAGCGTTCAACTGCCCCATGCGATGAGTGGCGCGACGTCATCGGTGCGTACGCGATACGCGCGACATGCGGCGGCAAGCAGGTCGGCCTCGCTCGGTACGTCGCCGTCGAGCGCACGCTCGGCGATCGGCGCGAGGATCGATCGCGCGCGCCGCCAATCCGTGGGCAACGGGAGCAACGCGACCGTCCAGGCGAGATACCGATGCCAACCGCCACGTGCCGGTTCCGCGATCGCGTTCAGCCATGCGGTCGCCGGCGGCGAATTCAGCAGCGCGGTGAGCGCAAGGGCGTCGCACGGGTCGTCACAGGAAAGAACGTAGCAACTGTTCAACGGCACCGTTGGATCGCCCTTGGCAAGAAACGCCGCGCGCGGCGTGCGGCCGAGATCACCCCACACGACACGGTGGCGGGAGCAGTCCGCTCCTTCAGTGCGAAAGAGCATCCACCATGCGGCCGAGCCATGCAGGTCGGTGCGCGCGCGCAAACGCCGGCGCCATGGCGACAGCCATTGAGCCGTTGCGGGCGGCAGGGAGCGGAGCGGGACGCCGGCCGCATCGTGTGTCCACACGATCGTGCGCGTCGTGGGACGCACGCGCCACGCCGTGAGCATGTCGCCGCGGACCAAGGGGCGCAGCATACACGGTTCGATCGCGCCCTCTCGTCCCATGTGAACGATGCGCGACAGTCGTCCCTCGCGGCCGCATTGCTCCGCCAGGAAGGCGTCGTTGCAGCCGCATTTCACGCCGAGCGTCGGTCGGCCCAACATGCCAGAGCCGAGCGCGGTGCCGTGCTCGCGCAGAAGGTCGAACGCGAGTCTGACGTCGTGCGGGAGGATCAGCCACGGGCTCGCCTCGTCCGTCACGTCGAGTCGAATGGCCGGGCGTGGCGACGTCCATTCCAGCTCCAGCGTGCGCCGACGCACACCGAGCCTGAGATCCTGGCGGGACGTCTCGCGTCGCGTGGCGACGATCAGCGACGGATACACGGCAGCGTCGAACGCGCAGGGAGCGTCGGTCCAGTCCTCGACGCGCCGAAGCGTCGCCGTACGTGTGAGAAGGCGTCGCGCGCCGCCGCCAGAGAGCGAGCGCCACAGCTTGACCGGAAGCAGGAGCGCGAGAGCGCCCCCACCATCGGGCGCGTCGGACGGTGCAGTGAGGTCCAGGCTGCGCTCGAGAAAGAGCGCGGCGAGATCGATCTGTGCAGCGAACGTGTGTGCGCGATCCGTCGTGGCATCGGGACGCCACCCTGCGTCGCGATAGACCGCGTAGCGCGCGCGCAGCAGGGTGCGCGCAGCGGGAGGGATGTTGTGCACCCGCACCCACGGCGGATTGCCGACGACCAGGTGGAATCCGCCGCGTGCGTGGACGTGTGCGAAGTGCGACGGAAAGGAGAAGGGAAGTGCACCGCCGTCGGCGATGCGGTGGCGTTCGCGTCGCAGGGTCATGCAGCGCTCCCGCAGCCTCGCGCGCTCTGCGCGGTCGGCGGCGTCCTCGTGGCGTTGCTCGCCGAACAGATCCGGACTCCGACGCGCCAGCAACCTCTCGCGCCGCGCGATCGTCAGGGCGAGCAGCTCGCGATCGATCGCGGCCAACGCGCGCCGGGTCTCCTCGCGGGCGAGGGCACGACGCAGAGGCGCCTTGCGGGCGCCCGCCGCGCGAACGTACCGCTCACGCAGTCGCACGAGCATTGCCGGTGGCCCGACGACCGACGGCGCCTCCGTGAACGCATCCCCCGCCAGCGTGTCGCCGACGCGTACGTTGCGATCAAGGTTCGGAAGGGGAGGGATCGCCGAGATCCGTGTCTCGTCGCAGTCGATCACCACGGAGAGCCAGAGGCGTAGCTCGCAGAGCCACACCGCCGTCGGGTTCACGTCAACGCCGTGAATCGTGCGCGCGAGCACCTCCCGGCGAATCGTCGTCGCGATGCGCGCGTCGCCCGCAGCGCGGTGGAGGTCGGTGAGTCGCTCGAGCAGGTGGACGAGGAACGCACCGGAGCCACACGCCGGATCGAGCACGGTAAAGTCGCGCAACCGATCGCGCAGCACAGCCGATGCGCTCGCCTCGAGCGCCGCGCCGTGCAGTGCATCACGGAGCGTACGCTCGGCGAGAGGTCCCTCGGCGAGCGCCACAACGAGCGCCTCATCGGCGACGTGCGCCACGAGCGCCTGCGGCGTGTAGAAGGCACCGCTGACGCGCCGTTCGTGCGCAACCATGAGCGACTCGAACGCGCGACCGAGCATCTCCGGGTCGATCGCCACCTCCGACCACGAGCCAGCATCCTCCCGCGCGGTGAAGCGGTAGGCGACGAGCACCTCGGAAAAGAGCGCGCCCAGCGCCTCGTCGGAGAAGCGGGTTCCCGCGTGGCGACGCTCGAGCGCCGTCTTCTGAAAGAGGCCGCCATTCAGAAACGGAATGCTGCCGAAACGTCGCGCGAGTGGGGCGCGATGCCGCGACGGTGTGTTGAGCGTACCGAAGAACAGCGGCAAGAGAACGCGTCGATGAAAGGCGCCGCCGCTCCTCATGCACGCGTCGAACTGGTTGGCGAGAAAGGCGCGGTCGCGGTTCAACCAGCCCTTGGCTTGCAGGAACGACAGGAAGAGCAGTCGCGACGCCGCGAGGAGGGCGAGCTCCGCGGCGTCACGCTCGTTCACCTGCGGAAGTGAGCGCGCGAGCGTATCGACACGCTGTTCCAATGCGCGATAGAAGCGCCGCGACACCGCCTCGCGGCCGAGCAGCTCGCACCAACGGGTGTGGACGAGCAGATCCTCGCCATCACGGACTGCCTCGAGCGCACAGAGCATCTCCGCATCGCTGGCGACGATCTGTGGCGTGCGCACGAGGAGAGCGCCCACGCGCGGCGGACGGCGATCGGACGTCCAGCAGGCCACGCCCACTTCCTCGCCGTCGGCGCTCGCACCGACGAGCGTCCACAGGACGTGGGTCGTGCGCGCGGCGAGGGAGGCAGCGAGTGAGGTGAACAGCGCGCGGAGCGATCGTCCAGCGGGCGCGCACACGAGGAGCGCGCGCAGGGCACCTCGTGCCGAGACGAGTCGAACGTTGCGCAAGTCCGGTGGAAGCCCGAGCCCGGCGCGTGCCGTGTCATCGAGCGTGATCGGAGCGCCGTCGAAGCCAAGGGCAGCGGCGAGGGCGAGGAGCCCGTCCGGCCGGACGGCGCCGGCGAGCAGCTCGGCGGCCTGACGCAGGGTGCGCACGCCCGCACCGTAGCGCGCAGTGGACCTCGCACCGGCACCGCCGTATTGCGACCGTCAGCGGAAATCGTCGGCGGGTTATTACTCCGGCGCGGTCGCTCGGCGCTTCGCCTGCGCGACGAGCGAGTCGGCTCGCGCGTCCGCTTCGCGCACGATGCGGTCCGCCTGCTGATCGGTCTCCTGACGGAGCCGATCGGTGGCCATCTTCGCGGCCATGCGTGCGGCGGGGTTCGTTGCGCGGGCGAGCAGTGAATCGACGCGCGCGGCGCCCTCGCGCCGCGTCGCCGCGGCGAGCCGGCGCGCGCCGGCACGAACGGAGTCGGCTCGACGCTCCGCGTCCGCGACGATCCGGTCCGACTCCGCGCGCGCACGACGGCGAGCGTCTTCGACCGCGGAGTCGGCCTTCTGCTTCGCGGCGTTCGTGCGCGTCGCCACCTCCTGCTGGAGCGCGTTCCGTGCCGATGCAATCGCCTTGTCGACGCTCATCTTCACCGTCGGATTCGTGATCGAGCCGGTGAGGTGCACGCCCACGGGCGGCTGCGCCAGTGCGAGATCATAGTCCAGCGACTGATCGATCCCGTGCGAGCCGGACACCGTCACGTCGATGCCATTCGCTCTCACGACGAAGGGTGTCACATGCACTCGCCCATCCGCGACGTCGTACGAGGCGCGGACGGCGCCCAGCGACGGATTGCGAAGCTGCACCAGCTTCAGCGCGCCGGCCACCTTCTCGAGCGCGGGCGCGCCCTGAACGACGAGCCGCTCGGTCTCCAGCGCTCCCTTGCCGGTGAGTGCGGTAAAGACCGGCGTCATGTCGTGGCCAAGCGGGCCTTTGAGCCCGACCGTGCCGGACACGGCACCCTGCGCCCACTGCGCGATGGGAGCGAGCCGCCGCACCGTGGTGAGCGCAGCGAACGCGGCAGGGATGTCGACCGTCGCGAGCCGAAGGTCGACGTCGAAGGTGGGTCGTGCTGCGACGGTCGTCTCGTAGCCGCCGTTGGCGACCACCGTGCCGCGCAACGTTTCCATGCGCAGCTCGTGCAACGTCACGCGCTGATCCTTCACGCGCAGATCGCCCCGCACGTTCGCCATGGTGAGCGCACCGTACGTCACATGATTGGCCGACGCCTGCAGGGTGAAATCGATGCGCGGCGGCACGAGGATCGCCTCCGTCGTCTTCTCCCTCGAGCGCCACTCGTCGAGGTTGAAGCGAGTGCTGGCCACCGCCGCGCGTCCGCGCAGGTCCTGATCGTGCAGCGCGAAACCGAGCACATTGTCGAGCGACCCCGTTGCCCGCACGTCGCTGCTTCCAATCCGTGCGCTGAACGACGTCAGCGCCGCGGTCCGCGGTGTGAAGCGAAGGGCGGCGGTGTCGACGGCGATGGGGTGCGGGATCGTCGCCGATCGCAGCGCGAGGCGACCGACGTTCATCGTCCCGCTGGCGCTCACGCGGTCGTATCTCCCGGCGTCGACGTCGGAGACCCGCGCGTGCATGGCGACGTCCGCGGCGATGGTGCCCGCCAGCTCGCTCACCCCCTCCAGCTTCACCGTGCGCCCCACGTCCGCCAGGTTGAGCGCGCCCGTCGCGCGGAGGTCGACGTCGGGGTCGCTCACGGGGGTGCGCATCACGAGTCGCGCGTCGAGCGCGCGTCCGCCGATCGAGGCGTGAAGGCGCTTCAGATCGACGACCGTGCTGTCCACGTGCCCGCCCGGGTTGTCGACCGCGAGATCCATGAAGATGTCGCGCGCGGCGAGCGGCAGCGCTGGATACTTGAACGCGCCGTTCTCCACCTTCGCGCGCAGCGCGAGCGCGGGAAAGGCATGCGGGCCATAGCTGCCGTTCACGCGCCCGGACATCGACATGCTGCCGCTGGTCCGGAGCTGCGCGAAGTCCCGCGCGTAGATGGCGGGCACCAGCGACAGGATGTCGGCGAAGGCGGTGCTCGGCGCGGAGAAGGTCAGATCGAGCGCGACGTCGGGCTTGCGCCGCGCGATCGTGCCGCCAAAGGCGAGGACGAGCTTGTTGAGCCGGAGCGAGTTGTTGCGGAAGGCGAAGGTGTGTGCACGCAGGTCGGCATCGACGTCGGCGTTCAGCTCCAGCCCCACGCGGCTCAAATAGGGGACGCCGGCAAACCGGAGCGAGACGCTGTCAGCCCGCGTGCGCGTCGCGAGCACGAAGCGATCCCGCGCGAAGTCGCCCTTCAGCGACTCCTCGAGCCCGTGGATCGACGCCACGAGATGCGACTGCCGGTCGTTGATGGTGATGCTGCCGCCGCTGATGCGCAGATCGCGCAGCGTGACACCGACCGCGCGCGCGGTGTCGGCGTCTGCGCCCTCGCGCTGGCGAGCGATGTCCCAGTTGGCCCGTCCGTCGGCGAGCACGTGAAGCTGCACTGCCGGCCGATTCAGCGCGATCTGACGAATGACGATTCGGTCGCCGCGCATCAGATAGCGGATCACGCTGCCGACGTCGAGTGTCAGGCGAGCCTGGTGCACCGTGGCGAGGGTGTCGCCCTCGAACGGCTTCACTCCGACGACGCTGAAACGGTCGAGACTGAGCGTGACGTTGGGGAAATCGCGCAGGGCGCTCAGACCGACCCCATCCCAGGCGAGTCGGGCGTTCACGGACCCGTCGAGCTGCCTCTTCAGGCGCGCAGCGATGCGGTCGCGATAGAGCAGGGGAAGCACGAGCAGCGCCATGAGGACGAGCGCGGCGAGCGCGCCGAGGCCGAAGGCAAGTTTGCGCGAGAATCGCATGGGGATACGGGAGAGCAGGCGAAGGTCCGCTAATGGACGATCCTGCCGCGCGCGGCGTCCCACCGGTTATCATACGACAGCCCTTCGGTGAGCCCCGCCTGCTGGCGAGGCGCACTTTCGTGTCGCCAGTCGCGCAGGACCGTGCCAACCGACCATCTCCCTCGCACTCTCACTGCGTTCGTCGCCCGTGCGGGCGCGCAGGCGCGCGCCGAACGTCCGGTGCTCGTGAGCGTGAGTGAGGAGGTGAGCGCGGTGGATCCGCTCGTCGCGCTCGATGCTGCGGAGCAGGCAGCCTCTGCAGACGAGGAGCTCCGCGAGCTCCTTCGGGCCGGGAGGATGTTCTGGTCACGTGGCGATCTCGCGCTGGTCGGACTCGGCGCCGCAGCGACGATCGCTCCCAGCGGGACCGATCGCTTCGGCGCCAGCGACCGGGCATGGCGTACGCTCGTGGACGGCGCGCTGATCGACATGGCGGACGCCCGTCCGCCTGTTGCCGGTCCACTGCTCCTGGGCGGGTTCTCCTTCGAGCCCGCGGGCCCGCGCTCCGATCTCTGGCGCGGCTTTACGAGCACGCATCTTGTCGTTCCCGCGCTGCGCGTGGCCACGCTCGGCCGTCGCAGCTGGCTCACCACGACGGTCGTGGTGCAACGGGACGGCACGTTGAGTGTGGATCTCGAGCTGCTCTCGCGGCTGCGCGCGATCGCCCTGGGTGCATCGCCTCTGCCGCGCGGGCACCACGAGCCGGTCGAGCGCCGGCTCGCCTTTGCGAGCGTCCGGCCGGCCGCCGAGTGGCGCGGGCTCGTCGCCGACGCCGTTGATGCGATCGAGGAGGGCGCGTTCGACAAGGTGGTGCTCGCCCGCGCCGTGCGCGCCGTGGCGCCGCGCGCCGTGAACGTGCTCCCGCTGCTCGATCACCTGCGTGCCGTGCACCGGGACGCGTACGTGTTCGGGTGCTGGCGTGGCGACCGCGCGTTCGTCGGCGCGAGCCCGGAACGGCTCGTGAGTCTCACGAACGGCGAGATCGAGGCGAGCAGTCTCGCCGGGTCGGCGCGGCGCGGGGCGACACCGGAAGAGGACGCGGCGCTCGCGGCGGCGCTCCAGGCGAGCGCGAAGGAGCTGGCGGAGCATGCGATGGTGCGGCGCGCGCTGCGCGATGCGCTGTCGACGCTCTGCGACGACGTCACCTCGCGCGACGAACCGTCGCTGCTCACGCTTCCCAACGTGCATCACCTGCACACCGCGGTGCGGGCGCGACTTCGGGCGGGGCGCTCGTTGCTCGACGTCGCTGCCGTGCTGCATCCGACGCCGGCTGTGGGGGGCGCGCCCCGCGAGCCGGCCCTTCGTTTCATTCGCGAGCGCGAGCCGCTCGACCGCGGTTGGTACGCCGCCCCGATCGGCTGGATCGGCCGCGACGGCGGTGAGCTCGCCGTGGCACTCCGCTCCGCCCTGATCGCCGGCCGTGAGGCGACGCTCTTTGCGGGGTGCGGCATCGTAGCCGGCTCCGATCCGGAGCGCGAGCTTGCCGAGTCCGAGGTCAAGCTGCGCGCGATGCAGTCGGCGCTCGCCGCCACGCTCGGCACCCCTGCGCCGGACCGCGCAGCGGCGACCACCGGTGCGTCGGCGCGCGATGCATGGCAATGAGCGTTGATCGCGCCGCACACGCATACGTCGGCGCGTTCGTGGACGAGCTGGCGCGCGCCGGCGTGCGTCACGCCTGCATCGCCCCCGGGTCGCGCTCCACGCCGCTCGCGCTGATGATCGCCGAGCATCGTGGGCTACACACGTGGATGCATCTCGACGAACGCTCGGCCGCATTCTTCGCCCTCGGCATGGCGCGTGCGCTCGACGAGCCCGTTGCCCTGCTCTGCACCTCGGGCTCCGCAGCGGCCAACTTCCTTCCCGCCGTCGTCGAGGCGCGCTATGCGTGCGTCCCGCTCCTCGTGCTCACGGCGGACCGTCCCCCAGAGCTGCGCGACGTCGGCGCTGCGCAGACGATCGATCAGAATCGGCTCTACGGCGCGCACGCGAAGTGGTTCGTCGAGGTCGCGCTCCCCGAGGCGACCCCCGATCTGCTCCGCTATGCGCGCACGCTCGCCGGCCGTGCGGCGGCGACGGCACGCGCGACGCCGGCGGGGCCGGTACATCTCAACTTTCCCTTCCGGGAGCCGCTCGTGCCGGTGCCGGCCGCGCCACCGGCCGAGCTCTCGGCATCGGACGCGCTCGCATGGCATGGCCGCCCGGGGCGGGAACCGTGGGTGACGGCGACCGACGCACCGGCGCGGCTCGACGCAGGATCGGTCCGTCGCCTCGCGGGGCGACTGCGCGAGGCCAAGCGCCCGCTGCTCGTCTGCGGCCCGCAGTACGACGACGCGCTGGCCGCGCCGCTCGCTACGCTCGCTCGTGCACTCGGTGCACCCCTGCTCGCCGATCCGCTGTCGCAGCTTCGCTGGGGTGCGCACGATCGCTCGGCGGTCATCGACCGCTACGACGCCGCACTGCGCCACGAGTCCACTGCCGCGTCGCTCGCCCCCGATCTCGTGCTGCGCTTCGGCGCCGTGCCCACGTCGAAGCCCCTGCTGATGTTCCTCCAACGTCATGGCACGGCGTGGTCGATCGTGGTGGACGCGGCGCGCTGGCCGGACCCGATGCTGGTCGCGGCCGAGGTGGTGCACGCGGACCCCACGTCACTCTGTCGAGAACTGCTCGAGGTCATCGGGACTTGGCGTGCCGGTGCAGGCGCGGGAAGCTGGCTCACCGAGTGGCGCCGCGTGAACGACGCGACAGCCGCGGCGCTGTCGGGATGGAGCGCGTCGCTCGACGAGCCGTTCGAGGGCCATGCGCTCGCCGAGGTCGCGGCGGCCGTGCCGGCAGGGGGCACGTTGTTCGTCAGCAGCAGCATGCCCGTGCGCGATCTCGATGCCTTTGCGACCGGCGACGCGCGTCATCTCCGCGTGCTCGCCAACCGCGGCGCGAACGGGATCGACGGCATCGTGTCCACCGCGCTCGGCGCAGCAGCGGCATCGCGCGAGCAGGGTGATGGCCCGCTCGTGCTCGTGCTGGGCGATCTCGCGTTCTATCACGACATGAATGGACTGCTCGCCGCAACGCTGCATGCGCTCGACGCGACGGTCGTCGTGCTCAACAACGACGGCGGCGGGATCTTCTCCTTTCTTCCGCAGGCCGCACAGCCGGCGCACTTCGAGCAACTCTTCGGCACGCCACACGGGTTGGAGTTCGGGCCGGCGGCGAAGCTCTATGGTGCGACGTATCGTTGCGCGGAGAGCACCGCCACTCTCCGCGCCGCGGTAACGAAGGGGATCGAGGGGCGCGGGCTGCACATCGTCGAGATGCGCACCGACCGCACCCGCAACGTGGCACTGCATCGGGCGGCGTGGGCCGCCGTGGCCGGCGCGCTCGAGCGGGCGTGAGTGCGCACAGGGCGGCACGATGAGCGAGAACGCCCGCCACGCCGCGAGCGTCGAGCATCACATGATCGACGTCAGAGAGGGCCTGCGGCTGCACGTCGCGATCGGTGGACACGGGCCGCCGCTCGTGCTGCTGCATGGATTCACCGGGTCTGCCGAGACCTGGGCGCCCCTGCGCGCGATGCTCGGCATGGCACGCACGACGGTCGCCGTCGATCTCCCGGGGCACGGCGAGTCCGACGCGCCGGACGATCCGGCGCGCTATGCCTTGCCGCGCTTCGCCGACGATTTGGCGCACGTGCTCGACGTGCTCCGGATGCCTCGCGTCGCGCTGCTCGGATACTCGCTGGGTGGCCGCGCGGCGCTGCACTTCGCGCTGCGCCATCACAGGTATCTGTCGGCGCTCGTGCTGGAGAGCGCGTCACCGGGGATCGGGGACGAGCGTGACCGTGCCCTTCGCGCCGCGGAGGACAAAGCGCTGGCCGACGCGATCGAGCGCGAGGGGATCGATGCGTTCGTGGCGCGGTGGGAGGCGCTGCCGTTGTGGGAGAGCCAGCGGCAACTGTCCGACGACGTGCGCGCGAGATTGCGGGCGCAGCGGCTGGCGAATCGTCAGCGGGGGCTGGCCAACAGCCTCCGCGCCGCCGGCGTGGCGGTCGAGCCCGCGCTGACCGAGCAGTTGCTCGCGGCGGTGAGCATTCCGGTGCTTCTCGTCGCCGGTGCACTCGACGCCAAGTACGTCGCGATTGGGAACGCGCTCCAGGTCGCGCTCCCGCAAGCGGAGCGCGCCATCGTGGCCGGCGCCGGCCACACCGTGCACCTCGAGCGCCCGGAGGAGTTTGCGGCGCTGGTGACCCACTTCCTCGCCCGCGGATAGATTTGTCCGTGGCGTACGACACCCAGGAGAACGCATGAGCGTGAAGTGGACGACGATCAAGGAATACACCGACATCAAATACGAGCGCACCGAGGACGGGATCGCGAAGATCACGATCAACCGGCCCGAGGTGCGCAACGCATTCCGGCCGGAGACCGTGGCCGAGCTGATCGACGCGTTCAATCATGCGCGCGATGACATGAGCACCGGCGTCGTGTTGCTCACCGGTGAGGGCGACCAGGCGTTCTGCTCCGGCGGTGACCAGCGCGTGCGCGGCGAGGGGGGCTACGTCGGCACCGAGGACAAGATCCCGCGCCTCAACATCCTCGACGTGCAGAAGCAGATCCGCTATCTGCCCAAGCCGGTGATCGCCGTCGTGGCGGGCTACGCGATCGGCGGCGGACATGTGTTGCACCTCGTGTGCGATCTGACGATCGCCGCCGACAACCAGCGCTTCGGGCAGACCGGTCCGAAGGTCGGCAGCTTCGACGCCGTCTACGGCGCTGCCTACCTCGCGCGCGTGGTCGGGCACAAGAAGGCACGGGAAATCTGGTACCTCTGCCGGCAGTACGATGCGCAGGACGCGCTCGCGATGGGGCTCGTGAACACGGTCGTACCGCTGAAGCAGCTCGAGGCGGAGTCGATCAAGTGGGCGCGCGAAATCCTCGAGAAGAGCCCGACGGCGCTGCGCTTCCTCAAGGCGTCGTTCAACGCCGACACCGACGGGCAGGCGGGACTGCAGCAGCTCGCCGGTGACGCAACGCTGCTCTACTACCTCACGGAAGAGGCGAAGGAAGGAAAGAACGCCTTCCTCGAGAAGCGGAAGCCCGACTGGTCCAAGTTCCCGCGTTTCCCGTGAGCACGGCCTCGGCGACGACGCGCGCTCCGCTGCGCGCGTGGGTGCTCGCGGCGCGGCCCGCCACGCTCCCCGCAGCCGCCGTGCCGGTGCTCGTCGGCACGGCCGCGGCGATCGGCGAGGGCGCGGTGTTCCGTCCGTTCGTGTTCGCGGTGACGCTCGCGTCGGCGCTGCTCATCCAGATCGGGACGAACTTCGCCAACGACTATTCGGACTTTCATCGCGGCGCCGATCATGAAGGACGGCTCGGCCCGACGCGCGTGACGCAGAGTGGGTTGATCACGCACGCCGCCGTGCGACGGGGAATCGTCGTCGCCTTCGGCGCGTCCGCCCTGCTCGGTGCGTATCTCATCACGATCGGCGGCTGGCCGATCCTCCTCATCGGCGTGGTGGCGATCATCTGCGGGCTGGCGTACACGGGCGGCCCGTGGCCGTTCGGCTATCACGGCCTCGGCGACGTCTTCGTGTTCGTGTTCTTCGGCCTGGTGGCCACCGCCGGCACGGCGTATCTGCAGTCGGGCCAGTGGAGCAGCCTCGCGCTCGTGCTGGGCGTGCCGATCGGCTTGCTCGTGACGAACATTCTCGTCGTCAACAACCTGCGCGACCTGCCCACGGATCGCGCGGTGGGGAAGCATACGCTCGCCGTCCGCATCGGCGACGGCGCGACGCGTGCGCAGTATGCGCTGTTCACCGCGCTTGCATACCTGATACCCACAGCACTCGTGCTGCGCACGCCATCGCGACGGTGGCTGCTGCTCCCCTTGCTCACCCTGCCACTCGGCATCGCCCTGGTGCGCCGCGTGTTGGCCGGATTGTCGGGTCGCGAGTTGAACCCGATGCTCAAGCGCACCGGGCAGCTCCTTCTGGCGTTCGGTGTCTTGCTGGCGATCGGCGCTATTGCTGGATGATGAGGTGCCGTCCCCTCAGTGCATCCGCGTTGGACAGTCTCATCCGCTCCTCAACCGTTGCTCGGACCGGCTTCTCATCCGCCTC
>CAYTKA010000068.1:0-18917 GCA_964438255.1 uncultured Gemmatimonadaceae bacterium | reverse complement strand
GACGGTCAGACGGTCAGACGGTCAGACGGTCAGACGGTCAGACGGTCAGACGGTCTCACCGTCTCACCGTTCGGGCACCTTCCCCCGGCAAGTGCTTCACATGGACAAGGAGATCGGACCGCCGTGCGCGATAGTCGCACTGCTGTGCCTCGACGCTTTCTCCATCCACGTTCACGCTGAGCGGATCGGCCGAGGTGACCTTGAGCCACGGGAGCTGCGCATAGTGCACCCCGGGCAGCCCAACATGCTCTCCGGCCTTGATGCGCAGGGAGAGCTTCGCGAAATCGCGGCGTGACGTCGCTTCGATCACGCACAGATCGAGCAGCCCATCCGTCACGCTTGCGTCGGGTGTCATGATCGTGCCGCCGCCGGTGACGCGCGTGCTGCCCACCGCGTACGCGACGAAGTCGACGTCGAGCTCGAACCCGGCGCTGGTGAAGCGCGCATGGCGCGGCTCCCCCCCGGCGAGCTTTCGAATGGCCGTGATGAGATAGGCCAGTGGGCCGAGCGAGGCCTTCGCGTCGGCGGGCGTCTCGGCGGTCGCTTCCGCCCCGACGCCCCCCGTGGACACGTTCAGGAAGCGGCGCCCGTTCATCGACGCCGTGTCGATACGCACGGGCTTGCGACTGAGGATAACATCCATGGCATGATCCGCGTCTTCCGGAATGCCCGTCTGCCGCGCGAAGTCGTTGGCCGTGCCCAGCGGCACGACGCCGAGTGGGATGTCGCGTCCGTCGAGTCCGTTGACCACCTCGTTGAGCGTCCCGTCGCCGCCGCACGCGACGACGACGTCCGTGCCGCGGTCCGCTGCCCCGGCGGCGTGCCACGCCCCTTCGCCCGCGTCGAAGGTGACGCGCACGTCGACGGCATGCCCGCGCTGGCGCACCCACGACACCATGTGCCGAAGATCCGCACGGTCGGCGCGGGCCCCGTGCACGACGTACGTGATGTGCTTTCGTCTCGACGGCATGGCGGATAGTATGGCCTCGCACTCACCGGGAGACCACCTGCGCCACGCATGGGACAGCGACTATCATGCGCCGGTGCTCGTTGCGCCAGTCGTCGAGTTGCTCGGCGGTCTGCCGCTCGTCCTCGACGGCACGTTGGGCGGCGGTGGCCATGCGGCCGCGCTGCTCGACGCGGGGGTGGAGCGGGTGATCGGCATCGATCGCGATTCCGAGGCACTCGCGGCGGCGACGGCGCGACTCGCCGGCGCGGCGGCAGCCCGTCGGTTCGCCGCCTATCGCGGCAACTATGCGACGCTCGACGCGATCGACGCGCTCCACGGACAGCGCTTCAACGGCATCCTCCTCGACCTTGGCATCTCCTCGCATCAGATCGACGATCCCGCGCGCGGCTTCTCCTTTCGTGAGGGCGCGCCGCTCGACATGCGCATGGACGGCGACGGGGCGCGCAGCGCGGCGGACCTGCTCAACGAGGAGCCCGAGCTGGAGCTCATGCGCATCTTCCGCGAGTACGGCGACGAGCCGCGTGCATCGCGGCTCGCACGCGAGATCGTCCGTCGCCGCGCGACGCGCCCCTTCCGCACGAGCGATGATCTCGTCGGCGCCATCCGTGGCGCGTTCGGTCCGCGCACCGGACCGTCTGACTTTGCGCGGCTCTTTCAGGCGGTTCGCATCGCCGTCAACGACGAGCTGGCTGGGCTCGAGCGCGCCCTGCCCGAACTGCGCGACCGCCTGGCACCGGGAGGCGTGCTCGCCGTGATGGCCTATCACTCGGGGGAGGACCGGCTCGTGAAGCACGCCTTCCGCGCGTGGAGCGAGGACTGCATCTGCCCGCCGAAGCAGCCGGTCTGTAGCTGTGGGGGTGGACGGGCGCTCGGCACGGTGCTGACCCGGCGCGCGATTGTGGCGTCGGCCGAGGAGGTGGCGCACAACCCGCGCGCTCGCAGCGCCAAGCTCCGCGCATGGCGAAAGGCCGAGTAGGACGCGGGGGAGCGAGGGCGAGGGCGGGGGCCGGGGGCACGGGGCGGTTCAGGATCCCGCTCCTGCTCCTCGGTTTCCTCGTGATCGCTCTGGGCGTCATTCTGCGGCGCAGCCTCGGCATCAACGCCCAGCGCGATCTCCAACAGCTCGAGGCAAGGCGCGCGGCGCTCGTCGCCGAGCGGCTGCGGCTCGATGCAGAGGTGCGCGCGGCGTCGAGCCGGGCGCGGCTCCAGCCGATCGCAGAGCAGCGTCTGCACATGCACGTTCCGTCTGACAGCCAGGTCGTGATCATCTCTCGGTTCGCTCCCCCGCTCCCTCCCCCCGCGCCCTCGGCCGCACCCAGCGCGCATGAAAGGCCCTAGCCGCATCGGGCTCATCCACCTCACGCTCGCCGTCTTCGCGCTCGCGATCGTCGGGAAGGCGGCGCGCGTGCAGCTCTGGGAACGTCGCACGTGGGCGGCGAGCGCCGTGCGCCAGCAGAGCACCGAGCGCGTGACCCCGGCCCCCCGTGGAGAGATTCTCGACGCGGACGGCCAGACGCTCGCGCAGAGCCGCGAGACGGTGAAGCTCGACGTGGCGCCGCAGGAGGTAAAAAACCGCGCGAAGCTCCGCGGTGTGATGCTCGATGCGGGGCTGGCTCCCCAGATCGTCGCGCGCGCGACCGATCCGCGCCGGAAGTGGGTCTCGGTCCCCGGCCGCTACGTCGCTCCCGATGTGGCAAAGATCTCGGCGATGCGCGGTGTGTACACGACCCCCGTCGTCGAGCGCAGCTACGCACCGAGTCCGGGGCTGCGGCGGATCGTCGGCCGCGTGGACGCCGGCGGGAAAGCGATGGACGGCGTCGAGCTCGCACTCGATTCCCTGCTGCGCGGTGTCCCCGGCTCCACCGTCGTGATGCGTGATGCGCGCGGACATCGGTTCGAGTCGCCCGTTGCCAACGGGACGATGCCCGTGCCGGGACACCGCGTCGTGCTGACGATCAATCTTGCGCTGCAAGAGATCGCCGAGCGTGCGCTCGCCGACGCCGTTGCGAGTCGCAGCGCCGAAGGCGGCGACGTCGTCGTGCTCGATCCGGCGAACGGCGACATCCTCGCCATGGCGAGCGAGCGGCAGGACCCGCGTGCGACGGCGGCAACGGCGCTCACCGAGCCGTACGAGCCCGGTTCGACGCTCAAGCCATTCATCGCTGCCGCGCTGCTCGAGAAGAACCGGGCGCACGAGAGCGACGTCGTCAACACGTACAACGGACGGCTCACGATCAACGGCCGCACGATCAACGACGAGCACCGCGCGCCTCACATGAGCCTCGCGGAGGTGATCCGCTGGTCGAGCAACGTCGGGATCGTGCAGTTCGCGCAGCGCCTCACGCCGCGCGAGGAGTACGAGACACTGCGCGACTTCGGGTTCGGCACGGTAACCGGCCTGCCGTATCCCGTGGAGGCGGCGGGGACGCTGCGTGAGCCGGTGCGCTGGTCCAAGCAGTCGGCCAACTCGCTGGCGATGGGCTACGAGGTGGCCGTCACGCCATTGCAGCTCGCCGCGGCGTACGTGGCGCTGGCGACCGATGGCGAGCTGCTCGAGCCGAATCTGGTCAAGGAAGTACGCGCGCCGGACGGCCGCGTGCTCTATCGACGCGAGCGCCGTGTGATCCGGCGTGTGATCTCTCCGGCCGTGGCGCGGCGTGTGCGTGAGATGCTCGTCGGCGTCGTCGAGGCCGGCACGGCAGTCAAGGCGGACCTCGGCAGCTTCTCCCTGGCGGGGAAGACGGGCACGGCGCGTCGCACCGTGCGCGGTCGCTATGCGGCCGGTGAGCACATCCCGACGTTCGTCGGGCTCTTTCCCGCCGATCGTCCCCAATTCGTCATCCTGGTGAAGCTCGACAATCCCCGCGGCGCCTACGTCGGCGGACTGACCGCCGCACCCGTCACCAAGGCTGTGCTGCAGGCCGCACTCGCGTCGCGCAACGCCGCGCTCGATCGCGGCACGCTGGCGCGCAGCCGGCAGGAGCGGGCGTCCGACACGACACACCGCACGAGCGGCATCGCGTCCGCCGCGGCGCCTGCGGCGCCGAACACCGATTCCGCCGCCGCATCGTCCGGCGGAGCGGAGGATACGACGCCGGCGGCACCTTTCGTCGCGGTATTGCCGGTAACCGCCCCGCGCGCGCACACGCTGGCACCCCGTGTCGTGCCCGACGTGCGCGGACTGCCACTGCGCAAAGCCGTGCATACGCTCCACGCCGCAGGTTTTCAGGTGCAGCTCGTGAGTGCGCCGTCGGGGACGACGATGCCGAGCGCGGGCACGCGCGCTGCCGCCGGTTCCACCGTGCAGCTCGGGTGCTCACCATGAGCGCCGTCGCCGTCAGTCGCATCATCGAGGCGCTCGAGGCGGCCGAGCTACTCGTCGAGACCCGTGGACCGTTTCCGGCACTGATCGACGCGATCTCGGAGGACAGCCGCGCGATGCGCGATGGCGCGGTGTTTCTGGCCGTGCGTGGTGCCGAGCACGACGGACACGACTTCCTCGAGACAGCCGCGAAGAACGGCGCCATCGCGGCCGTCGTGGACGATCCGTCGCGTACCGAGCTTCCCGTCATCGTCGTGCGCGATACGCGTCGCGCAGCTGCTGCGGTTGCCGCGGCGTTCTACGGCTATCCGGCGCGTGAGCTCCGTCTCGTCGCGGTCACGGGCACGAACGGCAAGACGACGACCGTCGGCATGCTACGCCATCTGCTCGATGCACCGGGCGCGCGTGCGGCGTCGATCGGGACGCTTGGCGTATTGATCGGGAGCGACGGGACGGCGCTCGACGGCGGCAGCGGGCTCACGACGCCGGGGCCGGTGGAGCTCCAGCGTGTGCTGCGCGTGCTGCACGACCGCGGCGTGCGGACCGTGGCGATGGAAACCTCGTCGCACGCGCTGCACCAGAAGCGTGTCGAGGGGTTGCGCTTCGACGCGGGCGTGTTCACGAATCTCACGCGCGACCATCTGGACTATCACCTCACGATGGACGCGTATCTCGCGGCGAAGGCGCTGCTCGTCGGGCTGCTCGGCGAGCGCGGCACGGCGGTGGTGAATGCCGACGACCCGGCGTGGAACGCGCTGCCCCCGGCGCCGCGCACCGTGACGTTCGGTGTCGACCAGCGCGCCGACGTGCGCGCAACCGACGTGCGATTCACGCCGCGCGGCAGTTGCTGGAACCTGACCGTCGCCGGAGAACGCCACGCCGTCACCTTGCCCCTTATCGGCGATTTCAACGTCGCGAATGCACTCGCCGCCGGCGCGGCGGCATGGTCACTCGGTCTGTCCGCGGCCGACGTGGCAGTGCGGCTCTCGACGCTGCCGCAGGTGCCGGGGCGTCTGGAGATTCTGCACGACACGCCGACGGTGCTGCGCGACTACGCGCACACGCCGGATGCGTTGCAGCGCGCGCTCGAGGCCGTGCGGCCCGTCACGACGGGGACGCTGACCGTCGTATTCGGCTGTGGCGGTGACCGCGATCGCGGCAAGCGCTCCGAGATGGGGCGGATCGCCGAGACGCACGCCGACCGCGTGATCGTGACGAGCGACAATCCCCGCACCGAGGATCCGGAGCGCATCCTCGACGACATCGAGCAGGGGATGACGGCCGGGCGACACGAGCGCATCGAGGATCGGCGCGCCGCGATCGCGCGCGCACTCGCCGGCGCCCGTGCCGGGGATGTGATCCTGCTCGCAGGCAAGGGGCACGAGACGTATCAGATTCGCGGCACCGACAAACTCCCATTCGACGAGCGGGTGATCGTGAACGAGATCTTTGCCCACGGAGCGACGTGATGGTCGACGTCACGACTCCCCAGGCGAGCGCACTGGCGCAGCCGCAGTTCTGGACGCTGGACAAGGTGGCGGAGGCACTCGGTACCGGACCGCGCGGCGCCATGCGGCTGACGCGCATCTCCACCGATACCCGGCACATCGGCGTCGGGGACTGCTTTCTCGCACTCGAGGGCGAGACGTTCGACGCGCACGATTTTCTTCCGGATGCCGTGGCGAAGGGAGCATCGGCGCTCGTCGTGAACGACGCGGCGCGCGCCGCCAACCTCGGCGTCCCCGTCTACGCGGTGAAGGACACCCTCGTCGCGCTGGGCGTGCTCGCCCGCTATCGCCGGCGCGCGTGGGGGAAGCCGGTGGTGGGCGTCGTCGGCACGAATGGAAAGACCAGCACGAAGGAGCTTCTGCGCGCCGCGCTTGGCGGCGCGCTCCGCGTGCACGCGACGGTGGGCAACTACAACAACCTCGTCGGCGTACCGCTCACCCTCTTCGCGCTTCCGGAGGATGCGGACGTCGCCGTCATCGAGATGGGCACCAATCAGCCCGGTGAGGTGGCGAGGCTGCGGGCGATCGTCGAGCCCGACGTCGTCGTCGTGACGTCGATCGCCGAGGAGCATCTCGAGGGGCTGGGCGATCTCGCGGGCGTGCTCGAGGAGGAAGTATCGGCGTGTGACGGTGTGGCGCTGGCCGTCGTGCCGGCGTCACAGCCCGAGATTGGAGCGGCAGCGAAGTCGCGCGCGAAGCGCGTGCTGAGCGCGGGGCTCGACAGCGGCGACATGCGACCCTCGACATGGGGGATCGAGATCGATGGCCGCGGCTGGCTGGAGCTCGCGGCCGAGCGCGTGCGCGTGCCCCTGCGCGGCGTGCACAACCTGCGCAACGCCATGCTCGCGCTCGCCGTCGCACGGGAGCGCGGCGTGTCCGTCCATGATGCCGCGCGTGGCATCGCCGTCATGCCGGCGCCGCCGATGCGCGTGCACTTCGAGAGCTGCGGCACGGCGACGGTGATCAACGACGCGTACAACTCCAACCCCGGTTCGGCGCGCGTCGCGCTGGAGCTGCTGGAGCATGCGGGCGCAGGGCGGCAGCGCGTCGCGGTGCTCGGGACGATGCTGGAGCTGGGCGCGCAGACCGACGCGCTGCACGACGACGTCGCCCGCGCCGCCCTGGCCTCGCCGATCGAGCTCGTGGTGGGCGTCGGCGCCATGGCCGACGCGCTCGCGCGCGTGGCGCCGCACGACCCGCGCATCGCCGGCGGGGCCGATCCCGACGCGGCGTGGAGCGCGGTGCGTTCGCGCCTCGCACCGGACGCCGTTATTCTGCTCAAAGGCTCGCGGGGCGTTCGTCTCGAACGCCTCATCCCCGTCATCTCGGAGTGGGCGTCGTCTCGCTAGGCGCACTCACCGCATCATCACGTCCACGGCCGGGTCCCTTGCTCTACTATCTCTTCATCCCGCTCGTTCCGCGCTTTCATGCGCTCAACGTCTTCAACTACATCACCTTTCGCGCGGCGGGCGCGGCGGTCACGGCCATCCTGCTGAGCTTCTTCGTCGGCCCGATCATCCTGCGCCGGCTCAATGCCGCGGCGAACTATCAGGTCGTGCGTGAGGGGACGCCCGACTCGCATGCCGCGAAGGCGAGAACGCCGACGATGGGCGGGCTGATCTTCCTCTTCTCGGCGCTCACGGCCACCGTGCTCTGGGCACGCCTGTTCAGCCACTACGTCATCCTCGCACTGATCGTGACGGCGTGGATGGGCGCCATCGGATTGCTCGACGATCTGCTCAAGCTGAAGCAGAAGCGGCTGGGGCTGAAGAACGAGGGACTCGTCGAACGCTACAAGCTCGTCGGCCAGGTCACGATCGGTCTCGCGCTCGGGATCTACCTCGCGTGGCATCCGCTCTCGCCGAACCTTCCGGGTGCGTCGACGACGCTGCCGTTCTACAAGTACGTGCTCGTCGTTCCGGCGTTCGCGTTTCTGTACGCGCTCTGGGTGACGTTCATCACGACGGGGGTGAGCAACGCGGTGAACCTCACCGACGGGCTCGACGGCCTCGCCGCGGGGCTCAGCGCCATCGCATTCGCCACGCTCGGCATCTTCGCGTATCTCATCGGTCGCACCGATGCCAGCCGCTATCTCGGCATCTTCTACCTGCAGCACTCGGGAGAGCTGACCGTCTACTGTCTCGCCATGGTCGGTGCGCTCATCGGCTTCCTCTGGTACAACACCTTTCCTGCGCAGGTCTTCATGGGCGACACGGGCTCGCTCGCGCTCGGCGGTGCGCTCGGCGCCGTGGCCATCCTGCTCAAGTCGGAGTTTCTGCTCGTCTTCGTGGGCATCGTGTTCATCGCCGAAACGCTCTCCGTGCTCCTGCAGCGTTTCGTCTTCAAGTGGCGTCGCAAGCGACACGGGTTGGAGTATGCGCAGAAGCACCGCGTCTTGTTGCGTGCTCCGCTGCACCATCACTTCGAGGTGAAGGGGTGGAGCGAGCAACAGGTCGTCGTGCGCTTCTGGATCGTCGGCATCATCGGGGCGTTCCTGGCGCTGAGCACGCTCAAGCTGCGGTAGCATGAACGGCGGACGCGTTCTCGGTTGCTCGGTGAACAGCGAGGGCGGAGACCACCTTTCATCCATCGAATGCCAGTCCGTTCTCTGACCGAAGCGCTTCCCGCCGCGTGGACGCGCGGCGAGATCAGCGTGCTCGGGCTTGCGCGCAGCGGCCGTGCCGCCGCCGAGCTCCTGCGCCGCGCCGGCGCGGACGTCCATGCCAGCGACGCCGCGACCAATGACCCGGTGGCCCGTGCAGCCGCGCTGCTCGAGGCGCTCGGCGTAGCCGTGCAGCAGGGTGGCCACGACCTTGGTCGCATCGCGCGCAGCGCACTCATCGTCGCCAGCCCGGGGATTCCACCGGAGGCGCCACCCCTCGCGGCGGCGCGTGACGCCGGCGTGCCGATCGTCGGCGAGGTGGAGATCGCCCTGCACTTCCTACCGCACCAGCGCTACATCGCCATCACCGGCACCAACGGCAAGACGACGACGACGGCGCTCGTCCACAAGCTGCTCGAGGGGTTGGGTTACGATGCAGTCGCCGCGGGGAACATCGGGACACCGCTCGCCGAGGTCGCGCTCCGCGAGCAGCAGCCGGACTGGATCGCGCTCGAGACGTCGTCTTTCCAGCTGCACGATACCCCGAGCATTGCGCCGACGGTCGGCGTGCTGACGAACCTGTCGGCGAATCACCTCGACCGCTACAGGGGCGTCGAGGAGTATTTCGCGGACAAGGCGCAGCTGTTCCGCAACGCCGGCGAGCGGTCGGTGTGGGTCGGCAACGGGGACGATGAGGAGGTCGAGGCGCTGATGGCCGGTGTGCGGGGGCACCATCTTCGCTTCACGACGGGTGCCGGCGCGGCGGACGGTTATTACGATCGTGCGCACGACCGACTCGTCGTGCTCGGCGCGCCGCTCGTGAAGCGCGACGAGCTGGCGCTGCTCGGTGACCACAACGTCGCGAATGCGCTCGCCGCCGCACTCGCCGTGATGGGTGCCGAGGAGGACCATCGGACCCCGGAGGCGCGCGCACGCATCGCGGCGGCGCTGCGCGCCTTTCGTGCGCTCGAGCATCGCATCGAGCCGGCGGGCCGATATGGCGACGTGGAATGGATCAACGACTCGAAGTCGACGAACGTGGCGTCCACGCTCGTCGCGCTGCGCGGTATGCGTCGGCCCACGGTGCTGCTGCTCGGCGGCCGACACAAAGGTGAGCCGTACACGGCGCTGTCGGACGAGTTGCGTCGCACGGTGAAGCGCGTGCTCGCGTACGGTGAGGCGGCGCCCCTCGTCGCGAAGGACCTGTCGAACGTCGTGCCGGTGGAGCAGCTCGGATCGTCGTTCGACGAGGTGATCGCTCGCGCGCGTGCGACGGCGCGGCCGGGCGACGTGGTACTGCTGTCACCCGCATGCTCGAGCTACGACATGTTCGACAACTACGAGGAGCGCGGACGCACCTTCAAGCGGCTGGCGGGTGCGCGGGCCGAGCAGGAGCGTCGCTGATGGCCACGGCAGTCGCGGGCGCGGCGCGGAATCAGGCGGCGTCGCACGTCAGGGAGCGCTGGCGCATGAGCTCCGAGGCGCGCGGCCTGGTGCTCGTGACGGCGATCCTGCTCACGTTCGGTCTTGCCGTGCTGTACAGCGCGAGTGCGATCGTGGCGATCCAGGAGTCGCGGGACAGCTGGTATTACGTGGCACGACAGGCGAATGGCGTGCTCGCGGGAATCGTCGTCTTTGCCATCGCCGCCAAGCTGCCGGCGGAGAAGTGGAACGACTGGGCCTGGCCGCTGATGTGGATCACCATCGGCACGCTGTTCCTCTGTCTCGTCCTGCCGGATGCCATCGCGCCCCGCATCAACGGGTCCAAGCGCTTTCTCCTCGGCAGCTCGTTCCAACCATCGGAGCTCGGTAAGCTCGGCGTGGTCGTGTGGACCTCGATGCTGATCGTGAAGAAGGGAGCAGGGGTCCGTCGCCTGACGAAGGGAGTGCTCCCGTTCTTCGTCGTCATCGGCGCCTGCAACGTGCTGGCGGCGCTCGAGCCCGATCTCTCGGTGGCGATGCTCTACACGCTGCTGCTGGCCGTGCTGCTCTTCGCCGGCGGTGTGCGAATCGCGCACTTCGTGATCATCTGTGCGCTCGCCATCCCGGTGTTCTGGAGCAAGATCGAGCGCATGCAGTACGCCTTTCTCCGCCTCACGTCGTTCCTCGATCCCGGGCGTGTGCCGACGGAGGTGGGTTATCAGCTCAAGCAGTCGCTGATCGCCGTCGGCTCGGGGGGATGGCTCGGCGTCGGGTTCGGGCAGGGGCGACAGCAGTACGGCTTCCTCCCATTCCCGTACAGCGACTTCATCGCGAGCAACATCGGGGAGGAATGGGGGTTCCTCGGTCTCATCGGAGTGACCCTCGCCTTTGCGGCGTACGCCTTGCTTGGGTTCCGCATCGCGCGACAGGCGCGCAGTCCATTTCTTCAACTCGTTGCGGTGGGTCTGACGTTCGTCACCGTGCTCACGGCGTATCTGCACATCGGTGTGGTGATCGGCCTGTTGCCGACCACGGGTCTCACGTTGCCGTTCGTCTCGTATGGCCGTTCGAACGTCGTGTTGACGATGCTGCTCACGGGAATTCTCGTGAACATCGGCAGCACGAAGGAGCGCGTGATCGGCAGCGGCGCGACCGATCCGCTCTCGATGTGAGCCCACACTGAACTCCGCAGCGGAATGCACTTCGAAGCCGTCGACACATCCAGGACGACTGTGCTGTTTGCCGGCGGTGGAACGGGGGGACATCTCTATCCCGGGCTCGCCGTCGCGCGCGCGCTCGTGCGGCTCGATCCGAGCGTGCAGCCCTTCTTCGTCGGGGCACAGCGTGGGATCGAGCGCACCGTGCTGCCGACGACCGAGTTTCCGCACCTCCTCCTCGATCTGCACCCGCTGTATCGGACGAAGCCGTGGGAGAACTGGCGCACGATCCGCGGTGCGATCGGCGCCTGGCGCGCGCTCGGGACCCTGGCGCGGCGCGAGCGGCCTCGTCTCGTCGTCGGCACGGGTGGGTACGCGGCGGGCGTCGCGCTCGCCTACGCGGTGATGCATCGCATCCCCATCGTGCAGCAGGCGGGGGACAGCCATCCCGGGCTCACGGCCCGTGCCTTCCGCCGGTGGACGCGCGAGTATTACCTCGCATTTCCCGAGGCGGGTCGCGTCATCGGTGGCGCGCCATCGCAGCACGTCGACACCGGCGCGCCGATCGAGCCACCGCCACGCCCGCGCCCGGATCGCGCCGCGGCGCGACAAGCATGGGGCTTCCCGTCGAGTGGTGGTCGCGTGCTGCTCATCTACGGCGGGAGCCAGGGCTCGCGCGCGATCAATCTCGTCGTCGCGGCGTGGATCGAGCGCGGACTCCCGGAGGGGCTGCATCTCATCTGGATGACGGGTCGCGCGAGCTATGACGACTTCAAAGGGCTCGACGGCGGCCGAGTACGGGTGCGCGAGTATCTGTCGCCGATCGCCGACGCGTACGCCGCCGCCGATCTCGCCCTCGCCCGCGCCGGTGCGATGACGACGGCGGAGCTGTTCGCCTGGCAGATTCCGGCGATACTCGTCCCCCTACCGACTGCGGCGGCGGATCATCAGTCGGTGAACGCGCGCACGCTCGAGGCAGCGGGTGCGGCGATCCATCTTCCGCAGTCGGAGCTCACGGTCGATCGCCTCGACGCGACGGTACGTGGGGTCGTGAGCGATGCAACGGCGATGCGTCGCCTCGCTGAGGGCGCTGCGGCGCGCGCGAGACCCGATGCCGCCGAAACGATCGCACGGCGCATCCTCGCAATGCTTCGAGCCGTGCCATGAGCCGTCCCGATTTCTCTTGAGCGTGCGCGGACGATATATTTCCGCGCCGCCATGACGGATCCCCCCCTTCTCGACCCTGCCGACCCGCGTCCCATCCACTTCGTCGGCATCGCCGGCGCAGGGATGAGTGCTCTCGCCGAGCTGTTCACCCTTCGCGGCGTCCTCGTCACCGGTTGCGACGCCCATGCAGAGAACGCCGCTGACCTCGTGCAACGCGGGATCGTGGTGTACGGCGAGCACTCGCCGGCGCACGTCGAGAGAGCGCGCGCGCTCGTCGTCACGTCGGCGATGAAGAAGGACCATCCGGAGCTCGCGCGTGCACGGGAGCTCGGCCTGCCGGTCATTCGGCGCGCCGAAGCGCTCGGCGAAGCCACGGCCGGTACGATGCTCGTCGGCGTGGCCGGGACGCACGGCAAATCCACGACGACCGTGCTCACCACCGACGCGCTGGCCGCGGCGGGACTCGATCCCACGGGCTACGTCGGTGCACGCGTCACGGCGTGGGGAGGGAATCTCCGCGCGGGGAGCGCCGAACGATTCGTGGTGGAGGCCGACGAGTTCGATCGCTCCTTTCTCGCGCTGTCGCCCACCGTGGCCGTGGTGACGAGTCTCGAGGCGGACCACATGGACATCTACGCCGACCTCGACGACCTGCGTCGCACCTTCGCGCGCTACGTGCGCGGCGCACGGTACATCGTGCTCTGCGCCGACGACCGCGAGGCCAACGGCATCGCCACGCCTGCCGCGGCGGAGGTCATTCGCTACGGCCTGACGTCACCCGACGCGCGGCTGCGCGCGGAGAACGTTCGTCGAGCGGGCGTCGGCAACCGATTCACCGTCGTCTACGATGACAGGCCGCTTGGCGACGTGACCGTCGCCGTGCCCGGCGAACACAACGTGCGCAACGCACTGGCAGCACTCGGCGTTGGGCTAGGGCTCGGGCTCACCGTGGAGCAGATGGCCCCCGGCATTGCCGGCTTTCGCGGTGTCGAGCGCCGCTTTCAGCTCATCGGCGAAGCGGCCGGCACGCTCGTGGTCGACGACTATGCGCACCATCCGACCGAGGTGCGCGCGACGATCGAGGCAGCGCGCGCCGCGGCACCGGAGCGCCGCCTCGTCGTCGCGTTCCAGCCGCATCTCTTCTCGCGCACGCGTGATCTGGCGCGTGAGTTCGGCGAGGCGCTCGCACTCGCCGACGTCGTGTATCTCCTCGACGTCTATCCCTCGCGCGAACAGCCGATACCCGGAGTGACGAGCGCGCTCATCGCCGACGCCATGCGTGCGTGCGGCCGCCCGCCGGCATGGATGGGGAGTCGCGGGGCGCTCGCCGCGGCCGTCGCGCCGAACGTGCGCGCGGGGGACCTCGTCGTCACCATGGGTGCGGGGGACGTGACGCGCTGCGGCCCCGAGCTGCTCGCGTCGCTCGAGGCGGCGGCCGCATGAGCGACGTCACCGGCGCGCGGCCCACGGAGCAGGGCGCGAGCGCGCCGCCGCGCTGGCGTCTCGCCCTCGCCGCGTTCGTGCTCGTCGTGCTGCTGGCCATGCCGCTGTGGGGACCGCGCGCGCTCTCGCACCTCGACTTCTTCCGCGTTCGCAAAGTCGAGATCATCGGCGTGCGCTACACCGATCCGGACGAGCTCCTGGCGCGCCTTCACGTCGACACGACGCGGAGCGTGTGGGACGCGCTCCCCCCGCTCGCCGACCGGGTCGCGAGGCATCCGGCCGTCGAGCGCGTCGAGGTGACGCGCCGACTTCCTGGCACCCTCGTGGTGGACGTCGTGGAGCGGCGCCCGGTGGCGCTCGTGGCGGCCGGCAGCACGCTGCGCGCCGTCGACGAGCGCGGCGTCGTCCTGCCGCTCGATCCGAGCCGCACCCCCGTGGATGCGCCCGTCGTGAGCGCGACACGACGCGACGGACCAGTGTATCATTTGCTCGGGGCGATGCAGCGCGATGCGCCCCGCCTGTACGCGCGCGTGAGCGCCGTCCGTGCCACCGGCAATGGCGAGATGGTGCTCGAGCTCGCCGACCTACCCGTGCGCGCGATGACCACCGTCACGCTCACGCGTCTTAGCGACATCGACCCCGTCGAGCGTGACCTGGCGCGCCGCTCCCGGCGTGCCGCCGAACTCGATCTCCGCTACCGCGACCAAGTGATCGCCAGACTGCCATGAACTCCGACCGCCTCGTCGCCGGATTGGACATCGGTTCGGCCAAGACGACCGCCATCATCGCCGAAGTCGTGGGCGAGGCGAAGCGCCCAACGATCAAGGTGCTCGGCGTCGGCCAGGCCCGCACGACCGGAATGCGCCGCGGCGTCGTCTCCGACATCGAGGAGACGACGCGCTCCATCCGTAAAGCGCTCCAGGACGCCGAGCGGATGGCGGGGGCGCAGATCACCGACGTCTACGCGGGCATCGCCGGTGAGCACGTGCGCGCGATGACGTCGAAGGGGATCGTGGCCGTGAGCAACGACGAGATCTCGAAGTCCGACGTCGATCGCGCGAACGAGGTGGCGCGGGCGCAGGCGATCCCGCAGGACCGCGAGCTCCTGCACGCGATCCCGCAAGAGTACACGGTCGACAAGGACACCGGCATTCGCGATCCGATCGGGATGAGCGGCACGCGTCTCGAGGTGGAGATGTACCTCGTGACGATCGGGTCGTCACCCGCCGTGAACCTGCGCAAGAGCGTGGAGCGCGCCGGCTACAAGGTGCGCGATCTCGTGCTGGAGCCGCTCGCGAGCGCGTTGGCCGTCCTCACGGAAGACGAGAAGGAGCTCGGCGTAGCGCTCGTGGAGATGGGCGCCGGGACGACCGACCTGGCCGTCTTTCACGAGGGGAAGATCCGGCACCTCGGCACGGTGGCCTTCGGCGGCAACAACGTGACGAACGACATCGTGCATGGACTCGGTGTCACGCAGGCCGACGCCGAGCGGCTGAAGGAGCGGCACGGGTGCGCGTACGAGTCGCTGGTCGATCCCCAGGACATCATCCAGCTCCCGAGCACCGTCGCGCAGGGCAACCGACAGATTCCACGCGAGCTGCTCGCGCACATCATCCATCAGCGGATGGACGAGGTGTTCGATCTCGTGCAGCGGGACGTCGCGGCCGCCGGCTTCGCCGGGAAGCTTGCGGCCGGTGTGGTGCTCACCGGCGGCGCCGCGGCGATGGAGGGGGCGGCCGAGTTGGCGAGCGACGTCTTCGGCACCGGCGTGCGCGTGGGTACGCCATCGGAGCAGGTGGGTGGGCTGAGTGATTCCGTGGACCACGCGAGGTTCGCGACGGTGGTCGGCCTCGCGCAGTACGGGGCCCATCGCATGATGCTGGGCGGCGCGAGCGCGTCGGCGAAGCGGATGCGATTGCCGACGGGGAGCGGGATGGAGAAGTGGGGGGAGAAGATCAAGTTCTGGCTGCAGGACTTTTTCTAGGTCGCGGTCTCTCCGGTGGCGGATGCAACTTTCTCGTAAGGTACGGAGTCCCCGAACCGCTGAGCTTTTGTTGCTGCTTCTCGCTCCCCGCGCAAACGCCAGGTGTGTCAGCCGCGGCCGCGCCGTCCGATAACGAGTCGGACGGCGCGTTTGCGTTTTCGCGTGGGACGGCCGGAGCCAGCACCGGCTCCACACTGGGAAAAATGCACCGGAGAATCACAAACGTCTTCGCGTTCCGCCGCTGTGGAAAATCATACGGCCGTTGCGCTTGTGCCCTCGCCACGCGCCGCTCGTCTACCAACGTAGCTCAGGACTGGCCGGATTCCTTGGAGCCGTTATATTGCCCCATCGTTCCGGGCCGCCGGTCGTACGATTCCCTCCGAATTTCTGCCGTCGCCGTGCCCGTTCTGTTGCGCCTTCCTGTTTCTCCCATTGCACACCTCGTCGTAGGGGAGTGTCGTACGCAATGATCTTCGAATTCGAAGAGAGCGCGGCGCAAAACGCTCGCATGAAGGTGGTCGGGGTCGGTGGTGGCGGCGGCAACGCCGTCAACCGAATGATCGACGAACATCTCGACGGCGTCGAGTTCATCTCGGTCAACACGGACGCGCAAGCGCTTCTCAGCTCGAAGTCCGATCTCAAGATTCAGATCGGCAAGAAGCTCACGCGCGGCCTCGGCGCCGGCGCGCGCCCGGAGGTCGGCAAGCAGGCGATGGAAGAGAGCCGCGAGGAAGTCCAGCGCGCGGTCGCCGGCGCGGATCTCGTGTTCATCACCTGCGGCATGGGCGGCGGCACCGGCACCGGTGCGGCACCCGAGATCTGCGCGCTCGCGAAGGACGCCGGTGCGCTCACGGTCGGCATCGTCACGCGCCCCTTCCTGTTCGAGGGCCGCAAGCGCATGCGCCAGGCGGAGCAGGGGATCGCCGAGATGCGCAAGCACGTCGACACGATGATCGTCGTGCCGAACGAGCGGCTGCTCGCCGTCGTCGGCAAGGGGATTCCCTTCCAGGACGCACTCAAGAAGGCAGACGAGGTTCTCCTCCACGCGACCCAGGGGATTTCGTCGCTCATCAGCGTGACGGGGCTCGTGAACGTCGACTTTGCCGACGTCCGCACCGTCATGCAGTCGGGCGGCTCCGCGCTCATGGGCACGGGGATCGGCCGTGGCGAGAACCGCGCGATGGAGGCGGCGCAGCAGGCCATCTCCTCGCCGCTGCTGGACAACATCAGCATCTCCGGCGCGTCGGGGGTGCTCGTGAACATCACGGGGGGCGCCGACCTGACGCTCGGTGAGGTGCACCAGATCAACGAGATCATCCACGACGCCGTCGGCGACGACGCGGAGATCATCTTTGGCGCCGTGCACGAGCCGGCGATGCAGGGGGAGATTCGCGTCACGGTCATCGCGACGGGGTTCGACAAGGCGATCCAGCCCGGCCTCGTCACGCCGGCGCAGGACGTGAGCGCGGTCACCGCCCCCAAAGGGGCACCTGTTATTCCTTTCCCGGGTAGTCGTCCTGCAAGAGTGGGTGGCAGCATTCCCGCCCGTCCCGCGAACGACATCCCTCGAGCCCCCCGGTCACCGGCTCCCCTGCCGAGCCAGCCGAGTGGCGGGTCGCAGGATCTCAGCGACATGGAGATCCCGACCTTCATCCGGAGACAGATGGATTGAAGAAGCGTACAGCCCGCGCCACCATGTATCTGACGGTGGCGCTCCTGTTTCTCGTGGCGATCCGGTACACGCCGGAACTGCCCGACACCCCTGCGGCCAACGTGCTCCAGCAGGGCGAAGCTCGCGCGGCTGCGGCGATCGCGACCGCGGCCGTCGCGCCGATCCCGCGCATCGAGACGCTCAATCGCGGCGAGACGCTGATCGGCCTGTTCAAGCGGATGGGAATCAGCGACCACGCGGCGGGGGAGATCGTGCGCGCCGCGAGCGCGAGTGCAGTCGACGCCCGCTATCTCAAGGCGGGAATGCCGGTGGAGCTGACAGCGGATACCGCGGGCGACGATCCGAAGGAGCTGACCTTCCATCTCGGCGTCGATCGGCTGCTGCACATGCGCCGCACGGCGAACGGCTGGACGGGCACCGAGGAGCGCCTCCCCTGGCAGGTCGATACGGTGGTCGTCGGCGGGACGATCCACGCGAACCTGTATCAGGCGATGGATTCGTCTGCGTCCACGTACTTCCCGGCGCACGGGAAGGACGAACTGGCGTGGGCGCTCGCCGACATCTTCGAGTATCGCGTCGACATGAGCCGCGAGCTGCAGGACGGCGATCGCTTCCGCGCCCTCGTCGAGCGAATGGTTGGCCCGGGTGGCGTGACGCGCGTGGGCAAGGTGCTGGCGGCCTCGTTCACGCTGTCGGGGACGGAGGTCTCGGCGGTGCGCTTCGAGAGCAAGTTCGCCAGCCCGCAGTACTACGACGCGACCGGACGCTCCATGCGCGCGGCATTCCTCCGCGCCCCTCTCGAGTTCCGTCGCATCTCCAGCACCTTTGGCACGCGCTACCATCCGATTCTCGGCCGCTGGAAGGCCCACAAGGGCACGGATTACGCGGCCGCGCCGGGCACGCCCGTGCGCGCCATCGGCGACGGTATCGTGCTGCGTACAGGATGGTCGGGGGGCTACGGCAATCTCCTCGAGATCCGTCACCGCAACGGCTACGTGACGCGCTACGGTCACCTGCGGGGCTTCGCGAAGGGGATTCGCCCGGGGGTACGCGTGAACATCGCGCAGACGGTGGCGTACGTGGGCACGACGGGGCTGAGCACGGGGCCGCATCTGCACTTCGAGGTGCTGGTAGGTGGCGTGCAGCGCGACTCGCGTGTCGCGCTCAAGTCCATCGCGGGCGAGCCGCTCGCGAAGAGCGAGCGCGGCGCGTTCGACGCCCGCCGCGAACGGCTTCTCGCGTCTCTCGCGAGCGCCCCCGGCGTGGTCCGCCTGGCGCTGCGCTAAACCGGGAAGGAGCGAGTCGTATCCCGCCGCGTCCTGCTCGGTGCTGGACGCGGCGGTTGTCGTTTGAGCAACAGCCGCTCGGCCCGGCTCCTCAGCCCCAGGTCCATCCGCTTCATCCGCCGATCCACCTCTTGACTGCCGCTCGGGCTAGCTCCTCAGACGAAGGTTCATCCGGATACGACGGAGAGGCGGATCAGACGGATGTTGCTTTGGGGTTGCGCCGAATAGCGGTTCCGACTGGGGACCAGGCGCAACGCGGAGCCCCGTCTCGGTGCAGCATTCTATCCCCCCAGCCATCACAGCTCCCGGCCCTGGCGCGTTGGACTGTCGCCGTGCAGCTCCGCCCCATCCGCGTTTCCGCCGCATCCGGACGAACCTTCGTTT
>CAYTKA010000067.1:0-19024 GCA_964438255.1 uncultured Gemmatimonadaceae bacterium | reverse complement strand
CAGAGTGCCCACTCGCCACCGAGTGGGCACTTTGCACTCAGAGCAGCCGAGGACCGGGCCTAATGAGAGGTCGCGAAGAGCGTGAAGATGCTCGAGCCACTCGGTGCTACGAGTGGGAGTATTGCGATCGTGGGGCCGGCCACGAGTAGGTCGGTGCTCGCGGCACGAAGTGGTCTAGCCGGGCACGACCCCAACGATCGCGGTACTACGCCAGCTGCTGCATCCTGCCCGTGGGGCAGCGCACGGCACAATTGCCGGAAGCAAGCCAAGTCTTTAGACGAACGTCATCGCACAGCGCGATGCGTTGCCCGGATCAGGGAGCCTCATCCACCAGCGGCCGTGCGCCAGCGCCCAACGTCAAGCGACCAGGTTCTTCCGTCCTTTACGCTGTGAAGTCCAGGGGAGATTGTCAATCTCCTGTGTCGATCGGTTGTCAAACAGCGCCGAGACCACAGCGGACGTGCGGGACCGTCGGGCGACACTCACAGTTCGTCGGCGCTGACGGGCTCGGCTCATGGCCACCGCCGCGCGTCACATCTTCATGGGCACTTCCGGTCCGGGGCAGCGCTAGACGGATCTATGAGACGGAGATCAGCGCACCGATGTGGGCGTCTCGAAGCTTGGTGATGGTCAGAGCCGCTTCCCCTCCGCTCGGCACATCCTCCTTCAGTCAGCGCTCACGCGGGCACGACGTCGTCCCGCGCACTCCGCACATGTCGGCCCGAGAGCCAACGCTCTCGGTCAAACGGCTTCTGTGACTGTGCGACGTGGAGGACGAGCGGGACGAGCTTCCGCGCGACCGCGCACACCGCCTTGGCCTTGCACCCCCGTTGCGATGGAGGAGCGCCTCGTAGTAGGGCCGATACAAGCCACGGCCCCTGTGGACCCAGCGACAGGCGAGCACGAAGAGCTGCCGCCGCAGCTCGGGCCGGCCACGCTTGGACTGCCGGATGCGGCCGCGGTGCATCCCGCTCGACTTCTCGATCAGGTTCATCCCCGCCAGCTTGAGCACTTGCCGCGGCGACTCGTAGTCCTCTGGCGTCCCGAGCTCGGCGATGATCGTGGCGGCGCAGACGGCACCGATCTCCGGAATGCTCAAGAGTGCCTTCGCCGGTGGGCACCGCTCCACCCGAGCGGCCAACGCGATCTCCACCGCGTCGATCTGCTGGCGGACGAGCGCCCAGCGGGCCAGCAGGTGCTGGATTTCGGCCCGCCGCACGTCGGCGCCCTGGCGCAGCCCGACGCTCTCGTGCGCGGTCGCGAGCAGCCGGTCTACCTTCTCGGCGCCATAGTGGTTTCGGCTTGCCACCTTCGCGATGCGACGGACCAGCAGTGGGAACGCTTCGCGGAGATCCTGGGCGAGGGGCCAGCGCTCCAACAGCGCGATCGGCGTCGGGTGCGTCAGATCGGCGAAGTGCTCCAGGTACTCAGGCCAGGCGAGATCGAGGATCCCTTGGAGTCGGTTCTTGAACCGCACCGCCTCGCAACCTAGCCGATGCCGCTCGGTCGACAGCAGCCGGAGCTCGAGGTACACGTCGTCGAGGAACGGAAACCGTACAAACGAGCCGTCGCCGACGAGCTTGGCGATCAGCGCCGCATCCTTTGCGTCGGTCTTGAGCGGGCTGTTGTCCTCGATCTCCTTCGTCTTCTTGGTGACCGACGGCAGCACGTTGACGATCGGATACCCGCGGCGCGCCAGGTCGTGCGCGAAGGTGAAGCCGTGGTGGCCGGCGAACTCGAGCCCGACGAGCATCCGCTCGCGCGGGACGTCGGGGAAGAGCGTCGTCAGGTATGTATCTGCGGCATCGAAGCCGGCGCGGGACACCGGCACCTTGAGCGGCTTGGTCCGGCGGCCATCGGGTCCACGGGCGACGAGCACGTGGAGCTTCTTCGCGGTGTCCACGCCCACGTGCACCGGGAAGCTGCGGGCGTAGAGGTACTTGTCGTCGGGTCTCATCGGGCGGCTCCTCGGCTGGGCATGAAGGCAGCGCGAAGAGCATAACGCCCGACGGTGTTACGGGGCGATCCGTTGGCGTCGGCCGTTACGGATCTCGGCGTATCGAGATATAGATGTCTTCATCCGCGCCTCTTAACGGCCCCTCGGGGCGGGCTCCTCAGACGAAGGTTCATCCGGATACGGCGGAGAGGTGGATCAAACGGATATTGCTTTGGGGTTGCGCCGAATAGCGGTTCCGAGTGGGGACCAAGCCCAACGCGGAGCCCCGTCTCGCTGCAGCATTCTGTCCCCGCAATCATCAAAGCTCCCGGCCCTGGGCGCGTTGGACTCTCGCCGGGCAGTTCCGCCCCATCCGCGTTTCCGCCGCATCCGGATGAACCTTCGTCTGAGAAGCCCGCCCGAGCGGCCGTTAAGAGGAGCCGATCGAGCGGATGAACCGGATCTGTCGGGCACACCGGAACGGCGGAATGGTGAACGAAGGACTGCGACGACCGACCGCTTGGCCCGCTGTGACCGACGCCACTGCAAAACGTTGCTCCCCAACGACTTGTCCTGACATGTGGCGATGGTCACAGACGAGCCCGGAACCTGCATATAAGGTTGACCTTGCCGGACCGGCCGGGTACCATCCTCGTACCCGCCGGTCGTCCGTGGTCGGCGGAGCGTCGCCACGGTGCCACTCGAGAACGGTCAGCCACGAGGCCTATGAAAGCTCTCTCGACCTCGCCGATGCGCCGAACGATCTCGCGCTCCGTTGCCACCTGCGCCCTGGCCGGAGCGTGCGTTCTACCTGGACGTGCCGCGGCCCAGGGACCTGCCGCGGGCGACGCACTGAACGCGACCGAGCACCCGGCCCCCGTATCCGCGCCTCGGCCCGAGCTGCCCAAGCTGGTGGCGCTGGTTCAGGCGTTCGAGGCGCCCAAGCCGATCGACACTGCCAAGCCCTTCGCCGCGTGGAGCGCGTCGGCTCATAACCTTCGGGACTCGATCGTCGTGTCGATCGCTCGGACGCAGATCGGGACGCGATACGTCCGCGGCGGGCAGTCACCCTCTCGCGGATTCGACTGCAGCGGCCTCGTCCGGTATGTGCTCGGAGGGATGAACATCCCCCTTCCGCGCACCGCAGCGCAGCAGGCGGAGACCGGCATCTCCGTCGGCCGCGACACCTCCCGCCTCCGCCCAGGCGACTTGGTCACCTTCGGAAAGAGCAGGCGCGGGAACGCAAGTCACATCGGCATCTACCTCGGCAACGGGCGCTTCGTGCACGCGAGCAGCGTCGCCGGGCGAGTGATCGAGAGCGACATCGGTCGGCCGAAGTCGCCGATGATCAAGCCGTGGCGCGGGACGCGCCGCGTCCTGGGCGACACCGACGGCGCGGTCGAGGTCAAGGGCGACAACTAGCGCACGGCGCGCGGCTGCAGCGCCCCGTCCCGGGCCACGCGTGCACTGGTCGCTGGAAAGTCCACGCGGCCGAGCGAGTCGGCGAGCGTGATCGCACGCGCTCTCCGATCGACCTGTAGCACGCCCGGCGCGCGCTGCACCGTCGGGCGGAGAGTCGCCGATGCGACGCGACCCGTCGTGTCGATGCTGGCACAGAGCACAGCGGAACGATTGAGCGGCTCCTTCAAGACGAACGGCCCGTATGTGAGCAGATTGCCGAGCGAGTAGGCGATGAGCGCGCCGCGCGGTCGCCACTCGAGCGCGCGGAGCACGTGCGGCCCGTGCCCGATGACGAGCGCGGCGCCGCCGCGCACGGCGGCGTCGGCGAAGGCAATGGGATTCCCGCGGTCGATGCCGAGATAGCGCTCCGAGGTGTCGCGCGTATTCTGTGCGCCACGCCCCTCTGCGCCGAGATGCATCGTCGCGATGACGACCGGATACCGTTCCACCGCGTGGGCGACATGTCGGAACACCGCAGCGGTGTCGCGCGCGTCGGGGGTGTCCCTGGAGGTGTAGAAGCCGAGCACGCCGATCGTATCGCCGGCGGGAGTAGCGACCGGTGTGGCGACCGTGTCGTCCCCCGTGACGAGAATGCCCGCGCCGGTGAGATAGGTGATCGTGGTGTCGTGTCCTGCGTTGCCTGCGTCGCGCGAGTGATTGTTCGCCACGTTGCCGACGACGACTCGCTCGGGAGCGATTGCCCGCAACGCCGCGGCGGTGGATGGCGGCGAGCGAAAGGCGAAGCAGTTGGTTGAACTCCGGCCGCATTTCGCTGGCGCCGGTCCCTCACCGATCGCCGACTCCACGTTCAGGAGAACGATGTCGGCATCGTGCACGAGGGGACGGAGCGGCGCGAGGAGCGACGCAGGGTCGTCGCGCTTGTGGTATTTCGTGCGGAGCTTCGCGCGTGCGAGCCTCGCCCAGTCGGGGGCCAGGTTCGTACCGAGCGTGACGTCGCCGCCGGCGCACACGCGCACAGGACCATGCAGGGTACGCCGCTCGAGGGTGTCGTTGCGCGCCGAGGCGTGAGCTCTCGGGGGAAGCGGCCTCGGGGGCGTGACGAGCGCGGCGCGAGCATGCTCGCGTGCCGAGTCGGCCGCCGCTGGGGGAGGTCGACGCGCCGGCGCAGGCGTCGGTACAGGCGCCGGCCCGGGGGGAGGGGTCGTGGAGCACGCGAGAAGCACGAGCCACGCGAGCGGCAGGGCGCGCGCGCGCACGAAGCGTCGATCAGCGAGAGATGTCATGCAACGCGCAGGTTGCGCGGACGTCGGCGGTGGGTTGAGGCGATGGATCGCATGGCGTCATGGGTGGGACGCCGGCGCCGACTCCTCTGTAACGAAATCGCGATGATCGTCAGTTCGGCCGCGCGCTTCCGCCGTCGACCACGTAGCGCCAGCTCCCGTCGTGCTGCTTCTTCCACACGGTCAGGTACTTGGAGTAGCGCACCGTCGGCGCGCCATCCTCGCGCGTGCCAGAGAACTCGGCGTTCCCGACGGTAAAGCCGAGGTCTCCCGACTGCGCGATCTCGCCGGCCACAGGATACCAATCGAACGTCCCGTTGCCGGTCGGGGGTCCGAATGCGGCGCTGATCGCCGTCGGGCCGGTGATGAACTCGCCCGGTGTGGAGAAGATCTGGGCGTTCTCCGCGGCGTACTCGCCGAACGCCCGCCCGGTGCCGACCTTGGCCGCGGTGGCGGAGAACGCGACGTCGGCGGCGCGCATCGACTCGAGCGCGCCCGTGGTGTGCCGCATCGGCATGTTCAGGAGCACGCCAGCCACGGCTGCGGAGGGCAAGGTCAGTGCGGGGGGCGGTGCCCCGTAGGTTTCGGCGTATCCGGCGATGCGCCACCCTGCCTGCTCTCGCCGCCAGAATGCGATGTAGCGGTCGACACGAATTGACGGAGCAGCGGTCGCGCTCGGGATCGCGCTGTAGACGGCGTAGCCGTACGTGTAGCCGCTGCGACCGTCCTTGCTCGTTTCGGCGCGTACCGGTTGCCACCGTATGGCGGTCGACGTGCCGAGCGACTCTGCAGCGACGATCGCGCTCGCGGCGATGCGGCCGCGCACGATGGGGAGTCCGCCACGCAGATAGAGGACGTCGTCGGCAAGGGTGCTGGCGAGACCGCGCGCGATTCCGAGTCGTGCGACCGAGTCCGCACGGCCGAGATCGGCGCGCAGCAGCGCGTCGTGCGCCTCCTCAGCGTCCGAGAGAGGCTCGAGCAGCGCGGCGCCGGCGAAGGGCGCACCCGGCACTCGCGCGCCACCACACGCCGCCATCGTCATCGCTGTGAGAAAAACCAAACACGATCTTCGCACGCCCACGCTCCGTCGCGCCGGGATGAGACGGTCGCCCGCGCTTTCACACTACTGCCGGGGCGAGCAGTGCGCTACTCTCCCTCGTATTCTGAGACTCACGGCGCGAGTCGCGACGTCGGCTGAGGTCGCCGGTCGTCGAAACGACGACGTCCTGCCGCCAGGGTATACATTGCCGACGTGACGACACCGCGCAAACGATCCGGACGCCGCCGGGGACGCAGCACCCCCGCAACACAGTTGACGTCGAGCCCGACGAGCCGAACCGCGTACGCGGAGACAAAGCGCTGGCTCGTGGCGCAGCATGGCCCGGTGTGCGCGTACTGTGGCCAACGCGTCAAGGCGTCGACGATCACACTCGACCATGTTGCGCCGCGCCGCGGCCAGAGTGCCTACGATCGGCGCGACAACCTCGTGCTGGCCTGCGAGGACTGCAACAGCGCGAAGGCGGACATGCCGATCCTGGCCTTCCTCCTGCGCCGGCGGGAGCGGGCCGCCATGTTGTTGCGCTACGGCGCGCACCTCAGCCCGATGCTCGTCGATCTCGTGCGCGGCCTGGCGCCCGCCGACGGCGTCCCGCCGCGTCGCACGAAGGAGTCGTTCGACGATCTGTTCGACGGCGACGCCGACCCGTACGGCGACTCCCCCTACCGGGACGGGTGAGCGGCCGCAGCGGTCAGCGCGTGGGCTCGAAGTAAAAGGCCTCCACGAACCAGCGGCGCACGCGGCGCATGTCACGGGCGACCGAGCTCGGCTCGGGGTAGTGCGTTCCCAGGAGGAGCTTGAGCTGCACCATCGCCTCGATGGCCGGGAGCCCCTGTGCCCGCGCCTCATGGGCAAAACGGCGCACGGTTGCTTCCACGCTCTCGTCCGCGCCGGCAAGGGCTTTCTTGGCCGCGGCCTCCGCCGCGTCCCGCCGCGTCCCCTCCTGCTCGGCACGTCGCTCGCTCCCTCCCTGGGGATCGAGTGGGTACCGCGGCGCCGGCGCCTCGCGTGCCATGCGACAGAGGCGCTCGAGCTCCGGGACATCGGCGGTCGCCCACGCCGGCGGGTAGGGAGCGAGTCGGCGCTTGATGCTGCCGTTGACGAAGGCGAGCCAGCCCTTCTCGAGGCCATTCGACACAGCACCCGCCGTCGTCGAGGAGCGGTGCACCTCGAACACTTCCCAGGTCGCCCCGGACGAATCCTCGAACGTTCTCGCCGCCACGGTGGGAGAGGGAGGGGGAGGGGAAAGGAAGAGGGAAACCCGGTCACGAGCGAGCTGCGCCAGGCGCTAGAGTTCGCGGCAAAGTCCGTTCCCTCCCGGTAAGCCGGCCTGCCCGAAGTTGTTCAGGCTCCCTTTTTCCATCACGTCCTGTACGGTACTGTGGTGGTGGACGGGAACGCGATGGTCGCCTCGCCTCAGGAGGGCGAGAGAACTGCATTAGTGAGGGCAATGACCGAAGTCGCTTCAGACGACCGCACACCGCAGGACGACGGCGACCACGTGACACCGGAGCGGGGTTCCTCGAGCGCAGAGCGCGAGGGGCCGGCCACGTTCGTGCGCCGCCGTGCGTCCGGAGCACCGCTGAGCGACGGCGATGGACTCTATCGGCTGCTCGTCGAGAGCGTGCGCGACTACGCGATCTTCGCCCTCGACCCGAAGGGCTACATCGTGAGCTGGAACGCCGGCGCGCAGCGGTTCAAGGGCTACAAACCGGACGAGATCATCGGAAAACACTTCTCCGTCTTCTATCCGGAGAGTGACATCGCCGCAGGAAAGCCGGCCTGGGAGCTCATGGTGGCCGAGCGCGACGGACAGCTGGAGGATGAGGGGTGGCGCCTGCGCAAGGACGGCACGCGCTTCTGGGCAAACGTCGTCATCACGGCGCTGCGCGATGAACGCGGCGCGCTGGTCGGGTTCGCGAAGGTCACGCGCGACCTCACCGAGCGGCGGCTCGCCGAGGAGCGCGCTCTCGCCGACGCCCGCCGGCTCGCGCTCGCCGAGGAAGCGAACCGCGCCAAGGCAGGCTTTCTCGCCGCGATGAGTCACGAGCTCCGGACACCGCTCAACGCCATCGCCGGTTATGCCGACCTGCTCGTGGCAGGAATCGGAGGCCCGGTGACCGAGCAGCAGCGGCAGTACATCCAGCGGATCCGTGACAGTCAGCAGCATCTTCTCTCGGTCATCAATGACATCTTGAACTTCTCCCGCATCGAAGCGGGACAACTCAGCTACGACATCGCGCGCGTGCAGCTGCGTCCGGCGCTCGTGGCGGTGCTCTCGATGGTCGAGCCGCAGGGGAATGCAAAGCAGCAACACGTCCTGCTGGCGGACGGGGCCGACACCTGCGTGCTCGCCGACCGCGCGAAGCTGGAGCAGATTCTTCTGAACCTCCTGTCGAACGCGGTGAAGTTCACGCCGAATGGTGGCCGGATCGACGTGTCCTGGCACGAGGTGAACGATCGCGTGGTGATTCGCGTACGCGATACGGGCATCGGCATTCCCGCGGCGCATCTCGACACGATCTTCGAGCCGTTCGTGCAGGTGGGGCGCTCACTCACGAGCGCACACGAAGGCGCGGGCCTCGGTCTCGCGATCAGCAGCGATCTCGCGCGCGCGATGAATGGCGATCTGACGGTCGAGAGCACGGTGGGGGTGGGATCGACGTTCACGCTGGCATTACCGGCGGGCTGAGGGCGTTCACCGAAGATGGGGTTCTCGCGGGGCACGAGCAGAGCTCCGTCCTCAGGCATCAGTCATAGAGCTGACGGCAGTCGCAGGTGGTCGTTGACGTAACGGAGAGTCGGCAATGACCGACGAACCATCTCGTACGCTCACCGCCTCCCTCGCGGAGCTCGAGTCGCTGCTCGCCTCCGCGCCGCTCGGCGTGGCCTTTCTCGATCGCGAGCTCCGCGTCGAGCGGGTGAACGAGGCGCTGGCGAAGGTGCTCGGCCTACCAGCGGCGGAATGCCGCGGCCGCGCCGTGTCCGACCTCGTGCCGAACCTCGCCGATGTGCTGCTGCCCATGCTCCGCCAGGTCGCCGAAACCGGGGAGTCGATGCCCGAGCTGGAGTTCTCCGGCGAGGCACCGGGAACGAACGGGCGCGTACAACACTGGCTTGCCGCGTTCTTCCCCGTGCGAACGGATTGCGGCGCGATGACGGGCGTCGGCATCATCCTGCGCGACGTCACGAGGCGCAAGGAAGCCTCCGACCTCGATGAGCGACGGGCGCGCCATCGCGAAGCGGTGCACGCGATCTCGGCGGCGCTCCTCGAGGCGATGACGGCGGAGGATGTCGTGCGCGCCATGCTCACCCATGGTGCACCGGCCTTCAACGCCGCCGGCTCGGTGATCGCGCGCCGCGCCGCCGGCGGCCGCTACGTGGAGTTGATCGGGGCGGACGGCATGCCGTCCGACGTCGCCGCCGAGTGGAAGCGCTTCCCGCTCGACGCGCCTGCACCGCTCGCGTACGTCGCCCGCACGGGCGAGTCACTCTTCCTCGAGTCGGCGCAGGATTGGCAGCGCCACTTCCCCGAGCTGACACAGCTTGCCGGCGACGTCGGGCACAACGCGAACATGATCGTCCCGCTCTGCATCGACGGCCGATCAATCGGTGCGCTGGGGATCGCCTTCGGCAACCCCCGCCGATTCGACGCCGAGGAGCGCGCGCTGGCGGAGAGCGTGGGACGCCAGTGTGCGTTGGCACTGGAGCGCGCCCGACTGCTCGACGCAGAGCGCGCGGCGCGCGCCGAAGCCGATGCGGCGAGTCAGGTGAAGACGCAGTTTCTCGCCACGATGAGCCACGAGCTGCGCACGCCGCTCAACGCGATCGGCGGCTATGCCGAACTGCTGGAGATGGGGATTCACGGCCCCCTGTCGCCGGCGCAGCGCGACATCCTGTCGCGCATTCAGCGAAGCCAGCGCCATCTGCTCGGCTTGATCAACAACGTGCTCGACCTCGTGCGGCTCGACACGAAGCACGAACGGTTCGACATCGAGGACGTGTCGCTCGACGCGGTGCTCCAGTTCGTGAGCGAGGTGACGTCGCCGCAGCGCCAAGCGAAGCGACTGCACCTGAATCACGTCCCCTGCCCCGATCTACGCGTCCGCGCCGACGAGGCGAAGCTGAGGCAGATCCTGCTCAATCTGCTCTCGAATGCGATCAAGTTCACCGACGCCGGTGGGACGATCACGATGAGCTGCGTGGCGGAACGCGAGTGGGCGCGCATCGATGTGCGGGACACGGGGCGCGGCATCGCCGTCGATCAGCTCGACAACATCTTCGACCCATTCGTGCAGGTGGACCGCCGGCTCGACCGCCCGGTCGAGGGCGCCGGGCTCGGTCTCGCGATCAGCCGTGAGCTGGCGCGCGGGATGGGGGGCGACGTGACGGTCGAGAGCATGCCCGGGATAGGGTCGGTGTTCTCGATCAGGCTTCGGCGGTCTGACGATCCCGGTCAGCGTGCCGGACCGAGCTGACCCCCACGGCCTACCTTGAGCGACCCGCAGATCTCGTATCCGTTCTTCCGCGCCGATCGCATCAAGACGCCGACGTTGTTCATGGGTGGGCAGAGCGACGTCAACGTCCCGATCGTCGGCGGCGAGCAGATGTACCAGGCGCTCCGCTCACTCCGAGCGTACCGCTCCGTCGCCCTAGGGCTGTGCTTTCCGTAGCCCTCGCAGCACAAGATCGGCCATTCGGCTTACGACCGCGGCGACCTGCTCTTCGGAAAGCTTCGGCTGCGACAGGGCTAGCCGCGCCTGGAGGCGGGCGATGAGCTCGGCGCGCCGCCGCTGGTCCGACTGCTCGGCGTCCTCGAATCCTGCCCAGTCCTCCGACATCCGGCGTCAGCCGTTTGCCGCGCGGCGGCGCGGCGGCCGTGGGGTGGCGGCCTGCTCGAAGTAGCTCAGCTCGACGCCGGCGATGTGCGTCGAGAGTGAGAGCAGCTCGGCGTCCGGCATATGAGCGCACACCGGGCGGAGCCGGTGGGCGATGTCGAGAGCCAGGGCTTGAATTCGGGTCGGGACAGGATCCATCGTCGGATCGCGTCTGGGGGGCATGAAAGGTCTCCGGTATTCGACACCAGTGTCTCCCCGAGACGCGGTAGCGGGCCCGAAGGTCACACGACGTCCGGCGTTGGGGACGCCGGCCCGGACTTCCCGACTTCCTTGCGGCTGCTCCCGCACACCTGACGCGTCCGGTACGACCCTTGAAGCTGCGAGTGCGGTTCAGCCGACGAGGGCTGACATTCCCCTGAGGAGTCGAATGGCTGTCCGCGAATTCACTGATAGCTGGGGTACGGAGTGGCGGGTGTGGGACGTGACGCCCGAGGTGATGCACCCGATCACGCGCAGCGAAGAGTTCATGAAGAACCTACAGGACGGCTGGCTCGCCTTCGAGTCGAAGACGGAGAAGCGGCGGATCGCCTCGCCATATCCCACCGACTGGGTCAAATTCTCCCTCAAGGAGCTCGAGGAACTGTGCAACAAGGCGGTCCCGGTGGTGCGCCGGCCCTTCACGCCGAGCGGGGAGCAGCGCGCCGTGGTGTCGGGGGAGATTGAGAAGGAGGCAATCCAGAGCTCGGGGGACATCCGCATCTTCGCGAGCCCTCGCGGTCGCGAGTGGACGGTCCGCCTGCACGAGTGCTTCGACCACGCCGGCAAGCCGATGACGGTGCTGCGGTTCACCTCGGGCGACGTGGTTGCCGAGCTCACCGACTGGCCGGAGAGCTGGCGTACGGCGACGATGCAGGAATACGCCGTGATGCTGCTCGATGCGGAACCGCCGCGGCGGCGCGCCAAGGGCGAGGGACCGCAGCGGCGGCGGGAGGACCGGCCTTAAGCTAGGGACATGACGATCAAGAGAATGGACCACGTCAGCATCATCGTCGACGACACCCGGGGCGCTCTCGGCGCTCCTTCTCCTCGATTCCCTGTGCGGCAACGATCCTTCTTTCTCGCGTGCGTGAGCCGCGGTTTTGTTAGGCGCACTTAGGCGCGCGACGGTCGTCCGGTCAGGCGGCGAGTGTGAGCGTGTAGCGTCCGGCGGCGCCGTCGAGCTCGAGGCGCAGGTCGCGACCGTCCATGTCGGATACCAGCTCGAGCGATCGCAGCCCGGCGATGCAATGCGTGACGTGACTGCCCATCGTCATTGGATCGCCGAGCATAATATCCGCGCGCACGGTGCGACGATCGTAGTCCACGCCGAGCAGCACGTAGCCGCGCTCGACGCTCGTCGTTCCGCTCTTCCCGGCGTCGAGGGTGAGCTGCGCGGGGCGGCCGGTATTGCGCTCGCTGAAGCGGCGAAGGAACGCCGGCCACGCATCGGGCGTCCGTGAGACCGTGACGCCCGTCAGCCAGCTCCCCGCATCGAGCTCGTTGTCGTACGGTTGCTCGGGGGCGACCAGCACCGCGCGGGGTCCGCGCCGCACCAGGGCGGCCGAGGTGCTTCCGATGAGGAGCCGCACGACCAGCGGATGGCGCAGGCGGCCACACGCGATCAGATCGGCGTCCTCGCGCGCGGCGTAGCCGAGCAGCATGTCCACCGCATCACCGCGGAGGAACGTGGTGTCCACGCTCACGTCGGGCGCCGCCGGAAGCGCTGCGCTGAAGCGCTCCAACATCCGACTCGCGCGCTGCTCGTACTCGGCGTCGAACCAACCGATGCTCGCTTCGTCCAGACGCAGCGCGCTCTCCACATGCACGAGCGTGAGCCGTCCACCGGGGGTGAGCATCGCGAGCGACGCCGCGGCGGCGCGCAAGCTGGCCTGGCTGAAGTCCACCGCGACGATCGCCCGCCGGAGGGGGACACGCGCCGAGGGGGCGACGACGAGCACAGGGCGAACGCTCTGGCGCAGGATCTCCAGCGCGCGCTCGCCATAGAGAAAGCGGCCGAGCGCGCCGTGTCGTCCCGTACCGACCACGATCACGCTGGCACCGCGGTCGCGGCCCAGATTGGCGATGCACGACGAGACGGAGCCATCGAGGACGTCGAGGCGACGCGATGCGGGAGGCAGGACGCTTTCCTCGAGTCGCTCGCGCAGCGTCTTCACGACCTCGTCGCGCTCGACACGATAGTGCCCCACGGAGAGCGGCGGAACGCCGGCCAGTGCGGCCGAGGCGTCCGGCGGCTCGACGATGGAGACGAGGTGGAGCTCACGCTGCGTCTGTTGGGCGAGCCACCGTCCCATCCCCAGTGCGCCCTCGTGGCCGTCGAGTGGCTTGACGGCCACGAGGATCGGTCCAGTCTCCACCTGCAGCGCGGGCTGCGGGATCGCGCTCGGCGCGATGACGGTAGGCTGTGACATGTTCGTTCTCCTGCGCCGAGCGCGATTGAGGGTGGGTCAGAAGGCCACGACGCCCTCGACCATGAAGCCCTGGAACTTCCCACCGCTGCGGATGTCCGTCGTCGGGAATCCGTTGTACGTCTGGCGAACCAGCTCGACCTTGCTCAGCACGTTCGGGGTCAGGAACCAGCCACCGCCCATCTGCGTGCGGCGCACGTCGATGTCGTTCGGGATTCCGGCCAGCTCGCCACGCACCGCGCTGTAGCGCGCGCCGGCGTACAGCTTGTCGCCCGCGAAGCGATACAGCCCTTCGCCCACGAGCTGCCGCAGCGTCCGGCGGCCGGTCTCGGTGGAAGCTGCACCAGTCATCGTCTCGATGTTGCCAAAGAGCTCGGCGCCATGGTACTGCACGAAGGGGTTCACGACGAAGGCGGTGACCATGTTCTTCATGCCCGACTGGATGGCGCCGGACCACGCATTGCTGCTCTCCGTGGACCCGACCGGCTCGAGCACGTCGTAGTACCGCGAGCCGGCGCGATCGCCGCTCGTCAACGTGCCGTTCACCGCGCGGTCCTTCTTGTACATCGAGCCGGTGAGGCGGACGCGCAGCGTGGGAGTCGGCTGCTTGTCGAAGCCGAGCTTGGCCAGATACGTCGGGCCGCGCTGCCCCGGTGCGGTCACCTGCCCCCTCACCTCCCCGCCCGTCATGCCGAGCATCCCGAGCCAGCCATTGTTCCGCAGATACGCTTCCGCGCCGATCTCGGTCGTGAAGGCGTCGATGACGTAGTTGCCGACGAACGGGTTGTACAGCGTCATCCCGTTGTCGCTGCGGCGGAAGTGCGCGTCGCCGTAGTTCACCTCGAAGTGCCCGATCTTGAGCGTGGTGTACTTCATGATCTCGTCGAGCACGTCATTCTCGATCGGCGAGGCGTCGATCAGGAAGTAGCCGTCCTTAACCCACATCTCGTTGTGGTGCCGTGACGAGGCATACGTCTCCACGGCGACGCGGATGCCCTGCGCGAGCTGGGCGTTCAGGTAGATGTTCGCGTCGGCGTTGTTGAAGCCGGAGCCGATCGGGATGAGCGAGTTCTGATCGACGTTGTTGACGATCTTCGGCGACGCGGTGTTCTCGTGGGTGAGGTTCTGGAACTGCTGCGCGAATGCGCCGCCCCAGGTGAGCCGGAACCCGGAGAACGGGATCGGATCGTTCTTCGGTGACTCGAACACGTTGATGCCGCGCTGATCGATCGGACGGATGTGCTGGATCTCGATCGGCGGCGCCTCGTATCGAGGCACACGGGCCGGCTTCTTCGCCGGCTTCGTGACGGCGCTGTCGGCCGTCGAGTCGCCCTTGGCGGAGCCGGCGAGCGACACGGGGCGCTGCTGCGCCGAAGCAGGGATCGCTCCCACCAGGGTGGCGATCATCAGGGTGCGGAAGAAGGTTGTCATGGTCGGACTCCGATAGGGGAATCGTGTGATGGAATTCAGCTCTTGAGCAGCAGATCGAACTTCACGGTGACCCTGTCGTCGACTTTGATGCGGCCGAACATCAGCGAGGGAGGGGTGAGCCCGTAGTCGGACATGAGCACGGGATAGCTGCCGGTCACGCGCAGCATCTCGCCCTCGGCCTTGCCGACCGCGGTGATCGTGACCGGCTTCTTCACGCCGCCGAGCTCGAGCGTGCCGGTCAGCGTGCCGGTCACCGCGCCCGCCCCCCGCGCGATCGCGTAGGTCGACATGCGGAAGAGGATGCGCGGATTCTCCGTCGCCTTGAGCGCCGTCCACATGTGGTCGTTCATCGTGCCGTTGCCGCAGTCGAGCTGTTCGGCCGGCACCTTCACGTCCACGGCGGCGACCGCCTTCTCGCCGACGAGCAGCAGCGGGATGGCGTTCTCCGCGCGGGTATCCACCAGGGCGACGATGGTGTTCGCGGTGCAGCTGAAGCTGCGGATCGTCGAGGTGCCTTCCACCCACAACTTGCTCTCCGGCTGGAGCGAGAGTCGCTCGCTCGCGGCGCGCCAACCGAGTGCCGGCACGAGCAGCGTGAGGGCGAGGGCGGTGGTGCGGAAAGTCGTACGCATGTTCCTGGCTCCTGTGTGACGAGCGCGGTGATCGCGCTCTGCACGGGAGAACATCGCCTTCGCCAAGGGCCGGAGCCGTCGGGCGAACTATGGAACTTTCTGGGAGGATTCCGCACCGTGCGGTCGGGACTTCCCCCGACAGGCGGATCAGGGAGCGCCAGCGGCGAGCGCACGGGGAGAGCAGCGTGACAGCGCCGGCGTGGCGCCGACGAGAGTGAGGACAACGCGGCCTGCGTCGGGGATCTCGCTCACGATGCGCACGGGACGGCGGCAGGGGTCATCACTGAACGAGAGCCGGATCACCCCCTCGCCGCGATAATGCCGCACGTCACGCACGCGCATCTCGACTTCCCGCGTGACGAAGGTCCCCGCCGGCGTGGTCAGCGTGTCGTAGCCGAGGAAGCGCACCAATGTGGGATTGCGGCCGGCGTCGAAGTGCCGGTCGAGCCGGAGGGTGGAATCGAGCGGGAGCGCCAGCGTGCGCAGCGCGTAGATGAATGAGAGCTCGTCGAGCGGTGTGCGGCTCGCCGTCGTGCCCCGGCGGCCGTCGGCGTCGTGCCAGCCCTCGCCGCTCGCATCCATCTCCACCGCCTCCGCGTGCCGCGCGAGCAGGCGGCGCTCGTACTTCTCGTAACGCAGCGTCGCCATGCGCGCCGGGTCGATCCACGACCAGGTCTCGTCACTTACGCCGAGTGGCCCGATCTTCGTGTTGAAGCTGAAGCGAAGGAGCAGCGCGGAGACACCGCGCACGTCGACAGGTCCCTCCACCCACAGCTCGGCGCGCCCCGACAGCATCCCCCGTGCGCGCGCCTCGTACACGAGCCGCTCTCCCGGACCGAAAGGCAGCTCGGTCGGCTCCTGCGCCCCGGCGGCGACGCACGCGACGGCGAGCAATGCGATCGCCCACGCGGCCGGCGTGCAACGAGAACTGAACGTCGTCGTCATGCGAGGAACGTCGCACCGCGCCGCTGCGCCGACAGTCGGGCCGTGTCCGGAAGCGCCGTGGGGAAACTCCCCACCGGGTGGGGCCGTGACCTAGGTTGCCGACGGCGCCGCGACGGACCGGCAACCGATCACCGACGCACGGGAGAGCACGTGAACACGGCAAGCACGCTCGTCATTCTCTACTGCATCTCCACCGCCGTGGCAATCGCCGTGCGTCGGCTACGTGTGCCGTTCACGGTCGCGCTGGTCATCGTTGGGCTCGCGCTCGGCTCCTTTCACCTCGTCGATGCGCCCGACCTGACGCAGGAGCTGCTCTTCACCTTCTTTCTCCCAGGGCTGCTCTTCGAGGCGGCGTTTCACCTTCAGCTCGACGCCTTCCGGAAGGTGTGGCGCTTGGCGGTCGGATTTGCCGTTCCAGGCGTGATGATCGCCGCGGGAATCACCGCCGCTCTCGTCGTGCTGGCGGGACGCGCACTCGGGCTTGGCCTGGACATGAAGCTCGGACTGGTGTTCGCGGGGCTTGTCGCGGCGACGGACCCGGTGGCCGTCACGGCGCTCTTCCGAGAGCTGCGCGCGCCGGCACGACTCTGCACACTCGTGGAGGCGGAGAGCCTGTTCAACGATGGCATCGCAGTGGTCCTGCTGTCGTTGATCGTCGGTTACGCGCTGGGCGCGCAGACGAGCGTCCCACTCATCGCGCTGGAGCTCGCGCTCGTTGCCGGTGGCGGGGTGGTGGCCGGAATACTCGTCGGTTGGACGATCTCGATGGTCATTCGGCGGGTCAACGAACCCGTCATCGAGATCGGTCTCACCGTGATCGCCGCATACGGCTCGTTCGTGCTGGCCGACCGCGTGCATGCGTCGGGCGTGCTGGCCACGGTCGTCGCCGGCATGATGTGCGGGCGGCAGGGGCGCGACCTCGGCATGTCTTCCGCCTCGCGCGCGGCGGTGGAGAGCTTCTGGGAGTACGTCGCGTTCGCGTTGAACTCGATCGTGTTCCTGCTGCTCGGGCTTCAGTTCGATGCCTTTCGGCTCGCCGCCGTATGGCCCGCGGTTCTCATCGCCTTCGTCATCATGGTCGTGGCACGAGCGGCCATCGTGTTCGGCACGATCGTGCTCCAGCGCGCGAAGCACGAGCGCCTTCCTTGGTCATGGGGCGCCGTCGTCACGCTGGGTGGCTTGCGGGGAGCGCTGTCCGTGGTGCTCGCGCTGGCGCTGCCGCATACGCTACCGCAGCGCGATCTGATCGCGACGATGACGGTTGGTGTCGTGCTCGTGTCGATCGTCGTGCAGGGGCTGGCGATGCGGGTCGTCGTCCAGACGCTACGAATAGCCGACGGCGGCGTGCGGTGACGCCTACCCGGGAGCAGGCAACGTCAGCCCGACGATGCGCGCGTGCAGATGGCCGGCCGGGTCGGCGACCACGCCGGGGGTTCGGAAGCGGGGGTCGGCCAGCACCTGCCGCGGATCGATCGTCTCCACATGGCTTGGCGGGACGATCGACGCCGTGAAGGCGGCAACGGCCGTGCTGGCGAAGAAGAGGCCCAGCATCCCGGTAACGCCCCACATCCACGCCGTCTCGTAGACGTCGACGTGCATCCGGCGCCCCGCGACGGGCCCGCTCATCAGGGCGTCACCGCCTGCCGCGACAGGAAGATGAACAGATAGATGCCGTACCAGCCGGCGACGAACAGGACCGCGTAGATGACGAGAAAGGCGAACGTGCCGATCGGGTGTTTCGGCGGCTCTGAAGGCAATTCTGGCATCGGCCCTCCGGGACGCCGCGGGCGGTATGGTGGTCCACGAGGCCAGCGTCGTCGCCGGACCTGCACGCGCGGCGAAGGTAGCGTGCAAGTACGTCACGCGTCTGTCAGGGGTTGGCGGACGCCCGTGGCACGAATACCCGACCCACCGAACTACCCGGCACACAGGGTTCGCTGGTCACCGTGCCCGATGACGCGGCGGCGTTCCTGGCCGAGTCCCACCGCGAGCCGCGCGAGACGCCCGGCGTGCAACCCTCACGACGCGAGCAGCTTGCGCCGGGTCTTGAGCTCGGATTCGAGCTGGCCACACATGATGTCGCAGAGCTGAAACACACGCTTGTCGGCCAGACTGTAGAAGACGAACAGGCCGTCTTTCCGTCGCACCACGAAGCCCATGCTGTGGAGGAGCCGCAGATGCTTCGACACGTTCGCCTGCCCGAGGTCCGTGTCGTCCACGAGCTCGCTCACGGTCATCTCGCCTGCACGCAGGCAGCTCAGAATCTGCAGCCGCGCCGGTTCGGCGAGAGCCTTGAATCGTTCGGCGATCAGCGCGAGCACTTCCGGTGTCAATTGCGGGCTGCGCACCCACTCCTCCGATGATTATATTCCGAATTGCTAATATAGTAATATATCATCGATTTCTCAATCGGCTCTCTCTCCCGGGCGATGCGCCTGACGCATCACCAGGTCGGTTCCGTGCCGCCCGCCGGCCGCGCGCCGCGAACCGCGCGCCGCCAGCTTCCGGGTAGCACGATGTCGCATCCCCCTCACGGCCCCGATCGTCCGTCAGCGTCGGCGCCGACTTGCCGTCGCCGCGGCACCTCACGGCGCGGTTCGCGGCCGACAGGTGGAAACGCCGGCCAGTGCGTAGAGCGGGCACCATCCCACCAGACCGGTGAGCAGTGGCACGAGACCGAGGTATCCCCAGGTAGTCCTGGGGCCGAGGAAGACGAGCGACAGCACGACGCCGCCGAGGAGCACGCGCACGACGCGGTCCGGCGTGCTCTCGTTGCGAGACAGGATGCTGGTGGTCATGGTTCGGTCCTCCATTGGGAGTGGCGCGTGCGCGGTGCAACGCGGTCCATCATCGCCTGCCCGCCGCCCGTGCAACGGCCTCGAGCACACGCGTCAGCCGCGCACGCACATCGTTCGCGATCGGGCGGACCGCCTCGTTGCCGGTGAGCTGGAGCGCCTCCACCGGGTCCATCACCGCCACCACGCTCCACCCCGGCGCGTCGGCGGCGTATACCACCAC
>CAYTKA010000066.1:0-19610 GCA_964438255.1 uncultured Gemmatimonadaceae bacterium | reverse complement strand
CGATCAAGAGCGGGAAACGGGACTCGAACCCGCGACCCCAACCTGGGCAAGGTTGTGCTCTACCAACTGAGCTATTCCCGCACGCCGAACGGAGTTGAATATAGTGGCTCGCGCTGGCCCGAGCAAAACCCTCCGACGCGCCGTCACGCCCGCACCCCGATCGCATGGACCGCGTACCATACTGTCGCGGCCAGCAGTCCCGACAACGCTGCATCTCCGCCATTCGCCGTCGCGAGTCCGGCGTCGTCCACCAGCTCGGCTGCAAGGCCGCCGTGCAGCGGGGCGCGACGCAGCCACTGCAGCACCGCGTCCGCATCGGGACCGAGGAGCCGTCCGATCTGGCGCACGAGCATCGGATGCTCGCGCGGCAGCGCCTTCACGGTGCGCCGGTATAGTGAGTCCTGCCGGTCGATCGCCTCGTACAGCGGCAGCCAGAAGACACTCGCCGAGGGCTCGTCGTCTTCCGTCGTCCGGCCGGCGAGGTCGACGGCCGAGTAGAGCCGCGCTTTCGGATCGCGCTCCGCGGCGAAGTGACGCCGGATCGCGGCGCGCACGGCAGCCGGATCCTCGACCTCGCGCGCCGTCTGCTCATCCAGCGTGCGTCGCAGGACGTCGAGCGCATGCGCCACGGCGGCGTTCGCGTGAAGGGTGAACGGCGCCGCCGCCGGGGCGCCCGACGGCGTCACATCGGTGGAGTAGAGAGGGAGGCGTGCATCGCGGCGGTCGCGGATGTCCTCGCTCGAGAGGTAGAGCGCGTCACCGATCGCCGGCTCGTCCACCACCGCGTCGTCACCCGTGTCGCGGATGTACCGATCCACGGCGATGGGATACGCCGCCGCCCCCTCGAGGGCGAAGCCGGGTTCGAACAGCGTTCCGTCGAGATAGTGCACGCCGCGTCCGGGCGCGTACGCATGCAGCTCGCACATGCGAAGCAGGAGCTCGCGCGCGAGGCCGGTGTCGGCGAGCTGCACGGCGGGGAGCGTCCACATCAACGCCTCCCAGTCGCGGACCGTGACGCCGGCGCCGTGCCAGGGTGCGCGCGTGCGCACGAGATAGTACTGCGCGTCGTCGAGGGCGCGGCCCACGCCGTAGAAGTAGGCGAACAGCAGGTTCCGATTGATCAGCCGGTCCACGGCATCGGACCCCGTGCTCTGCTCGAGATGCCGCAGTGCGTCACGCGTGCCGGTGAGCAGCGCGCGCCATCCGCGGCGGCGCAGCACGGCCGCCGTCGCCTCTGCGCCGTCGCGCTCGGGGCCGGCGGCGAGATAGAATGCGGCGTGTCCGCTGCCGCCGGCCGCGACGTCGAGGGTGCGCGCGACGGAGAATCGCGTTCCATCGAGATTCACGACGGCATCGCCGTCCGCGCCGAGCGCCAGCGCAACGAGGCCGGGCTGCGCACTTCCCTCGAGTAGAACGAGGTCGTCCGCGCTCCGGGACACACGCGCGGCGTCTTCGGCCGGCCGTGCGGTGCGCACGCGCAGTTGCCGGTGTCCGAGCGCGCCCGCCAGGCGCACCGTCACACGGTGCGCCCGCGCACCGCGATTCTCGACATTGACCACGTACACTGCGCCCGCGACGTCGGCATCACGTCCGTACGGCGCAAAGATGGTCCCGCGCACGACGACATCGCCGAGCGTGCACGTGAACATCGGCAGCCACTGTGCGGCGCGCTCCCACGCCATCGTCCCGCTCGCGAGCTCCTGCACCACGCCGTCGATCTCGACGATCGGCTTCAAGAGCGGCGCACCGCGTCCCTCGACGAATCCCGCATCGCCGGCGAGCTCCACCGCCGCACGCGCGCCGCGGTGCAGCACGCCCACCGCGTACACGGCGCCGTCGGCCGGATGAATGCATGGCAGCGAGATCCAGTGGTTGCCGGTGAGCTGCCACGGCACGGTGGGAAGCGCGGAGGGTGTCACGCGAGACGTGATGTGAAGTTGATGGGGGAACGCCCCAATGATAACCTTCCGGCCCATGTCTCCGCTTGCCGCCTCGATCCGCGCCGCGCCGCGGCGCCCGCGCCCGTCGCTGCGCCGTGGTCTCGCGGCCGCCATCGCGATGTCGTTCGTCGCCGCGCCGTCGCGCGCGCAGCTACTCGTCGCGCCGACGCTCTCGCACCTGGACGATGCGGCGCCCGTGCCCGCAGGGATGCTGCGACTGAGCATCGCGAACGGGTGGACGCGATTCGACGAGCGCTTCACCGCGACGGGCACGTCGCCCCTGAATCAGGAGCTGTCGACCGGGCTGCTCGGCTCGACGCAGCTTCCACTGCTCACGCCGATCGAGAACGGGTTCCGGACACTCTCCGGCAACACGAACACGCGGCTCTCGTTCGGCCAGCTCCAGGTGGCCGGCGACGCGCGCATCGTCACGACGCCCATCGCGTTCGACTTCGGCGTGACGTCGCGTCTGAGCGTCGGCGTCGTGGTGCCCATCGTGCAGACGCGTCGCATCGCCGTGGCGCACGTGAACGAGCGCAAGCTCTCGCCGGTGCGCGCGAACGTGGGAGTCATTCCGCCGACCCTGCGCGGCGCGGCATTCGGGCGGAACGCCACGGTGGCGGCGGACATCCAGCGCGCGGCAGACAGCCTTGGCGCGCGGATCGCGCGCTGCCAGCAGAACCCGGCGGCAGCGGAGTGCGCGGCGGTCAACGCAAACGCGTCGGACGCCGCCGCAACGCGGGGACTCGCGATTGCCTACGCGGCGGCCATCAGGTCGCTCGGGGCCGACTCCACTCACACGTTGCTCGGACCGCGAGTCGGCAGCCAACTCTCGCGAGACATCGAACAGCAGCGGCTGGCGCTGAATCAGCGTCTCCAGCAATACCTCGGCAGCGGGTACGGCGCGTCGGCGGCGATCTACCTCGCGCCGTTCGACTTCTCGTACGTCGATCTGCAAGGCCGAAACTCCACCGGGACGGCCGGTCTCCTCGCCGGTCCGCTCGGCGGTGGTCTCGACTCCATCGCGACGACGGAACGCTTCAACTTCGGCGACATATCGGTCGGTGCGCGCTACCTGGTGATCGACCGGTTCCAGCACGACACGCTGCCGCTGCGTGCGCTGCAGTCACGGCTTGCGCTCGGCGCGGCGATTCGCTTTCCGACGAGTCGTCCCGACTCGGCGCAGAATCTCGTCGACATCCCGACGGGTGACGGTGCAGGCGTGGAGCTTCGATCGGCGATGGATGTGATCGTGCGACGCGTCGGCTCCACGATCGCGGCGCGGTATGTGAAGGCATTTCCGCGCACGGTGACGGCGGCGCTGTACGGCGATCCCGAGGCCCCCTTCCCCTTTCCGGTGTTCGCGCAGCGCAAGCGCACGGCAGGCACGGTGCTGGCGCTGGACGTCACACCGCGATTGCTGCTCGACGAGTCGTTCTCGATCGACGGTCACTACGGGCTCGAGCACGTGGGCGCGACGACGTACGATCAGCCCGCCATGATAGCCCTCGACTGCGGCGGCTGTGCCGCACCCCCCGTCGTGGCGGTGAGCGGCGAGGGGCGCACGGCGCATCGGCTCGGGCTGGGCGTGCGCTTTTCGACCCTCGACGCGTACCTCCGCGGACGCGCGTCGTATCCGGTCGAGGTTTCCTTCGCGCACCTGGCCACGATCTCCGGCGACCCGGGCGTCCCGCGCGCGACACGGGACCAGATCCAGTTGCGGATCTACTACCGCCTCATCAAGCGATGACGCGGACGATTCAGCTACGGCGGCCCGATCGCTTGACCGCGCGCGCACTGCCGGCGACGGCTCCAAGCGCATCCCCCATGAGGGCTGCAAGGAGCTCCCGCGCATGCGCGCGGCTCACGTCGCTCTCCGGGTCACCACCCAGCATGCGCGCGATCTCCGCCACGCGCTCGTCGCCCTCGAGCACGCTCACGTCCGCCGTCGTCACCCCGCCGCGCGCGCCTTTGCTGACCTGGATATGATGGTGTCCGCGGGCCGCGATCTGCGGCAAATGAGTGATCGCAAATACCTGGTGGTAGCTGGCCACGCGCCGCATCGTCTCACCGACCTGAAGCCCCACGCGTCCTCCGATGCCCGCGTCCACCTCGTCGAAGATGAGGGTGGGCACGCGGTCCAGCCGAGCGAGGATCGTCTTGAGCGCGAGCATGACGCGCGAGAGCTCGCCCCCCGACGCGACACGTGCGAGCGGCCGTTCCTCGTGGCCCAGGTTGAGCGACACCCGAAACTCCACCGCCTCCGCGCCATCGGGCCCGATGTCGCGCAGCGGCACGAGCGCAGCGTGCAATCGTCCATCGGGCATGCCAAGATCGGGGAGCACCTCGTCCACGGCGCGTCCGAGCCGCTCCGCCGCCGCGGCGCGCGTGGCGGACAGCGCGGCGGCACGCTCGTGGAGCGTCGCCTGCGCGGCACGCTCGCGCTCCTCGAGCGCGTGGAGGTCGATCGCCGCCGAATCGACGAGATCGAGCTCGGCGCGTGCGGTGCGGCCCGCTTCGATCACTTCGCCCAACGTCGCGCCGTGCTTCTTCGTGAGCTTGAACAGCAGATCGCGGCGGCGGCGCACCTCGTCGAGTCGCGACGGATCGAGCTCCACCGACGATTCGTACTCGCTCAGCTCGCGCGCAAGCGCCTCGAGGTTGTAGTACGCCGTGTCGTACAGCTCCTGCAACCGCTGGAGCGTGGGATCAATCCGCTGGATGTTCGACAGGAGCCGCTCGACTGCGCCCAACCGGTCGAGCACAGTGTCCTCGTCGCCCTCGATCGCATTGGAGATCCCCGTCGCGAGCTCGCGTAGCTCCTCCGCGTTCTCCAGGCGGCGCGCCTCGTCCTCGAGCTTCACGTCCTCGCCATCCACGAGCTTCGCGCCTTCGATCTCCTGCACGACGTGACGCAGGTAATCGGCCCGCTTCTCGGCCTCGGTGCGACGGCGGCGCAGGTCGTTGATCTCACGGCGCACGGTCGCCAGATCCTCGTATGCCGTGCTCACGAGCGCCGCCTGCTCCATCGCGCCGGCAAAGGCGTCGAGAATGCCGCGCTGCGCGTCAGGATCGAGCAGCGTCTGCGCCTCGTGCTGGCCGTGCAGGTTGACGAGCTGCCGCCCGATCTCGGCGAGGATCCCGGCGCTCACCATGGTGCCGTTCACCCACGCCCGCGCCCGCCCCGCGGCGATCTCGCGCTTGAGCACGACGAACGACTCCTCGGCGTCGATGCCGCGCTCGTCGAGGAGCGTGGCGATCTCCGGGCGATCGCTGACGTCGAACACCCCTTCCACCGTGGCGCGATCGGCGCCCGTGCGGATGAGATCCGCGCTCGCGCGCTCGCCGAGCAGGAGCCCGAGCGCACCGACGATGATCGACTTCCCCGCGCCCGTTTCACCGGTGAGCACGTTGAAGCCGCGCGCCAGTGGCAGCGTGAGCGACTCGATGATCGCGAAGTTTCGGATCCGCAGCTCGGTCAGCATCGCGTCTGTTCGTCCCGCTCCAGCAGTCCTCCCCATTGCAGCTTCTCGCGCATCGTGGCGAAGAAGCTCCCCTCGGCAAAGCGGACGATCGGCACGGGGTACGCCGAGCGACGCGTCACGAGCGTCTCGCCGATGGCGAAGGTAGCGCCGACCTGACCGTCCACCGTCACCAGAAGCTCGTCGGGGCCATCTTCCGCATGCACCGTCAGCTCTGACGTCGGCGGGAGCACGAGCGGGCGAATGGCCAGCGTGTGCGCGTTGACCGGTGTGAGGATGATCGTCTCGAGCGTGGGGAACACGACTGGTCCGCCCGAGGAGAGGTTGTACGCCGTGGACCCCGTCGGGGTGGCGACGATCACGCCGTCCGCCGCATACCGCGCGATCGTCTCCCCATTTGCGGTGACGCGCATCGTCACCACGCGGGCGAAGCCCCCCTTGTGGAGCACGACGTCGTTCAGCGCGCGAAAGCGCGAGCGCTCCACGCCGAGTGGATCGAGCACACGTGCCTCGAGCGTCATGCGCGGCTCGACGATATACTCGCCGGCGGCGAACCGCCGCAGCGCGGTCTCGAGCTCCGTTCCCGCGCAGCAGGTGAGGAAGCCGAGGCGCCCGAGGTTGATCCCCAGGATCGGCACCGGATGCTCGTCCACCAGCCGTGCGGCACGCAGCAGCGTGCCGTCCCCGCCGAGCGTGAGGATCGCGTCGAGCGCGCTCGGGATCAACGGATGGGCATCCTGGGGGGCGACGTCGGTCAGCGTGCCCTCGAACGACAGCTCGAGCGCCAGCTCCGGCGCGAGTCGGCGCAGCGTCGCCAGGACGTCGGGTAGTCCTTCGTAGCCGCGATGCCCGACGACGCCGAGGCGGATCACCCGGTGAGCGCCTCGCTCTCGTGCAGCGCGCGGACGCGTGCGGCAATCCCCGCCGCGTCGAGCCCGAGCGCGGCGAGCTGCCTGGCGCGCGGCGCGGCGTAGATGATCCGATCGGGAACGCCATGCGTGTGGACGCGAACGCCGGCGTCCTGCCCGGCGATCACCCCCGCCATGTAGGCGCCGAAGCCGTTCACCACCGTGCCTTCCTCGACGACGAGGATCTGGCGGTGGTCGGCGAGGATCGCCGCGAGCGTCACCTGATCGTACGGCTTGAGGTAGCGGCAGTTCACGACCGTCACGTCGAGGCCCTCCGCGGCGAGCGTCTCGGCCGCATGCAGCGCGTTGGTCACCATCGTGCCGACGGCAAGGATGGCCAGCTCACTGCCGCGCCGCAACACCTCCCACGTGCCGTAAGGCGTCGCCTCGATCGCCGCCATGTCCGGCACCGGCGCGGGGACCACGTCGCGCGGATAGCGCAGGCAGAACGGCCCCCCCTCGTGCGCCACGCCGGCCCGAAGCAGCGCGAGCATCTCCTGCCCGTCCTTCGGTGCCGTGACCGTCATGTTCGGCACCGCGAGCATGTACGCGATGTCGTACAGCCCCATGTGCGTCTCGCCGTCCTCGCCCACGAGCCCGGCGCGGTCCATCGCGAAGACGACCGGCAGCGACTGAATGGCGCAGTCGTGGATGACGTTGTCGTACGCGCGCTGGAGGAAGGTGGAGTAGATCGCGCACACGGGCCTGATCCCGCGCGTCGCCAGACCGGCGGCGAAGGTCACCGCGTGCCCCTCGGCAATGCCGACGTCGAAGAAGCGTGACGGATGCGCCTTCGCGAACGCCGCCGTCCCGGTGCCGCTGGGCATCGCGGCGGTGATGGTGACGACGCGCGAATTCTCCGTTCCCAGCTCGGCGAGCCCCGTCCCGAACACCGCGGTGTACGCCGGATTCGCCGTCGAGGCCTTGAGTTGCTTGCCGGTCGCGGGATCATGGCCGGGTGGCAACGCGTGCCACTTCTCCCCCGCCGCGTGCTCCCCCGCGGGGAAGCCCTTTCCCTTCTGCGTGATCACGTGCACGAGCCGCGGACCGGTCATCTCGCGCACCGCCGCGAACGTGTCGATCAGCGCGTCGACGTCGTGGCCATCCACCGGCCCGAAGTAGCGGAAGCCGAGCTCCTCGAAGAGCACGCCCGGGGTGAGGAACGTCTTCACGCTCTCCTCCCACTTGCGCACGATCGCACCCATCGGACCGGGCACGCCGTCCACCAGCTCGCCGATCCTGGCGCGCAGCCGGTTGTACAGCGGGTTGCGCTGGATCGACGTGAGGTACTTGTGCATCGCGCCGACGTTCGGCGCGATGGACATCTCGTTGTCGTTGAGCACGACGACGATGTCGCGCTCGGAGTGGCCGGCGTTGTTGAGCCCCTCGTACGCCAGACCGGAGGTCAGCGCGCCGTCGCCGAGGACGGCGACGACCTTGAACTCTTCGGCCTCGATGTCGCGCGCCGCGGCCATGCCGAGCGCGGCGGAGATCGCCGTTGCGGCGTGCCCCGCGCCGAAGGCGTCGTACGGGCTCTCGCTGCGCTTCAGGAAGCCGGAGATTCCGCCTTCCTGTCGCAGCGTCTCCATGCGGGCATTGCGCCCGGTGAGCAGCTTGTGCGGATACCCCTGGTGGCCCACGTCCCACACCAGCTGGTCGGTCGGCGTCCGAAAGGCGTAATGCAGGGCGATCGTCAGCTCGACGACGCCGAGGCCTGCACCGATGTGTCCCCCCGTGCGAGAGCAGACGTCCACCATGCGACGGCGAATGTCGTCGGCGAGGGTGCGGAGCTCGTCACGCGAGAGGGCCTGAAGATCGGCCGGAGACTGGATGCGGTCCAGGACAGACATGCTGTGAAATCTAAGAGGTGCGCTCGACCGTGAAGCGAGCAATCCGCTCCAGCGCCGGGGTCAGAAGCCCGACGTCGTCCAGCGCCCGGCAGCCATCATCCACGAGGGCGGCCGCGCGCCGGCGCGCCCCGTCGACCCCGAGCAGCGCCGGGTAGGTGCTCTTCTTCAGGGCGACGTCCCGCCCTGCGGTCTTGCCCAGTTGATCCGTGGTCGCCGTGATGTCGAGGACGTCGTCGGCGATCTGGAACGCCAGGCCGATGGCGGCGCCATAGCGTGCGAGCGCGGCCAGGTGCTCCGCCGAGGCTCCGGCGGCTCGCCCGCCGAGCGTCGCGGCCGCGGCGATGAGCGCGCCCGTCTTGGCGCGGTGAATCCGCTCGAGCTCCTCGACACCGAGCGACCTGTCCTCCCCCGCCCCCTCCCCCTCCCCCTCCCCCTCCCCCTCGCCTTCGAGATCGAGGAGCTGGCCGCCGATCATGCAGCCCGCGCCCGACGCGCGCATCAACTCGGCGACGATCTCTCCCGCCTCGTCGTTCGTGAGACCGAGCGCGCGCGCTGCATCGGCGGCGCATCGCACGGCGAGAGGGACCATCGCCAGGCCGGCCGCCGTGGCGGCGGCGACGCCATACACGCGGTGTACGGTGGGGCGGCCGCGGCGCATGTCATCGTCATCCATGCACGGCAGGTCGTCGTGCACGAGCGAGTACGCGTGGACGACCTCGATCGCCGCCGCGAGGTCGGCTCCGTTGCCTTCGCCGCCCGCGGCCTCGAACGCGCTCAGGAAGAGCACGCCGCGCATCCGCTTCCCCTCGCCGAGGAGGCTGTAGCGGACGGCGTCGCGCACCGGCGACGGGAGGTCGTCCAGGTAGCGGTCGCACACCGCCGCAAGCGCGCCGCCGATCGCCGTACGCGCGGCGGCGAAGTCGGTCACCGTCTCAGTCCTCATCCTCATCCAATGGCTCGACGCTGAACGCGCCGTCGGCCAGCTCGACGAGCTTCTGCACGCGTACCTCCGCCTCCGACAGCGTGCCGGCGGCCTCGCGCAGACATGCCACACCTTCCTCGAACAGCGAGAGCGCCGCGGCGAGCTCCAGCGGCTCGCTCTCGAGCTGGGCGACGATCTCCTCCAGGCGCGTCAGCGTACGCTCGATCGTCATGCTCCACCCTGCGGTGATCGCCGGACGGCGCGCGTCACCGCGCCCACTTCACCGTCGTGCAGACGGAGGATGAACTCGGCGTCCGGTGTGAAGTCGCCCGCCGAGCCGAGCGTTCGTCCACGCGCGTCGCGCGCCACCGCGTAGCCGCGTTGCAGCGTGGCGAGCGGGCTGAGGGCGTGCAGCCGGCCGCCCAGTGCATTCATCGTGTTGCGATGCGCCTCCACCCGTCGTTGTGCGGCCGACGACAGGGCGTGCGCCACGGCAGATGCACGCTCGCGAGGCTCGACCAGGCGGTCGTGCATCGCTCCGACGAGGCGCCGGCGCTGCGATCCGAGGGCGAGCGCGATCTCATCGGGCGACGGGACCGCCGCCGCCGCCGCCGCCGAGGGCGTCGGTGCGCGCAGGTCGGCGACGAGATCGCAGAGGGTGATGTCGATCTCGTGCCCAACGGCGGAGATCGTCGGCACAGGGCAGGTCGCGACGGCGCGTGCGACGCGCTCATCGTTGAACGCCCAGAGATCCTCGCGCCCACCGCCACCGCGCCCGATGATCACGAGCTCCGCCCCGCCCCACCGTGCCACCCGCTCGAGCGCAGCGCAGAGCGCGAGCGGCGCCCCCTCCCCCTGCACCGCGGCGTGCGCGACGACGACCTCGACCCCCGGCGCACGCCGTCGCAGCACGGCGACGATGTCGTGCAGCGCGGCGCCGCTGGTGCTCGTCACGACGGCAATGCGGCGCGGGAAGCGCGGCAGTTCGCGCTTGCGCTCCGGGGCGAGCAAGCCATCGCGCTCGAGGCGCGCCCGTGCACGCTCGAGCCGGCGGCGCCACAGTCCGTCCCCCTCCGCCTCGATGCGCCGGATGCTGAACTGCATGTCACCGCGCGCGGCGTACACCCCCACCTGGCCCAGCGCCGTCACCTGCATCCCGTCCTCGGGAGCGGCGGGAATGCCGAGCTGATCGCGCGCCCAGACGACGCAGCGGAGCTGCGAGCTCCGGTCGCGCAGGCAGAAGTACCAGTGGCCGTTGCGATGCACCTTGAAATCGCTGATCTCGCCACGCACCCACAGCGGAATGAACGCTCCCTCGACGACGTCCTTGACCGTCTCGGTGAGCGTCGACACCGCGATCGCCGAGGCGGGACTGGCACCGGGAAAACCGTCGCCAACCTCGTCGTAGACGGACGGCACCTCCGGCGGCGCATCGAACAGCGACGGCGTCGGTGCGTCGTCTCGCGAAGTCGAGCGACGACGCGTCATGGGCGGTTGGCGCGCTCCGCGGCGCGCACGGTGTTCCGCAGCAGCATTGCGATCGTCATGGGCCCCACACCGCCCGGCACGGGCGTGATGAGCGACGCGACCTCGCGCACCCGCTCGAAATCGACGTCGCCCACGAGGCGCTTTCCGCTCTTCGTCGTCGGATCGGCGATGCGGTTCATGCCGACGTCGATCACGACCGCGCCCGGCTTCACCATGTCCGCCGTGATCATACGCGCGCGACCGGCGGCCACGACGAGAATGTCGGCGCGCCGCGTGTGCGACGCGAGGTCGCGCGTGCGGCTGTGGCAGATGGTCACCGTCGCATCGGCGTTCGGACCGCTCTGCACCATCAGCGCCGCCATCGGCTTGCCGACGATCGTGCTTCTCCCGACGACCACGACCTCCGCGCCGCGGGTCTCGACGCCATACTCGGCGAGCATGCGCTGCACCCCGGCCGGCGTGCACGGCGCAAAGCCGTCGGTGTGGCCGATCAGCAGCTTCCCGACGTTCACCGGATGAAAGCCATCGACGTCCTTGTCGGGGCTGATGTGCCGGATCACCGTGTCCGGATCGATCTGCTTCGGGAGCGGCATCTGCACCAGGATGCCGTGCACGCGATGATCCTGGTTGAGCTGACCGATCAATGCGAGCAGCTCGGCCTGCGACGTCGTCGCCGGGAGGCGAATCGTCTCCCCCGCCATTCCGGCTTCGCGCGACGCCTTCTCCTTGGCGCCCACGTACACGGCGCTCGCCGGATCGTCGCCCACGAGCACGACACTGAGGCCGGGCACGATGCCGCGCGCACGCAGCGCCGCGACGTCGGCGGCGACCTCGGCGCGGATCTTCCTGGCCAGCGCGGTGCCGTCGATGAGCCCCCCCCGGGCGCCGGCGGCCGCCGTGCGCGGGTCGAGTATCGCGGTCATCTGATCAGCGGGCAAAGTCCACCGCGCGCGTTTCGCGAATGAGCACCACCTTGATCTGCCCGGGATACTGGAGCTCCGCCTCGATGCGGCGGGCGATCTCCTCGGACAGCGTCGTCATGCGGCTGTCGTCGACGTCGTCCGGGACGACGACGACGCGAATCTCGCGCCCTGCCTGAATGGCAAAGACGCGCTCCACGCCCTTGTAGCTCGACGCGATGCGCTCCAGCCCCTCGAGGCGCTTCACGTACGTCTCGAACGCCTCGCGCCGCGCCCCGGGCCGCGACCCCGAGATCGAGTCGGCGGCCTGCACGAGCACCGACACCTCACTCTCGTGCGGCACGTCGTCGTGGTGCGCCGCGATGCAGTTCACGACGAGCGGATGCTCGCCGTACTTGGTCGCCATCTCCACGCCGAGCTGCACGTGCGTCCCCTCGTGCTCGTGCGTGAGCACCTTGCCGACGTCGTGGAGCAACGCGCCACGCTTCGCCATCGCCGCGTCGAGCCCCAGCTCGGCAGCCATGATCCCCGCCAGATGCGCCACCTCCTGCGAGTGCTGGAGGATGTTCTGCCCGTAGCTCGTGCGCCACTTCATCCGGCCGATGAGCTTGATCAGCTCGGGATGCAATCCATGGACGCCGGTGTTGTACGCGGCCTCCTCTCCCGTCTCGATGATCGCCGCGTCGACTTCCTTCCTCGCCTTGTTGACGACTTCCTCGATCCGGCCGGGATGAATGCGGCCGTCGGCGACGAGTTTCTCGAGTGCGAGCCGTGCGACCTCGCGGCGGATCGGGTCGAAGCACGAGACGACCACGGTGTCGGGGGTGTCGTCGATGATGACGTCGACCCCCGTCGCCAGCTCGAACGCGCGGATGTTCCGCCCCTCGCGCCCGATGATGCGCCCCTTCATCTCGTCGTTCGGCAGGGAGACCGCGGCAACCGTGGTCTCGGCCGTGGTTTCCGCGGAGATGCGCTGGATGGCGAGCGCCACGATCTTCTTCGCCTCGCGCTCGGCGTTGCGGCGTGCCGTCTCCCGGATCTCGCGGAGGGAGTTCGCGGCGTCAGCCTGCGCCTCCTCCTCCAGGCGTCGGATCAGCTCCGCCTTGGCGTCCTGCGCCGACATCCCCACCATCTGCTCCAGCCGCCGGCGCTCTTCGGCGATCAGCTTCTCGAGCTCCTGCTCGCGGTCGTGCACGATCTTCTCACGCCGGCCGAAGTCGCTCGCGCGGCGGCCGACCTCGCGGTCGCGCTGCTCCACGATCTCCAGCTTTCGGTCGAGGGCACTCTCGCGCTCGTTGACGCGGCGCTCCTCCGCCTCCACCGCAGCGCGCCGGCCGCGCAGCTCCTGCTCCGCCGCCTCACGCAGACGCATCACCTCCTCCTTGCCGGAGATGATGGCGCTCTTCCGCAGCGTCTCGACCTCGCGCTCCGCCTCGGTGGCGATGCGCCTGGCCGTCTCCTCCGCCGTGGCCTTCGCGGCCGCCTGGCGCTCGATCTCGAAGCGCTGGCCCGCGGCAACCCCGCGTCGACGTCCGAAAAAGAAAAAGGCCGGCGAGGCGATGACCAGTGCGCCCAGCGCGGCAAATAATGCCATACTGTCCATAGCATCTATGCTCCACCGCGGCTGGTGGACCGCGGGAACGGGGAAACCACCGCTCGGCCCGCGGAGCGCCACGCTACACGCACGCACTCGAGGACGCACCGGCGTAGGGCACGGACTGGAGCGAGCTAAATGCAGATGGCGCTACAACCTACGGGCCGAGCCTGGCTGCTCGTGAGAACTTAACGCGCCTGTGGCGAAAAAGGCAAATGCACGTCGTCCACGGGGTCGGCGGCGTCGCCACGCTTTGCCGGCGGAAGCATCCGGCGCACGTCCCCCGAGAGACCGTTCAGCGACGCAGTCAGCGCCGCCGCTGCCTCGCGCGCCTGAAACAGCTCCGAGGTGATCTGGAGCGCCGCGAGGATCGCGGCCCGATTCGTCTCGATGACCGAGCCGCTAGCGAGGATCTGACGGATCGCCCTGTCGAGATGCTCGGCAACGGCCTTGGTGTGCTCCGGCGCCGCCTCGGTCCGGATCGCGTACGACTCGCCGAGGATCTCCACTCGCATGGAATGCTTGCGGTTCGTCACCGCTCACCCCCAGCCGCGCTGTTCTGCGTCTGCTGCCGGACGAAGCGCACGCGCTCCAACATTTGCTCGGTGCGTGCCGTCGCTGCCTCGAGGCGGCTCTTCAGAGCGGCGTTCTCATGCTCGAGCTGCGTGCACCGGTCAGCGAGGTCGCGCTGACCGTCCTTCGCGTGGCGCCCGCCGTGTCCCTCCAGCTCCCGAACGCGCGCCTCGGCGACCAGCGCGCGGCGCCGGAAGCCGGCGAGCTCGTCGCCGAGGTGGCGGACGAGGGTCTCCAGCTCCTGGAAGGCGACAATCTCAGGTCGAACGCTGTCGGACATGCAGCTCGCTCTGAAGTGCGGAGAGGATCTTGGCGCGCCGACCCTCGATTTCCTTGTCGCGTAGAGTGCGCTCGGGATGGCGCAAGGTCAACCGCCACGCCACCGAGCGGTGTCCGGGCTCGACACCGGCTCCCTCGTAGACGTCGAATGCAATCAGCCGCTCGAGCAGCTCCCCGGCAGCGGCGCGGATCACACGCTCGACGTCGGCCGCGCGCACGCCGTCGGGAATCAGCAGCGCCAGGTCGAACTCGGACGCGGGCGTCGTCGGCAGAGGCCGGAACGCGGGGGTGACGCGCGGCGCCGGTGCGACCGCTTCAGTGTGCGCGTGCTCCCCCGCCGGCGCGATGTCGGCGTTCGACACCGCGCCGAGGTCCAGCTCGACACCGAACGCCGGCGCCGCCCACACGGGCGCGTCGAGCGGGACACGACGAACCTCGCCGCGTGCCGTGCCTCCGATTCGGATGCGCCACAGCAGATCGCCCTCACCGGCCGGCTCGATCTCGACCGGCTGTCCTGCCGCGACGACCTCGGCCACCATCTCGCCCAGCCCCTTCGCATCCCACGCGTCGAACGCGGGGGGGTTGGCATTCGTGAAATGCGCCGGCTCGCGATCGCCCATCACCAACAGGGCGACGTGCATGTTCTCGTCGGGCAGCGCATCGTCGCCGGGCGCGAACACGGCGCCGATCTCGAACAACCGGACATTCCCCTGCATGTGCGCCAGATTGTGCTCGGCGCGGCGCGCGAGCGTCTCGAGCACGGTACGACGCAGATGCGCTTCACTCTCCGCGAGAGGATTCAGCACGCGCACGTGCTCCTCCCCTCCGGCGACGAAGGGCGTCGGCCGCGCCTCGAGGAGGCCGCCTCCCGTGAGCGCATCGCGCAGTCGAACACCGAGCGTCCACAGCGGCGCGTCGGCCGACGTACCGGTCCGATACGGGCGGATGTCGCTCGAGAGTCGATCGTAGCCGTGCAGCCGTGCGATCTCCTCGATCAGGTCCACCTCGGCCACCAGATCGCGACGCCACGTCGGCGGCAGGACGTGAATCGACGCGCCCCCTTCGTGGACGTCGGCGTGGCAACCGATGGCGCGCAGGAGCGACGCCGCGCGCTCCGGCTCGATCGCGTCGCCGAGCACGCGTGCCAGGCGCGAGGTGCGCAGCACGAGCGGAGCGCGTACCGGATCTCCGGCATAGAGATCCACCGGAGCGGAGCGCACCTCACCACCGGCAAGCGAGATGACGAGCGACGCGACACGCCCGAGCGCGCGCGGCGCAAGCGCGGCGTCCACGCCCCGCTCGAAGCGATAGCTCGCGTCCGTGGAGAGCCCTGCCGCGCGACGCGTCCTGCGCGTGCGCGCCGGATCGAACGTCGCGACCTCGAGGAAGATGTCGGTCGTCTCCTCCGTGACCTCGGTGTCGGCGCCACCCATCACGCCGGCCAGGGCGATCGGCTTCACCGAATCCGCGATCACGGTCATCTCGGGCGTGAGCGCGCGCGTCACGCCATCCAGCGTGACCAGCGTCTCGCCCGGCTTGGCCGTGCGAACCACGACCGTCTTCTGCGGCAGCTTCGTGTCGAGATCGAGCTTGCCCATGTCGAACGCATGCGTCGGCTGGCCGAGCTCGTGCAGCACGTAGTTCGTTGCGTCGACGACGTTGTTGATCGAGCGCGATCCCACGGCGGCGAGACGGTCGACGAGCCACTGCGGGCTCGGTCCAACCGTCACGCCGTGCACGACGACCCCCATGTACCGCGAGGCGAGCGTGGCGTCCTCGAGGTGCAGCACCACCCCGCCGGCGTTGCCTGCTCGACGGAAACGCTTCGGATCGGGGACGGCGTCGGAGGGCACGCCGATGTCGGGCAGTCTCCACGGACGCCCCGTGACCGCGGCGATCTCGCGCGCGACACCGAGGTGCGACAGCAGGTCGGCGCGATTCGGGAGCACGTCGATCACGAGGCGGGTGTCGCCGAGGGGCATCGCCTCGAGCAAGGGCGTCCCCGGCGCGACGTCCACGTTCAGCTCCAGGATGCCGTCGTGATCCTGTCCCAGTCCGAGCTCACGCGCCGAGCAGAGCATGCCGTTCGACGTCTGCCCGCGAATCTTGCGCTTCTCGATCTCGAGCCCGTTCGGCATCACCGTGCCGGTCGGCGCGAAGGGGTAGAGCTTCCCCGCCTGCACGTTCGGCGCACCGCACACGACGTCGAGCAGCTCGCCCGTGCCCATGTCCACCTTGGTCACGTGCAGATGGTCGGAGTCGGGATGCGGCCCGGCTTCGACGACGCGGGCGACGACGATCGGTGCGAGATCGCTTCGCAGGGCGACCAGCTCCTCCACGGTGGCGGTATGGGCCGTGAGGAGATCGCGCAGCTCGGTCGCCGTCTTTCCCGTCTCGACGAACGCGTTCAGCCACTCCACGGACGCGTTCATTCGGCCACCTGCTCGAGAAAGCGCACGTCGGAATCGTAGAGCAGTCGAATGTCGGGCAGCCCGTATCGCAGCATGGCGACGCGTCCCGGTCCCATGCCGAATGCCCAGCCGGTGTAGCGCTCACTGTCGATCCCGGCTGCCTCCAACACGGCGGGGTGCACCATTCCCGATCCGAGAATCTCCATCCACCCCGTTCCCTTGCACGCGGAACAGCCCGCGCCTCCGCACAGGCGGCACTCCACGTCCATCTCGGCCGACGGCTCGGTGAACGGGAAGAAGCTGGGGCGGAAGCGCGTGCGCGTCGCGCCGAAGAATTTCTGCGCGAAGTGCGTGAGCGTCGCCTTCAGGTCGACGAACGAGACTCCCTCGTCGACAGCGAGTCCTTCGATCTGCTCGAACGCGGGCGCATGCGAGGCATCGAATGGGTCACGGCGGAATACCTTGCCCGGTGCAAGAATCCGGATGGGGGGCGCGTAGCGCTGGAGCGTCCGCACCTGCACCGGCGACGTGTGCGTCCGCAGCAGCGCGCCGTCCCCGAGGTACAGCGTGTCGTGCAGGTCCATGGCCGGATGATCGGGCGGAAAGTTCAGCGCGCCGAAGTTGTACCACTCCGTCTCGCTTTCCGGCCCGAGCGCGACGGTGAACCCGAGCTCGCGGAAGATCGCGACGACCTCATCGATGACGAGCGTGACGGGATGCTTCGCGCCCTTCCAGCGGCGGCGCGCGGGCATCGTGAGATCGAGTGCGGGTCCTTCGGCGCGTTGGCGCGAGAGCTCGGCACGCCGCGTCTCCAGCGCGTCGGTGAGCTGCGTCTTGACGGCGTTGAACTGCTTGCCGGCGTCGCGCCGGGCGTCGGGTGGAAGCGGGCCGAGCGCCTTCTGGAACGCGAGCAGCTCGCCGCGCTTGTCGCCGACGTACCGAATGCGCACCTCCTCCAGGGCGGCGGCGTTTGCGGCGGACGCAATCTCCGCCAACGCTCGCGCGACCATCTGGTTGGAGCGCTCGAGGTATTCCTGGAGGGACGGCTTATCGGAAAGACTCACGTCAGTCTCTGGTGCATGTTGATGTCGTCCCGTGGGACCGAGCGTAGTGCGCATCGGGATCCCGACACTCGCGTCGCTCGTGCGGGAGGACATCGGTGCAACGAGACGGCGGCGGCGAGACCCAAGGTCGCGCCGCCGCCGAGTGTCTGCGGGAACGCTACGGCAACGACTTCTTACGCAGCGTTCAGGGCGGCGCGCGCCTTCTCGGCGAGCGCCCCAAATGCCTCCGGGTCGCGCACGGCGATGTCGGCGAGAATCTTCCGGTCGACCTCGATGCCGGCGAGACCGAGGCCGTTGATGAAGACGCTGTAGCTCATGTCGTGCTGGCGAGCGGCGGCGTTGATGCGGACGATCCAGAGCCGGCGGAAATCGCGCTTCTTGTTCTTGCGATCGCGGTACGCGTACTTCCAACCGCGCTCGACGTTCTCCTTCGCGGCTTTCCACAGCTTGGAGCGAGCGCCAAAGGCGCCCTTGGCGTGCTTGAGAATTTGCTTCTTGCGCTTGAGGCGCGGGACGTTCGATACGGCGCGTGGCATGGGAAGCTCCTATCAGCTCGCGAGAAGGAGGCGCTTGATCCGCTTCGCCTCGCCGTTGGTGGAGACGATGTCGGGACGACGCAGCCTCCGCTTCCGCTTGGAGGTCTTCTTCGTCAGGATGTGACTCTTGAAGGCGCGATAGCGCTTCACCTTGCCGGAGCCGGTGACCTTGAAGCGCTTCTGGGCGCCTTTGTGCGTTTTCATTTTAGCCATGGCACGCTCTGCTCATTTGGGCGTGAGAATCATCGTCATCGACTTGCCTTCCAGCTTCCCTGCGCTCTCGATCTTGCCGATGTCCGCGAGCTCGGCGCTCACCCGGTCGAGCACGGCCTGGCCGAGCTCGGGATGCGCGACCTGACGGCCACGGAACATCATCGTGATCTTGACCTTGTTCTTCTCTTCCAGAAAGCGGCGTGCGTGTCGCGTCTTCGTCGCGAAGTCGTGATCGTCGATCCCGGGGCGATACTTCACTTCCTTGAGCTCGATCACGTGTTGCTTTTTCTTCGCCACCCGTGCCTGCTTGGCCATCTCGAACTTGTACTTCCCGTAGTCCATGATGCGGACGACCGGGGGACGAGCAGTTGCGGCGACTTCGACCAGATCCAGCCCGGCGTCTTCCGCCATCCTGAGCGCCTGATCCACCTCGAGAATCCCGAGCTGTGATCCATCGGCGCCGATCACGCGGACCGGACTGATGCGGATCATCCGATTGACCCGCACGCGCTTCGTGGTGTCCTGAATACTGGTAACCTCGGAGAGAGAGCACAAAAAGGCGGACCTTCTGGAGAGAAGAGTCCGCATGACGCACGGCGCCACAGCTCGCGGCGCCGCGAATGGATGAAGGACTCCTGCAGCACACCTCGCATCGTTGCGAGGGCCAGAGGGTGGGGAGCGAATGCCGATGCTCCCACTTAGCTAGTTGTCGGAACGAAAGTTAGACCGTCCCGGGGATGATGTCAACGTGGCGGTCGGGCGGTCGGGCGGTCGGGCGGTCGGACGGTCGGACAGTCGGACCGTCGGACCGTCAGACCGTCAGACCGTCGGACCGTCAGACCGTCAGACCGTCACGCTGGTTCGGCCATGGTCGATGATTTTGGCTTGCGCAGGGAAGCGATCAGGCGAGCGAGCATCTTCTTTGTCTGGACCACCTGCTCAGTGAGCGGCGCGGCGGCGCCGGGAGAGAGGAATGCGAGGTCGACGGCGAGTTTCAGCTGGAATTCCAGCTCGCTCGCCGATCCAAGCGAGACGTGTAAGAACTGCGCGAGCTCGCGATCGCTCCCACGCCCGCAACCTTCGCAGATGTTGGATCCGATCGAGACTGCAGATTTGCGCATCTGGGCGGTCAGACCGAAGCGCTCAGTGATGGGAAAGCCACCGGTCACTTGGTAGACCGCCGTGGCCACCTGCCTGGCCTGTTCCGTGACGCGAAGGTTCGCCGCGCTTTGCATGGCCGACATATACGCCACCCGGCCTGCGTCGCCGTCATCGAATTCCTGCATTCGGCATCCGACTGTCCGACCGTCCGACCGTCCGACCGTCCAACCGTCCGACCGTCCGACCGTCCGACCGTCCGACCGCCCGACCGTCCGACCGTCAGACCGTCAGCACCTCGCACCCGTATCCCTTCCCCTCCCGTACGATCC
>CAYTKA010000065.1:5873-19827 GCA_964438255.1 uncultured Gemmatimonadaceae bacterium | reverse complement strand
TCCGGATGAACCTTCGTCTGAGGAGCTAGCCCGAGCGGCTGTTGAGCTGATGAAGCGGATGAGTGGATGAACCTTCGTCTAAGGAGCCTGGCCGAGCGGCGGTTGTCCGTGGAATTGAGATCTTGCCGCCCCACTGGCGGCCTCGTAACATCGTGCGCCCCAACGTCTCTGGGACCGCGACGCGGCGGAGCCAACAGGCCGGATCGATTCCGGCGCATCCCTCATTCGGGCAGGAGATCCCACCATGAGGCGAACTACTGTTGTCGCGGCAATCGCGCTCGGCCTCGCCGCTTGTACGGACGTACCGGTTGCACCCGTCGCACCGGACGTCGCTCCCACCGCTGCCACGTTCACACGGGCGACGAACGGCACTCCGATCGCAGGACAGTACATCGTCCGCTTCCGCGACGATGAACAGAACATCGATGGACGGGCGAGCAGCATCGCCGCGACCCACGGCGGCAAGGTCACCCGCGTCTACAAGTCGGCGATCAAGGGAATGGCCCTCCAGCTCTCCCCCGCCGCAGTCACGGCGCTCCTCGCCAACCCGAGCGTCGTGTCGGTCGAAGAAGATCAGACCGTCTCGATCAGCACCACGCAGACCGGTGCCACGTGGGGGATCGACCGCATCGACCAGCGCGCGCTCCCGCTGGACGGCCTCTACGTCTACAACGCGGACGGCACCGGCGTCACGGTGTACATCATCGACACCGGCATCAACTTCACTCACACCGAGTACAACGGCCGCGCGTTCACCGGGATCGACGAGGTGACGTCGGGAGGCACGGCGGCCGACTGCAACGGCCACGGCTCGCACGTCGCCGGTACGGTGGGTGGTACCACCTATGGTGTTGCCAAGAACGTGAAGCTCGTCGCGGTGCGCGTGCTCGACTGCAACGGCTCGGGCACGACGTCGGGCGTGATCGCCGGCGTCGACTGGGTCACGTCGCAGAAGAAGGGCAGCCCCTCCGTGCCGAGCGCGGCGAACATGAGCCTCGGCGGCGGCCTGTCGACGACGCTGAATCAGGCCGTCGAAAACTCCATTGCCGCCGGTGTGGCCTACGCGATCGCCGCCGGAAACAGCACGGCCGATGCGTGCAATTACTCGCCGGCAAGCGCGCCGAGTGCCATGACCGTCGGCGCGACAGACAACACGGACACCTTCGCGTACTTCTCGAATTTCGGCACCTGTGTCGACATCAATGCCCCGGGCGTGAACATCACGTCGGCGTGGTACACCAGCAACACGGCGACGAACACGATCTCGGGCACGTCGATGGCCACGCCGCACGTTGCCGGTGCGGCGGCGCTGTACCTCCAGGCGAATCCGTCGGCGCCGCCGCAGCAGGTGCGCGATGCGCTCGTGACCAACGGCACGACGGGCGTGATCACGTCGATCCCCGGGGGCACGCCGAACGTGCTGCTCTACACCGGCTTCATCTCGACCGCGGCGCAGCCGCCGGTGGCGCGCTTCACCTCGAGCTGCTCGCTCCTCACGTGCACCTTCGACGCGAGCAGCTCCTCGGCACAGGCGGGTGCGACGTATAGCTGGAACTTCGGTGATGCAACGACGGGCACCGGGGTGAAGCCGAGTCACACCTATGCGGCAGCGGGCACCTACACCGTGACGCTCACCGTGACCGATGCGGTCGGCACGAGCACGTCGAGCTCCACGGTCACGGTCAGCAGCAACGCCCCCCCGGTCGCGAGCTTCACGAAGAGTTGCGCGGGATTCACCTGCAGCTTCGACGCGAGCGCCACCACCAATGCGACGTCGTACAGTTGGAGCTTCGGCGACGGCACAACGGGAACGGGCGTGACGACCTCACATGCCTTCGGTGCGCGCGCGACCTATACGGTCACCCTGACGGCCACCGGCCCCGGTGGCTCCGGCACGTCCAGCACGACCGTGACGTGCAGCAAGCGGAACTGCTCGTGAGGGCGGTGGGACGGTCGGACAGTCGGACGGTCTGACGGTCTGACGGTCTGACGGTCTGACGGTGAAGGGCACACCGAACTGAGCTCGGTGTGCCCCTCGTAGTTCACTGTCCGACTGTCCGACTGTCCGACTGTCCGACTGTCCGACCGTCCGACCGTCCGACCGTCCGACCGACCACGTTTGACAACCCACCAACGGCGCGCCATCGTCCTCCCCTGGCTTCAAAGTCGCACTTCCGGAGGTCACGATGTCGCACGCGCGTGTTCTCGTCCGCCGGCTGGCGGTCGTTGGGATCACTCTGGCCGCGGCGAGCAGCGCATGCAGCACCAAGGAGACCACGTCTGCTCCCGAGGTCTCCGCGCCGGCCAAGTTCACCCTCGTGTCGGGTGACAATCAGACTGGCAACGGTGTGCTCCTGCCCATGCCGCTCGTCGTGCAGGTGACGGACGTGCTCAACCGCCCGGTCGGCGGCGTGACGATCGCGTGGGCGACGTCCGATCCAACGGCGACGTTGACGTCGACGTCCACGTCCACTGACGATCAGGGACAGGCGAAGACGTCGTGGACACTCGGCGCGAGCGCGGGGCGACAGACCGTCACCGCGAGCACGCCGTCAATTCCGGGCGCACAGGTAGTGTTCCAGGCGACGAACGGCGGTGTCCTCACCGGCGGCGTCACCATCCAGTCCACGCCACCGGTCGCGTTCACGTCGCTGAGCCGCATCAGTACCGAGACAGGGCCAATGTTGGCGGCGTCGTCGGCCAGTCACTCCATCGTACCGTCGGCCAGCGCACGACAGGTTGCCACGTCGGGGAGACCGACGCGTCGGTTGATCGTGGAGTTCAAGCCAGTGGCGACCACGCTTCGTGCCGCCGCGTCTGGCGCCGCGTTTCAGCCGAGCATGTCGGTGAGCATGTCCATGAACATGACGGCGATGCGCAGCGCGCTCGCTCCGCATCTCGCCAGTCGTCACGTGTCGCGCCTCGAGCTGTCGCCAGCGATCCTCGCAGCACGCGTCACCGTCCCCGACAGCGTGTCACTCGACGCGGCCACAGCCGCTCTCCGTGCCGACCCGAGCGTGGCGTCGGTAACCGAAGACCGCATCATGCCCATGCTGGAGCCGTACAACGTCGCGCGAGTCGAGCTCCAGCAGGCCACACGCAGCACGGCAACGATCAACGCGCCATTGGGGGGAGGAATGCCGGGACGTCTCCCGAACGATCCTCTCCTCGAGCCGGCGCTCTGGCACTACAATCTCGTCGATGCGCCGCGCGCGTGGGTTCGTAACACGGGAAGCAAGAACGTGCTCGTCGCCGTGTTGGACAACGGGATCCGCTTCGATCATCCCGCCATGGGTACCGGTGCGGCGAGCAACCTCACCAACGACGGCTACAACTTCGTCACCGGTGGCAATCGTCTGAGCGCGCCTGAACCCGTGTGTCAGGGCGGGACGACCACGCTGCCCGAGAAGGGTCCGTCCTCCGATCCCACCGCACCGGACGATCTCAGCTTCGATCCGTCCGGCTGCTGGTATCGCGCCGATCTGGGCAACCACGGTCTCCACGTCGCCGGCACCATCGGCGCGGTGGGGAACGACGGCATCGGCGTCACGGGAATCAACTGGGCGGTGAGCATTCGTCCCGTGCGCGTGCTCGACATCACCGGTAGCGGGTCGTACTACGATATCGCACAGGGCATTCTGTACGCCGCCGGTCTGCCGGCAGCCAAGGATACGATGGGCGGGACGATCACCGCGCCGACGCGCGCCGCCGTGATCAACATGAGCCTCGGCGGGCCGAGCACCTCGACGATACTTTCGAATGCCGTGACCGCGGCGACGAATGCGGGGAGCCTCGTCATCGCGTCAGCCGGCAACAGCGAGACGTATCGTCCGAGCTATCCCGCCGCGTATCCCGAGGTGCTCGCGGTAGCGGCGCTCGGTCCCGATCTCCAGCTCTCGTCGTACACCAACTCCGGCGGCAACATCAGCCTCGCTGCCCCGGGAGGAAGCTTCCGTCTGTCGGGAAGCTCCGGGGTCGCATCGGCGGTGTGGAACTTCAACACGTCGCAGCCCGACTACGCGTACTACGCCGGGACGTCCATGGCCGCGCCGCATGTGACGGGGGTCGCAGCGCTCGTGCTCGCCGCGAGCCCGGGGCTCAGTCCCACCCAACTGCGCGATCGGCTCCAGCAGACCGCGGTGCACGTCGGCGCGCCGGGTCGCAACGACCAGTTCGGGTATGGGATCGTCAATGCGTACAACGCCGTGACGAACAGCAACGGACCGGCGCGCCGCGTGTACGTCCGCGTCGTGAACGCCAGCACGAGCGCGACGGTGCAGCAGGTGGCTGCTGCGGCCGACGGCTCGTTCGCCGTGTCACGTCTCGCGCCGGGCAGCTACTACGTGTACGCCGGACAGGACGAGGACGGCGATCAGCAGATCGGTGTCGCAGGGCGGCGCTTCGGCTGGTTCGGTGGAGCAGGCGGTCCCACCGCCATCGCGATCGCGGCCGGTCAGAACGCGACCGCGTCGGTGAACATCGGCACGCCGATCGAGGCGAAGCCGCACAGTACGACGACGGACGCAAACCGGCTGTCGCTGAACAGCTACATGATCGGACAGATCACGGCGACCGACGGGCCGGCGCTCTACGCCGTTCGTCTTCCCGCATCGCAGACCTTCTACTTCGAGGTGAGCGGCGTGCTCGGCTCGTGTGCGTACGGCATCGAGCTGCGCCCGCGTCTCGACCTGCTCGACGCGAACTTCATCCAGCTCGGCACGAGCATCGCAGCCGGTCTCCCCGGCGGAACGCTCTGCGCGGCAGTGAGCTCGGCGTTGACGCCGGGGCTGTACTATCTCCGCGTGAGCGGCGCGAGCACGAGCTCGCGGGGGCAATACCGTGTGTGGGTCCGCGATCAACCCTGATCGAGTGAGGCGCCGATGTCGAGAATCACTCTTCGATTGACCGCCCCGTGGGGGATGATGCTCGCCCTGGCGTGCGCACCGTCGGCGAGATCGAACGACTCGAGCGCCTCCGCCACGGCTGAGGCGGCGCGCGACCCCACGCGTGCAGCGGCGCGCGACACCACGCGCCTCCCGGCTCGGGTGACGCGGCCGGAGAGCACCGTGGCGAGTGGTGGCCCCGAACGTCTTCCCACTCCGCCGCGCAGCAGCGGCTGCGGCGGCGTGCATCTCGACGTGACCGTGAAGGCGTCGGCCCTCGCCGCCTCCGGCGACGCGACAGCATCGCTGCGCGCCGTGTCGGCCGAGGTGCTGGCTCCGGTGCGCGGTCAGGTCGGAAGCATTCAGCTCTCGCCGGCAATCCGTGCCTTTCGCGTCTCGGTTCGAGACTCGAACGCCACACCGCGCATCATGGTGGCGTTGAAGGCATCGCCGAAGGTGGAGAGCGTGGAACGGGATGTCTGTGCTGTAATGCGGTGAGCACCGCAGATCAGCACAGCTCTACCACCCGATCCTCGCAGATCGGTCGTCTACGCATTATCTGCGGTAATCCACGCTGCCCAACATTCGACCCGCCTCTCGACTTCATGAATCATCGCCGCCTCGCCCTCGTCCTCACTATTTTCCTGCTCGCTCGCCCCGTCCTCGCACAAGGCGATGGTGCATCACTGCGATCGTCAGTGGATGCATACCGCCGTGCGCACGAAGTGGAGATCCTCGATGAATTCCGCGAGCTGCTCGCCATTCCCAACCTCGCGCGCGACAGTGCGACCATCCGGCGCAACGCGGCGTTCATCCTGCGCATGCTCGAAAGGCGGGGCGCGACGACGCAGCTGCTCGAGTCGCGCACGGGAGGACCACCGGCCGTATATGGTGAGCTGCGTACGCCAGGTGCGACGAGCACCATCGTCCTCTACGCGCACTACGACGGGCAGCCGGTCGAGCCGGCGACGTGGGCGACGCCGCCGTGGGAGCCGGTGCTGCGCGATGGACCGCTGGAGCAGGGTGGGCGCGTCGTCCCCTTCCCCACGGCAAACGGCGTGGCGCAGCCCGAGTGGCGCATCTATGCCCGCTCCGCCGGCGACGACAAGGCGCCCATCCTCGCCATGCTCGTGGCACTCGATGCCCTGCGCGCGGCGGGCAGAGCGCCGAGCATGAACCTCAAGTTCTATTTCGACGGAGAGGAGGAAGCGGGCAACGCACACACTCGTGCGCTGCTCGAGCGTCATGCGTCGCTGCTCGGGAGCGACGGTTGGGTGTTCGCTGATGGACCGGTGCATCAGAGTCGGCGCCAGCAGGTAGTGTTCGGCGTGCGCGGTGTGACCGACGTCGTCATCACGGCCTACGGCGCCACGCGTGCGCTCCACAGCGGCCATTACGGCAACTGGGCACCCAATCCCGCCGCGATCCTGGCGAACTTCATCGCTTCCCTGCGCGACGGCGACGGACACATCCGCGTGCCCGGGTATTACGACGACGTCCGGCCGCTCACCGCTGCCGATCGCCGCGCGCTCGCCACGACCCCCGTCGTGGATGACGCACTGCGTCACGAGCTCGGACTCGGCGCCACCGAGGCGCACAATGCAAAGCTCGCCGAGCGGATCATGCTCCCCGCGCTGAACGTGCGCGCCTTTCATGCCGGGCCGACCGGCAGCGCGGCGAACGCGATCCCCACGGAGGCCACGGCGTCGATCGATCTGCGCCTCGTCCCGGATCAACGACCGGAGCGCGTTCGCGCATTGATCGAGGCGTACGCGACGAAGCAAGGCTACACGGTGCTCCACGGAGCGCCGGACAGCACGACTCGCCTTGCGCATGGCAAGCTGCTTCGCTTCGACTGGGGCGCCGAAGGCTATCCCGGAGAGCGCACCCGCGCCGACACACCACTCGCACGCGCGATCGTCCGAGCGGTCTCCGACGCCCTCGCGACTCCCGTCATTCAGGTCCCGATACTCGGCGGCAGTCTTCCGACCCATCTGTTTGCCGAGCTGCTCCGGGCCCCGCTCGTCATCGTGCCGATCGCGAACCACGACGACAACCAACATGCGGCGAACGAGAATCTGCGGCTGCAGAATCTATGGGACGCGGTTCAGGTATTTGCCGGCATCGAGGGGAGGGTGCGCATGAAGGTTGAGTAGGTCATACGTCCTGGTCCCCGACATCAGAAGCAACTCGCCACCAGGAACGTCGTGGGCAGCGCCAGCACCAACGTCGCATTCTTGTTGGCCACGAGTGTCTGCGTCCCTGCATCGATGACGACGTTCTGCGTGTTCGCATTGGTGAAGCGAACCTGGCGCGCACCCGCGTCGGTCTCGAAGAATGGCGTCGAGAAGCTGTACCCGAGGTTGGCGAAGACCGGCGTCCCCAGCGCGGCGCCGGGGGCGGTGACGTAGACGTCATAGTTCGTCGACGTCTGTATCGCATCGAATATGCGCAACCCGCTACGTCCCACACTCGGCGTGAACGAGCCGGAAAGCGTGACGAACGTGGGTGCCCCGACGGGGCCGGGGTAGGTGATCAGCGTGTACGTCGATCCGGCGGCGAGCGGTGGCAGGATACCGCTGATCGGTGTCGTGCTCCCCGTGACGCGGACGACGAGGTTCGGGGTGGCTGGATCTACCGAGAAACAGGTCGAGCTCGCGCCGTAGCCGAGCGCCGCATTGCCCGCGGAGACGACCCCGCTCGTTACGACATCGATCGGCGAGCTGGTGGCGTTGACGACCCGGATGGTCGCCCCGGTCTGGCCGCCGACGCCGACGACGCCCCTGGTCTCACAGGCAGCGACGGCGACCAGCAGCGCGAAAGCTGATGCGCGCGAAAGAAAAGACATGATGAGCGGGGCTGATCGAGCACTGCAGCACACGGTATGCCGTACTATGTAGCCGGATTGCCATCCTGGCCACTGGAATTCTCGGGCCGATCGCCATCCCGCACGTACAGGGACAGATCCGCCGTTTCCGCCACGGACTAGCCGTTCCGCTCTGCCGCCGTAGGTTATCTGTTATGCCTCGCCCCATCACCCGCCGCGAGCTGCTCGCCCTTGTTCCGCTGCTGGTCCTTCCGCATCTCGCGAGTGCAGCACCGGAAGGATGGACGCTCGGCGGCATCCGCCGCTCGATCGACGCGCAATTCGGCGATTGACCCTCCGGGCTCACATCACGTGATCGTACGTCGCCCACTCGCGCTTGCCACGGCCGCCGTCGTGAGCGCAACGTCGCAGGTGCACGCTCAGATCCGCGCGAGCGAGCGTGGCGCGGTGTCGCAGACCGTCGACGGCACGATGATCACCGTCGACTACGCGCGCCCGCAGGCGCGCGGCCGCGACTCGCTGTTCGGCAAAGTCGTGACGCTCGACGAGACATGGACACCCGGCGCCAATCAGGCGACGACGCTTCGTGTCTCTCGCGACGTGACGATTGGCGGAAAGCCGCTCCCGGCGGGGAAGTACTCGGTGTGGCTGACGCTCGTCCCCGGCGCATGGAAGCTGCACCTGCACCCCGACACGACGCTGTACCACACCCGTCCCCCGAAGCTCGACGCAATGCTGCTCTCCATTCCCGTCACGCCCGTGCGCGGCGAACGGGTGGAGGTACTGACCTTCGACTTCCCGCGTGTCTGGGCACAGGGCACGGAGCTGCGCCTGCGCTGGGGGACGACCATCGTGCCGATCGCGATCGGCGTCCAGCCCAGCTCCCCGAACATCACGATGTCGAAGGAGCAGCTCGATCGTTACCTCGGGACGTACAGCGTCACCTTCCCCGACGGCGACCATCGCTCCGCACCGCGGCGGCTCGCGATCGTCGAGGCAAAAGGCAGACTCCGCGCGGTCCTCGACGACGAGAACGATCCGATCGAGATGGAATTCCTCCCCACAATGATACCAGACCACTTCATGCCCGCCTTTCTCGACAAAGGGCAGGTCTTCGATGTGGATCCGATGCCGGTCGTGTTCCAGATCGAGGGCAAGCGGGCGGTGGGGTTTACCGTGGGGGAGGGGAAGGATCCGTGGATGGTGGCGACGCGCCGGCAGTGAAGCTCCGTGGGTCGTCCGCCAAGATCCGCGTTGAAGCGGTTCACGCCTAGCCAATCCACCGCCGCAATCACCGATGATGAGATTCCTTATCGCCTCATTTCTCGCGATCCCAGCTGCCATTTCGGCGCAGGTCGTGAACCCCGATACCTTGACCTACCGCGCCATGCAGTGGCGCCTGATCGGTCCCTTCCGCGGCGGCCGAGCTGATGCCGTGGCAGGAGTACCGAGTCAGCCGTACGTCTACTACGCCGGCTACACGGGTGGTGGCGTGTGGAAGACGGAGAACGCCGGCCACTCGTGGAAGAATGTGTCCGACGGCTCGGCGATGAACGGCTCCATCGGCGCGATCGCGGTTGCCGAATCGGATCCGAACGTCGTGTACGTCGGCACGGGCGAGCACCCGGTGCGCGGGCAGTCGTCATCGTACGGCAATGGGATGTTCAAGAGCACCGATGCCGGCAAGACGTGGGCGCGCATCGGGCTCGAGAGCTCGCGGCAGATCGCGCAGGTGCGTGTGCATCCCGGCAACCCCGATCTCGTGTATGTCGCCGTGCAGGGCGATCGGTGGAAGGGGACGAGCGACCGCGGAATCTATCGCTCCGCCGACGGCGGCAAGTCGTGGACGCTCGTGCTCACAGGCGCGAACGAGACGAGCGGCGCGAGCGATCTGTCGATGGACCCGTCGAATCCGCGCATTCTCTACGCGGCGTTCTGGGATCATCAGCGTCTCCCATGGCAGGTCCGCAGTGGCGGGCCGGGAAGCGGCATCTGGAAGTCCACCGACGGGGGCGACTCGTGGACGCGTTTGACGGACGGGTTGCCGAAGCTGATGGGAAAGATCGGTGTTGCCGTATCGCCGGCAAACCCGGAACGCGTGTACGCAATCGTCGAGGCGGAGAAGGGTGGCATGTTCCGCTCCGACGACGCCGGCAAGACGTGGCGGCTGGCGGGTGAGGATCGACTCATCCAGACGCGCTCGTGGTACTACATGAACGTCACCGCCGATCCGCAGAACGCCGACGTCCTGTACGTGATGAACGCGCCGATCGTGAAGTCCATCGACGGTGGTGCCCGGTTCACCGTGCTGCCGGCAACGCACGGCGACAATCACCAGCTCTGGATCAACCCGCGCGATCCGCGCTTCATGATCAACGCCAACGACGGCGGCGCCTCCGTGTCGCTCGACGGCGGGAGGAGCTGGAGCACGCAGGACAATCAACCGACGGCGCAGTTCTACCATGTCATCGTCGACGACGCCTATCCGTATCGCCTCTACAGCGGCCAGCAGGACAATACGTCGGTGATCATCAAGAGCCGCAGCGATGGGCCGAACATCGGCGAGCGCGATTGGGAGACCGGCCCCGGCTGCGAGAGCGCGAACATCGGCGTCGATCGACGCAATCCACGGTACGTGTACGGCGGCTGCTACGTCGGCATCCTCGAGGAGCAGGACATGCAGACGGGACTCCAGCGCTCGATCATGCCGTGGCCCGAGCTCGCGCTCACCGAGCCGACGGACAAGACGCGCTACCGCTTCAACTGGACGGCACCGGCCGTGGTCTCTCGGCACGACCCGAACGTGCTCTATCACGGCGGCAACGTGCTGTTCCGCACGGCCGACCGCGGTCGCACGTGGACGCCGATCTCGCCCGATCTCACCCGCAACGACAAGGCGACGCAGGGGGTCGGCGGCACACCGATCACCAATGAAGGCGCGGGGGGCGAAGTATACGGCACGATCATCCACATCGCCGAGTCGCCGCACGACGCGAATACGATCTACGTGGGGACCGACGATGGGCTCGTGCAGCTCACGCGCGACGGCGGCAAGACGTGGACGAACGTCACCCCGCGCGATGTCGGGGTCGGTCTCGCGAACAACGTCGAGGTCTCGCCATACGATCCGGCGACGGTCTATCTCGCGTTCCGGATGGACCGGCACGGCGATTACACGCCGTACGCCTTCAAGTCCGCGGATTACGGCAAGTCGTGGACGAGGATCACCAACGGGCTTCGTACCGGTGAGCCGGTGCGCGTGATACGCGAGGACCCGGAGCGGCGTGGACTGCTCTACGCGGGAACGGAGACCGGCGTCTACCTCTCGTACGACGGTGGCGCGAGCTGGCAGCCCTTCTCGCGCAATCTTCCCAGGACGCCGGTCACCGATCTCGAGGTGCGCCACGGCGATCTGTACGCGGCCACCGAAGGGCGCGCCTTCTGGGCGCTCGACGACCTCTCGCCCGTGCGGCAGATGAGCGCGTCCGTTGCCAAGGACAGCATTCATCTCTACACGCCGCGCGTCGCGCTCATCGCTGGAGGCCCGTCGCAACCGACGACGGCCGCCGGACGCAATCCGCCGTACGGCGCAAACGTCTACTTCTCACTTGCCAGGGTGCCCGACTCCGCGCAGACGCTGAAGCTCGAGTTCCTCGACGCGGGCGGAAAGGTATTGCGCTCCTACTCGCGCACCGCGGCAACCGGGCCGGCGACGACCGGCGGCCGGGAAACGCCACCGCCGGCGATGTTGAAGCCGGTGGTGGGGCTCAACGCGTTTCAATGGGACCTGCATGCCGAGCCACCGACCAAGCTGCCGGGCAACATCAACATCTGGGGCTCGACGGCGGGGTATCGGGTGAGCCCGGGCCGCTATCAGGTGCGGCTCACCGTGGGCTCCGTCGTGCAGACGGCGCCGCTCGAGGTACGCCAGGATCCACGCATCACCACGTCGCCGGCGGAGCTCGCCGCGCGCGACTCACTCGCCCGCACCATCAACGCGCGCATCGGCGAGATCCACGATGCGCTGCTCCGCCTGCGCGACGTGAAGACGCAGGTCACGGGCTTCGTCGAGCGCGCCAAGGAGACGCCGACGTCAGCCGTGATCTCGGCCAAGGGGAAGGAGATCACGACGAAGATCGACGTCCTCGATCCGCAGCTCTCGTCCAGGGCCGGGAACGGTCAGGACGTGATCAACTTCCGCAACGGCATCAATGCGCAGTACGCGTTCCTCCTCGGCAACGTCGAGGGGAGCAGCGTCGTGAGCACGCCGTCACGCGAGCGCTTTGCCCAGTTGGAGCAGATGTGGTCGGCCCTGCGGACGCAGATCGACACGATCGAGCAGCAAGACGTCCCCGCGTTCAACAAACTCCTTCAGGATGCCGGGATCAGCGGGGTGATCGTGAAGGGGGCGCGGGGGAAGATCGTTATGTGAGTGGTTCAGGCGTGAGAGATTCAGGGGGGCCACGCGGATCGTCGCAGCAAGTGCATGGATCATCGCGCACTGCTCGCCGATCGACTACGGAACGATGTGCGTCGGCCCGGCCAACGCCTTCGTCAACCGGTACAGGAACTCCTGTCCTTCATAGAACGACTGCACCCGCATCCGCTCGTCCCGTCCATGCGCGCGGGCATCGACCGCCGGGTCGAGGAACAGCCCGCTGACGCCATACGCCGGCACGCCGATCGCCCGGAAGAACCGTGAATCGGTGGCGCCCGTGGACATCGTCGGGATGACGGGAACGTTCCCCCACATCTCGCGCGTGATCTGCGCAGTCGGGACGAAGACTTCGGGGAGTAATGGCGATGGCAGCGCCGCGATTTCCTGGGTGCGAATCAGCAGGTGCACGCTCGTGTCGTTGATCACGCGCCCCAGTTCTGCCCGCACCTGCTCGGCCGTGGACGTCGGATAGATGCGGCAGTTGACGTTCGCTTCGGCGAGCTGCGGGAGCGCGTTCTCGGCGTGACCCCCGCGCAGCATGGTCGCCACGCAGGTCGTGCGCAGCATCGAGTTGTAGTGCGGGTCGGCGGCAACGACTGCCACCGCCTTCGTGTCGCCGGGGTTCGCGACGAGCGCACGCATCGCCCGTCCCATCTCCGGCCGCTCGAAGGGCGCAACGCTGGTGAAGAAGGCGCGCGTGATGTCGTTCAGCTCCACGGGGAACTGGTGACGTCCGACCTTCGCCAGCGCGTCGGCGAGCGACGTGATCGCATTGTCAGCCCGGGGTACCGAAGAGTGCCCTCCACGGTTCGTCACGCGCAGCGTGAAGTTGGCCACGAGCTTCTCCGTCGCCTGGACGGAGTTGAAGAGCGGCTTGCCGTCGCGCAGCGTACCGCCGCCCCCCTCGTTGATCACGAGCCCGACGTCGACGAGGTCCTTGTGCTGCTTGATCAGCCAATCCACGCCATTGGCCGTTCCGCCCTCTTCGTCTGCCGTGAGCGCGACGACGATGTCGCGGTCCGGTACCCAGCCTTCACGTCGCATGCGAATGGCGTTCGCGATGAAGATCGCCGCCATCGCCTTGTCGTCCGACGTCCCGCGCCCGTAGTAGTAGCCGTCGCGCTCCGTGAAGACGAACGGATCGAGATCGGGCGACCAGTCGGCCTTCAATGCTTCGACGACATCCAGATGCGCCAGCAGCAGCAGCGGCTTGCGCACCGATGGATTCCTTCCATGGATGCGCACGACGACGTTGTATTTGTCCGGACGCGGGCCGCCGACGAAGATGTCCGCATCGGGGAAGCCGGCGTCCCGGAACCACTTGGCCGCCGCGTTCGCGGCCGTGGTCACGTTGCCCGTCTTGTCGCCGCTGTTGATCTCGATGAGCTGCTTGTAGACGTCGTGTGCGAGCTGCTGATGCGGCGCGAGGGCACCGGGCGTGTGCGCGGGTGAGGACGTCTGGGCTACGAGCGCGGCGGGGATCGCGAGGCAGACGGCCGCCGCGATGCGTCGATGGATCATGGTGTCGAGTCTCCGAATGACGGTTGCGGAGCAACCAAATTGTTCACGGGGGCGGGCTGCCGCCACCGGGCCCCGTGCCTCCCTGCGAGCTCGTGGATCGCAGGGCGACCGCCGCGATCGCGACGAGCACGCCACCAAGCACAACACCGGCGAGCGCAGAGCGCGGTCGATCGAGCACGTTCCGCTCTACGTGGGCCACGTAGGCACGGGGTATCGTCACGGCACCATCCCCGACCCCCCCCCCCGGGGGGCCCCCCCCCCCCCCCCCCCCCCCCCCGGGGGCCG
>CAYTKA010000065.1:0-5863 GCA_964438255.1 uncultured Gemmatimonadaceae bacterium | reverse complement strand
CCCCCGCCCACGACTGTTGCATGCCGTCGACGGTCCGGATGCCCTCGACGGCAATGTCGAGCGCACCATCACTTCGCGTGCGCACGAGCGTCCCTTCCACGGCGCCCACGCGGGGACCGAGAAAGCGGGTGAGCTCCGTCGTACCCTCGGTCGTGAGCGTGATGCGCAACCGCTCTTCCGGAATCGGGGCCACGTCGTTCACCGGGCGATATGCGTAGCAGGCGATGTTGCTCACCAGCCCTGCGACGCATACCGCCGCGGCAACGCGATGCCGTCTCCGCGCGATCACGGACAGAGCGACGGCGTGTTGATGCACGGATTGCCCAGGCGCTCCACGTTGGGGATGGGGAAGAGCAGTCCCGGCACACTGAAGGCCGACTCGAAGTTCGGGTTGTTCGCCCAGTGCGAATCCTTCTGCCCGAAGCGGTACATGTCGAACAGCCGCCGTCGCATCAGCCAGAGCTGGGCCTGCCGCTCGTACTTGAGCATCGCGTCGTCGGCAATCTGGGCGACGAAGGCCGGCTTCCCGTCGAGCGCCCGGACGGCGTTGATCTGATTCCGGAGCTCCGTCGGATTGCCGGCCACGAGCGCGGCCTCGGCGAGGATCAGACGGAGCTCGCGCGTGCTCGTGATCGTGAAGACGCCTGACTGCGTGCCGAAGGCCTTGAACTGCGCGAGCAGCGCCTGCGTGGTCACGTCCTTCGCACCGGTGAGCGGATCGATCAGGTTGCTGTACACCACCCCGACGCGATGCTCGTTTCGCCCATTCACCTCGAACCAGATGTTGATGTTCGCCGTCGCCTCGAGATTGCTGACGAGAGTGAACTTCTGGTCGGGGCTTCCGAGGGCGATCGCCGCCGTCGCATCGGCATTGGCGCCGGCGTCGCTCACGAAGGGAGCGGCAGGGGTCTGTCCTTTCGGCGTGATCTTGTTCCACACCGCCTTCGCGTGCTTCACCCGTGCCCGGTAGGCGAGGATGTTGTACTTGAGCGCCGCATCGGAGCCGCTCGCGGCGAGCGCCTGCGCCTTGTCGAGGTACGAAATCGCCTTGTCGTACAACGTGACCATCTTGGCGCGGCCGATCGGCGCCGCCGGTGTGCGCTTGTCCGAGAACGCGTAGTCGTCGTACATGTCCGCGATCGTCGTGTAGGTCACGGCAGCGTACAGGTACGTCCGCGCGAGAATCAACTTGTCGGAGAGGGCGCCTGCCGAGTTGAACGTCTCGAGCTTCGCGATCGCCAGGTCGGCGAGGTATCGCGCCTCACCGACGTACGGGAACGCGCCGTCGGTGAACTCGTTGAGGTAATTGGCGATCGCGCCGGTCTCCAGATCGAACCACGCATCGCGCGACCCGATCCAGTCCAGTTCGTCCGTTGCCACGGCGTACGGGACGGTGATACCCGACAGCATGCGCACCAGCGAGGCGAGCACGCCGTTGGACAGCGCGTTCGCCGCCGCGGGTTGATCGAGTGCGCTCTCGTTCACGTTGTTCGGGTTGCTCACGTCGAGAATGTTGGAGCAGCCGCCAGTCACCACGAGCACGAGCGCGGCGCCGATCGTCAGGGCAGCGCGGCGCGAGGGTCGCATATGTCTCGTCGATATGGTCATGGTCAGAGCCCCACGCGGATGTTGATGCTGAAGGAGCGCGGGATGGGAAAGCCGAACGCATCGATGCCCTCGCCGAAGTTCGCGTCCGTGCTGCCCGCGGAACGGCGGCTGAACACGTTCACCTCGGGATCCACGCCGGGGTACTTCGTCCAGAGTGCGAAGTTGCGTGCCGCAAAGGTGATGGCGACCTCGCTCGCACCGACCAGCGTCGCGAGGCGGCCGGTGCTGTTATAGGTCAGCGAGAGCTCACGCCAGCGGAGAAAGTCGCCGCTGAACTGCTGATTGAGCCCGTCATATGGTGAGAGCCCGCGGAGCTGATACGCATACACCTTCGCGGCCTCGAGCCGGTCCTGCGCCGAGCTGGCGGGATTGAGCATCGTTGCCTCGGTCTGCGCGCGCAGCAGCGTGTTGCCTCCGTTCGTCGGATTGGCGCGCCGGAACGCTCCGGTGAGGTCGGAGATGGTGTAGTTGCCGAAGCGGTACTCGAGGTTCGTGCCGATCTTCCAGTTGTCGTGAAAGGTGACCGAGCCGCCGAACGAGCCCTCGAAATCGGGGAAGGGTTTCCCCGAGTAGTGATCGAGCTTGTCGCCGTTGTTGTCGTCGTCTGCGGCGATGGGGTCGACGGCAGATAGCTGCCGCGGAACGGAGAGGAAGGCGAGCAGCTCCGCTTCTGTGTCCGGCTTGCCGTCCTTGTTCGTGTCGAAGGGAAGCTGCCCCGGTTGGAGACACACGCCCCCCGCGGGGGTCTTCGTCGCGCCCGGCGCGCAGGGATCGGGGAGCTTGGCACCGAAGAAGGAGCCGGGCGCGTAGCCTTCCTTCACGAAGTTGCGGTAGCGCGGATAGCTGCCGCCGACCTTCACTGGCGGTGCACCGCCGAGGCTGGTCACGATCTGGCTGAGGAAGCCGATCCCCGCGTAGGCGTCCACCGAGAGCGACGGGCGATTCACCAGAATCCCCTTCGCCTTCAGATCCCACCCGAAGGCATCGAGCCGCCCGATGTTGTCGAGTTGCGCCGCCGTGAAGCCGCCGGTCACCGGGAACTGCCGCGCGTACAGCGCATCACGCACGGTGCGCTGCCAGCGCGTAAAGTCGAGCGACGCGCGATCACCGAGCACGCCGACCTCCGTGCCCACCTCCCATTCGGTGGAGACTTCAGGGCGAAGGTCCGGGTTGCCCAGGTTGGCCGGGACGAGGCCGCTGCCGGCGGGCGACGTGAGCGCCGCGTACGTGGTCAGCTTGTCGAACGCGCCCGGCTGTCGTCCGGCGCGGCCGATTGCCGCGCGCAGACGCAGCGTGGAGATGTAGTTGGCGAGCGAGGAATTCCTCCACGACGGCCGGTCGCTCGGGATGACCGAGAGCGAGGCCTGCGGGTAGAACACGCCGCCGGAGGATTTGCCGAAAGCGCTGTTGTAGTCGTAGCGCGCGCCGCCGGTGACGAACACCCAATCGTGGAAGCCGAGCTGCTCCTGCCCGAAGTAGCCGGCGTTCACGATGGAGCTGAACGATTCGAACACCTGTGGCGACGAGCCGCCGCCCACGACCTCGATCCCCGGGCCGGGGAATCCCTGGTTGTTGGCGCTCTCGTCGTTCTCGCGCGTGAGGAACCCCTGCGCGCCGAAGATGAAGTTGGACGAGAGCGGCGTGCCGAGCTCGCGCGTGTAACCGCCGTTCACGCTGAGCGTCAGCTCCTGATGCGTGCGGTCGTCCACGCTCTTCGACCCGGCGTTCGCGCGGTTGATGCGTCGATCCACGTTGTTGCCGAAGGGGATGAGATACGTGGACCGTTGCGCGGTGAAGTCGAGCCCGAAGGTGCCGTCGATGTTGAACGTCGTCGTCGGGATGTAGCTCGCGCGTACGCGGCCGTTGAAGTGCCGCGCGTCCTGCGTGATCGACGGCTGGAGCAGCTCGCGCATGGAGCCGAAAGAGCTGGCGCCGGTGGGATTCCCCGGTCCGCGACACAGGCCGTCGCCCAGGCTCCCGTTCGTCGGATCGGTGGGAGACGTCTTCGAGGCGTCGCACTGCGCGTTCTCCGGCTTGGAGAACAGCGCCACGGTGTACGGCGCGTAGATGCTGTTATTGTTCTCGGGGATGTCGTTGTGGGTATTGGTGTAGAGCACGTTCGTCTGGAGCTTGAACGTTCGCGTCGGGGAGAGCCCCAGATTGAGCGTGCCCTGATACTTGTTGTTGATGTCCTGCATGTTCACGCCGTAGTTCTGCCAGTTGTAGTTATTGGCCGTGAACGGACCATCCTCGAGGTACGCGCGTATGGACCCGAAGTAGGTGATGAGCGGGCTGCCGCCGGAAACCTGCGTCGTGACCGTGCTCGCCCTGCCGGTCTCGAAGAGCTGGGTGGCAACCTCGCGGCTGAACGGCACGAACGCCGCGATCGGGAGCCCGTAGTGCTGCGAGAGCCGCGTCGCCTGCGTGTCCGAGCGTGCGAACCCCCACTGCGGCTCGATGCGGCCGCGCGGATAGGTCTTGAACGACTGCTCGAGGTCCACCACCCACTTGGCGCTCCCCGCTATCCCCTTTCGCGTCGTGATCAGCACCACGCCGTTGGACGCTTCCGTGCCGTAGAGCGTGGCGGCGGCGGCACCCTTGAGCACCTCGATCTTCTCGATCGACGTCGGATCGATGTCGTCGAGCCGCGACGGACGTCCGCCGCCACCGGTGCCGACGAATCCGGCGCCGAACCCGCCGCCGTTGTCGACGCGCACACCGTCGACGTACACGATCGGCTCGTTCGACTGCGAGAGCGACGCACTCCCACGGATGCGGATGCGCGTCCCTTCGCCCGTGGTGCCGGACGACGGAAGGGCCATGACCCCGGGTTCTCTTCCCTGGAGAATGTCGGAGAAGCTGGCGATGGGCGCGTTCTCGGGCGCCTGCACCGCGGCCACGGTGTTACCGAGCTTTCGTGCTTCGACTTGGCTGCCGCCGGTGCCCGTCGTGACGACGGCGGTGAGCTCGATCGCCGACGGGCTGAGCTCGAACGACGCGGTGGCCGTGCCGCCCGGCGCGAGCTCGACGCTCTTCACCACCGGCGCGTAGCCGATGATGCGCGCGCGCACGGAACGCGGGCCTGGCGCAACGTTGAGGATGCGATAGACCCCCTGCGCGTTGGTGACCGCACCGATCGTGGGGCCTGTGCCGACGATCGTGACCTGCGCGCTGCTGATGGGGCGACGGTTCCCGGCGTCGATCACGGTGCCGGTGATCGTGCCGGTGCTCTGTGCCGTCAGCGGGCGACTGACGGCGACGAGCAGCAGGACGAGCCGGCTGCTCGCCATGAGGCGAGGACTGCGTGGCATGTGCACTCCGGGGTGGGGATTGAAGCCGGACACACGTCGCAGGCGGGAGAGATCGACGCGACCGCCCGCGACCATTCAGATGGATCCCACCTTCCGGCGCCCCTGTCAAGGAGGGCCGCCCCACGCGCGTTTAATACTTCCGGACTACAAATCAGGATCGAAGCGTGAGCCACACCATCTTGATTACGACCACGGCCACGGCGACACCCGCAGCGGCGAGCAGCAGGAGAACGAGCAGCGTCAGTCCCACGACCAGCCGGCTCGCCCTGTGTGTACGGCGCGGATCGCCGACCCACCGCTCGAGTAGGTCGACGTTCTTGATGTTGGACTTCCACGCAACGTCGAACACGTCGCCCACGAAGGGCAGCGCCCCACCGACGGTATCCACGACGACGTTGCCGAGCATGCGCGCGATCACCGACGGCGGCGCGCCGAGCTGCGCGCCCGAGAGCACGATGTAGCCCGAGAGCACTGCGCCGGCGAGATCACCGATGCCCGGCACCAGCCCGATCACCGGATCGAGGCCGAACCGGATGCGCGTGCCGGGAACGCGAATGACATCGTCGAGCAGTCGCGCCAGCCCCCGCGCTCGGCCGATCCGCGCGAGAGCGACGTCCGCGTCGAGCTCCGTCATGCCACGCGTCCCCCGCGCGTCTCGCTCTCGCGCGCCAGTGCATGCTCGATCCGCCGATCCGGCACGAGCCACATGATGGCGACCGCCACATACAGCGCGCCGGCGATCCACCGATCCACGTAGGCCGTCGGTATCGCGATCGTGTAGGCAATGGGTGAGATCCGGCCGTCTACGCGATGCATGACATGGAGCATGTGATGATGGTTGTTCCAGTAGATCCGCTTCATTCGCTCCTCTTAACAGCCGCTCGGGCACGCTCCTCAGACGAAGGTTCATCCGGATACGGCGGAGAGGCGGATCAAACGGATAT
>CAYTKA010000064.1:0-19871 GCA_964438255.1 uncultured Gemmatimonadaceae bacterium | reverse complement strand
GACGGTCGGACGGTCGGACGGTCGGACGGTCGGACGGTCGGACGGTCGGACAGTCAGACGGTCGGACAGTCAGACGGTCGGACAGTCAGACAGTCAGACAGTCAGACAGTCAGACAGTCGGACGGTCTCACCGCTTCACCGTCTCACCGCATCCCCAACGCCGCGCGAACGCGCGCGACGTACTCGTCGCGCGAGAACGGCTTGGAGATCAGCCGCTCCGGCGGCACGGGCAGCGCTGCCGGCACTGCACCGCTCACGTCTCCGGTCACGAGCAGCGTCCGTCCGGCGAGCGCCGGATACTCCTGCGTGAGCCACGCGATCAGCCCGCGTCCATCGGTGCCCCCGGGCATACGCAGATCGGAGATCACCAGGTCCACGCGTTCGCGTCCGAGTACGTCGCGCGCCTCGGCGGCGTTCGCGGCGAGCAGGACGTCGATTCCTTCGGGCGTGAGCAGACGGCGCTGCACTTCGCGCAGCGACGGTTCGTCGTCGACCACGAGCACGCGCGGCGATGCCGTCCCGACGTCCCGTGATACCAGGCGCGGGCCCGGGGAGAACGTCGACGCGACGTTCGCCGCAGACGGCGCGGCGAGGGCATCGGTCGCCGTCCCGACGGGCGCCGCCCTCTCGGGTGCCGGGGCGGGCCGCAGCAGGAGCGATACGCGGGCGCCACCCCCAGGGCGGTTGCTCGCGGTGGCCGTTCCACCAAACTCGTTCACGAACTTCTGCACGAGGGCGAGACCGAGTCCGGTCCCGTGGTCCGCGGCCTTGGTGGTGAAAAAGGGGGTGAGCGCCTGCTGTGGATCCTCAAAGCCGGGGCCATCGTCGTCAAAGTCGACGCGCACCATGCCGTCGTTCTGCACGCTCGCACCGATGCGGAGACCGGTCCCATGGTCCGACACCATCGCATCGAGCGCATTGTTGACGAGGTTCACGACGCAGTGCTCGAGCTTTTGTACGTCGGCGCGCACGTACAGCGACTGCGGAATGTCCACCCGCAGCGTCTTGCCGGCCTGCAGGTACGCGTGCGAGCGGAGAGCGACTGCGGTGCTCACTGCCGCGTACAACGCGACGGGCTCCAGCGTGCCGCTCGGCTTTCGCGCGAAGTTGAGCAGGTTGCGCACGAGCGCACGCGCTCGCAGCGCCTCCCGCTGCAACGGTTCGCCCAAATCAGCGTCGATGCGGCGTGCCGCATCGGTGTTTGCGCGGGCGAGCTCCGCGCGCAGCACCTCCGACATGCCGAGCACCGCCGCCAGCGGATTGTTCAACTCGTGCGCGAGCCCGGCGAGCATGTGACCCATCGCGCTGAGCTTCTCGCGCTGGACGAGCTCCTCCTGCGTCTCCTGTAGCTGCTCGAGCGACTGCCGCAGCTCCTCGTTCTGGAGCTCCACCGTCTCGCGCGCGAACTGGACGCTGTCGGCCATCTCGTTGAAGGCCGTCGCCATCTCCTTCAGCTCACGGTATCGCTGCGGTGGCACGCGCGCTTGCGCGTCTCCGCTCCGGATGAGCTGCGCTGCCGCCGTGAGTTGCTCGAGCGGGACGACGACGCGGCGCATGAGGTGCCGACCGAGGAGCACGCCGAAAGCGAGCAGCGCCGCGCCGACGAGGACGAGGCCGAGGCGCGTGTGGAACGCCATCGCCTGATACTCTCGCTGAAGCGCAACCCGGTCAGCCACCCGCGCCTCGAGAAAGCGGCGGACGGCGCTGTCCAGCGCCGACGCCTGCGCCTCGGGTGCGGCGAGCCGGCGGCGCGCGGCCATCACGTCCCCACTCTGCGCCATCTCGAACGCACGCTCGGCCGACACCTCGAATGCGTCGTGCGTCTCCTTCATTCGCTCCACCTGGAGCCGTGCTGCCGGGGACAGTCGATGAAAGAGATACCGGCGCATCTGGACGTCCGCGTCGTCGCCCAATGACTGGAAGGTCGCGTGGCGTGCGTTGTCCGGGTGCTCCAGGTAGCGATACGCCTCGAGCTGCTGCCGATACGTCAGCGCGACGATCTGATCGGCGACGCGCTGCTCCTCGATGAATGCGTTCGTGTCGCGGTCGGTCTCGTTGTGGAGCGACAGCGTGATCGAGAAGGCGGCGATCATCGCGACCGTCGCGACGACGACGACGGCGACGGCGCTCAGGATGAGCGACCCGCGGAGGCTCGGAACGGTCAGCGGTCGTGCCACGCGCTCACTTTCCGGCGCTGGGCCGCCGGCCCGTACCCGCCGTCACCAGCGCGTACGTGGGGGCGCGATCGCCGTCAGGAGAGAAGCTGATCGGTCCCGTCACGCCCACGAACGGCGGGCGCGACCGGCCGAGCTGATCGAGCCAGCCACGAATCGCCTCCCGGTCGGGACCAGCCTCGCGGATCGCCGTGCCGAGCAACAGGACCGCGTCGTACGCGAGAATCGCCTGATCGGTGATCTCGCCGCCGCCGTCACGGCGGTAACGCTTGCGCAGAGCCTGCAGCGCGGGCGAGCCACTGTCCACGTTCACGAGCCGCACATAGCGCACCCCGTCGAAGCGCCGCTCCCTGTTCTGCTGCACGGTCGCGCTCGCGAAGCCGTCGCTGGCGAGCACGGGAAGATTCGGTGCTGCGGCGCGCAGTTGATCAGCGACGCGCAGAAAAAAAACGTCGCGTCCCAGCCAGAGAAGGACTGTTGGCTTCGTGCCGGCGAGCACGTGCACGAGCTCCGAGCCGTCCAGCTCGCTCTCGGCATAGGGCCCTTGATAGATCGGCGCGACGCCTCGCTTCGCCAGCTCTTCGACGATCAGCCGTCGTAACGAGCGCCCGTAGTCGTCATTGACGTACACGATCGCAATCCGCTGCGACTGCAATGCTGGCACATGGTCGGCCAGAAACTGGGCCTGATACTCGTCACTGGCCGTGAGTCGATAGCTGTAGGGGCCGGCCTGGCTGTAAAGCGGAGAGGTCGTCGTCGGCGCGATCTGGACGACGCGGCGCACGTTGTACACCTGGGACGCCGCGAGACTGGCGCTGCTGTTCGTGTGCCCAACGACGCCGAGCACCGTGCCGTCGGTGGCGAGACTCTCGGCACCCTGGAGCGCGATCTGTGCACTCGCCCCGAAGGCGTCGCTGAGGGCGCGCAGCCCGATCGGCCGCCCGCCATGCGAGTTCAGCGCTTCGACCGCCAGCTTCGCGGCACGTACACCTTCCGCCCCCAGCACGACGCCCACACGCGGCTGCTCGGGCCTCGCGCAGGCCACCAGCAGAAGGGCGGTGGAGACGGCTCCCTTCACGGTTCCCAGCCCGCCGCCGCGGCGGTAACGATGGCCTGACATCCCCTCGCCACCTCCTTCGTTGCAGTTGAGTATACGCCTGGTGTCGGACAGCCGTTAGAACTGTTCGCGCTCCACGCTATCTTTGACGCATGCGGACGCCTGGAACGGCATCGACGGTTCACGTCATCGGCGGAGGGCTGGCCGGTAGTGAAGCGGCTTGGCAGCTCGCCGAGCGCGGCCATGACGTCGTGCTGCACGAGATGCGACCGGTGGTCGGTACCGAGGCACACAAGACCGACCGCCTCGCCGAATTGGTGTGCTCCAACACCTTCAAGAGCACCGAAAGCTCCAATGCGCACGGGCTATTGAAGGCGGAGATGCGGCTCCTCGGTTGCATGATCCTCGCCTGCGCCGACGAGGCGAGAGTCCCCGGCGGCAGCGCGCTCACGGTGGATCGCGACGTGTTTTCGGCCGCCGTACATGCGCGAGTGACGTCGCATCCGCGCATCGCAGTGGAGCACGGCGAGGTCACGGCGCTGCCCTCTCCGGGGATCATCGCCACCGGACCGCTCACGTCGAACGCACTCGCCGAAACGATCCGCACGCGACTCGGTGTCGACGCGCTCGCGTTTTACGACGCGATCGCTCCGATCGTGAGCGCCGAGTCCATCGACCACGACGTCGTGTTCCGCGCGTCGCGCTACGGAAAGGAAACGATGCCGGGCGAGGAGGACGGTGCGTATCTCAACTGCCCGATGTCCCGCGAGCAGTACGAGGCCTTCATCGACGCCCTCACGACGGCTGACAAGGCGACGGGGCACGACTTCGACACCGTGCCGTACTTCGAAGGCTGCATGCCCGCGGAGGAGATGGCGCGGCGCGGACGCGAGACGTTGCGCTTCGGCCCGATGAAGCCGGTAGGGCTCACCGATCCACGCACGGGACGCGAGCCGTATGCCGTCGTGCAGCTCCGGATGGAGGATCGCGGCGGCCGCATGTGGAATCTCGTCGGGTTTCAGACGCGATTGCGGTATCCCGAGCAGCAGCGCGTGTTCCGTCTCATTCCCGGTCTCGGGGATGCGGAGTTCCTGCGCTTCGGCTCCATCCATCGGAACTCCTATCTGAACGCACCCGCGGCGCTCGCGCCGCACCTTGCATTGCGCGACGATCCGTGCGTGCTCTTCGCTGGCCAGTTGACCGGCGTGGAGGGTTACACGGAGAGCACTGCCACCGGACTGCTCGCCGGCGTGAACCTCGCGCGGCTGCTCGCCGGCGCGGACCCCGTGTTGCCGCCGCCGACGACGATGCTCGGCGCTCTCTATCGCTATCTGCGCGAAGCGGATCCGCGACACTTCCAGCCGATGAACGCCAACTTCGGCCTCGTCGACGACCTGGGCGTGCGCGTGCGGGACAAGCGCGCGAAGAAGCAGCAGCTCGCCGAGCGTGCGCTCGCGCACATGGCCGATTGGCGCGACGTCCATCTGCACACGGCAGCGGGCGCATGAGCGAGCAGGGCGACGTTGCCGAGTACCTCCGCCACCTCGCGAAGGAGCGTGACGTCTCACCGAACACGGTGAAGGCGTACGAGCGGGATCTCGGCGCGTTCGTCGAGTATCTGAGCAGCTATTACGGGACGGCCGGCTGGAGCTGGGAAGGGGTGGACCGTCTCGCGATGCGCGGCTTTCTCGCGCATCTCCAGCGGCGTGGTGTCGGCAAGCGCACGATGGCGCGTACGCTCAGCGGTGTGCGAAGCTTCTATCGCTGGATGCACCGCAACGAGATGGTCGAATCGAATCCCGCGCGCGCCGTCGGGGCGCCGAAGCTCGAGAAGCATTTGCCCGGCTATCTCGACCGTGCGCAGATCGACCTGCTGTTCCAGATGGCCGAGGCCCGTGCGATGGAGGGCGACTTCGTCGACGTGCGCAACCTGGCCATCCTGGAGCTGTTCTACAGCACCGGCATGCGACTCTCGGAGCTTCAGGGGCTCGGTCGCGGCGACCTCGATCTCGTGAGCCAGCAGGTGAAGGTGCGGGGGAAGGGACGCAAGGAGCGCATCGTTCCTGTCGGCAACCAGGCCAGCTTGGCATTGAGAAACTACGAAGCCAAGCGCGACGACCTGCTGCGCACCGCGGGCGCGCGTGGAGAGCGCTCGGCCTACTTTCTCTCACGTACCGGCAAGCGCATCGGCGTGCGTATGGTGCAGAAAGTCGTCAGCGGCTTCCTCGACCAGATCGACGAGGACGCGGGACTCAGCGTGCACTCGCTCCGCCACACGTTCGCCACGCACCTGCTCGATGCCGGTGCCGACCTTCGCGCCGTGCAGGAGCTGTTGGGGCACGCATCGGTGTCCACGACCCAGATCTACACGCACACGAGCGTCGAGCGGCTGAAGCAGGTGTACCGAGCCGCACATCCGCGGGCATGAAGATCGCTTGAGGAGCGGGCGGACCGCACTGGAGCTGAAGAGGTGAAGCTCGAAACTGTTCCGCTGATCCTGGGAATTCTGACCGCCCTGATAGGACTCGGCCTATTGGCTGACGCCTGGATGCCCGAAAGCATGCCCGGATTCCGCGAGCGCCGCCGTAGCGAGCGTACCGAGCGGCACCTTGGGGGCGAGGCGGCGATCGGGCTGGGAGTGCTCTGCATGGCAGCCGCACTGATCGGCCGCGACACGTGGGCATATGTGACGGTGTCCATGATCGCCGGTTCGGTGCTGCTCGTGATCGGTACCTGGCTCAACCGACATTACCTGCGCGACCGGATCGCGAACCGCGGCGCCCTTCGTCGCGGCGACGCGCACCGAATGACCCGCCACGAGAAGGACGCGCCCCCGCCGCCGAAGCCGCGGATTCGGTAAGCCGCGGGGCGGTCCGATTATACCGCCGTACCGCCATACTCCCCGGCCCGCCTCGCTAGATTCCTCTCCATGTCAGAACTACCGCGTATCCGCGCCACGACCATTCTGGCCGTGCGGCGTGGCGGAAAGGTGGCGCTGGGCGGAGATGGGCAGGTGACCGTCGGCGAGACCGTCATGAAGTCCAAGGCGCAGAAAGTTCGCGCGCTGCGCGGCGGCGAGCTGCTGGCCGGCTTCGCCGGCTCGGCCGCCGACGCGCTCACGTTGTTCGAGAAGTTCGAGGAGAAGCTCGAGCGTCATCCCGGGAACCTCCCCCGCGCCGCGGTGGAGCTGGCCAAGGAGTGGCGCAGCGACCGCGTGCTTCGCCGTCTGGAGGCGTTGCTTGCCGTCGCCAATCCGCAGCACGGCTTCATCATCTCCGGCAACGGCGAGCTGATCGAGCCGGACGACGGAATCCTCGCCATCGGCTCCGGCGGCCCCTATGCCCTCGCCGCCGCGCGCGCGCTCGCCGCGAACACCGAGCTCGGTCCGACGGAGATCGTGCGCCAGAGCCTCACGATCGCCGGGGAGATCTGCGTCTACACCAACACCAACATCACCGTGCTCGAGGCGGGCTGACATGGCGTCCCCCCGCACGCAGCAGGCGCTCGCGCGCCTGGCGGATCTCACGCCGCGGCAGATCGTCGCGGAGCTCGACCGCTACATCGTCGGCCAGGCCGACGCCAAGAAGGCGGTGGCGATCGCGCTGCGCAACCGGTGGCGCCGGCAGCAGGCGCCCGACGCGATTCGCGACGAGATCTCCCCCAACAACATCATCCTCATCGGCCCCACCGGCGTCGGCAAGACCGAGATCGCGCGCCGTCTCGCCAAGCTCGCCGGCGCGCCGTTCATCAAGGTGGAAGCGTCCAAGTTCACCGAGGTGGGCTACGTCGGACGCGACGTCGAGGGGATGATCCGCGATCTCGTCGATAGCGCGATCGAGATGGTGCGCCAGGAGCGCGAGAGCGAGGTCGAGGATCTCGCCAACGAACGCGTGGACGAGCGCCTGCTGGATCTGCTCCTTCCACCTCCGGTTGAGGCGAAGGCTGTCGGACAGTCGGACGGTCAGACGGTCGGACCGTCAGACCAATCGTCCGACCGTCAGGCCGTCACACCGTCCGACGTGTTTGTGGTTTCGGCGACCGGGGCCGTGAAGCAGGAGCGCGAGGGGGACGCCGCGGCCGAGCGCTACAAGCGCACGCGCGAGAAGCTCAAGCAGCTGCTGCTGGACGGACAGCTCGACCAGCGCGAGGTGGAGATCGAGGTCGCGCCGGCGGCCAGCCCGATGTTCGACATGTTCGCGTCGCAGGGCGCGCCCGAGAGCATGGAGAACTTCACCGAGATGCTGCGCGACATGATGCCGCAGCGAAAGAAGAAGCGCGTCGTCAAGATCGCCGAGGCTCGCCGCATCCTGCTCGAGCAGGAATTCGAGAAGCTCGTCGACATGGAGGACGTCACAGCCGACGCGCTCGAGCGCGTGGAGACGCTCGGCATCGTCTTTCTCGACGAGATCGACAAGATCGCCGGCGAGAAGAGCCAGATGGGCGGCCCCGACGTGTCACGCGAAGGCGTGCAGCGCGATCTGTTGCCGATCGTCGAAGGCTCGAACGTGCAGACGAAGCACGGGATGGTGAAGACCGATCATATCCTCTTCGTCGCCGCGGGCGCGTTTCACGTTTCCAAGCCGTCGGATCTCATTCCCGAGCTTCAGGGGCGCTTCCCGATTCGCGTCGAGCTGAAGTCACTCAGCGAGGCGGACTTCGTGCGCATCATGACGGAGCCGGAGAACGCGCTCACCAAGCAATACGCGGCGCTCGTGGCAGCGGATGGCGCAACGCTCGAGTTCACCGCGGACGGCATCGCGGAGATCGCGCACGTCGCCGCCACGGTGAACTCGCGCATGGAAAACATCGGGGCTCGTCGGCTGCACACCGTGATGACCACGCAGCTCGAGGACACCCTGTTCGACCTCCCCGACGGGGGCGACAAGCGCATCGTCGTCAATGCCGATGTCGTGCGCCAGAAGCTGAAATCGATCGTGGAGGACGAGGATCTGCGGAAGTACATCCTCTAGACAGAGGGGCCATCGTCGGCCCCTCTGTCTAGAGGTCTCGGTTCACACGCCGGCGAAGGCGCGCTTGCCGAGGGCATAGCTGGCGTTGACGGGAGTTCGACCCTCCTTGAGCTTCTCGCCCCGAATCACCTTGAGCGCCGGCGACTCGGGCAGCGCCTTCTCCATCTTCTTCAACAGCTCGACCTGCTGGCGGTTCCGTTCCGCCACCTGTGCCGCTGCGGCCGCGACGGCCTGGCGGCGCTCGGCCATGCGGCGCACCGCTTCCTGGAGGTGCCCCCGCTCGTCCTCACGCTCGCGCGGCGTCGCCACGTCGGTGCGCTTCTCGGGGAGCATGGCCTCGCGTTGCGCACGCAACTTCCGGTGTGGCACGAGCAGGAGCAGCGCCACCGCGGCGATCAGGGCGATGAGCAGTGCTGCGACGATCCGGATGCGCAGCGCCGTCGCCGGCGTGCGTTCCACCGCGAGGCTGGTGCGCGCGATACCATCGTGCAGACGCTCGTTCAGCACGCCGGAGGCGAGCGTGGCACTCTCGGCGCTCGTGAGATCGGCGTCGTCGCTCATCGACGTACCGGTGGCGGCACGGCGCGCCGACACGTAGTAGTCGGCGAACGCCGTGTCGTAACCCTTCATGTCGTTGCGGTTCGCCTCGCTGCCGCGATAGCGACCGGCCACGGCATGGAAATCAGCCGCCAGGCTGTCGGCGCGGTCCAGGTCAGTGCGACGCAGCACGAGGCTCATCGCGGTGACCGTGGTGTCCAGATGCTGCGCGTCGGCCAGCGCCGGGGCGTTTTCGTGCTCCAGGGTGTTGAGCTGGCCCGCGGCGACGACCGCGAGGGCGAGGCTGAGGATGGCCACCGAGCCAAGCGACAGGGCCAGGGCGCGGCGAAGACGCGCGGGGGCGGGGGCGGGGGTGGGGCGGGTGCCGGAGGTCGGCGCGGACGTGGATGGTGCGATGCGGGGAAGCATGGGTTGGGGGCTCCTCGCCGACCCGGCGTCGGGTCGGGCTGAGAGTGACGACAGTTCTCGCCGACGGAGTGGGCGGTGTAGCAGACCCGTCCAATCGTCGCACCCCAAGTTTGTCCGAATTCAGCAGTTGTGTCAAATTACAATACAGTCATATTTCAATTGGCGATAATCGGACAAATAGACTGATTGGCACGGGAACATCCGGTTCGATCGTAGCTGCGGGTCAGTCAGATCCAGCGAGACCTTCTCGTCTCGGATTCACCCCGCTAGCTTGACCGCCTTCACCCTCCCCTTGAATAGCTGAAATGCCCGCCCCTGCCGACGCCCGTCGCGCTCCACATCGCGACTTTCTGGCGATTCCGGACTTCACGCGGTCCGAGCTGGTCGCGCTGTTCGAGCTCGGCGAGCGCATGCGCCGCGGCGAGTACATGAAGAAGCCGCTCGCGGGGAAGACGCTGGCGATGATCTTCATGAAGTCCAGCACGCGGACGCGCGTCTCCTTCGAGGTGGGGACCCACCAGCTCGGCGGCCATGCGCTCTTTCTCTCGCCGCGTGACGTGCAGCTCGGTCGTGGTGAGCCGATCGCTGACACGGCGCGCGTGCTGGCGCGCTACGTGGACGGGATCATGATCCGCACCTTCGCGCACCAGGACCTGGAGGAGCTCGCGCGCCACGCCGAGGTGCCGGTGATCAATGGGCTGACCGATCTCCTCCATCCCTGCCAGGTGCTCGCCGATCTGCTCACGGTGCGTCAGCACCTGGGCACGTGGGAGGGGAAGAAGATCGCGTGGATCGGCGACGGCAACAACATGGCGAACTCCTGGATCAACGCCGCGTACCGACTCGGCTTCGAGCTCGCGCTCGCCTGCCCCCGTGGGTACGAGCCGGCCGATCAGCTCCTCGCCCGCGCGCAGGGAGCGGCGAAGGTGACGCTGACGCGCGATCCGAGGGAGGCGATCGCGGGCGCGCACGTCGTGAACACCGACGTATGGGCGAGCATGGGGCAGGAGGACGAGCAGGCGAAGCGCGAGAAGGACTTCGCCGGCTACGTGGTGGACGCGTCGATGATGAAGCGCGCCGCGAGGGATGCGATCTTTCTGCACTGTCTCCCCGCGCACCGCGGCGAGGAGGTGAGCGCCGAGGTGATCGACGGGCCGCAGAGCCGGGTGTGGGACGAAGCGGAGAATCGCTTACACATTCAGAAGGCGATCATGGCCGTGTTGCTCGGAGGAGAGCCACTGGAATGAGCATACCGAAAGAAGGCACGATCGCGCCGGATTTCTCGGCGCTGGTCGACGACAACAGCACGCTGCGCCTGTCGTCGCTGCGCGGGCACGTGGTGATCCTGTTCTTCTATCCGAAAGACGACACGAGCGGCTGAACCATCGAGGCGTCCGGGTTCCAGGACGCTCTCCCTCGGTTCGAGGGAGTCGACGCGAAGGTGATCGGGGTGAGCCCCGATTCGGTGAAGTCGCACCAGAAGTTCAAGACGAAGTATGGACTCACGTATCCGCTCGTGGCCGACACGGAGCACGTGGTGTCGGAGCTGTACGGCGTGTGGGGAGAAAAATCGATGTACGGCCGCAAATACATGGGCGTGAACCGGACGACGTTCGTGATCGATGCCACGGGGCGGATCGCGACGGTATTCGAGAAGGTCAAGCCGGAGGGGCACGCGGCGGAGGTGGCGGAGGCAGTGAAACGGTAAGGCGCTATGGCGCTATGGCGGCCTGGCACACCTGTCCTCCTCCCCGTCGCCGGCCTCTCGACCGCCCCCATTCGGGCACGTCTTCTGTCCGGCAGTCCGGTGACTCTACAGCGCGAGGGACCGATGACGGACCGCATCTCCACCACCAAGAAGCTCGACGAGCTGTACAAGCTCATCGACGGCAACGACGTCGCGATGTTCACCACGCGCCGCCCCGATGGGCAACTCGTGTCACGTCCCATGGCCACGCAGGAGCGCGTCACCGGGGCCGACCTCTGGTTCGTCACCGACATCTCGTCGCACAAGCTGCATGAACTGGAGGACGACCCGCACGTCAACCTCGCGTACTACAACCCGAGGACGCGCGAGTGGGTGTCGGTCTCAGGCATTGCGCAGGTGACCCAGGACCGCAACCTGATCAAGGAGCTATACAAGCCCGACTGGAAGGCCTGGTTCGGCGACCAGGGCGGCGACAGAGACGGCAGCGCGAGCGATCCGCGCATCGCCCTCATCCTCGTGGAGGCGCAGTCGGTGGAGTACATGGTAAGCAACACGCCTCGGCCGCTTGTGCTGTTCGAGGTGGCGAAGGGGATGCTTACCGGCACGCCTCTCACGATGGGAGAGCAGCGCCGGCTCGACGAGCGCGAGCTCCGCACCGAGGCGGCGCGCGAAGCGCGTTGATGGCGAAGATCGTCGCATTCCAGGGAGAGACCGGCGCATTCAGCGAGCTCGCGGCCGAGGAGCTCGTGCCGGGTCCACGAACACTGCTCCCCTGTGCGACGTTCGATGCCGTGGCGCGCGCCGTGGTGGACGGCCGGGCCGACTACGGGGTCTTCCCGGTCGAGAACGCGATCGCCGGCCCGGTGCGTGCCGCACTCGACGCGATGGCTCCTTTCACGTCGCTCGAGCGCATCGGTGAGCACTCGCTTCCGGTACGCATGGCGCTGCTCGGCCTGCGCGGTGCGCGCGTGTCGGAGATCCGCGAGGTGTTGAGCCATCCCGTCGCGCTCGCGCAGTGCGCGCGCTTCCTCGCCGAGCATCGGGAGATGCGCGTCGTGGAGGCGCACGACACGGCGGGCGCGGCGCGGATGGTGGCGATCCGGCGCGATCCCACCGTCGCGGCGATCGCCGCGCCGTGGGCGGCGGGGCACTACGCGCTCGCGGTGCTCATGGACGGGATCCAGGACCGGGCGGACAACGCGACGCGGTTCGTGCTGGTGCGGCGGAAAGTCCCGGCCTGATCAGCGCTCCATGAACGACACCACTGCCTGCACGAACGCTCGTTGCCGCTCCAGATGTGCGGCGTGGTCGGCGTGCGCGAGCACCACCCACCACTGGTCGGCGGTGGCGAGCCGGCCGAAGAAGGTGGGCAGCGCCGCGGCGCCGGCGTACGGATCGCGCTCGCCGTTGATGAGCAGCACCGGCACGCGCACCGTCGCCGGATCGAGCTCGGCGAACTGCTCCTCGCGGCGCCAGTCCATGCGCACCGGATCGCGCGCGATCGCGTCGCGCACGTAGGCGTCCTTCACGCCGGCCGGCGTGGAATCGGGCGTGATGAAATCCTCTCCCGCGCTCGATGCGCGCGTCGGCAGGCGTGGCGGCGACGCGGGCTCCGCGACGGCCGTCACGGGCCGAGTGACGTCGAACGGGAATCCGTAGAGCACCACGCCGGACAGCTTCTCCGGATGCCGCTGCGCCACGAGCAGCGCGACCTGCGAGCCGCGCGAGTACCCGAGCAGCGTCGGGAGCGCATGCGCCGCACCGCTTGTGCGCACGCGCAGCCAGTCGAGCACCGCGCTCGCGTCGCGCTCGGCACGGTCGGGGGTGAGCCATCCGGTGGAGTCGCGCGGCGTGCCGCCGTAGCCGCGCGCGTCGAGCGCGTACACGGCATAGCCGCGCGCCACGAGCGCGTCCATGAGGGAGACGGACGTTCCGGATACGTGCAGGTCGAAGTTGGGGAGCGAGCTCCAGGTTCGGCCGTGGAGCAGCACGATCGCGCCGCGAGCCTTCGTTGCCGGACGCTTGCTCCACACCGTGAGCGGATGCCCGTCGGCACGCACTTGGTGCCGCTCGAGCCGGGGAGCGGACTGCGCGAGGGCGGTGGGCGCGTCGAGCGCATTGAGCGCGACGAGCACGAATGCAAGACGGACGATTGGGCGCCAGAAAAGTCTGATCACGAGCTCGGTATCCATGAAGAACGTTCTCGGAAGTCGGCGCTGCGTTGGAGAGGGCCTCGCGCCAACGCTACGTCGACGTTCCAGCATCGTCCAGCGCCACCAGAGAAGTCCAGTTGGCGGCGTGCGAGGAGGGCGGGATACGGTGAACCGGTATCCCGCCCTCTTCTAGTCTTCGGTTGTAACGCGTAGGCCTCAGTGGCGCTCTGGGTGAGGCACGTCAAGGCCTCGTGCAGCCTCCAACATCGCGCCACTCGGAGTCGAAGATCACCACGGTAGTGAAGCGACCCGGTGGATTGTCTTCCGGATCGATCACGGCCCAGCCGCTCCCAATTGTCGCCACATAGACCCGTCTTGGCTTACTCTCACCGTAAAGGGTGTTGAGTGCCTGCACGGCCGCGGTACAAACTGAGTCGGCGAAGACGAGGCCGATCGTGGTCGCTGGCACGACGGGAATATGATAAAACGAATCCCTAGCGGCCTGCACTCGCTGGTCTGTCGTCGCCACGAGCCTCTTGAGATCGGCAACGAGGTAGCGCGCGGTCACGTCGTCTGAGCGACACGCCTGTGCATCAGCGCACATCACTGGCGCGGCGGTCAGCGCGAGTGCAAGCAAAAATCGGAGTGGCATTGGTCAGATTCGGGTAGGGCGACGACTACTCGACTGCCAGCGATGGGTCCGCGGTTTCCTCCCACCGATTCGTCAAGACTCCTCAGTCCCGCGTGAGCCTATTACTTCAGATAGCTGCCGAGATAGTGGAAGCCACGGTCGAACACGTATCGCATCACGAATTCGCCGGACATGATCGCCGGATGAGACGCAACGAAAACGGTATCCGCCTGGATGAGCTCGATTTCCGTGGCTGAGCTATCGGTGAGTTGTGCGGTCGTGTTGAACGCGATGAGCGCCGCCGTGCATCGCGCCGAATCCGAGACAACGACGATGCGGTTGGCAGTGTCAGACACGGCCGGAACATGCACACTGGCGCGCCAACCTGCTGCTGCATTCGATGAGCTTATCGCGAGCGCACGAAGGTAGTGCAGGTGTGCGGTAGTTGCTGCGTCTCGAGCGCGGCAGGGTGAGGCCGGTAAAGCGCCCCATACCATCGTGGACTTGCCTTCATGATGCGTCCACGCCGCAGTTGGCGTGACGAGCAGCAGCGCGACAAAGACTATTCGCGATGTATTCATTGAACTCCTCGTCCGATCCCTGCTGCGGGACACCGACCATTGCCTTCCCGTTTGCCCGCTCAATCTCGTCGTCGGATGTTCAGGTCCCGACGAAGGTGGTGAGCAACGCAAAGTGGACATCGAGCAGGTATATCGAGCCTAGGGCGCCGGGACGCGCCTTCGCGGCCAAAATAGAATGGGTTTGCGGTGCCGATCCGAATCAAAACAAAGCTCTCGGCGAACGTCCTCCCCGACAGTTGTTCAAAGGACTTCATCACGGAGTCGCAAACCGCGTCGTCCTGTACGATCGAGACGTCGGATGCGGAGCCCACCGGGATACCATGGTCGCTCCGAATCGTACGGCTGCCCCTCGGTGGTGTCGCTCACGATCGAGACTGCCATGCGCTGGACCTGTGTCGTCGAGGAATCCACAGGGAGGCAGGCGTATCGCGCTTGCGAAACACCCTTCGTCGGGTGCAAGACAAAGAGTGCCGCCAGGGCTACCGCGAGCGGGAGCTGACGTCGGCGCCGGCTGAAGAGCTTCAGGAATGCGGTGTACTGCATGACGGGTTTGAATTTCCTTATATCGCGCAGCGCCGCTGCTCGGCCGTCACGACGTTCGTCCCACCACGTCGTTGAGCAGCGCGTTGTCGAGCGAGAGATCGGCGACGAGTTTCTTCAGCCGGCGGTTTTCGTCCTCGAGCGCCTTGAGCCGCTTCGCCTCGGCGAGCTCCAGGCCGCGATACGTCACGCGCCACCGCCGCCGCGTCTCCGTGCTGATCCCGTGACGCCGCGTCACCTCCGCCCACGTCCCGCCGGCGTCCACCTCACGCACAATCCGGATGATCTGTTCATCCGTGAACCGACTCTTCCGCATCGGAGCCCTCCCGTCCCTCGGACGGCTAGAGACCCAGATTACGCCGTACTCAGCACGGGGGTAAGGTCAAACAGCGATCGGCATGGTCACTGATTCAGCCAAGCGGACTGCTTCCGCTTTGAACTGCTGAACAAACCCTCCCCACCGCTTCTTCATCACCTCCTGCCTCGAATCTCGATCAAGACGCTCGAGGTGTCCATAAAACCGGGTGAAGTTCATCCCGTCACAAGACTGAGGTTCGTCCAAGTGTCGTCGAACACCGCTTCAATGACATCGATCGCGCTCTTGAAGCGGGGGTCGTATACCCAGTATCTCGTCGGTCCCACCTGGATCACCCAGGTCCGCGAGAGCGGCAGGTCGAGTCGGTTCATCGTCTGGCGAAGCGCATTCGCCGCAACCGTGCATACTGAATCGTTCGTCACCAGTTGGACAGCCAAGGAGTCGAGCGCTGGCAACTTCAATGTGGCGCGGACCGCAACCGCTCCGGAGGAAGTGCCGGATACGATTCTGCGTACGTATGCGAGCTCCGCCTTCGCATGCGGACCCATTGGACCGCAGGTCACTCCCTGCGCATCCGCCGCAGGCACACAAGTGATCGCAAGCAAGACTGCAAGGAAAGAACCTCTCATTATTCGTACCTCGCAATGCGGCATGCCCGAGTCCTGCGGTCCCACGGCCATGCCTTGTAGTGGTTCTGCCAGTCCAGAGGCCTGTATCTGTTTTCAATCGAATCGTACTCAAAGGTCGTTCCGGGCATCCCACGGTACATCGAGTCGAGATCGAACGCGTACACCGGGAGATTGGTGACCGTAGTGTGCTCCCAGTCGGCACCACTCAACCCTCCATACTTGTGACCATACCTGAGATATTGATTGGGCTGGAGGTGATGGGATGAATCTTCGCATGCCCTCGGGAGAGAGTCGTTTATAGCGAACGGGTGCAAATGTGAATCCATGAGCTTCCTGCCAGGAGCGGGCACCAAATCGATGATGTGATTGCTGCACGGTGTGGCCAGGGTGTCGAGTGGGAGCAAGCGGGCAATGCGTTTGCCCGAGGAATCGTATGAGGCAACCGCACGCTCTCGCCATTGATTCATGTCCGTTCCACTACGGCCTAGGTCCCAAGCAGAGTCCAGCATACGGCGTGTTTCCGGATGATCGAGAAGACTGTCGTCGGTTGGGCACGGAATGACGATGACGTGCTTGCTCGGAGAGCGCCACGAGCCGTTCAGGAACACCTCGGCGACCACCTTGCCCGACATGGGAATGTTGTACCCGCAGGGGCCGGCCGTGGTGCCATACGATCCAAAGCCACACCACGTCAACTGCCGCGAAAACCCGCCCGTGTCCGCATAGAACCACCAAGCGTTGATGTACATGCCCGTCGCGCCATCGAGATGCACGGTGAAAGACGCCCCGTAGCCCGGCGGCCCGTATGGCTTGTCGACAGTCATGTACACCGAGTCGGTCACGGTCACGTGCATCGGCTGCGCCTCCTTCATGATGCCGTTCGTGTACGCACGCGCGCGCATCGTGCCGTTGTAGTCCACGAACAGCTCGCAGTGGTTGTTCCCGCTACACGCGATGCCCCGTGACCCGCCATACTGTACGGTGTCGTCCGGCGTCCACACCCACTCGGCGCCCTCCACACCGGGATGGAAGCCGCCGATCGAGTCGATCGACGGCCCGATGTCGAACCGCACGAGTCCGTGCGAGGGCGTTGCCGCCGGCGTCACGGCGCTGTTCAGCCCCACGTCGAAGACGGTGTACGACACCGTCGACGGCGACGCTTCGTCGAACCGCACGCAGTCGCGCCAGTTGTAGACGTTCCCGCAGGCGGGATTGTCGTTCGAGGGCTGCGACGAGGGATTGCGGCCGTAGTTGATCGTGTATTGAAAGGTCGCGATCTCCGTGAGCCCGGTGATGGCGCGCGCGCCGCCGCCCGCGGCCGACGACTGGCCGATCCACATGATGCCGTTGTCGCCGCCCTGGCCCATCGGGCCGAACGTGGTGTCGGGGAAGGGGCCGAACAGCGTGTGGCGGCTGATCGCGCCACTGTAGGTGACCTGGGCGATCGTGCGGTACTTGAAGTAGCCGGGCAGCGAGGCCTGCGCCTGGCTGCCGCTATGCGTGTCGGGCGGGGCGAGCACCGGCCCCCTCGTGCCGGCGGGTGAGTTGTCCTCGCCACCCGGCGTCGCCCAGACCGCGGCGGCCTTCGGCGTCGCGGCGACCGACACGGGCTCGACGAGGGTGCGCTCGCACGCCGCGACCACGATGGCGACGACGAGCAGCGCCAACACGGCGAGCGCGACGTGCGGCAGGTGAGGCGGCGTGCGCGCTCCACCGCCGAGATGCGGTTCTACCATCGAGGAGCGACCGACGAGGTGAGAGCAGGGCGAACACCGACGTCGGTGGCTCGGCCGACGAGCAGCTCACTGGACGGGCGGGCCACGTATGACAGTGGGCCAGCGAGCGACAACCAAGCTATGGCACTCCGAGGGAGAAAAAACAGGGAATTCGTGACAAAAAAAACCCGTGATTCGCGACATCGTCGTCCCGGATTCGTGGCCTGCCACCCTGGCATATCCCCATGTCAGCGGCGCATATTCCTCGTCCCTCCCAGCTCTCCCGCATCACCAAGAAAAATGTCCGACTCCCCCGCCTCCACGCTCAAGCGCACCCCCCTCCACGACCTCCACGTCGCCCTTGGCGCCAAGATGGTCCCCTTCGCCGGCTACGAGATGCCCGTCCAGTACCCGACCGGGATCACCGCCGAGCACAAGGCAGTGCGCGAAGGGGCGGGACTGTTCGACGTCTCGCACATGGGCGAGTTCTGGATCACCGGCGATCGCGCGGTGGACTTCGTCAACTACGTGACGACCAACAACGTCGCCGCGCTCGCCGTGGGTCAGGTGCACTACTCCACCATCCTCAACGACCGCGGCACGATCGAGGACGACTGCCTCGTCTACCGCTTCGCCGACAAGATCATGATGGTGGTGAACGCCAGTAACGCGGCGAAGGACTTCCAGCACATCGCGAAGCACGCGTCGCACTTCGGCGCGACGCTCACCGACGCGAGCGACGAGATGGCCCTGCTCGCGCTTCAGGGCCCGAAGGCGGCGGCCATTCTCCAGACGCTGACGAAGACCGATCTCTCGCACATCAAGTACTACCACTTCACCGAAGGCCTCGTCGCCGGCCAGCCGGCGATCATCAGCCGCACGGGCTACACTGGTGAAGACGGCTTCGAGCTGTACGTCGACAACGAGTACGCGGTGCCGATCTGGAACGCGCTGATGGACACCGGCAAGGTGGCGCCGGCAGGGCTCGGCGCGCGCGACACGCTGCGGCTCGAGATGGGGATGGCGCTCTATGGCAACGACATCGACGACACCGTCACGCCGCTCGAGGCGAACCTCGCCTGGCTCGTGAAGCTCAACAAGGGCGAGTTCGTCGGGCGTGACGTGCTCGCAGCGCAGAAGGAGCAGGGCGTGCCGAAAAAGCTGATCGGTTTCACGATGCAGGAGCGCAACTTCCCGCGGCACGGCTATCCCGTGTTCTCCAACGGGCAGCAGAGTGGCGTGGTGTGCAGCGGCACGATGAGCCCGACGCTCGGCATACCGATCGGCACGGCGTATCTCCCCGCCGCGGGAGCGAAGGAAGGGACGACGTTCGAGGTGGAGATTCGCGGCAAGCGCGTGCCGGCAACGGTGGTGAAGCCCCCGTTCTACAAGGACGCGTCGCACCTCTAGTCCGACGGCGAGGCGACACGATGCGCGTGGCGGTGCTCACCATCTCCGATGCCGGCGCACGCGGCGAGCGCGCCGATACCTCCGGCGACGCAGCGGCCGAGTGGGCGACGACGGAAGGCGCGCGCGTCGTCGCCCGCGCGCTCGTTCCGGACGACATGGTGCGCATCGTTCGGCAGCTGCTCGCGTGGTGCGATGACGACGTCGCCGATCTCGTGCTGACGACGGGCGGAACGGGACTCAGCGCGCGCGACGTGACGCCCGAGGCGACGCGCGCCGTGATCGAGCGCGAGGCACCCGGGATCGCGGAGCGGATGCGTATGGGCACCATCTCGGCCACGCCGCGAGCCGCCTTGGGCCGCGGCCTCGCCGGCGTGCGCGGCCGTACGCTGATCGTGAACCTCCCTGGCTCCACGAAGGGGGTGACCGAATCACTGAGCGTGCTGGCGCCAGTAGCGCGTCATGCGGTGGACATCCTCCGCGGCACCGCGACCGACCACTCCCCGGCCGTCAGGGTTCACGGTTCATCATCAACGGTTCACGGTCCGTCCGCATGACCGTCCTCATCACCCTCCACGACGTCGAGCCCGCCGTACGTCTCAACGCGCGGCTCGAGCAGGAGAAGATCGAGACGGCGGTCGTCAGTCCGCTGGACGACGTGCGCGCCGAGATCCGGCGTGCGAAGCCCGACCTGATCGTGATCACCGGCGATCTGCACGACGCCGCCAACGTCGCCCTGCTGCGCGAGCAGCTCTGGGCCGGCGTGCCGGTCGTGGGTCTCATGGACCGCGATGATCCGATCGAGCGCGAGCGGTTGCGCGCCGCCGGATTCGTCGAGCTCCATGCGAAGCCGCTCGACGTGGAGAACGTCGCGCTCGACATCCGCCGCCTCATGGAGCGTCATGCGCTTCAGGAAGAGACGGGGCTGATCGGCGAGAGCGAGCCGTTGCGGGAGGTGATGGTCAAGGTCGAGCAGATGGCGCCGGTCACGAGCACGGTGCTCGTCGAAGGGGAGAGCGGCACG
>CAYTKA010000063.1:13704-19958 GCA_964438255.1 uncultured Gemmatimonadaceae bacterium | reverse complement strand
CTCACCGCCTCACCGTCCGACTATGCCCGGGATCGATCTCCGCTCCGACACCGTCACCAAGCCGACGGCCGCCATGCGCCGCGCGATGGCGGAGGCGGAGGTCGGCGACGACGTCCTCGACGGCGACCCGACCGTCCGACGCCTCGAGACTCGCGTGGCCGAGATGCTCGGCAAGGAGGCCGCACTCTTCTTCCCGACGGGGACGATGGCGAACCAGACCGGGATCGCCGTGCACGCGCCGCCCGGCACCGAAGCACTGCTCGACGTCAATGCGCACATCATCCACTGGGAGATGGCGGGTGCTGCGGCGATCTCCGGCGTACAGGTGCGAGGTGTCGTCCCGGGCGAGGGACGCCCGGTGATGAACGCCGACGATCTCGTGCGCACAATTCGTCCCGCGTCGATCCACGCGCCCGCGGCGAGTCTCGTCTGCTTCGAGAACACCCACAACGGCGCTGGCGGCAAGGTCACGCCGCTCGCCGACCTTCGTGCACTCCGCGCCGTGGCTGACGCGCATGCGCTTCCCGTGCATATGGACGGGGCGCGGCTGTGGAACGCGAGTGCGGCGACGGGAACGTCGTTGGCCGACTTCGCGCGCTGTGCGCATACCGTCATGCTCAGCTTCTCGAAGGGACTCGGCTGCCCGGTTGGTGCGATCCTCGTCGGCGACACGCCGACGATCACGCGGGCGCACATGATCCGCAAGCGGCTCGGGGGCGGCATGCGCCAGTCGGGGATTCTCGCTGCCGCGGCGCTCCATGCGCTCGATGCGCATCTGGCACGTCTGGGCGAGGACCACGCGCGGGCGCGCCGGCTCGCCGAGGTCGTTGCAGGCGCGGGCGGCTGCAGCGTGGTGCCGCCGGACACGAACATCGTGATGATCGATCTGCCGCCAGGGTACACGAGCACCGAGGTCGTGGCGCGCGCCGCTGAGCGCGGTCTGCGCATCTCCCCCTGGCACGTGTCACGGGTGCGGGCCGTGACACATCTGGACGCGAGCGACGCCGACGTCGAGCGTGCAGCGACGATTCTCACGGGGGTTCTGGACGAGCTGGGCAACGCCCCCAACACCGGCCGCCGGCGCGTTGCCTCGGCGGCCTCGCCCGGCTAGATTTCTTCGTGTCCCAGGTCCCGGAGGGCGGCAGCCTTCTAACTCCGTCAGGACCCCGAAGGTAGCAGCGGCATGAGGTGTCTGACGTCGCTCCGTCAGGCCTGGGGCACTCGAGGCGCGAGGCAGCCATCACCGCGATGGGCTCCCCGCGCCTCGAGTCGTTTTGTGGAGTCGATCTCCCTCCAGCAGCGCGCTGTCAACCCGCTGTCTCCCGCCCCTCCCGGCCGGTAGCTTCTCGTCATGTCGCTCGCCCTCGCCCGCAAGTACCGCCCAAAAACCTTCGCCGACGTCGCCGTGCAGTCGCACGTGGCGGCCACGCTGAAAGGGGCGATCGCACGCGGCCGCGTCGCGCATGGCTATCTGCTCTGCGGGCCGCGCGGCGTGGGCAAGACGACGCTCGCGCGCGTGCTCGCCATGGCGCTCAACTGCGAGCGTCGTGACGATCCGGCGCTCGGCGGCGAACCGTGTGGTGAGTGCGCGAGCTGCCAGCGCATCTGGGCGGGCTCGTCGTCGCTCGACGTCGTCGAGATCGACGCGGCATCGAACCGCGGCGTGGACGATGCCCGCGAGCTGCGCGAGCGCGCGATGTACGCGCCCTCCGGCGACGATCGATACAAGGTCTACATCGTCGACGAGGCACACATGCTCACGCGCGAAGCGTGGAACGCGCTCCTGAAAATTCTCGAGGAGCCCCCACCGCGCGTGGTGTTCGTGTTCGCCACGACCGAGCCGCAGAAGATCGCGCAGTCGGCCGCGCCGGTGCTCAGCCGGCTCCAGCGCTTCGACTTCAAGCGCATCGGACCGTCCGAGATTCGGCACCGGCTCGAGCGCGTGCTGGGCGAGGAGCGGGTCACCGCCGACCCCGACGCGCTCGCGATGATCGCGCGGGCGGCGGATGGATCGATGCGCGATGCGCTCTCGCTCACTGATCAGGTCCTCTCGATGGGCGATGGCGCGGTGGTGCCTGATCGCGTACGCGACGCGCTCGGCCTGGTCGCGGAGGACGAGTTCATCGCGTTGCTCGACATCCTGACGGAGCGTCGCGCAGGGGACGTGTTCGCCTTCGTCGCACGGCTGGCCGACGCGGGGATCGACTTCGGTCAGTTCCTCACCGGCTTCGCCGACGTCGTGCGCGCGCTGCTGGCGGTGACGCTGGGCGGCATGCCTCCCGAGGTGAGCGAGCGGACGCGCGAAGCCCTCGCTGCACGCCGCGAGGCGTTCGCGGCGGGCGACCTGCTGCGCATGCTCTCGGCGATTACCGAGCTGGAGCCGCGCTTCCGCAAGAGCGGCCAGCAGCAGCTCCTCCTCGAGGCGCTCCTGGTGCGCTTCGCTCTGCTCGACCGCACCGTCTCCCTCGAGGCGGTGCTGCGCGGGCTGGGAGGCGGTGGCAGCGGTGGTGCCGAGAGCGACGTGCCGATGCGCCGAGCTGCACCTGCGCCCGCCGCGCCGCCCCGCCGGACCGATACGCCGGTCACCGATTGGCGCGCCGTGGTGCGCGACGCCGACCGGCCGGCCGCGTCGCGCGCCGCCGAGGCCGATGTTGCGCCGTCCGCCGCGGAGCCGACACTGCGCGCCACGGCGGCTACCCTGCCGCTCAATGCCGCTGCCCTTCCCCCTGACGTCAACCGCGTCGTCGAGCGATGGGACGATCTCGCGGCTGCCGTGCGAGCGGCGGGCAAGAACGTCGCCGCAACCGCGCTCGAGCATGCTTCGCCCGTCGCCATAAACGCGCGCGGTGAGCTCACCATCGCGCTCGACGAGGCGAATCCCATCTACGAGCAGGCGCTGGAGACGGCCAAGGGGGAAGTCGCGGGAGCGTTGCGGGAGTGGTTCGCCGGTGTGCTTCGCGTCACCGTGCGCGCCGCAGCGCCGGCAGCCGCGCCGCCGGCGCGACTCACCGACGAGATGGTACGAAACGAGCGCCTCACCGCGCTGCGCCGCCGCGATCCCATGCTCGGCGCCGCGATCGACGCACTCGACCTCGACCTCGCCGATTGACCAGCGACGGTCGCGTCGCTCGCTTGCCCCGATCGCGCGACGCGGCGTAGCTTTCCACCCTCAACCCGCTGCGTGCACGATGGCCGATTTCATGAAGATCCTGCAGCAAGCGCAGGAGATGCAGGGCAAGTTCCAGAAGCTGCAGGACGAGCTGCAGCAGCAGACCGTCTCCGCGTCGGCCGGCGGCGGCATGGTCACGGTCGACGCGAACGGGCAGGGCACGATTCGCCAGATCAAGATCGACCCGAGCGTCGTGAATCCCGCCGACGTCGAGATGCTGGAGGATCTCGTCCTCGTCGCAGTCTCGGAGGCGCAGAAGAAAGCGCAGGCTCTCCAGCAGGACTCCATGGGCAAGCTCGCGGGCGGGCTTCCCCTGCCGTTCAAGCTTCCCTTCTAGCCCCGGCCGCTCGTGTCGGCCATCGACGACCTCACGGGTGAGCTGGCGCGGTTGCCCGGCATCGGCCGCAAGACCGCGCTGCGGCTGACGTACCATCTGCTGAAGCAGCCGCCGGAACAGAGCCGGCGTCTCGCCGAGGCATTGCGGACGCTGGCGGACAAGGTCCATCCCTGCCCGCGCTGCTTCAACCTCACCGAGGAGGAGCTCTGCGTGATCTGTCGCGATCCGCGTCGCGACGCGGCGCTCATCTGCGCCGTGGAGGAAGCCGCGGACATCGGCGCGATCGAGCGCGCCGGTGAGTATCGCGGCCAATATCACGTCCTCGGCGGGCGCCTCTCACCGCTCGACGGCGTGACGCCCGACGACCTGACCATCCCACAGCTCGTGCGGCGTATCGCCACGGGCGAGGTGCGCGAAGTGATTCTGGCGACGAATCCCAGCCTCGAGGGCGAGGCCACGGCCCTCTACGTGCAGCGTCAGTTGGCCGGCTACCCCCTCAGCGTGACCCGCATCGCCCGTGGGCTCCCGGTGGGCGGGGACCTGGAATACGCCGACGGCGTGACGATTGCCCAGGCCCTGGCGGCACGGAGGGCCATGTGAGGGGCGACGATCGCGTTCGATACGCGGCATTCGCGTTTTTCGGTGGCCTCGCGGCGGGGCTGCTCGTCTGGAGCACACAGGTGCAGCGTAGCCGGCGCGAGCTCTTCAACCGCTCGGCCGTGCGACGCCTCGCCGCACTCGGGTATCTCGGCGGACAGCCCGGGCTCGAGACGGCGCGGCTGCTCGCCGATTATGTGAACTGGGAGACGCGTCCCGCGCTCCGACGCCGTGGGCTGGTCCTGCTGCGGCGCATGGAAGCCCACCTCGATTAGGTCATCGTCCTCATGCCCGTCGGCGCCGCGAGCTGGTCGTTCACGGAAGACGACTTCGCCGCCATCACCCAGTCGCTGCAGCGGTTCCTGCACGACAGCAACGCACGCTGCGCGCTGCTCGTCGACCGAAGCGGACAGCTCGTGGCGACGGTGGGGGAGCAACCCAAATTCGACCCTACCGCGTTCGCCACCCTCACCGCGGCGGACTTCAGCGCCAACGATCAACTCGCGAAGCTGATCGGAGAGAGCGACTTCAACTCCCTCTTCCACCAGGGCGAGAAGGAGTCCATGTACCTCGCCGACGTCGCGCGGCGAGTGATCCTCGTCGTGCTGTTCGACAACCGCACGACGCTCGGCCTCGTGCGCCTCAAGATGAAGCAGACCGTGGATGAGCTGACCAAGCTGTTCGAGCAGGTCTTCGCGCGCCCGCAGGCGCCGGGCGGCTCCCCCAACATTCTCGCCGGCGCAGACGACGAGATCGACAAGCTGTTCCAGTAACGGAGACGACAGCCATGTCGATGATCAACTACGCGTCCCGCGAGATCAACTGCAAGATCGTGTACTACGGCCCGGGACTCGGCGGCAAGACGACCAATCTCGAGCACATCTACGGCAAGGTGCAGCCGGACACCCGCGGCAAGCTCATCTCCCTCGCCACGGAGACCGAGCGCACCCTGTTCTTCGATTTTCTCCCCGTGGACCTCGGCACCATTCGCGGCTTCAAGACGCGATTCCACCTATACACGGTGCCCGGTCAGGTCTACTACAACGCGAGCCGCAAGCTGATTCTGAAAGGGGTGGACGGCATCGTCTTCGTGGGCGACTCGCAGGTGGAGCGCATGGAGGCGAACCAGGAGGCCATGCAGAACCTGTACGACAACATGGCCGAGTACGGGTACGATCTCACGAAGATGCCCTTCGTGATCCAGTACAACAAACGCGATCTGCCGAACGCGGCACCGGTGCGCGAGCTGCAGGCGGGCCTCAACCCGGGGTGGGAGGTCACCGAGCCGTCCCGCCAGCGGGTGACGCCGGACCCGGTTCATGCCGGGGAGAACCTGGTCGAGCAGCTCCCGACAGGCGAGTGGGTGGAACGCGCGCCATATTTCGAGGCAGTCGCGGTCACCGGCGACGGCGTGTTCGAGACGCTGCGCGCGGTGAGCAAGCTGGTGCTGAAGTCTCTCGCCTGACGGAACGTCTCGCGCGTGAACCTGCCGAATGCTCTCACAGCAGCCCGCATCGCGGCCACGCCGCTCATCGCGTGGCTGCCCCTCGCGCCGTCGTCGGCGCTGCGGTTCACCGCGTTCGCGCTGTTCACGCTCGCCGCGGTGACGGATTATGTCGACGGCCGGCTCGCGCGCTCGCGCAAGCAGGAGACCGATCTCGGACGCCTGCTCGATCCGCTCGCCGACAAGCTCCTCCTCGTGGCGACGATCGTCCCGATGTATCTGCTGATGCGGCCGGGCGCACACTCGCCCTCGCCCTGGCCGGCGAAGGCTCTCGACAACGTGCTGCCCTTCCGCACGCCGGTGGGCGACGTGGGACTCGCGCTGTGGATCGTGGCCGTCGTGCTCGGCCGCGAGCTGTTCATGACGATCTTCCGCCAGGCGGCGGCGCGCCGCGGCGTGGTGATCGCCGCCATCGGACCGGCGAAGTGGAAGACGGGATTCCAGTCGCTCTGGGTGGGCTCGGCCTACTGCTGGTTCTTCGCGGCGACGGTCGCGGCGACGCACGCCTGGGATACTCCGGCGTGGAACGCGTTCGCGTACTTCAACGGCACCATCGGCGTCGGCGCGATGGTCGGCTCGCTCGCGCTCACGCTGTATTCGCTCCTGCTCTATCTGCGCACGTACGGCCGCGTGTTCACCGGCGCGCC
>CAYTKA010000063.1:0-13604 GCA_964438255.1 uncultured Gemmatimonadaceae bacterium | reverse complement strand
TTGCATGACATGCGCATAGAAGTCGTCACCATCGGCGACGAGCTGCTGCTCGGCTACACGATCGATACCAACGCGGCACACCTCGCGCGCGAGTTGGCGGCCCTCGGCGTGGAGATCGTGCGCCGCACCACCTGCGGCGACGACGCCGGCGCGATTGTCACCTCGGTACGCGAAGCGCTTGCCCGCGCTGAGGGGGTGATCACCACCGGCGGCCTCGGCCCCACGAGCGACGATCTCACCAAGCAGTCGATCGCCGAGTTGTTCGGACGCCGCATGGTGCTGGATGAGGAGCATCTAGCATGGATGCGCGACCGCTGGGCGAAACGTTGGCCCGACCGGCCGATGCCGGAGGCGAACGTCCAGCAGGCAATGATCCCTGCGGGCGCACGCAAGCTCTCGAACAACCACGGCTCCGCGCCCGGCATCTGGCTGGAGAACGACGCCGGCAGATGGGTGGCGATGCTGCCGGGCGTGCCGCGCGAGATGCGCGGCATGCTGGCCGACACGGTGCTACCGATCGTGCGCGAGCGCCTGCAGCGGCGCGGCGAAGCGCCGTCGGTCGTCCGCTCACGTACGCTGCGCAGCACGGGCGTCGCCGAATCCGCTGTGGCCGATCGCATCGCCACCATCCCCGGCGGTGTGGGCGATGTGGCGCCAGCGTACCTGCCGGGCGTCGATGGCGTCGATCTGCGCCTCACCGTGCGCAACGTGCCGCCCGACGTGGCCGACACGCGCCTCGACGGCGCAGCCGCGCGCATCCGCAGCGCCATGCGCGAGGCGATCTACGGCGAGGATGACACCGATCTCGCCGCCGTCGTCCTCGACGCGTGCCGAGCGCGCGGCATCACCGTCGGCGTCGCCGAGAGCTGCACAGGGGGCACGCTCGGGATGCGTCTCACGGCGATTCCGGGGAGCAGCGACGTATTCTACGGAGGGGTGATCGCCTATCACGACTCGGTGAAACGCTCCCTGCTCGGCGTCCCGGCCGAGCTGCTCCGCGAGCACGGCGCGGTGAGCGAGCCGGTCGTGCGCGCGATGGCAACGGGGGCACGGACGGCGATCGGCGTCGATGCGGCACTCGCCATCACCGGTATCGCCGGACCTGGCGGCGGCTCGGCGGCAAAGCCCGTGGGAACGGTTTGGCTCGCTCTCGACTTCAAGGGGAAGGTGGAGGCGCGACTCCTCAACCTCTGGGGTGATCGGACCGAGATTCGTCAGCGGGCCGCGCAATGGGCGCTCGACCTGCTGCGGCGTACGCTGGCGGGCCAGGGTTCGTGACGTCGTTCGCCCGATCGGCGAGGACGGGTACGCGCGGGCCGGCAGATAGGGCATGGCCGTTGCAGCCCCGCCGACAGAGAGTGACATTCCTCTCTCGACACGCCACACTTCAGCACGCGTACACGAGTCATCATGGTAGACGAGAACGAATACGCCGGCGACGTCGCCGCTTCTCCTGCGGAGACGGGGCAGGGCACCACCGAGCCGGACGGCATGCCCGGCACCGAGGACCTGGCCGCCGCCGCCGAGCGTGAGCTCGCCGAGCAGCGCGACAAATATCTCCGGCTCGCCGCGGAGTACGACAACTTCCGCAAGCGCACGACCAAGGAGCGGCTGGAGGCCCATCAGCGCGGACAGGCTGACCTGATCAAGAGCCTGATCGACGCGTTCGACGATCTCGGGCGCTTTGCGCACGTCGATCCGGCGACGACCGACGTACGGACCCTCGTGGACGGCGTCCAGATGGTCGAGAAGAAGCTGCTGAAAACGCTGACCGGACTCGGACTGGAGATCGTCAACCCGGTGGGTCAGCCGTTCGACCCGTCGCTGCACGACGCGGTGGCCACCGAGCCTGCCGCGTTTCCCGAGGAGGATCACATGGTGGCGCGCGTGTACCAGCAGGGCTACCGGTTCAATGGGCAGCTCCTGCGTCCGGCGCGTGTCGTCGTGAAGCAGTGGAACGGCTGACCGCGTAAGGTCCGCCATGGCTCAGCAAGACTACTACGCCGTCCTCGGGGTGCCGGCCTCGGCGACGCAGGACGAGATCAAGAAGCAGTACCGCAAGCTCGCCGCGAAGCATCACCCCGACAAAAATCCAAACGACCAGAAGGCCGCCGACACCTTCAAGGCGATCTCGGAGGCCTATCAGACCCTGGGCGACGCGGAGAAGCGCAAGCAGTACGACGAGATGCGCCGACTCGGCGCGTTCGGCGGGTTCGGCGGCGCACGCCCTGGCGGCGCCGGCCGCGGTGCGCAGACCGGGACGTACACCCACACCGGCGCCGGTCCCGCGGGCAACGTCCGCTTCGAGGACTTCGACATCGGTGGGCTCGGTGGTCTCGGTGATCTGTTCAGCTCCATGTTCGGCGGCGAGCGAGCCGGGGCGACCAACGCCCGCGCGCGCGGCCCGCAGCGCGGCAATGACATCGAGGCCGCGCTCGAGATTCCGTTCCGCACGGCGGCGATGGGCGGCAAGGTCCCCGTGGAGCTCGACGTCAACGAAGAGTGCCCGACCTGCCACGGCTCCGGCGCAGCACCTGGCGCGAAGCTCGTCACGTGCAGTGAATGCGGGGGGCGCGGCACGATCAGCTTCGGGCAGGGGGGCTTCGCCGTGCAGCGCCCGTGTCCCGTGTGCCTCGGCCGCGGTGTCGTCCCCACGGAGCGCTGTCCCACGTGCAACGGCGCAGGCGAGGTGCGCGCGCGCAAGAAGGTGACGATCACGGTCCCCCCGGGCGTCGACGAGGGCACGCGCCTTCGCCTGAAAGGGCAGGGCGCACGCGGCACCCAAGGCGGCCCGACGGGCGATCTGCTGATCACCTTCCACCTGCAGCCCGACCGCTTCTACCGCCGCGACGGGCTCGACCTCATCGCGCCGGTGAAGATCAACATCGCGCAGGCGACCTTGGGGTCGAAGATCAACGTGAAGACGCTCGACGGAAAGAAGGTGACGGTCAGGATCCCGCCCGGCACGACCTCTGGAAAGCGCTTCCGTATCCCAGGACTCGGCATCGAGCGCGACGGCAAGCGCGGCGATCTGATCGTCGAGGTGGAGGTGACGGTGCCGGAGAAGCTCACGCCGGAGCAGGAAGAGGCGATGCGCAAGTTCGCCGAGGCGATGGAGTACAAGGCGTGAGCTTCCGAATCGGTACCGCGTACCCCTACCGCGTACCGAGGCGCGTTTCGGACGTCCGGCTGGGTCGCGGTACCGGATACCCAAGCGTACCCCGTACCGGCCCGGCCACCTACGCCGCGATTACCGGCAGTGCGCGCCGCCCATCCTCGATCACGCCCCCGCCGAGCACCACGTCGCCGTTGTAGAGCACGATCGACTGGCCCGGAGTGATCGCGCTCGCCCCCTCCTCGAGCGCGATCTCGATCTCGTCGCCCGCGACGCGGACGAGCGTGCCGTGCGCCGGGCGGGCGCGATGCCGGATCTGCGCCCCCACCTGGGTGCCGACCGACGGTGGCGTGACGAGCCAGTTCACCTCGTGCGCAACGACGCCGGTGCCGAGCAGCTCCGAGCGCGGCCCGATCACGACGGCCCGCGTCTCCGGACGGATCTCGACGACGAACATTGGCTCGCGGAAGCCACCGGGCAGGCCGCGGCGCTGGCCGACGGTGAAGCGCGCAAAGCCGTCATGCTCCCCGACGACCGTTCCATCTCGCCGAACGAACGGACCGCGCGACAACGCCGGCGCGTCCGGACCGAGATGACGCGCGATCACCTTGGTGTGATCGCCGTCGGGGACGAAGCAGATGTCCTGGCTGTCCGGCTTTTCGGCGATGAGCTCGAGTCCGAGCTCGTGCGCCACGGCGCGCGTCTCCGCCTTCGTCTGCGCACCGACGGGGAGCAGCATGCGCGACAGCACCCCCCGCTCGATCCCCCAGAGGAAATACGACTGATCCTTGCTCGGATCGAGACCGCGGTAGAGCACGCCGTCGTGCACCCGCGCATAGTGGCCCGTCGCGACGAAACGCGCGTCGATCGCGTCGGCCTTGCGGAGCAGGTCGCGGAACTTCGTGAACGTGTTGCACCGCACGCAGGGAATCGGCGTGCGGCCGCGCGCGTACTCGCTCACGAAATCGTGCACGACGTCGCGGCTGAAGGCGCTCTCGAGGTTCAGCACGTAGTGCGGGACGCCGAGCTGCTCGCAGATCCGGCGCGCGTCGTTCACGCTGTCGAGCGAGCAGCACGGACGGTCGGGCAGCTCGTCGCCGTGGCAGCCCAGCTTCATCGTCGCGCCGACCACGTCGTAGCCCTGGCGCACGAGCAGCGCTGCGGCCACCGACGAATCGACGCCGCCGCTCATGGCGACGAGAACACGCTCGCGCATCATCGCCTCACGCAGGCGCGAGCCGCCGCGCCTTCTCGACGAGCGCCGGAAAGAGCTCGCTGACGCGATCGATGCACGCCTCGGTGGTCAGCGCGCCGAGACTCATCCGGATCGCCGCGCTCGCGAGGTCCGCTGTCACCCCGATCGCGCTCAGCACGTGCGACGGCGTGATGCTTCCGCTCTGGCAGGCCGATCCCGCCGAGCAGGCGACGCCGCGGAGGTCGAGCGCCATGAGCATCGACTCGCTGTCCACGCCCGGCACCGAAATGTTCGTGATGTGCGGCGCGCGCGGCGCACCGCGGCCGTGGATGACGGCGTCGGGAATGCGCGCGAGGAACGCCCCCTCGAGGCGATCGCGCAGCGCAGTCAGCCTCTGGCACGTGTGCTCGCGCTCGGCGACGGTGAGCTCGGCCGCCCTCGCGAGACCGACGGCCATTGCCACGTTCTCCGTACCCGGCCGGCGCCCGCGATCCTGCGTTCCGCCGAACATCAGCGGCTCCATGGGCGTGCCGCGGCGGATGTACAGTGCACCGATCCCCTTCGGCGCGCCGATCTTGTGTCCGGAGATGCTCAGGACGTCGAAGGGAGTCGTGCGGGCGTCGATCTCTGCCTTGCCGAACGCCTGCACCGCGTCGGTGTGGAACACGACCCCGCGCGCCTTCGCGCGTGCGGCGAGAGCAGCCACGGGCTGCATCACGCCGATCTCGTTGTTCACCCACATCACCGAGCAGACAGCAACGTCTTCCGTGATCAGGCGGTCGAAGGAGGACTCGTCCACGAGCCCCGAGCGCTGCATGTCGACGAAGCGCTCCGTTCCACCCTCGTGTACGATCTCGTGTGCCGCGGCGAGCACTGCCTTGTGCTCGATGGGAGTGATCACCACGGCATGGCGTCCCGCTTCGTCGGCGCGCCGCGCCCGCCAGACCCCGAGCAGCGCCATGTTGTCGGCCTCGGTGCCACACGAGGTGAAACACAGCTCGTCGGGATGTGCGCCGAGACATCGCGCCACCCGCTCGCGGGCCTCGTCGAGAGCGGTGCGCGCCTCACGTCCCCAGCGGTGCATGCTCGATGGGTTACCGAAGCGAGGCCCAAAGAAGGGCTGCATCGCTTCGAGGACCTCCGGGCGCACCGGGGTCGTGGCTGCGTGGTCGAGGTAGACAGGGTCAGGCATACCAATGAAAACTAACGAGTTAGACGCGCCGGAGAAACGTGGCCGTACGGGAGGCGGGGGTGACTCGATAGGCTGACACCGGGTGAACCATGCACCCATACGGCCGGACATGACCGAGTACACCCTACGCATGCCACTGGCATCACCTCAGCCGAACCGAGCGAGCCTCACTCTCGAGGGCGCCCGCGAGCGCGCGATCGGACTCCTCGCGGACGGCTACGCCTACGACGTCATCAGCGAGGAAGAGCTCGAGCGGCGGCTCGCGCAGTTGAATGACGCCACGACGTCCTATGCCGTCGATGCCCTCGTGTCGGATCTCGCCGTGCCGCCCGTCGCCTCACCGAGCTCGCAGGTCAGGCCGGCGGTGCTCGTGCATCGCGCCGCGGTGAGGTTGCGCGCACTGGGGCGCTGAGCTGCAGCCGCTGTCTACGGCAGCGTTCGCAGCAGCGCCCGGACCGGCACCGCGTCCAGTCCTTCGATCCGCTGCGGCGGGGCGATCAGCTCGTACCGGCCCGGTTCCGCGCCACGCAGATCGAGGTTCTCCAGCGCGTACGCCCCGCAGCCGAACAGTGCGTGGTGCACCTCGAGCGTCTTGCTCTCGCGCTCGTCGACGGACGGGGCGTCGACCCCGATGAGCCGGACCCCACGCAGTGCGAGAGCGACCGTCGTCTCCGCGGTGAGCACGGGCCAGCCGGCGGGAAAAACCCCGCTCGCAATCGTGCGGCCGGTGCGCAGCAGGAGACGCTGACAACCGGCGAGCCGAGGGTCGTCGACGTCGAGCGAGAGCGGACCATCCGGCTCGCCGCTCACGTCGAGCACGAGAGCGGGACCGATGAAGGCCGCGAGGGGGAGCTGGTCACTCGCCGGCCACCCGTCGCGCACATGGAGCGGTGCGTCGGCATGGGTGCCGACGTGCGGGCTGCCACGTATGTGCGACAGGTTGATCGACGCGCCGTCGGCGAGCCGTGCAGTCCAGCCGCAGGAGAAGGGAACGTCACCCGGCCACTCAGGCGTACCGGGACGCACGAGGACGGAGACGTCGATGATCATGGGATCAGCCGCGTGCGCCATAGAACTTCGCGCGCACGGCCCATAGTGCAGGGAAGAACTTCTGATCGATCGTGCGCGAGAGATATCGGGCACCGAGCGTGCCCCCCGTACCGCCGGTGAGCGGGCCGAGCACACGCTCCACGAGCTGCACGTGCGCGAACCGCCACTGCCCGAACTGCTGTTCGTACTCCAGCAGCGTCTCGGCGAGGAAGAACAGCGTCGTCGGCTTCGCACCCGTGTAGAGCGCCTCGAGCTCCGTCCCGCCGGCGCGCAGCAGCTCGAGGAACAGGTCCTGGAGCGTGGGACGCGCGAGCCAGCGCTTCACGAGATCGGGAATCTCTCCGTGCTCCTGGAGCACGTGCATGAAATGTGGATCGCGCAGCCCTGATGCCGCCTCGATGGCGCGGAACTGCACGCTTTGCGATCCACTCGACGTGCCGAGATAGCCGCGGAACTCGGCAAAATGTTGTGGAGGGAGCGTCTCCAGCGCCGAGAGCTGTGCCGAGACGATGCGCATGAGGGCATTGATCCGCCCCATGCGGAACAGGGCGAACTCGGCGTGATGTTTCGTGAGCGAGTCGACGAGCAGCTCCAGCTCGTGAAGGATCTCCTTGAACCACAGCTCGCTCGCCTGATGCACGACGATGAAGAGCAGCTCGTCGGGATGCTCCGAGCGCGGATGCTGGAGTGCGAGGATCTCGTCGAGGGCGAGGTACGACCCATAGGTCACGTCGCGGTTCGCGTCGCCGCTCAAAACGTCGCGACCTCCAGCGCAGCGACGTCGTCCACGCGCATCACCTCGGTGGTGAAGTACGGTTCGCCGTATCGCGTGCGGATGAGTGAGCCGTACGTCGCCGCATAGTGGCGAACGACGTCGTACAGCGGCTCACCGTTCGGGAACACCTCGCCCGCTTGGATCTCGCCGTCGAACTGCGACGCGTAGCAGCGCACCGCGGCGAGCTTCTGCTCGAACTCGTCCGTGATGTCCACCACGAAGGTCGGCCGCGTGAAGTCCTGCCGGTACGTGAGCGAGTGGAGGACCTTGTGCGGCCGATGCTTGGGGACGTCCGGCGCGATCTTGACGAGACCGGCGACGAAGCACGCGTCGCGCACGAGACCGGCCGTGACGCGATGATCGGGGTGTCGGCCTTCGAACGCCGGCGCGATGACGACACGCGGGCGAAAGCGACGAATCATCCGCGCGAGGGCCTCGCGCGTGGCCGGGCAGTTCTCGATCCCCGCGTCGGGCAAGGCGAGTGTCTCGCGCGCGCTGGCGCCGAGTATCTCTGCCGCCCGTGCGGCCTCCTGCCCGCGCAGCTCGGCCGAGCCACGCGTCCCCATCTCCCCCTGTGTGAGGTCGATGATCGCCGTGCGCTGTCCCTTCTTCGCCGCCTTGATGAGCGTGCCGCCGCACGTGAGCTCGACGTCGTCGCGGTGGGCGCCGACGGCCAGTATGTCCACAGTCATGGGGGCGGAATATAAGCCGGAAGCAGACGTCCGAGACCCTATTCGTAGCGGAGGGCCGCCACCGGATCCAACCGCGCCGCGCGTATCGCCGGCAGCATCCCGAATACGATCCCCGTGATTGCGCTGATGCCGAGGGCGGCCGCGACGCTGCCGGGTGACGTCGTGGCGGGGATGGCCGGCCACGCCGTGCGTACGCCGACCGCGACGAGGATCCCGAGCAGGAGACCGATCGCCGCGCCGATGCCCGTCAGCGTCACCGCTTCGACGAGAAATTGCCAGAGGATCGTCCACTTCGTCGCGCCGAGCGCCTTGCGCACGCCGATCTCGCGCGTCCGCTCCGTCACGGAGATCATCATGATCGCCACGACGCCGACGCCACCGACGAGCAGCCCGACCGAGGAGAGCGCGAGGCCGACGACGAAGAACGTACCAAACAGCTTCTGGTAGATCGCCCACAATCGGTCTTGCGTCACGATCTCGAAGTTGTTCGGCTGCCGCGCGCGCAGTCCGCGATGTGCGCGCAGCGACGCGATGACGTCGTCCACCGCTTCCTGCGTCGACACGCCGGTGTGCGGCTTGACGATCAGATTGTTGCCGCGCATCCAGAGATTGAGATGCCGCCGTGCCGTCTCGAACGGAACGATCGCCTTCGGTGAGTCGCCGCCGCCGGCGGACGTCGGCGTCCCCATCGGGCTCGCCGTGTAGTGATAGAAGCCGATGACGGTGAACTGCACGTCGTCGATCATGATCACCTTGTCGATCGGATCGGAGGTGCCGAAGAGCTGCTCGGCGAGCTTGTCGTTCACCAGCACGACCTTCGCCCCGGTGGCGTTCTCGGCATACGTGAAGCTGCGGCCGGGATAGATGTCGCCGCCATCCACGTCGGTCCAGTTGGGGGTGTAGACCTCGAGCCCCGCCTGCGGGATGAACTTATCCTTGTACTTGAAGGACGCGCCGGTGCCGACGTGCGCCGTGACGGCGCGGATGCTCGACAGCCGCTCGAGGGCCGTCACCTCGTCCATCGTGATCGCCGGATTGCGCCGCTCCGGGCATGTCTCGTCCGTCCCGTCGCACACGTTGAAGCCGCCGATCGGGCGCCGGTAGACGAAGAACGACGTCGGGCCGGCGGCCTCGATGTCGCGGCGGAACGACTCGTTGATCCCGCGGACGACGGACGACATCGCGACGACGACGAAGACGCCGAGTGCGACGCCCATGATCGTGAGGCCGGCGCGCACCTTGTTGGCGCGCAATGCGTCGAGCGCAATGCCGACGCCCTCGAACGCCATGGCGCAGGGGGTGAGCAGTCGCATCGGCTACTCCGCCCGCAGCGCTTCGATGGGATCGAGGCGCGCCGCCTTGCGGGCGGGATACATCCCCGACACGATGCCGACGCCCATGCCGAGCATCGTCGCGGCGACGAGCGACCAGGGCGCCACGGCGGCGGGAAGCGGGGTGTTCCAGGAGATGACCTTGGCGCTCAAGATCCCGAGCGCGATGCCGAGCAGGGCGCCGAGCGTGCTCAGCGTCGCGCTTTCGACGAGAAATTGACGGAGGATGTCCTTGCGCCGCGCGCCGAGTGACTTGCGGATGCCGATCTCTCGCGTCCGCTCCGCCACGGCGACGAGCATGATGTTCATGATCACCATGCCGCCGACGACCAGGCCGATCGCCGGAAGCGCGGTGCCGGCGATCGTCATCACGCGCTTCACCTTCTCGAATCCGGCGAGCGCAGAGGCCGAGGTCTCCATGACGAAGTTGTCCTCGACGCCGGGACGCAGCTTGCGGTGGCCGCGGAGCACCTCGCGCGTCGTCTCCATCGCCTCGTTCATCATCACGTCGTTCGGCGCCTGCACGAGCAGGCCATCGATGTCACCGCGCGGATTGGTCAGGCGGTGCAGCGGCGACATGAAGGGCGCGAAGCCGACCTTGTCCAGCGAGAGGCCGAACAGATTGCCCTGGTGCTCGATGACGCCGATCACCGTGTAGGGGATGCCGCCGATGCGCAACGCGCGGCCGAGGGGATTGAGCCCGGGGAAGAAGTACTTCGCCACCTCGTCGCCGATGACGATCACCGGTGTGCCGAGCTCCGCTTCCTGCGTCGTGAAGAGCCGTCCGCTCGCGAGATCGTACTTCTTGATCGCGAAGTAGTCGCCCTCGACGGCGTGCGCGTCGATCTGGCGAGGACGCGCGTAGGGCGTGGATGCGTAGAGATTCTGCTCGCTCTCCACCGCGTATCGCGTCCCGCTGGGCAGCGCGTTCCGAATGATGTCGACGTCGGCGTGGTAGACGCGCGGCCGCCGCTGCCATTCGCGCCACTGCTCCATGGTCACGTTGTTGCCGAACCAGGGAAACCGGCGCAGGGTGAAGGTGTTGGCACCGAGCAGCCGGCCCGCGAAGTCCTCCTCCATGTACTTGCCCATCCCCGTGACGATGGACACGACGGCGATGAGGAACATGACGCCGATCATCACGCCGAGCAGGGTGAAGAAGCTCTTGAGCTTCTGCACCCAGATCTGCTGGAGCGCGAGCCGGTTCGCTTCGTGGAAGGGCATGGCGGTGGCTGGAGAGTGGTCCTCCGGCCTACGGGCGCGGCGCCTGGAAAGTGTCAGGGGCCGACGGGCGCGCTCGCGGCTACTCGTACCGCAACGCCGTCACCGGATCCAGCCGCGCCGCCCGTGCGGCGGGGAGCATCCCGAACAGCACGCCGGTAAAGGCGCTCGTGAGGAGTGCAGCGCCGACGGCGAGCGGCGGAACGCTCGCGGCGATCGGGGTCGTGTGCGCGATCAACACCGCCACGAGTGTGCCGACCACGAGGCCGATGATTGCGCCGATGCCGGTCAGCGTCACCGCCTCGACGAGGAACTGCCACAGGATCGTTCCTTTCGTCGCACCCAGCGCCTTGCGCACGCCGATTTCTCGTGTGCGCTCGGTGACGGAGATCATCATGATCGCCACGACCCCGACCCCGCCGACGATCAGGCCGACGGCCGAGAGCACGACCATCACGAGGAAGAAGGCACCGAAGATCTTGTTGTAGACGTCGAACAACTGGTCCTGTGTGATGATCGCGAAATCGTTGTCCGTCGCCGGCCGGAGGCCATGGCGGGCGCGCATCGTGGCGATCACGTCGTCGATCGCCTGGGCACGGGTCGCCGTGGCGGCCGGGATGACGGCGATGCCGATGTCGGCCCAGTTCGCCTTGAGGTGCTTGCGCGCCGCCTCGATCGGGATGATCGCGCGCGGCTTGTTGCCGCCGGCGAGAAAGCTCGCCTGATAGTGATAAACGCCCAGCACCTTGAACGGCACGCCACCCACGTCGATCGTCTTGTCGATCGGATCGGATTCGCCGAAGAGCTGCGTCGCGAGCTCGTCGTTCACGACGACGACGCGATCACCCGCGCTGGCCTCGTTCGCCGTGAAGCTCCGCCCGGGATAGATGTCGCCCCCGCCGTCGATCTGCTGCCAGTTGCCCGTGAACCCGCTGATCTGGATGCCGCCGGCGCGCTTGTCCTTGTAGGCGATGGGCCGTGACGTGTCCAGTCGTGCCCCCGCCACGTGCACGCTGGACAGCCCCTCGATGGCGGTCACGTCGGCGAGGGTGAGCCGCGGATTGCGGAACCACTTGCAGGTGTCCTCCGTGCCGTCGCAGGCCTCGAAGCTGATCGGGAAGCGCGACACGAAGAAGGTCGTCGGCCCGGTCTTCTCGAAGTCACGTGCGACGCTGGCGTTGATGCCGTGGACCGCCGCCGAGATCACCACGACGACGAACACGCCGACCGCGATACCGAGGATCGTGAGTCCTGCGCGAACCTTGTTGGCGCGGATCGAATCGATGGCGATGGCGACGCCCTCGCGCAGGCCGTGAATGCGCTGTTGGATGACGGACATCGGCTACTCCGCGCGCAACGCGGCGATGGGGTCGAGCCGTGCGGCACGGCTCGCCGGATACGCGCCGGCGACGATGCCGACCCCTGCACCAATGCTGACACCGACGATCACCGACCACAGCTCGACCGCTGCCGGGAGGGGGGTGACGACGGAGATGAGCTTGGCGAAGGCGAATCCCGTGACGACGCCGAGCGCCGCGCCCACCGTGCTGAGTGCGGCGCTCTCGACGAGGAACTGACTCATGATGTCGCGCCGTCGCGCGCCGAGCGATTTCCGGATGCCGATCTCGCGCGTGCGCTCCGCGACGGCGACGAGCATGATGTTCATGATCACGATCGCGCCGACGACGAGCCCGATCGCGGGCAGCGCCACACCAGCCATCACGAGGTAGCTCTTGATCTTGTTCCAGAACTCGAGCGCCGAGTCGGACGTCTCCAGCTCGAAGTCGTCGGGCTGGCTCGGGCGAAGATGGTGCCGCGCGCGCATGACCTGCCGCACGACCTCCATCGTGCTCAGCATCCCCTCACGGCTCGGCGTCTGGACCATGACCGCGTCGATCACGCCGTGCGCGTTCACGTAGCGGTTCAGCGGCGACTTGTGCGGCGCGATGATGAACTTGTCGAACGAGACGCCGAACGCGCTCCCCTGCTTCTCCATGACGCCGACGATCGTGTAGGGGAGGCCGCGCACGACGAGCTGCCGCCCGACCGGATCCAGGCTCGGGAAGAAGTAGTCGGCCACGTCCTGTCCGATCACGATCACGTTCATGCCGCGCTCGTACTCCTGCGGGCTGAACAGACGGCCGCTCACCGGCGCCATGCGCTTGATCGTGAAGTAGTCCTCGGTGACCGTGAACGCCGTGACCTGACGCGGCTTGCTCACGTACCGCGACTCGACACGCAGGTTGTCGTAGCCCACGGCGGCCCACAGCACGCCCTCGGGCAGCGCCGACGCCACCGGCTCGATGTCGGATTCGCGAATGCGAGGCCGACGCGCCAGGGCGCGCCAGTAGCTCTCGTCATGATGCCCGAGGTTGATGTTCGGGCGGTGCCGCAGCTCGAAGGAGTTCACGGCCATGATCTTCCCGACGAGCTGCTCGGTCATGTAGCGGCTCATCCCGCCCACGATCGAGACGACGGCGATGAGAAAGGTCACGCCGATCATCACGCCGAGCAGGGTGAAGAAGCTCTTGAGCTTCTGCACCCAGATCTGCTGGAGGGCGAGGCGGACGGCGTCGAAGAAGGGCATGAGGACTGGTCGGACGGTCAGACCGTCAGACCATGTTGCTCCACGAACGCCGACCGCCGGTCGTCGCTCGCAACGAGGCCGTCGCGCAGGACGACGACGCGACGCGCGTGCTGCGCGATGTCGGACTCGTGCGTCACCATGATGACCGTCTGCCCTTCGCTCGCGAGCGACTCGAAGACCCGCATGATCTCCTCCGACGTCGTCGAGTCGAGGTTGCCGGTCGGCTCGTCGGCGAGCAGGATCGACGGGCGATTGACGAGCGCGCGTGCGATGGCGACGCGCTGGCGCTGGCCGCCCGACAGCTCGTTGGGGCGGTGGTCGACGCGATTCCCGAGCTGCACGCGCTCCAGCGCCTCGCGCGCGCGACGCTTCCGCTCCGCGGAGGAGACGCCGGCGTACACGAGTGGCAGCTCGACGTTGTGCAGCGCCGTGGCCCGCGGCAGCAG
>CAYTKA010000062.1:0-20782 GCA_964438255.1 uncultured Gemmatimonadaceae bacterium | reverse complement strand
CACTCTGGTAGATCGGTGCAAGTTGCGCGCACCAAGTCGCGCACTAATTACTATCGAGCGACTTGCAGGTATGCCCAAGCCATGAAGAAGATCAACCCCGCGAGCCGGGACCACTTGGTAATGTCCCGGTATCGAAGGCCCGTCGCCGTAAAGTTATGCTTCCCGGCATTTGGGCCATAAGTCACGATCTTGTCTACTGACTGCGCGTCAACCGCGTGATGAATGGACATTCGATAGCCGTAGAAGGCGACCACGAACGCAGCAATCGAAGCAGCGAGCAACAGGTGATGCATGTGCCTCCTGGATGGCAGGAACAATCATTCCCGCGGGCAGTTTCCTGCGCTGCACATTTGAGCGCGCGATATCAATTCTGCACCGACCGTGAACGCTTTGACAATGGGTCCCACGTTAATCGCTGGAGTGGACTTGGCCACGTTGGTCGAGTTCAACATGATTGCTGCTCCCAGTTTTGTCGGTCCGTATCCTACGGTCGGGAGCCCACTGCGTGCCCAATTCTTACTTGTATCAAACGTCTGGCTTACGGAGGCCCAAGGTGACGAAGCGGAGAGACTCAGGGCATTCGGATCAGCGGCTCCCGCAGCTTCGAGTGTACCGTTTCCAACTGTACCTTCAGCGATGTTCGCGGTCAGCCCCACGCCAAGTGAGCCCCCTGCCTTTGCGCTGAGAGTCATGTAGCCCGTTGTCGAATTGAAATTAGCTGCGAGTGACGCATTAAAGCCGGGAACAAGAGCAACGCCTCCGCTAACTCCGATGCTAACAATCGTACCTTCGGCGCACTTTGGATCTTTGGGATCCGGACACAATCCAAAAGGATCGGAATACGTGACCGGATCTGCGGCGGATGAAACGGATCTGCGTAGGGCTGTCGAGGCGGATGAGACTGTCCAACGTGGATTGACCAAATCCCGACGCCCGCTTCGCTCGTCCGGGATGACAGCTTCACCGAATTTCCAGAATTTTGTGCGTCTGCAGACTCAACCGCCATTGCGGGTGCGCGAGGCAGTAGGCAAGGGCGGCTTGCGTGTTGGCGCGCGTGGTCGCTTCGTCGCCCGCGTCGAGCGGCTGAAGAAAGAACTCGCGAAAGCGCAGACCGGCGAAGCGCTCCGGTTGGGCCTCCGGCTGGCTCTGAGGATACACCAACTTGAGCTCGTCACCCTGAGTGAGCACGAGCGGAGCAGCGGCCTTGGGGCTGACGCAGATGTGGTCCAGCCCCGGCGGCGCAGGCTGCGTCCCATTCGTCTCCACGGCGACCTCGAATCCGCGGCTGTGGAACGCCTCGATGGCAGCGACGTCGAGCTGGAGCAGTGGCTCGCCGCCGGTGCACACCACGAGGGGTCGCCCACCGGTCGCCTTCCCTTTCACGATCGAGGGCCAGTGCGCCAGCACGGCGTCCGCGAGCGCCGCGGCATCGACGAACTTGCCGCCGTCCGGTCCGACACCGACGAAATCGGTGTCGCAGAATTGGCAGACGGCCTTATGGCGATCGGCTTCGCGCCCCGTCCACAGGTTGCAGCCGGCGAAGCGGCAGAACACGGCTGGGCGGCCCGCGTTCTGTCCCTCGCCCTGCAACGTGTAGAAGATCTCCTTAACGACGTACGTCATGGGGCGCCTGGATGTAGGCCGCCGGGTCGCCGATCCCGGCCTCGGCGAATCCCTTGAGCCGGAGCGCGCATGCGTCGCAGTGGCCGCACGCATCACCAGCCGGGCTCGGATCGTAGCAGCTCAACGTGATCGAGTAGTCGACGCCGAGCGCTCGCCCCAGCTCGACGATCTGGCGCTTGGTGAGGTTGAGCAACGGCGTCTGAATGCGGATCGGATTCGTGCCCTCGACGCCACCACGCGTGGCGAGGTTGGCCATCCGCTCGTACGCAGCGACGTACTCGGGGCGGCAGTCGGGATAGCCCGAGTAATCGAGCGCGTTCACACCGATGAAGATGTCGCCCGCGCCGAGCACCTCCGCCCACGCGAGGGCGAAGGAGAGAAAGATCGTGTTGCGTGCCGGGACGTACGTGATCGGGATGCCGGTGGACATCTCATCCGCGGGCCGATCCTTCGGCACGTCGATCTCCGCGGTGAGTGCCGAGCCGCCGAATGTGCGGAGGTCGATGTCGACGACGACGTGATCGTGCACGTGGTACTGCCGCGCCACGCGTCGTGCCGCGTCGATCTCGGGCGCATGGCGCTGTCCGTACCGGAAGGTCATCGCGTGCACGTCGAACCCGCGATCGGCGGCGTAGGCGAGCATCGTCGTGGAATCGAGCCCACCGGACAGCAGGAGGACGGCTTTCGGGCGCATACCCTGAAGCTAAGGGTGCTCGGCGGGCGCGCGAAGCGCACCGCGTCCAGCGCCCCGACCGCCGACGGCGTCCTCCGCTACGCGCGGGCGCCAAGCGCCCTGTCGAGATCCTCGATCAGATCGTCCGGGTGCTCCAGCCCGACCGACACGCGCAACAAATTCGGCGGCGCCTTCGTGCCCGGGCCCTCCACCGACGCCCGATGCTCGATCAGCGATTCGGTTCCGCCCAGGCTCGTCGCCTGCGTGAAGAGCGTCAGTCGTCGCGTGAGCTCCATCGCCGCCGCCGCGCCGCCGCGGATCTGGACGCTGAGCATCCCGCCGAAGTCGTTCATCTGCCGCTTCGCGATCTCATGGCCAGAATGCGACGGCAATCCCGGATAATGGACCACTTCCACCTTTGGGCTCGTCGCGAGGTACGTCGCAACGAGTTGCGCGTTGTCGCAGTGCGCGCGCATGCGCCACGGGAGCGTGCGGATGCCGCGCAGCAGAAGCCAGCAGTCGAACGGTGAGGGGATTGCGCCACCCACTCGCTGCTGGAGCCGCAGCCGCTCGAGGAAATCATCCTCGACGCGAGACACCAGCACACCGCCGACCAGGTCGCTGTGGCCGCCGAGGTACTTGGTGGTGGAGTGCATGACGAGATCGGCCCCGAGATGGAATGGCGACTGGAGCACCGGCGTCGCCCATGTGTTGTCCACCACGCAGCGCGCGCCGACGGAGTGCGCGCGATCGGCGAGCGCCGCCACGTCCACCACTCTCACGAGCGGGTTCGACGGCGTCTCCACCCATACGATCTTCGTGCTCGGACGAAGGGCGCGGTCCACCGCGTCCAGGTCCGTCATGTCTGCGACGTCGACCTCGAGCCCCCATCGGCCGAAGATCTCGCGGAGCTGGCGGAGCGTGCCGTAGTAGACGTCGTCGGGAGCGAGCACGCGATCACCGGGCGCGAGTGCCTGAAACACGGCCTGCGTGGCCGCCGATCCGGAGGCGTAGGCGATCGCTGCCGCGCCCCCCTCGAGTTGCGCCATCGTCTGCTCGACGGCGTCGCGGTTGGGATTCGACGTCCGGCTGTAGACATGGCCGCCGCGATAGCTGCCGTCGGGCTCGCGCTCGAACGTCGACGAAAGATGGATGGGCGGCGTGACCGCCCCGGTGGCCGGATCGGCGGTGTGGCCCGCGTGAACGGCGAGCGTCTCGATGCGCATCACTGGATCGTGAGAGTGTCCGGCCATCGCCGGTGCTGCGGGAAGATATCCGGGAGGCGGCCGACGCAACATGGAGCTGGTTCCTCCGCCCATCCGCTTCATCAGCTTCACTCAGCTTCATCAGCTCAACAGCCGCTCGGGCTAGCTCCTCAGACGAAGGTTCATCCGGATGCGGCGGAGAGGCGGATCAACGGATATCTGCTTTGGGGCTGCGCCGAATAGCGCTCCTGCTCGAGACCAAGCCTGAAGAGGAGGCCGGTCTCGGTGCCGCACGCTGTCCCCGCAGCCATCAAAGCTCCCGGTCTGGCGCGTTGGACTGTGGCCGTGCAGCTCCGCCCCATCCGCGTTTCCGCCGCATCCGGATGAACCTTCGTCTGAGGAGCCCGCCCGAGCGGCTGTTAAGAGGAGCGGATGGACCGGGATGTGTGTGGCTGGCCCGAGCGGCAGTTTACGAGGATGAACTTTCCGCTTCGTCCCAGATGACGTCGAGCGGGCGCGATCGACAGTGCGCGCCGCAGCCGAGCCGGCAGCGATTGCGCGCGAACCAGCGATAGAAGCGGTCGGCGATCGTGCGCACGAACGGAACGCGCAATATCCACGAGATCCAACGCCCACGCGGCAGGACGTTCAGAAGCTGCTCGACTGCCGCGGCACCCTGCCACGTCGTTCCGTCGGCGGCGATCAGCTGGAGTGCGTCGGCGTACGCACGCGGCGGAATCCACGGGAAGCGCGCCATCACACCGGCCTGCTGCGACCGGACGATCTCGAGCTGGTGGCAGCGATCCCACTTCGTCAACACACCCACGAGGCGCGTGCAGACCCTGCAATCCCCGTCGTACACCACCGTGTAGTCGCGGCCAGGGCCGCCGCTGGGTGCCTCCTGCCCCGCAACCGTGAAGCGCACGACGGGCACCGTCATCGTGCCACGCCCGGTGCGCCGCTCGCGCGGTCAGCTGCGGTGGCGGCGGCGTGCCCTTCGTGCTCGCGCTGGTGCGTCGCCAGCTCGCCCGCCGCGGCAATGGTGACACGCGGCGGATGCATGAGCGTGGCGTGCACGGTGCACAGCTCGGCGACGTGTCTGGCTGCGCCGCGGCGATTCGCCGGCAGCGACGGCCAGTCGAAGGTCACGCTGACGTCGGACACGCGATGCGGATCGTCGGCGAACTGCCATCGAACCTCGAGCGTGAGGTCGTCCACGGCAAGCTCCGCGTGCGTCGCCCAGGAGTACAGCACGGAAAACGTGCAGCTCGCCAACGCGCTCGCCAGCATGTGAAAGGGCGAGTACGTCATCTCCGCCGTCGGTGCCTCGATCGTGAGCGGGCCCGGCACCGGCTCGAGCCGGATCGCGTCGTCGCTCAACAGGATGATCTTCATGCACTGCGGAGCGTGCAAGAACCGTTCACCCTGCTGGCTGTTGCTGCGTCAGACAATGCAGCGTCCCAAACCCCCACACGAGATCCACTGCATGCACGCCGACGACATGCCGATCGGGCATGAGCTCGGCCAGCGTGTTGAGCGCGATGCGATCATTGCGGTCGTTGAACGTGGGCACCAGCACGACGCCGTTCGCGATGTAAAAGTTCGCGTAGCTCGCCGGGAGGCGCTCGCCGCGCATCATGACCGGCCGCGGGAAGGGAACCTTCACTACCTTGAGCGCGCCGCGGTCCGCGCCGGCCAACTCGAGCCGCCGCATGTTGTCCACGGACCGGCGGTGGTTCTCGTCGTCCGCCGGATCCTCCTCGTACGCCAGCACGATCACCGCCGGCGCGACGAACCGCGCGACATCGTCCACGTGACCGTGCGTGTCGTCACCGACGCATCCCTCGCCGAGCCAGATCGTCCGTCTGATCCCGAGCCAGTCGCGGAACGCGCGCTCGTAGCCGGCGCGATCGAGGCCGGGGTTGCGCACCTGCACATCGGAGAGCAGCCACTCCTCCGTGACGAGCAGCGTGCCCTCACCGTCGGTCTCGATCCCGCCCCCCTCGAGAATCAGCCGCTGCCCGGCGTCCGGGCGCCTGGGCTCGACGCGCGGGAGCTTGGTGATCTTCTCGATGGCGTGCCCGATCTCCGCGTCGCGCGCGAAGTTGGGGTACTTGGCCCACGCGTTGAATTCCCAGTCCATCAGCACGACGTGTCCCTTCTCGTCGCGCACGAAGGTCGGCGCCGAGTCGCGCAGCCACACTCGGTCGTTGGGAACGACGTGCAGTCGCACGTTCGTCTCGACGCCATGCGCATCGAGATGCTCGCGTGCGCTGTCACGTACGTCGGCATCGTGGCAGAGAATCTCGACGCGCTCGTACTGGGTGAGCACGCGTGCGATCTCGACGTACACCCACGGGATCGGCCCGAGCTTGCCCGGCCAATCCGGCTCGTGGTGCGGCCACGCGATCCAGGTCGCGGCGTGGCGCGACCACTCGGCGGGGAAAGTATAGTTCATGGGCTGAGCGTTCTCGGTTCCGGTTTGTCGGTTCCCGGTTTGTCGGTTCTCGGCCGACGCCGGGACGCGAGGCGTCCCCAGCGGCTCGCTCAAAACCGACAAACCGCGAAACCGAGAACATCTCCTGTTGCAGGTTACGCCCCCAAATATCTCGACAGGATCGGCGCATACGCGTCGATCCGCCGATCTCTGAGGAAGGGCCAATTCCGGCGCGTCTCCTCGATCAGCTTTGGATCACACGTGGCGATCAGCACTGTCTCGTCGGTGTTCGGTGCGTCGGCGAGCAGGCGGCCAAACGGGTCGGCGATGAACGAGTGGCCGAAGAACTCGATGCCGCGCGTGCCCGGCTCATCGTCCTCGTGCCCCACACGGTTGGGTGATGCGACGAATACACCGTTCGCGATCGCGTGCGAGCGCTGGATGGTGCGCCAAGCCTCGACCTGTGCCTGGCCGAACTCCGCCTTCTCGGCCGGGTGCCAGCCGATGGCCGTCGGGTAGAACAGAATGTCGGCGCCGAGCAGACTCGTGATGCGTGCTGCCTCGGGATACCACTGGTCCCAGCAGATCAACACGCCGATCGTCGCGTACTTCGTCTTCCACACGCGGAAACCGCTCGCCTGCTTGGCGATCTCGCCGATCTGATCGATGCGGTCGTCGTGCGCTGCGTCGCCCGGCGTGAAGTAGTACTTCTCGTTGAAGAGCGGATCGTCCGGAATGTGCATCTTCCGATAGACGCCGAGCAGCGAGCCGTCCGCGTCGATGATCGCGGCGGAGTTGCGGTATACGCCCCGCGCCTGCCTCTCGAACAGCGGCACCACGAGCACGACGTCCAGCTCCTTGGCGAGCTTCTGCATGGTCGCCGTCGTGGGTCCGGGGATCGGCTCGGCGATGTCGAACCGCTCGTACTTCTGCGACTTGCAGAAGTACGGCGCGTTGAACAGCTCCTTCAGGCAGATGATCTGCGCGCCCTTGGCCGCGGCCTCGCGGACGCGCGCCACGGCGCGGTCGATCGTGGCCTGCTGGTCGGACGACGCGGAATCCTGGATGATCCCGACGGTGAATGGACGAGTGGTCATGTACTTCTCGCGGCAACAGGGTACGGCGGAAAGCTAGCGCGCGGGGGAAGGGTGGCAGCGCTACTCCACGACACCTATCACGACGTCCATCACGTTCGTTCCGGTGAGCCCGCGATGCAGCAGCGCGCCCGCGGCGTTCAACGCCGCGTACGACTCGTGGCGTGCGAGTGCCTGCTCGGCGTCGTGCCCGCTACGTGAAATCGCCTCCCACACGGTCGCGTCGGCGAACGCACCGGCAGCGTCCGTCGGGCCGTCGCGCCCATCAGTCCCCGCGGCGAGAATGGTGACGCGCCGCGCCGCTGTGCCCCCTGCGGCAAGTCGCTTCGCTGCCGCGAGCGCAAGCTCCTGGCATCGCCCCCCTGTCGGCGCCATCACGGGTGTGTCGGTGGGTCCGCCCGCTGCAGCGCGGGCGAACTGGGGCGGCGACGACCGGTCGAGCTGCACCGTCGTCTCGCCCCCCCAGACGACACATCCGAGCTGATCGCGCTCGGCACGCTGGAGTAGCGACTCGGCGATCACCTCGCCGCAGCGGGCCGCATCGCCGCGCAGCGGAGCGCGCACGGGCTCCGCACCGATCGACAGCTCGCGCGCGCGCGCGACCGCCGCATCGAGCGCGAGGTGGTTCGTGCCGATCACGCGCGTGCTCACGTGTGCGAACGCGGGATGCGTCTCCTTCGGCGTCTCGGGAATCACGCCGCGCGACACACCGGTCAGGTACTCGCGCATCGCATGCGGAATGCGGTTCAGCACTCCCGCACGCTCGAGGAGCGCGATCACGTCGCGCACAGTATTGCGGTCAGGCGCGCAGGGGCCGGAGCCGATGTCGGCCGGATCGTTGCCAAGAACGTCGCTGATGATGAGCGCGTGCGTTCGTGCGGGAGCCAGCGCGAGCGCGAGCCGGCCGGCGCCCCATCGCGTGAACCGCTTGCGTATCGTGTTCATGTCGCGGATGTCCAGCCCCGATCCGAGCAGCAGCTCGAACAGGTGGCCGAGGTCCGCTTCGGCCATACCACGCAGGGGTGCCGCCATCAGACTCGTTGCGCCACCGCTGAGCAGTACGATCGCAATGTCGTTGCTGCGCATGCCCGCGGCCGTCTCGGCGATGCGCTGTGCAGCGGTGAACGACCGCCGGCCCGGCAACGGATGATCGCCGGGCAGGGCGGTGAGTGTGGGATATGGCGTCGGCGCGGCTTCGGGGGCGACGACAACACCACCAGCGATCGTATGCAGCGATCGATGGAGCGCCGAGATGGCGCCCCCTGCCATGGCGTGCGCCGCCTTGCCGATCGCGTAGAGCCAGATGCGCTGGCCCTCCGCCGCCTCGAGCTGTCGAAGCGCAGCCGTCGTCAGCGGGCCAGGGGCCGCGCCAGCGACGGCTGCGTCGTAGAGCGCCGTGAGAAGATCCCGGCCGCGGGGTCGGCTCTGCGTCAGGCGATGACTCTCGTTGGAACGTTCCCTATTCCTTGCTTGCCGACGCCGGAAGCGCCCGCTGCACTGCGGTCCCGAGCTCGTCGTACGCCGACGCTGAAAGCTGATTGAACGGCTGCATGCGCTTGACGATTCGCCCTTCCGGATCGATCACGAACAGCGAGCGGTCGTCGACCTTGCCCCGCGTCGCGCCATACAGCTTGCCGACGATCTGGCCCGTGTCACTGGCAAACAGAATCGGCGTCTGAAGCTCGCGCGCCCACGCGGCGAGCGTCGTGTCCGGGTCCACGCTGACGCCGAGCACGATGACATTCCGTCCGTTGTTGAAGAGCCTGGCGTACTGATCACGGTACGCCTCCATCTGCACCGTTCAGCCCTTGGTCCGTGCCTGGAAGAAGAAGGCGAGCACCACCGTCTTGCCGCGCAGATCCGAGAGACGGACCGGGTCGCGCAGCACGCCATAGCGCGTCGCGCCCGGGAGGCTGAAATCGGGCGCCATGGTGCCGACGTCGGGCGACGTGCGCGTAGGAGCTGGCGTCTGCTGCGCGCCGGCTACTGCGCCGTGAGCGAGCACTGCCGCGAGCGCGACGACCGCTGCTTTGCCCCTGATCCTCTGTTGCATGACGGTCTCCTGGTGAGCCAGCGGCATAATGTTCCGTGAACACCGTCGCCGCAATGGCGACGCGACTATGTCCTGCGCCGGCCCTATCGCCGAACGAGCCCGTCGGCGACACCATCGCGGCAGCAGGGTGTAGAAAAAACAGGACGGCCCGATCCCGTCGGCTGGACGGCGGCGAGCGCTCGAATGGCCCTGGAGCGGTTCGAGCAATGGCCTGCGATCTGCTTTTGGTGGAGAGTGATTCGCACACGCTCTGCTCTGGAGGAATTGAGATGCATAAACTTGGAATGACGGTCGCGCTCGCCGCGCTTGCCGTGCTCGGCGCCTGCAGCAAGGGAAGCGACGGCAGGGTGGACGACGCGCTGAAGAACGATCTCGCGCTTGCGGCGCAGGCGCAGCCATACCAGGCCCAGCAGTTTGTGTCCCCCGCCGAGCAGCAGTACGGCGCGAACGGCCTGCCTCAACAGTACAACGCTGGTGTGACGAGAGCGCCCGCGATGCGTGCGCCGGCTCCTGTGTATCGTGCTCCGGCGCGGCGTACCGCGTCGCGGTCGTCGGGCCGGTCGTCGGGCGGGTACTATCCCGCACCCGCACCGCAGCGTGAGGTGGTCAAGCACACCGGCCGCGACGCGGCCATCGGCGCCGGCGCCGGCGCGATCATCGGCGCGGCGACGAGCCGTGACAAGGTGAAGGGCGGCCTCATTGGCGCCGCGGCGGGTGGAATCCTTGGCGCGGTGATCGGAAACAACGTCGACGTGCAGAGGCCGTGAGACGGTTGGACAGTGAGACAGTCGGACAGTCGGACGGTCGGACCGTCGGACCGTGAACTACGAAGGGCACACCGAACTGAGCTCGGTGTGCCCTTCACCGTCAGACCGTCAGACCGTCCGACCGTCAGACCGTCAGACCGATACGGTGCCGCCCTCGGTGGAGCCCCGAAACCCGGTTCTGCGCTGGACAGGTCGGGTGACGCGCGGCACCGCCGCACCGTCCAGGGGTACAGCATTCTCAAACGCCCTCGCACTCACCTGCCCATGCGAGGAGCCTCTGAATACCCGAGAGGAGAATTCCTCATGCGACGTTTGCTTGTGCTGGCGATGTCTCTGGCGCTCACCGCGGCGGCATGCACCGACACGACCGGTCCGCAGGGCGCGCTGAGCGGCAGTTACACACTTCGGTCGATCCAAGGCTCTCAGCTGTCTCCGTGGGTGATCTACCAGGATGCGTCGTACAGGCAGGACGTGCTCTCAAGCACGATCACGATCGACGCGAACGGCAACTACTCGAGTCTCACCGTGTTCCGCGACACGTACACTGGATCGGCACCGGTCCAATACAACGACCTGATCACCGGCTACTGGACGCTGAGTGGCAGCAGCCTCACGCTGACCGATACGACCAATCCCAGGATTCCGGTGACGTACTACGCAACCGTGTCGGCGAACACGATCACGATCAGCGACCCGACCGTGGGAACACAGATCTACTCGAAGTAGCGAGCTGCGAGCCCGCAGCTCGCCACTTCCAGGCTCGCGGCCCGCTACCTCCTCGCCAACGAGCGCAGCACGTACGGCAGAATTCCTCCGTTCCTGTAATAGTTCAGCTCCTCCGGTGTGTCGATCCGGCAGAGCACCTGGAACGACTTCGTCGAGCCGTCGCCACCCGTGGCTCTCACGGTGAGTTTCTTTCGTGGCGAGAGTGACTCGTCGACGCCCTGGATGTCGAACGTCTCGAAGCCGGTGAGGCTGAGCGACTGACGCGTCTCACCGTTCGCGAACTCCAGCGGCAGCACGCCCATCCCGACGAGGTTGGAGCGGTGGATGCGCTCGAAGCTCTCGGCGATCACGGCGCGCACCCCGAGCAGCACGGTGCCCTTGGCCGCCCAGTCGCGCGACGAGCCCGTACCGTACTCCTTGCCGGCGATGATGACGAGCGGCGTCTTCCTGTTCGCGTACTCCATCGCCGCGTCGTAGATGAACTTCGGCGGCCCGCCGGGCTCGGTTGTCGTCCAGCCGCCCTCGGTGCCGGGTGCCATCTCGTTCCGCAGGCGGATGTTGGCGAACGTGCCGCGCATCATGACCTCGTGGTTGCCGCGCCGCGCGCCGTACGAGTTGAAGTCCTTCTTCGCCACGCCGTGCTCGATGAGCCACTTGCCGGCCGGACTCGACGCCGGGATGTTGCCCGCCGGCGAGATGTGATCGGTGGTGATCGAGTCGCCGAGCATGGCGAGCGCCTTCGCGCCGGTGATCGGCGTCACGCCCGGCGGCGTCATCGTCATCCCCTCGAAGTACGGCGGGTTCTTCACGTACGTCGAGTCGCGATCCCACGCGTACGTCTCGCCCTTGGGAACGTTGAGCTTCTGCCACTGCTCGTCGCCCTTGAAGACGTCGGCGTACTGTCGCGTGAAGAAGTCTTTCTTCACGCTGCGATTGATCTCGTCCTGCACGTCCTTCGGGCTCGGCCAGATGTCGCGCAGAAAGACGGGGCCGTCGGTCCCGATGCCAAGCGGCTCGCGCGTGAGGTCGAGATCCATGCGTCCGGCGAGTGCGTACGCGACGACGAGTGGCGGCGACGCGAGGTAGTTGTAGCGCGTGAGGGGGTTCACGCGCCCCTCGAAGTTGCGGTTGCCCGAGAGCACGCTCGCCACGAACAACTTCCCCGACTCGACGGCCGCGGCGATCTCCTCGGGGAGTGGTCCCGAGTTTCCGATGCAGGTCGTACAGCCGTATCCGACGAGATTGAAGCCGAGCTTGTCGAGATACTCGGTGACACCGGCGGCCTTGAAGTAGTCGGTCACCACCTTCGAGCCGGGTGCGAGCGACGTCTTCACCCACGGCTTCACGGTGAGTCCCTTCTTCACCGCGTTCTTGGCGAGCAATCCGGCGGCGAGCATCACGCTCGGGTTGGACGTGTTGGTGCAGCTCGTGATCGCCGCGATGACGACGGCGCCGTGCTTCAGGTCGAACGTCTTGCCCTTGTAGCTGCAACGCACGCTCTGATGCTGCGGCTGATCGCCCCCCTCGCCGTCCTCGCGAATCAGTGCGCGTGCCAGCTCCGGGCTCACCGCCGTGGCGGCGGCGTGTGCCGCCGCGGCCGCCGCGGGAACGCCGAGCTTCGCGAGGTCGACGGTGATCGACTCCTTGTACATTGTCGCCGCCCTGCCGAGCGGCACGCGATCCTGTGGCCGGCGCGGGCCGGCGAGACTCGGTTCCACGGTGCCGAGGTCGAGCTCCAGCGTGTCCGTGAACACCGGATCCGGCGTCGCATCGGTGCGGAAGAGCCCCTGCGCTTTGGTGTATGCCTCGACGAGCGCCACGTGCTGCTCGCTGCGGCCGCTCAGGCGGAGATAGTTCAGTGTCTCCTGATCGACCGGAAAGAAGCCCATCGTCGCGCCGTACTCCGGCGCCATGTTCGCGATCGTCGCCCTGTCGGCGAGGGAGAGTCCGGTCAGCCCCGTGCCGTAGAACTCGACGAACTTTCCGACGACCTTCTTCTTCCGCAGCATCTCGGTAACGGTAAGGACGAGATCCGTCGCCGTGGAGCCGGGGGGAAGCTTGCCGTGCAGCTTGAACCCCACCACCTCCGGAATGAGCATCGACACGGGCTGGCCAAGCATGGCCGCCTCGGCCTCGATGCCACCCACGCCCCAGCCGAGAACGCCGAGGCCGTTGATCATCGTGGTGTGCGAATCCGTGCCGACGAGCGAGTCGCAATATGCCTCGTTCGTCGCCTCATTCACGAACACCGTCTTGCCGAGGTACTCGAGGTTCACCTGGTGGCAGATGCCGGTGCCCGGCGGAACGACGCGGAAGTTCTTGAACGCGTCCTGGCCCCAGCGGAGGAAGACGTAGCGCTCGACATTACGCTCGAACTCGAGCCCGGTGTTGATGAGGAAGGAGGCGTCCGTTCCGTACTCGTCGACCTGCACGGAGTGATCGATCACGAGATCGACCGGCTGAAGTGGATTGATCCGCTGCGGGTCGCCGCCGAGCGTCGACAGCGCGTCGCGCATGGCGGCGAGATCGACGACCGCGGGGACCCCGGTGAAGTCCTGAAGCAACACGCGACTGGTGCGGAAGGCGATCTCCTTCTCGACGTTCCCCTTTACGTCCCATGCCGCCATGGTTTCGATATCAGCTTTCTTGACGAAGGCGCCGTCCTCGTTCCGGAGGAGGTTCTCGAGGAGGATCTTGAGGCTGAAGGGAAGGGTGTCGCTCTTTCCTTTGGACGGTTTAGACAGCGCGTCGAGGCGATGGATCGTGTACTTCTTCCCCGCGACGTCGAGCGTCGCGCGGCTGCCGAACGAGTTGGAAGAGGTCATTGCGGGGTCTCTCGGTGTCCGTCGCGGTCCTCGGCCGGTCGGACGGTGGAGAACGGAGCCACTGCCGGCGCGGGCGCTTCGTCGAAGCGGGCGGTCGGCAGGCTGCGTGATAATCTATATCGGGCGCGGACGGCTGTGGAGCGAGAGCTGTCATCCCGCAGGAGCGAGCAAAGCGAGCGAGTGTCGGGATCTACTCTCCGCGCACTGGGGCACGCCACGGTGCAAGGGCGGTAGATCCCGACACTCGCGACGCTCCTGCAGGATGACAGCAGCCGTTCGCTCGTGAGAGATGACACCCGATGCGACGGTTGACCGGGGAGGGGCATGTCGCGACCGTTCCGGCGTGCCCACAGCCTCATTCCCAGCCGAATACGCCGACGTCGCCGCGCTCACCGAGTGGCTGATGGCCACCGATTCCACGAGCGGCGCGGAGACGGCGCTGCTGGATGCGTTCACGGACGGTCTCGCCGCACGCGGCTGGCGGACGACGCGCATCCCCGTCACGCCGAGGCGCGCGAACCTGCTCGCGACGAGCGGCGACGGGCCGTACGTCACGCTCTCCACACATCTCGATACCGTGCCGCCGTACATCCCGCCGCGGCGCGACGGGACACGACTCTACGGTCGGGGCGCCTGCGATGCCAAGGGAATCGCCGCGGCGATGACCTGTGCGGCCGAGCGCCTGCGGGCCGGTGGCGTGCCGGTCGCGCTGTTGTTCGTCGTTGGCGAGGAGACGGCGCACGACGGCGCGCACGCGGCGAACGACTGGCTGCTCGCGCACGACGACAGGCGAAGCATCGCGCTCGTGAATGGCGAGCCCACCGAGAGCACGCTCGCGCTCGGCACCAAGGGCGCGCTGCGCATGGTGCTGCGCACCACGGGCGAGGCGGCGCACTCCGCGTATCCGCACCTCGGTCGATCGGCGACGGCGTCGCTCGTGCGCCTGCTCGCCGAGCTCGACGCGCTCGAGCTGCCGCGCGACGCGCTGCTCGGCGACACGACGATCAACATCGGCAAGCTGTCGGGAGGTGTCGCGGACAACGTCGTGGCACCGAGCGCGGAAGCCCGGCTGATGGCGCGGCTCGTCACGTCGGCAGACGACATCTGGGCACGCGTCGCGCGATGGGTCGACGGCCGAGCGACGCTCGAGCGCGGCATCGAGATCGCGCCGATGAGGCTTGCGACGCTGGCCGGCTATCCGACGTCGGTGGTCGCGTTCGCGACCGACATTCCTGCCATGCCGGCGTGGGGGACGCCGTATCTGTTCGGCCCTGGCTCCATCCACGTCGCGCATCGCGACGACGAGCACGTGGAGCTCGCGGAGCTCGAGTCGGCGGTGACCAGCTACGAGCGCTTGGTGCGGGACATCACCGCCGAGAAGCGACCACGCCCAGGGTCATAGCGCCGTTGCCGCTCGACGGCGCGCAACGGCGAAACGGCTCTCGCGCTTATCCTCCCGCGCCGGATGGAGTCGGGTCGCGGATCTCCTGCGGTTCCTGAGCGCTCTGCGTCCCGCGACGGTCCACGTTCGTCGCCTCGATCGCGTGCGTGGGGCATTCGTGTACGAAGCCGCCGTCGGCGGGGGACCATTCCACGACGCGCGTGCGAGGGAACGCCTTGCGGCTCGCGTCGAGCCCCATCACCGCCGGCGCGAGCGCCACGCAGGTGCCGCATCCCGTGCACTTCTGTCGGTCGACGTCGATCTGCACACGGCGGCGGGGGAAGACGCAGCTCGGGCGATCCCAGTACGAGTCGAACCGCTCGAGCGCGCGCAACGCGGCCTGGTAGCCCTGCTCGATGTTCGACTCCGTATCCGTGAAGCTCAGCCAGTTGGCGTCGTTCACCTTGGGGCGAACGAGCACCATCGGCGGACCATGCCACCGCTCCAGGGGAAATTGCTGGAGCGCGTGCATCATCATCGTCGCGGCGCGCATGTAGATCGTCGCGAATCCCTGGGTGTCGGCGCGCGCCGTCTGCGACGCATCCGAGCTGCCAACGTCCACTGCGATGATGATGTCGGCAAACTGCGCGGCGATCGACACGGGCAGGTTGTCGACCACGCCGCCGTCGATGCAGGTTCGCTCCCCCACTCGACCGGGCGGGAAAAAACCCGGCAGTGCGCACGACGCATACACGGCATCGCGGACCGGGACGTTCTCCAGCCCGGGGAGTCCCCACACGACGCGTGCTCCTTCGTCGACGTCCACGGAGTTCACGAGCAAGCGCCTGGGCAGGTCCGCGAACGTCAAATCCGGCAGCGACGTAGCGACGAGCTCCCGCAACGGCTCCTCGAGATAGATGGAGGGGGCGCGCATGCGATCGAGCAGCATGCCGAAATGATTCAGGCGGAAGAGGTCTTTCCGTTTCAGCGCCAGCGCGCGCTCGGCAAGGGTGTCCTCGCTGGTTCCGACGAGGTGTGCGCCGGCGATGAGGGCGCCGATGCTCGTCCCCGCATACACGTCCGGGACGATGTTGCGCTCGCGTAGCGCGCGCAGCACGCCGATATGGGCGAATCCCTTGAGTCCCCCGCCGCCGAGGACGAGGGCGATGCGTTTACTCACGTACTGACTCCGTCAGGGTGCATGTCGCACGTACAAACGGGGCGGACGTGCGCTACCGCACATCCGCCCCGCGCGAACAGGAGAGAGTCGGTCCTACTGAAGATACTCGTAGAGACCGATCAGGCCCACGATGGCGCCACCAACGGCGATCGCGCCGCCGGCGCCCCCACCGATGAGCAGCCCGACGAGCACCGCCGCGCCGCCGACGATCATCATTGCCTCCGCCTGACCCATGGCCGCACCGCGGCGCGCGGGGGCCTTGGCGGCCGCGACGTGCGTCACGCCGGCGCGCGCGGCCTCGACCGTCGGGCCGACGGCAGGAGCCGGTGCGGGCACGGAGACTTCGGCCGTCGCGGGGGCGGGGGCGGGGGTGGGGGCGGGGGCGAGCGACACATCCTGCGCCTGCGCAGCGCCTGGAGCGGCGATGGCGATGCCGAACGCGAAGGCGAGGGGAAGGGCGGAGCGGAGGCGAGCTGTCATGGGCAGTTCCGTGTACGGGTAAGTCGTCATGGCGACGCGCCGGCCACCGCGTTATATGGTGGCGAAGGCGTGTCGCGAGGTCTAGTGTTGCAAGGCGTCTGAGCTTCGTGCTACAGACCGCTCGTCTCCCGTTCACGTAACGTGCCGATGGCCACGATTCGCGCCCTGCTCTCCGTGGTGCTCTGCATCACACCCGTCCTCGCCGCCGCGCAGGCGAGACCCCGGATCACCGCCGCGGAGATCGACGGCGACCTCCGTTTTCTCAGCTCGGACCTGCTCGAGGGACGTGCGCCCGCAACGCGCGGCGGCCGTCTCGCCGCCGAGTACATCGCCAGTCAGCTCCGTGCGGCGGAGCTGGAGCCGGCGGTGAACGGAAGCTGGTTCCAGAACGTGCCGATCGACGTCGTCGGCGCCGATCCCCGCACGATTCGCGTGGCGGCGAGCGGCCGAGCAACGGCGACGCTCCGCTATCCCGAGGACCTCGTGGTGTGGGCTGGCAGCGCCACCGATGCGAGCGTGGCGCGCGGCGAGCTGGTGTTCGTCGGCTATGGCGCGGCAGCGCCGGAGTACACGTGGGACGACTTCAAGGACGCGGACCTGCGCGGCAAGATCCTGCTCGTGCTCGTGAACGACCCACCCGCGCCGGCGAATGAACCCACGTTGTTCGGCGGCAAGGCGATGACATACTACGGCCGCTGGACCTACAAGTTCGAGGAGGCCGAGCGGCGCGGCGCAGCCGGCATGCTCATCGTCCACACGACGGAACAGGCGGGCTACCCATGGCACACTGTCGTCGGGTCGTGGGCCAAGGAGCAGCGCATGCTGCCGCGTGATCGGAAGCTACCGGCGCCCCTCGGCGTCCGCGGTTGGATCACCGACAGCGCGGCTGCAGCGCTGCTGCGGCAGGCGGGGCTCGACCTCGGCGTGCTCCGCACGCAGGCAGCGACGCGTGCGTTCCGCCCCGTTCCCACCGGCATCATCGTGGACATGAGCTTCCGCAACAAGGTCGAGCATCTCCAATCCGAGAACGTCGTCGGCGTGGTGCGCGGGAGCGATCCGACGATGCGCACGCAATACGTGGCGTTTTCCGCGCATTGGGATCATCTCGGCATCGGTCCGGCCGTCAACGGTGACTCCATCTACAACGGCGCGGCGGACAACGCGTCGGGTGTGGCTGACGTGTTGGCGATCGCGCGTGCCGCGGCCGCCGGCCCTAAGCCGAAGCGCTCACTGCTCTTCGTGTTCGTCACGGCGGAGGAATCCGGGCTGCTCGGCTCGGAGTACTTCGCGGCGAACCCTGTCGTGCCGGCGGCGCAGATCATCGCCGACCTCAACGTGGACGGTGGCAACCTGCTCGGCCGCACGCGGGATCTCAACGTCCTCGGTGACACGAAGAGCACGCTCGGTCCGCGGCTCGCCGCCATGATCAAGAAGGTCGGGATGCGCATCCGCCCCGACCAGCATCCCGAGGCGGGACACTTCTATCGCTCGGACCACTTCTCCTTCGCCACGGTGGGGATTCCGGCGGTCTCGATCGGTGCCGGGAACGATTTCGTGGGACGTCCGGCGGGATGGGGCGTGCAGCAGGAGGACGATTACACCGCGCATCGTTACCACCAGCCCTCGGACGAGTATCGCCCGAGCTTCGACCTGAGCGGCGCCGTGCAGCTCTCGGAGATCGTGCTGCGCTTCGGCCTGCAGCTCGCGAATGCGCCGAGCGTGCCCGTGTGGAATCAGGACGCGGAGTTCCACTCCGTTCGGCGCGCCGCGCAGCCATGACCGACGGCGCCGCCGAAGAGCGCCGCCTCGTCCGCGCAATCGGGACGCTCGGGCTGGCGGCGAGCATCGTGAACATCACGGTGGGCGGCGGTATCTTTCGCCTGCCAGCTGGTGCCGCCGCCGCGCTCGGCGCGGCAGCGCCGCTGGCGTATCTCGCCTGCACACTGGCGATGATGCTGTTCGTCATCTGCTTCGCCGACGCGGGAAGTCGCGTGAGCATGACGGGCGGCCCATATGCGTACGTGGAGACGGCGTTCGGTCCATTCGTCGGATTTCTCATCGGCGCGCTGCTCTGGGTCGGGATCACGTTCGCGCTGTCGGCGGTGTCGTCGTTCTTCGGTGACTCGCTCGCTGCGCTCGCTCCCGCGCTCGGCGCCGGGGGGAAGCGTGTCGCGATCGTGGTCGTGCTGGCGCTGTTGACCGCGGCGAACGTCCTCGGCGTACGCGGTGTGGCGCGCTTCAACACGGTGGCGACGGTCGCCAAGCTGCTGCCCCTGCTGCTGCTCGTCGTCGTGGGCGCGTTCGCCATGCGCAGCGAGAATCTGCGCTGGACGGTGACCCCCACGAGCGGATCGGTGGCGCGCGCATCGGTGCTGCTCATGTTCGCCTTTCTCGGCGTCGAGAGCGCGCTCGTGCCGACTGGAGAGGTGAAGGATCCGGCGCGCGTCGTGCCGCGCGCGATCTTCGGGGCGATGGCCGTCGTCGGGCTGCTCTACGTGAGCATTCAGGTGGTCGCGCAGGGAATACTCGGAGCTGCATTGCCGAACGATCCCACGCCACTCGCGTCCGCGGCGGCAATCGCCATCGGACCGAACGGCCGGCGAATGATCCTCATCGGCTCGGCGATCTCGATGTTCGGCTACGTGAGCGGCATGACGCTCGCCGTGCCGCGCATGTTGTTCGCCTTTGCGCGCGACGGCTTTCTCCCGGCCCCGATCGCGGCAGTGCACACGCGCTGGCGCACGCCGTACGTGGCGATCGTCGTGCAGTCGGTGATCGTCGCGCTCTTCGCGCTGCTCGGAAACTTCGAGGTGCTCGCCCTCGCCGCGAATGCGACGATCCTGCTCGTGTATGGCGCATGCTGTCTGGCCGCCGTGGAGCTGCGTCGTAAAGGTGTCCAGGGCGGTGGCACCCCGTTCCGCGTGCCGGGCGCGCGCGTAGCGCCGTGGCTCGCGCTCGGCGTGATCGTGTGGCTGCTCTGGAGTCTGAAGCCGGGCGAATGGGTTGCGGCGGGGCTCATCGTGCTCGTCGCAGCGATCGTCTTCGCTATCACCATTCCTGCACGGCGTGCCCGCACCGTAGAGGCATGAAGGACTCGCTTCTTCGCTTCCGCTCGGAGTTCCCCGTTCTCGCGAGCACGACGTATCTCGTCAGCAATTCACTCGGCGCGATGCCGCGCGCCGTGCCCCAGCAGCTCGCGGAGTACGCCGAGCAGTGGGCGACGCGCGGCGTGCGCGCGTGGGCACAGGGTTGGTGGTCGATGCCCGTGCGCGTGGGCGACGAGATCGCGCCGCTGATCGGCGCCCACGCCGGCGAGGTGGCGATGGTCCCGAACGCCACCACGGCGCAGGCACAGGTGCTGTCAGCGCTGGAGTACGACGGCGGCCGCGATACGATCGTGATGACGGAGCTGGACTTTCCGTCGGTGCGCTACGTGTACGACGAGCTGGCGCCGCGCCTTGGCGCGCGCGTCGTCGTCGTGCCGAGCGACGACGGCGTGGGTATCGACGAGCGCCGGTTGATCGCGGCGATCGACGAGCGCACGCGGCTCGTCGCCATCTCGCACGTGCTCTTCCGCTCGGCGTACGTGCTCGACGTGCAGCGAATCTGCGAGCACGCGCACAGGATGGGAGGGCTTGTGTCGCTCGACGCGTATCACTCCGTGGGCGTGCTCCCCGTGGACGTCTACGCGTTGGGCGCGGATTTCCTCACCGGCGGAGTGTTGAAGTGGCTATGCGGTGGTCCCGGGGGCTGCTTCCTCTGGGTGCACCCGAAGGTGAGCGAGAGCCTTGCACCGGCACTCACCGGCTGGCAGGCGCATCGCCACCCCTTCGCCTTCGAGCCGGAGATGGACTACGCGGAGGGGGCATGGCGGTGGCTCGGCGGCACGCCGGTGATCCCGGCGCTGTTCGCGGCGACGGCGGGTCCGCGATTGGTGCGTGAAGCCGGGATCGAGGCCGTCCGCGCGAAAAGTCTGCGTCAGACGTCGCGGTTGATCGAGCTGGCGGACGCGCGAGGCTTTCCGGTGTCGGTCTCGCGTGATCCAGCGCGCCGCGGTGGCACCGTCGCGTTCGACGTTCCCCATGCGCGCGAGGTGGCGCAGGCGCTCCTCGCGCGCGACATCATCATCGACTATCGGCCCGGCGCCGGCATTCGCGTCGCGCCGCACTTCTATACGAGCGACGACGAGCTCGAAAGCGCCGTCGCAGCGATCGACGAGATCCTCGCGAAGGATATGTGGAAGCGGTACCTTCACGAACGGACGGTGGTCACGTAGGTCGTGAACAGTCAGACAGTCAGACAGTCAGACAGTCAGACAGTCCGACCGTCCGACCGTCC
>CAYTKA010000061.1:0-20813 GCA_964438255.1 uncultured Gemmatimonadaceae bacterium | reverse complement strand
ATATCCGTCTGATCCGCCTCTCCGTCGTATCCGGATGAACCTTCGTCTGAGGAGCTAGCCCGAGCGGCTGTTGGGCTGATGAAGCTGATGAAGCGGATGAGCGGATGAGCGGATGAAGCGGATGAAGCGGATCGAGCGGATGAGTCGTCTGCGGCGCTGGCCCGAGTGGCTGTCATTTCCCCTCGAGCGCCACGCTGACCTTGGCCGCGCCATTTGGCGTGATCTCTACAGGCTGCTCGTGTCGTCCCGTGCGCTCGTGCCAGGTCACCAGCGTGTACTTCCCCGGCGGGACATCGTCGATCGCGAATGAGCCGTCCGGCTTCGTGACCGCGAAATACGGGTGGTCGAACACGGCGAGATACGCACGCGGCCAGGGGTGATCCACGTCCTTGATGATCACCATGCCCGGTGACTTCGCGGGGAGCTCCGTGGGAATCACCTGCTCGTCCTTGCCGAGCAGCACTGCGGCCCGCGGCTGCTTCTCACCGGCGACGAGGAAACGGAGGTGCTGCCGGAAATCATCGTGGCCGATCACGTTCACCGCGCTTCCAACCACGGCGCCCTGCACGCGTGGGATGAGCAGACAGCGGTCGCTCTCGAGCTCGAGCCGTTTCTCGAGCGGCAATGGCTTCCCCTTGCGCACCCCCTCGAGCCAGACGACGACATTGCCCAGCCCTGCGCCCCTCTGCTGCAATGAGCTGTCGGGGACGACTTTACCGCATACGGCGCTGTCCCTTCCGGTCGCGATCGGGAGCGGCGTGATCTTCGTCGCGAGCGGATTGATCGACGTCTTGAGCGTGACCGTGCCGCTCACGCTGCCGGGGGCGGTCACGGGCGCCGCCCTGTAGCCGGCCGTCGGCGGTGCGATGACGACCTCGCCATGCGACTCCTGATCGACGACCTCCCCATCACGGCCCGCGATCCTGGCCTGCGCACCCTTCTCTCCACTACACGCAGTAACGGCGAGCAGAGCAGACGCGGAGAGGGCGAGGAGTGTACGGGGCGCGGTGGCGCGCGGGCGGGCGGCGGTCACGTGGTCATCATGGGCGGTGAGGCACAACCGAAGGCAAGGGCCGAGCCAACGATGGACCCACGCGCGAGGAGCCCTAGACAACGATCAGCTCGCGCTGGTACTCTGCCGGCGTGATGACCGCTCTGTCTGGCTCCAGATACGCATTCACCTCGGTGCGCATCCCGATCTCACCGGGGATGTAGACGCCGGGCTCGATCGAGAAGCCGACACCGGGCACGAGCAGGCGCTCGTCACGGGTCTCGAGGTTGTCGAGGTGCGGACCCGCACCGTGCAGCGAGCGCGGATCGATCGAGTGGCCGGTGCGGTGCGTGAAATACTCACCGAGGCCGCGCGCCTCGATCACTGCGCGTGCGGCATCGTCGACGTCGCCCCCGCGCATCGTTCGGCCGGCCGACGCGCCCTCCTGCACGAAACGAATGGCTGCGTCGCGCGCGTCGCGTATGGCGGTCCATACCTCTGTTGCGCGGGCCGAGGGACCGCCAACCGTGGCCATCCACGTTTGATCGGCCCACTCGCCGCCGTTCTCCCGCGCCCAGAGGTCGATGAGCAGTACGTCGCCCTCGCGAATCGGACGCGGGCGATCGGACGACGGCTCGTAGTGCGGATTGGCCGCGTTCGCGCCGGCAGAGACGTTCGGGCCGTGGTCCGTCGTGAGGGTCGCGCGCGCGAAGCGCTCCTGAATCCACGCCATCAGCTCGTGCTCGGCGATCGGCGTCGCCGTGCGCGCGCGCTGACCCGCGAGCGTGAGCGCTTCGAGCGCAATATCGCGAATGGCCTCGGCTGTCCGCCGGTGCGAGGCGATGTCGTCGGCACTCCACGTCGCGTAGAAGCGCGACACCAGCTCGCCGGAGGACACGACTGCCGAGGGGCCGGCGGCACGCACCATCTCGAGCACCCCCGCAGGCACGCGATCGAGATAGGGCACCGCGTCACCCGGCGAGTACTCCATCGCGATCTTCTTTCCGCGCACCATGCCGGCAATCGCGCTCTCGAGCGTGCGCCACGAGCTGTACGTCTCGTGCGCCCACTGCTTTGGCCACGTACGCCACGCGACGCGTTCGATCGCGTGGCCGAGTGCCGTGGGCGTGCCTTCGCGAGGGATCCACACGAAGATGCGGCGCGTGACCATCCCCTCGAGGGAAAGCAGGCCGCGCGCAACCGGGTTGAGCCCCTGGAAATCGAAGAGGAGCCAGCCGTCGAGGCCGGACTCCCCGATCGCGCGCTGCAGCGCCGGGAGCGTGTCGGGTGTCAGCATGCGTGGTGCGGACGAGTCAGGCCGTCGCGCTGCGCCAGTCAGCGCGCCACTCGCAGGAGCCCTCACCACGGCCGGCGCAGCGCGTATGCTCCACGGCGCCCGTGACGCCGACGAGGAGCCGCATCAGCTCGCGCAGTGTGGACTCGTAGAACGCGCACCCCGTGCTCCCCGGCGCGACGCCGACGGTGACGGAGCGTGGCACTTCGAGCAGCACGTAGGTGCCGACGCGCCGCACGTTCGCGTTGAGATACCGCTGCGCCAGTCGCCGCACGCGGCGCAGCGCCATCGGCCGAGCGATGAACGACGGCAGCACCTTCACGAGCGTGCGCGTGACCGCCGGCACAGTCATGTACGCGACCTGCGCGAGATGCCGTCCCGCGGCGCGGAGCACCGCTTCGGCGTCGGGGCGACGGCCGATGAGCCGCGCCAGCGCCACCGCCTCGTCCTGCGCCGTGCGCTGATTGCGACGCACCGCCTCATTGTACCGCTTGATCTGCGTGTACACGGTGTCGCTGAGCCCGAAACGCTTGTTGCGCAGCTCGTCCACGAACTCGGCCTCGAGCACTCCCTCCGGAGTGTCGACGTCGCGAACGGCTTCGAGAAGGCTGAGCGGAAGGAGGGCGTCGACCGTAGCAAGCATGCAACAACGTCGGGAAGACAGCGGGACAGGCGGACTCGGGTCGCTCAAGGTAGCCGGAACCGCAGGAGCGCTCAATCCCTTCGCGGAGCGCTGCGCGCTTGCCGGGGCCTGCGCGCGCCTCTACGTTCGCGCCGATGCCAGCTCGCGCCGCCGCCGGGCTCGTCGTCGCCGGCGGGATCGCCTTCGCCGCGCGTCGAGCCGGCTCGCTCTCCACCGCCGGGGCCATCGCGGCCACGCTCGTCGGGGCGGCGGCGGTTGCTGCCGGCTGGGAGTGGGGCGCCCTGCTGGTACTCTACTTCGTGACGTCGTCGCTGCTGTCGCGGCTCGGTGCGGACGAGAAGGCACGCCGCAGCGGCGCGGTGGTCGAGAAAGGGGGGGCGCGAGATGCCGTACAGGTGCTGGCGAATGGCGGCCTGTTCGCCGTATGCGTACTCGCGGCCTCGATCACGGATTACCGCACTACCGCACCACTCGCCATTGCCGCGCTCGGCGCTCTGGGCGCCTCGGCCGCGGACACGTGGGCAACTGAAGTCGGCGTCCTCTTTGGCGGGATACCACGGTCGCTGCGCACGCTGCGACGCTGCCCACCGGGGACCTCGGGCGCGGTGAGCCTCGTCGGTACGCTGGCGATGATCGCCGGAGCGCTGTTCGTGGGCGTGACGGCGCGGGCGCTCGGCCTCTCCGACGCGGTGGGCGTCGTCACGGTGGGCGGAACGGCCGGTGCGATCGCAGACTCCCTGCTCGGTGCCACGCTCCAGGAGCGGCGGTGGTGCGACGCTTGCTCCCTCCCCACGGAGCGTCACCTCCACGACTGCGGAACCGCGACGCGAGTTGCCGGGGGGCAGCCGTGGATCGACAATGACGCCGTAAATCTCGTCGCGACGCTGATCGGCGCCGCCGTAGCCGCGACGCTCGCCAGTCTCTGACGCTTTGCCCGTGACGAGTGCCGCTGGTCGTTCCGAGCTCGATGCAGTGATCGTCGGCGGTGGCCCTGCGGGGGCGTCGACGGCGTTCGCGCTGGCCCGCGTCGGCGCGCGCGTGCTCGTGCTGGACCGCGCCGTCTTTCCACGTGCGAAGCCCTGCGCCGAGTATCTCAGCCCTCAGGCATCGCGATTATTGAGCGACATGGGCGCGCTCGACGCCGTGGAGCGCGCCGGTGCCGCACACCTCGCCGGGATGACGGTGCGCGCCCCGAATGGCGCGCGCTTTCGCGGAGACTTCGTGGCCGCGCACGGCTACAGCGCTTTCCGCGATCGCGGGCTCGCGCTGCGGCGTATTTTGCTCGATCCCATCCTCCTCGATCGCGTGCGCAGCACGGGAGCCGAAGTGCGCGAGGGCGTGCGCGTCGCCGACGTGGAGCGCGACGCACGCGGCCGCGCGACCGGGGTGCGCGTGCTCGCGCGCGACGGGGGTACCGAGACGATCCGCGCGCGGCTGGTGATCGGCGCGGACGGGCTTCGCTCCGTCGTCGGCCGCCGGCTCGGTCTCAGCCGCACGCGACGCTGGCCCAAACGGCTGGCGCTGGTCGCGCACTACGAGCACTTCGGCGACGTCGGTGCGTGGGGGGAGATTCACGTCGAGCGCGACGTCGGCTACGTGGGGATCGCTGCCGTCGACGGCGGACTGACCAACGTGGCGATGGTCGTGCCGGCGAGCGCCGCCCGGCTCGTGAGCGCCGACCGCACCGCGTTCTTCGAGCGATGGCTGCGCGAGCGCCCGCAGCTTGCGCCGCGCGTCGCTGGTGCACGGCGCGTGTCGCCGGTGCTCGCCACGGGACCGTTCGCGTCGCACGCACGCCGCGCATGGGCGCCCGGCGCCGCAGTCGTCGGCGATGCGGCCGACTTCTTCGACCCCGTAACGGGCGAGGGGATCTACGCCGCGCTCCGCGGAGGCGAGATGCTCGCTCCCTTCGCGCTCGCGGCGCTGGGCGCACCCACGGAGCGCGAAGCCAATCGTGCCCTCGCGGCGTACGACCGCGCACGCCGCGACGAGTTCCGCGGCAAGTGGATCATCGAGCGGATCATCGGTCTGATCATCGGCCACGCACCCCTGATCAACTACGTCGGGCGCACGCTCGAATCGCGCAAGGACATGGCGGATCTGCTCATCGGCGTAACGGGCGACTTCGTACCGCCGCACGAAGTGTTACGTGCGAGCTATGTGCTGAACCTCTTTCGTCCCCCGCTGTAACGAGCTTGCAGCCTGTAGCGCACAGCCTGCAGCTTGAGGTGAAGCACGAAGAACGACCGGGAGCTGTATGCGGCCGGCTCCACGCTCTACGCTAGAGTTGCCTCGAGAACCATGACGATCGATAAAGACACCTTTCGCAGCGTACTGGGCAGGTTCGCGTCCGGGATCACCGTCGTGACGACGCGCGACGCCGACGGCCATGACGTCGGAATGACGGTGAGCGCATTCTGTTCGGTGAGCCTGCATCCGCCGCTGATCCAGGTGTGCGTCGACCACATGGCGTCGATGTATGAAGCGCTGCGACAGGCAGAGCGCTTCGGCGTCAGCATTCTCGCCTCGGACCAAGAGGCCCTCGCGCGTCGCTTCGCCGCGATGGACTCCGCGCGCCGCTTCGAGGGGATCGGGTACCTGCGAGGCGAGAGTGGTGTCGTGCTCCTGCTCGACGCGCTCGCGCATCTCGAGTGTCGGCTCGTCGCGCAACATCCCGCGGGCGATCACACGATCTTCGTCGGTGAGGTGGAGGGTGCCACGCCGCGCGACGCACGTCCCCTGCTCTACTATCGGGGCGGGTATGCGCAGCTCGAGCGCTGAGGCGGGCGTGTTCGTCCCAGCGCGACGTCGCGGCTTCGAGCATCTGGACGACCCGGGCGCCGACCCGGCGCTGCGCGCCCGGTCCCTGCGCGACGTGCGGCGGTCCAATGCCGTTCTTGGCGGCGCGCGCGCTGTGATAAACGAGGTGCGCCGTTTGCTTCCGTCGCTCGGCAGCGACGCGACGCTGCTCGACGTCGGGACGGGGCTCGGCGACATTCCCGCCGGCGTGCGCCGCATGGCATGGCGGCGCGGCGTCACGTTGACCACGTTCGGCGTGGATGGTGCGCCCTCGCTTGCCAGCGCGACGGGCAGCGTGCTCGATGGCGCTGCGTGCGCCGACGCACGCCGCCTCCCATTCGCCGATCGGAGCCTCGACGTCGTCACGTGCTCCCAGGTGCTCCATCACTTCGACGACGCCGAGATTCCGGGGGTGCTGCGGGAGTTGCAGCGGGTGGCGCGCAAGGCGGTGATCGTGAGCGACATTCGCCGCAGTTGGATCGCCGCGGCAGGATTCTGGCTAGTGAGCTGGCCGCTGTGCTTTCACCCGATCACCCGTCACGACGGATTCATATCGGTGTTGCGCGGGTTCACTTCGAGCGAGCTGGCGGCGCACGTGCGCGACGCCACCGGGCGCTGCCCAACCGTGCGGCGACATCTTGGCTTTCGTCTCACCACGATCTGGACGCCATCCGCATGAGCCTCCCCGTGCCGCTCGATCTCGGCCCGATGCCGACTGGCCGGCGCATGACGACGCTGGACGAGCTGCTCGTCCATGCGCCGCTCGACCGCGTCTTCGCGCTCGCGGCGGACGTGGAGCGATGGCCGTCGCTGCTGGCACACTATCGCTACGTGCGCTACGTCGATCGTCGCGCCGACGGAGGGGGCATCGTCGACATGAGTGCCTATCGCCCGTTCGGCCTCGTGCAGTGGCCGACCTGGTGGCGCTCGCTGATGCGGGTGCATCGCCCCGGTGGCACGAACGCACCCTCCGTGCGCTTCACGCACGTCGGCGGGGTGACGACGGGGATGGAGGTCGAGTGGACCTTTCAGGAGACGAGTCGAGGCACGCTCGTCCGCATCCTGCATGTCTGGGACGGGCCGCGCGTCCCCGTGCTCGGCGAGCTCGCGGCCAGTCTCGTCATCGGACCGGTGTTCGTCCATGGCATCGCGAGCCGCACCCTCGCTGGCCTCGGGGCGGCTGCGGAGCGTGGCGGCGGGCCGTCAGGTATGTTGTTGTCGACAGGAGGGCGTAGTGGCTGAGCGGCGTCGTGTAGCGATTACCGGGATCGGGGCGATCACGCCTATCGGCAGCCGGTCTGACGGTCTGTGGCAGGGGTTGCGCGCCGAGCGTTCGGCCGTGCGCACGGTGACGCGCTTCGATCCGTCACCGTGGCGCAGTCAGAACGCCGCCGAGGTCAACGACTTCGATCCGAACGACTATCTCGAGCGCAAAAAGATGAAGCGCCTCGAGCGGTTCGGGACGTTCTCCATCGCGTCCGCCATGCAGGCCATTGCGGACGCGGACATCGACCTCGCCGCGGAGGACCGCGAGCGTGTCGGCGTGATGATGGGCACGGCCCTCGGTGGCCTGAGCTTCGCCGAGGGCCAGCTCGGCATCTTCCTGAATCAGGGACAGAGGGCAGTCGATCCGACGCTCGCGTTGAACGTCTTCGCCGGCGCGGCGAGCTGCAACATTGCGATCGAGCTCGGCGTGCAGGGGCCGAACTCCACGAACGGGATGAGCTGCGCCTCGGGGACGATCGCCGTCGGCGACGCCTTCCGCGCCGTTCGCGACGACTACGCCGACGTGATGTTCGCGGGCGCCGCCGAGGCGCCCCTCGCGCCGCTGTGCTTCGGCGCGTTCTCGATCATCCGCGCGATGTCCACGCGCAACGACGACCCCTCCGGTGCGTCGCGCCCCTTCGATCGGGACCGCGACGGCTTCGTGATGGGGGAAGGCGCGGCAGTCCTCGTGCTCGAGGAGCTCGGGCGCGCGAAGGCGCGCGGCGCGCACATTTACGCCGAGATCGTGGGATTCGGCATGTCGAACGACGCGCACCACATGACCGCGCCGCGCCCCGACGGCTCGCAGGCGGCGCGCTCCATGTCGCTCGCGCTGCGCGACGCACATCTGAATCCGGGGGAGGTCGCATACGTGAACGCGCACGGCAGCTCGACGCCGCTCAACGATCCCACGGAAACGAGCGCGATCAAGCGGACGTTCGGCGAGCACGCCGGGAAGCTGCAGGTGAGCAGCACGAAGGCGTACTACGGTCACGCCCTCGGCGCGTCGGGGGCGATCGAGCTGGCGATCACCGCGCTCGCGCTCGACCGCAAGTGGGTGCCGCCGACGCTCAACCACGAGACGCCGGCCGAGGGGTGCGACCTCGACTACATCCCGCGGCGCGGGCGGGCAGCGGATGTCGAGTACGCGTTGAGCAACAGCTTCGGGTTCGGCGGGATCAACGCGGCCGTGGTGCTGAAGCGACACGAGGGGGTATAGGGCGGAGCATCCCTGTGGGACGGCAGAGCCGTTTGGCAGTTGGCGGCCTCCGGGTTATCCTAGTCGCATTCCGCTGTCGCAGCCTTCCCACACCGAACGCCTTCATGCGCGACTCCTGGCGTCACTTCGCGGCCGAGTTCATCGGCATCTTCGCTCTCGTCTTCGTTGGCGGGGGAGCCATCATGGCTTCGGCGCACAGCGCCAACGGCCTCGTCGTCGCCGCGATCGCGCATGGCGTCATCCTGGCCATCATGGTCACGGCGACGATGCGCATCTCCGGGCATCTCAATCCCGCCGTGACGCTCGGCTTCCTCGTCACGCGTCGCATCGAGCCGACGATGGCGATGGTGTACATCCTCGCGCAGCTCCTCGGCGCCGTGGTGGCTGCATATGCGCTCAAGGCGATCTTCCCTGCCGACGTCGCCGCCGCGGCGCGACTCGGTGGGCAGTCCGTCGCCGGCGACATCACGGCCGGTCAGGCGATCCTGTGCGAGTTCATCGCGACGTTCTTCCTCGTGTTCGTCGTGTTCGGCACCGCTGTCGATCCTGCCGCGCCGAAGGTGGGCGGGTTCGCGATCGGGCTCACCGTCACAGCCGACATTCTCGCCATCGGTCCGCTCACAGGCGCGTCGATGAATCCCGCGCGCTCGTTCGGTCCCGCGGTGGCGAGCGGGGTCTTCGAGGCGCAATTGATCTACTGGGTCGGCCCGATCCTCGGCGGGATCGCTGCCGCGCTGCTGTACGACGGGCTCTTCCTGCGTCGTGGAAGGGAGCCGGTGTCACACGGTACGGTCAGACCGGCTGCGTGAGGTGAAGGGTCGCCGCAGCGTGCACCGTTCACGGGCCGCGCTACGCCCCGACCGACCCCAGCTCTCCGACCTTCGATCCGTACGTCACCAGGTACCGCGCCATCGACTCGTTGATGATCCGCAGCGCCTCCTCGCTCTTTCCCCACCCTACGATCTCCACGCGCTTCCCCTCGAGATCCTTGTAGGTGTGAAAGAAGTGCTCGACCTCCTTCAGCATGTGCTGCGGAATGTCGGCGATGTCGAAGTACTCCTGGTGATACGGATCGTGCAGCGGCACGCCGAGGATCTTGTCGTCCGGCTCGCCGCGGTCGAGCAGCTTGAGCACGCCGATCGGCCGCACGTCGATCTGACAGCCGGGGAAGGTCTGCTCCTTCACCATCACGAGCACGTCGAGCGGATCGTTGTCCTCGTGCAGCGTACGCGGGATGAAGCCGTAGTCCCCCGGATAATGCACCGCGCTGAACAGGACGCGATCGAGCTTCAGCATCCCGGTCGCCTTGTCCAGCTCGTACTTGTTGCGGCTCCCCGACGGGATCTCGATCACCGCCGTCACCGTCTCGGGCGGGTTCGTGCCGACGGGGAGGTCGTGCCAGAGGTTGAACATCAGGCGCTCCGAATGACCGGCGCGGCCGGACGCGAGACGGGATTGCGTGCGTCCTGGAGATCGACGTTCGCTCCGACGTCGCGGGTCATCGCACCCTTGTATTTCATCGGCTCCTCCTCGACGCCGAAGTTGATCGCGTCCAGCTCGTGCACGCGCGCGAGCTGCTCCGCGCTCAAGTCGGGAAGGTCGCTCACGACGGCGAATTCGGCGAGCTGCTGGTCGTCGTACACGTTCGGGAGCGTCGTCACGACGAGCGGCTCTGCGAGCAGCCACTTGAGCGCGGCCTGACCGAGCGTCATGCGCGACGTGAGGAAGTCGAGCGTCTTCACCTTCTCCACGCCGTTCACGAGCCACGAGCGCGGGCGATGCCGGCGATGATCGTTCTCGGGGAAGACGGTGTCCACCGTGTACCTTCCCTCGAGCATTCCGCTGGCGTGCGTGACGCGCACGTTGAAGCAGCAGCTCGGGGCATGCCGGCGCGCCGCCTCGATCATCGCCGAGCCCGGGTGCTGCTCGAGCACGTTCCAGATCATCTGGATCGTGTTGATGTCCGGCTCACGCTCGACGAGCTCCACGGCCTCGTACAGCCAACCGATCGCCGGCCCGAACGCCGCGCCCCAGGTGCGAATCTTTCCCTCGCGCTGCAGCCCGCGCAGTGTGCCCCACAGCTCGGCGTCGCGCACGTGCTCCATCTTCGCGTTGTGGATCTGGAGCACGTCGACGTAATCCGTCTCGAGCCGCTCGAGGCTGCGCTCGACGGCCATGCGCAGGAAGGCGGGATCGGTGCGCATCGGCAGCTCCTGCTGTCCGCGACGCTGCTGCTGCGCCGCCGCATCGTAGATGTCGTAGCCGACCTTGGTGCCGATCACCACCTCGTGACGCCGTCCGCGAAATGCCGCGGCGATCTGCCGCTCGGCGCGCCCGTTCCCATACGCGTCCGCGGCGTCGAAGAACGTCACGCCGTGGTCGTCGAGCGCACGCCGCATCATCGCCACGGCATCGCCGTCGGTCTTGTCGCCCCACCAGCCGGTGGAGATCGTCCAGGTGCCGAAGCCCACTTCGCTCACCTGGAGGTCCGTATTGGGGAAGGTACGGTACTTCATGTGCACACCTGCCGGGAAAGCGTTTACGGTTCTCGGTTCTCCGTTTTCTGTTCCCGGGAAGCCGCTCGGGATGCGAAGCATCCTGAGGGCGGCCGAGAACCGATGAACCGGCGGACCGACGATCGCCGTTAACGGTGGTCCAACATCCTCGCCGCCTCGACCGCGAAATACGTGATGATCACGTCCGCCCCCGCGCGGCGGATGCCGAGCAGGCTGTCCATCATCACCCCTTCCCGGTCGATCCAGCCACGCTCGGCTGCTGCCTGAATCATAGCAAACTCGCCGCTCACCTGGTACGCGGCGAGGGGATATCCCGTCTCGCGCTTCACGCGGGAGACGACGTCGAGGAAGGGGCCGGCCGGCTTCACCATCACGATGTCCGCGCCCTCCTCGATGTCGAGCCAGGTCTCGCGCAGCGCCTCCTCGACGTTGGCGGCGTCCATCTGATAGCCGCGCCGGTCCCCCGACTGCGGGGTGCTCTCCGCCGCCTCGCGGAAGGGGCCGTAGAACGCGCCGGCGAACTTCGCCGAGTAGCTCATGATGGCCGTATCCCGGAATCCCGCGCCGTCGAGTGCGTGGCGGATCGCGGCGACGCGGCCGTCCATCATGTCGCTCGGGGCCACGATGTCCGCGCCGGCGCGCGCGTGCGAGAGCGCCTCGCGCGCGAGCAGCTCGAGCGTGGCGTCGTTGTCCACCTCGCCGTTGCGCAGGACGCCGCAATGCCCATGATCGGTGTACTCGCACATGCAGACGTCGGTGATGACGACGAGCTGCGGGAGCTCGCGCTTGAGCGCGCGCACCGCCTGCTGCACCGGCCCCTCGTCGTCCCACGCGCTCGAGCCCTGCGCGTCCTTGTGATCGGGAATGCCGAACAACAGCACGCCGCCCACGCCCGCCTCGGCAGCGACGCGCGCGTCGGCCACCAGCTCGTCGACCGAGGTCTGGAACACACCGGGCATCGACGCCACGCGCTGGCGCACCTTCGTGCCGGAGCGCGCGAAGAGCGGCAGCACGAGCTGCGACGGCGCGAGCACCGTCTCGCGGACGAGCCGGCGCAAGCTCTGGGTTCTGCGTAGACGACGGGGACGGTAGTCAGGAAAGGATGGCATACTGAAAGCTAAGACCGAAAACCGTTCGAGACCGGTCGTTGGCTTGTCGGTGCTCGAACAAGCCGACGACCGGCCCTTCAGTCATTCGGGCTGTGGCGACGGAAGATGTTCCGCTCGCCGGAGCCCCTCGAGAATCTCAGTCGCTCCCTCGCTGCGGAGCTGGTTCGCCAGACGAACCCCGCTCAGCTCCGGATCGTTTGCGTCGAGCGGGATCGAGCCGCGCACGACGCGCGTGCCACGGATGTCGGCGATCAGGCCGTGCAGCGTCAGACCACTCCCGGCGGGCACCGCCAGCGCGCCGATCGGCACTTGGCAGCCTCCCTCCAGCGCGGCCAGGAACGCGCGCTCGGCACGCACGGCGTGCATCGTCGGCGCGTCGTTCATCGCATCGGCCAGCGCGCGGACCGGCGTGTCGTCGGCGCGCACCTGCACGGCGATCGCCCCCTGCCCCGCCGCAGGCAGCCAGGCCGGCGCGTCGAGATAGCAGGTCACGTGCTGATTCGCGCCGAGCCGATGGAGCCCCGCCGCCGCGAGGATCGCGGCGTGCACTCGCCCTTCGTCCACCTTCTTGAGCCGCGTGGGTACGTTGCCGCGCAGCTCGGCGACGTCGAGGTCGGGGCGCGTGGCGAGCAACTGCGCGCGGCGCCGCAGACTCGACGTCCCCACCCGCGAGCCGCGCGGCAGATCGTCGAGCGACTGCGCGAGAATGCGCCCGTTGACGACGAGCGCGTCGCGCGGATCCTCGCGCGGGAGCACGGCAGCGACGACGAGCCCCGGCGGCGACTCGGTGGGCAGATCCTTGAGCGAGTGCACGGCGATCTGCGTCTTGCCCTTGAGCAGATCGGCCTCGAGCTCCTTGGTGAACAGCCCCTTCGCGCCGATCGCGCTGAGTGGCTCGTCGAGCCGCTTGTCGCCCACGGTGCGATACATCACGAGCTCCGAGCGGACGCCGCGCGCCTCGAGCGCCGCCTGAACGAGACGCGCCTGCCGCAGCGCGAGCTCTGAGGAGCGCGTGCCGATCCTGATCGTCCCGTCCGCGGAGGGTGTCGTCACGGGCGTGAGCTAGCCGGTCGGTGTCGCAGGCTGCCTTTCTGGATACCAAGCGCCGCGGAGCGCGAAGGCGCTGAAGAGCGTCCCCCACGCCGTGCCGCGCGTGAGCACGAGACCTCGCCGCCGCCGGCGAGCGCGCGCTTGACTCCCGTCACCGTCCCACCTCCTGCACGGCGCTCACGAGTGACTCGATGGTCGCCTCGGCCGCCTCCGCGGCGAGCGGGATCCCCGCCGCGCGCACCGCCTCGCTCGTCACCGGCCCGATCGACACCCCGGGCGCGCGCCGCGCGAGCTCGTCGCCCACCGCCTGCGCGTACCCGCGTACCGCCGAGGCCGACGCAAACATGACCGCGTCCACCTCCCCGCGCTCGAGCGCTCCGCGCACCGCGTCGGCGCCGACGCTGTCGGTCACGGCACGATAGGCGCGCACCACGTCCACCCTGCAGCCGAGCGCCCGCAATCCCTCGGGAAGCACGTCGCGCGCCCCCTCGGCGGCGACGTACAGCACGCGCGCGCCCTTCACGTCCTCGCGCCGCGCCAGCACCTCGAGCACCGCTTCGGCGACGAACCGCTGCGGGACGACGTCCGCGGCCAACCCGCGCGCCAGCAGCGCGTCGCCGGTCGACTTCCCCACGCAGGCGAGCTTGCACCCGGCGAGCGCACGCGCGTCGTTGCCGCCGGCGCGCAGCGCCTCCCAGAGAAACGACACGGCGTTCTGGCTCGTGAGCACGATCCACTGATATGCGTCGGGCCGCTCGAGCGCCTCGCGCAGGGGGGCGGGATCCAACGGCTCCACGCGCAGGGCCGGCAGCTCCAGCACGTCGGCGCCGAGGACGGCGAGCGCATCACGCAGCCCGCTCGCTTGCGCGGACGCACGCGTGACCACGATGCGGCGGCCGAACAACGGCCGCTTCTCGAACCAGCCGATCTCCTCCCGCAGCGCGACCACCTCGCCGACCACCGTGATCACCGGCGCGTCGATCCCGGCGCGCGTCACGGCGTCGGCGAGGGTCGTCAGCGTGGCGGTCACCGTGCGCTGGCGCGCATAGGTCCCCCACTGCACCGCCGCCGCCGGGGTGTCGGCCGACATCCCGCCCGCGACGAGCGCCGCGGCGATGCGCGGCAGCGTCTTCACCCCCATGTACAGCACGATCGTCCCGCCAGCCCGCGCGAGCGCCGTCCAGTCGGTCTGCGTCTCGGCCTTGGATGGATCCTCGTGTCCCGTCACGAACGTCACGGACGTCGCGGCACCGCGATGCGTGACGGGAATACCCGCATACGCCGGCGCGGCGATCCCGGCGGTCACGCCAGGCACGATCTCGAACGGGATCCCCGCCGCCGCGAGCGCCTGCGCCTCCTCGCTGCCACGCCCGAAGACGAAGGGATCGCCCCCCTTGAGCCGCACGACACGCTTGCCACCCCGCGCGAGCTGCACAAGCAGGGCGTTGATCGCATCCTGCGTCGCCGATTCCGCGCTGCCGCCGCGCTTGCCTACGCCATGGATCTCCACGCGCGGATTCGCCGTACGCGCGGCGGCGACGATCGCCGGATTGGCCAGCGCGTCCGTGGCGAGCGCGTCGCACGACGCGAGGAGATCGCGCGCACGCACGGTGAGCAGACCGGGGTCCCCCGGTCCCGCCCCGACCAGGTATACGATGCCGCGCCGTGCGTCGCTCACGTGCGCGACTCCGTCCCCGTCTCCGATTCCAGCCTGGCGCGCAGCGCGCGCGTCCGCAGCACGATCGACAGGGCATACGTCGTATACACGACCGCGGCAGCCACGTACGCCGCCACGTAGTATCCCGCGTTCGACGGCATCAGTGCGCCCCCCTCGACTCGCGGTCGGCCAGCACGTCGCGTAGCGTCGCCATGCGATAGCGCGCCCGCAGCAGTCCTGCGAACAGCAGCGCGAAGGCGAGGAAGCTCATGAAGAAGGTGAGCTGCATCTCCTTTGGCATCGACGGCGCGCTTGGCTTGAGGACGATCGGCATCGGGTGCAAGGTGCGGAACAGATACACGCTCAGGTGAATGAACGGGACGAGCACCGCCGACAGGAGCCCGAGCACGGCGGAATAGCGCGCGCGCATGCCGCGATCCTCGACCGCCCCGCGGAGCAGCAGGTAGCCGAGGATGAGGAACCACAGGAAGAGCGTGGAGGTGAGTCGGGCGTCCCACGTCCACCAGGCACCCCAGATCGGCTTGCCCCAGAGCGGGCCCGTGATCAGCACGACCGTCGTGAAGGCGAGTCCCACCTCCGCAGCACTCTCGGCCACCCGGTCGAGCTTCTCGTCGCGCAGCCAGAGGTAGAGCGCGCTCGCCACGGCCAGCAGCGCGAAGGCGAGATACAGCGCGACGAACGCCGACGTCGCGTGCACGTAGAGAATCTTCTGCGCCGGGCCCTGAAGGGCCTCCACCGGTGTGAACGCAACGGCGCGCACGTACACCGCCGCGAGTGCAACGAAGCCGCTCGCGAGCAGGAAGTCGAAGCGGCGCCGCGGCAGAGAGGCAGCCGAGGTGCCGCTCGGCGCAGCGTCCGCGGGAAATGTCGTCATTCCTCGACCGTATGTGGAAAAGCGAGGGTGCACGCCACGATGAACGCGAGATCGTAGGCGAGCAGGATGCGAAGCCACGGCCACGCCTCGACGGCGGGCCGGCCGGCGAGCAGCCGCGCCGTGGTCTGCGCGGCCGCCATCACGACCGGAAGAAAGAAGGGCAATCCGAGCATCGGGAGCAACAGCTCGGCGAGGCGCGTGTTCACCGCCATCGCGCTGAACAGCGTTCCCACCGCCACGATGCCGACGGCGGCGAGCAGGGCGACGCCGGCCAGCGCCGGCGCCACGCCCCCCAGGGGCACGTTGTACAGCAGCGCGAGCGCGGGGAGCGCGATCACCTGTACTCCCGCGACGAACACGAGATTCGCGAACGCCTTGCCCAGGTAGATCGCCTCGCGCTCGACCGGCGCCCCGAGGAGTGCGTCCATCGCGCGATCCGCCTGCTCGACGCCGAACGATCGTTGAAGCCCGAGCAACGCACTGAAGGTGAACACCACCCACAGGACTCCGGGCGCAAGATCGATCGCCGCGACGGCGGTGACGTCCCAGGCGAAATAGAAGATCGTGAGGCCGAGCAGCGCGAACACGAGCGCCGAGAAGAACGCCGTGCGCGTGCGAAACTCGATCGCCAGATCCTTGCGCGCCACGAGCCACGACGCGCGCAGCAGCCCGGGAAGTCGGGCCGCGGTGCGATCCACCAGGGCAGACTCACGCATCAGCAGTGACGAGCTCACGATACTCGGAGGCGTACGACGATGCATCGACGCTCGCGCGCGGCTCGTGCCGCACCAACCGCCCGCGGCGTATGATCGCCGCCTGCGTCGCCAGCGCGAGCCCCTCGCCGAGGTTGTGCGTGACGAGCAGCAGTGCGGCGCCATGCTCGCGTCGCTCGGCGAGCGCCGCCGTGAGTGCTGCGCTCCCCACTTCGTCGAGCCCGGTGTACGGCTCGTCGCAGAGAAGGAGGCGTGGCGCATGCACGATCGCGCGCGCGATGGATACACGCTGCTGCAGCCCGCGGCTCAGCGCGCGGACAGGTGTGTCCGCACGGTCCGCCACGCGCATGACGTCGAGCGCGTGGCGCGCGGCGTCCGCGGGACGAGATAGTCCATACATCCGCGCCGCGAACTCGACGTTCTCGCGTGCGGTGAGGGCGCCGTACAGCATGCTCGCATGGGACACGAGCCCGACCTGCGCGCGCGCCTCGCGTCCGACGCGCGTCGAGATCCCGCCGACCCGGCACACCCCCGCCGTCGGCGCGATCAGGCCGCCGAGTAATCGTAGGAGCGTCGTCTTGCCGGCGCCATTCGGGCCGAACAGCGCCAGACACTCCCCTGCCCCGATGCCGAAGCTGACGCCGTCCACCGCGCGGCGACTTCCGAACGTGCGCACCAGCCTCTCCGCCTCCACGACGGGCGTGGAGGCGACAGGAGCATTCAGGATGGCGGCGAGGGGAGACACCCGATGAAGATACCGCCGGCGCGACGATGGAGAGAGGGAAAAAGCCCGACCGGCCAAGGGAGGCGCTGATGGCGCCCAGGCCCGTAGCTTACGCCTGAACACGTCGAGCTGTAGCCCGTAGCCCTGAGCCGCGACGGCAGCCGTTCAGCCGTTCGCTCCTAGGCCGCCGCGAGTGTGTCGTGCGCCAGGTCAACGTCCTTCGTCTCCCGCACGAGCAGCGTCCCGATCACCAGCGTCGCCGCCGCCACGATCACCGGGTACCAGAGCCCCGAGTAGATGTCCCCCGTCTCGGCCACGATGGCGAACGCGATCGGAGGAAGAAATCCGCCGAACCATCCGTTGCCGATGTGATAGGGGAGCGACATCGACGTGTAGCGGATGCGCGTCGGGAACATCTCCACGAGCATCGCCGCGATCGGACCGTACACCATCGTCACATACAGCACGAGGATGAACAGGAGCAGCGTCACCATCGGCTTGTTCACGCTCGCCGCAGCCGCCTTGGCCGGATACTTCGACGCGTCGAGCGCGGCCGCGAGCGCCTTGTCGAACGCGGCGCCCTTGGCGGCTGCGTCGGGCGCTGCCGCGTCGTACGACGGAATCACCGTCGAGCCGACGCGCACCTGCGCTTCGCCACCGAGGCTCGACGGCCCCGTCGCGTTGGCATACGGAACGCCGCGCTTCACCAGCGACGCTTTCGCCACGTCGCAGGGCGCGGTGAACTTCGACTTCCCGACCGGATCGAACTGCACCGAACAGCTCGCTGGATCGGCCACGACGGTCACCGGCGCCGATCGTTCGGCCGCCTCGAGCGCCGGGTTGGCGTAGTGCGTGATCGCGCGGAAGATCGGGAAATACGTGAGGGCGGCGAGCAGCAGCCCGAGCATGATGATCGGCTTGCGCCCCACGCGGTCGGACAGCACACCGAAGACGACGAAGAACGGCGTGGCGAGCAGCAGCGACGCGGCGATCAGCAGGTTGGCCGTCTGCGCGTCGACCTTCAGGATCTGCGTGAGGAAGAACAGCGTGTAGAACTGTCCGGCGTACCACACCACGGCCTGCCCCGCCGTCAGTCCGAACAGCGCCAGCAGCACGAGCTTCACATTCTCCCACCGCGCGAATGACTCACGCAGCGGGGCCTTGGACGTCTTCCCTTCGGCCTTCATGCGCTGAAACAGCGGCGACTCGTTGAGCTTGAGTCGGATCCACACCGAGATGCCGAGCAGCACGAGCGAGACGAGAAACGGGATGCGCCATCCCCATTCCTCGAACCGCGCCGTGCCGAGCCAGAGCCGGCAGCCGAGGATCACGAACAGCGAGAGAAAGAGGCCGAGTGTCGCCGTCGTCTGGATCCACGACGTGTAGGCACCACGCTTCCCGCGCGGCGCATGCTCCGCGACGTACGTCGCCGCACCACCGTACTCGCCGCCGAGCGCGAGCCCTTGCAACAGGCGCAGCAGGATGAGGATCACCGGCGCCGCGATACCGATCCTCGCATAGCCGGGCAGGATGCCGACGACGAACGTCGACACGCCCATGATGAGGATCGTGATCAGGAAGGTGTACTTGCGTCCGACCAGGTCGCCCAGCCGTCCGAAGACGAGCGCGCCGAAAGGTCGGACCGCGAATCCGGCCGCGAAGGCGAGCAGCGCGAAGATGAACGCTGCCGTGGGGTTCACGGCGGAGAAGAACTGCTTGCTGATGATCGCGGCGAGTGAGCCGTACAGGTAGAAGTCGTACCACTCGAACACCGTGCCGAGCGACGACGCAAAGATGACGCGGCGTGCTTCGGCAGCGCTCAGCTCAGCGCGCTGTCCCATGGGCGCGGCTCGGCCAACCGACGACGACATGGACTCCTCCTGGTGTCTCGTATCAGATGCGCAGTCGCGCTCGGCGGGTAGCCTACAGGCTCAGCGGCCGGCGTCAATGGTGGGTGGAACGGGTTGCTTCCGGCGTGGCACCAGGACAGAATCACGGGGACTCACGACCTAACCCGAGCACCTCTCATGTCCGACCTCGACGTTCTGCTCCAGGAGCACCGCAAGTTCGAGCCGCCGCCGGAGTTCCGTGCCCAGGCGAACACCACGTCGCCGGAGGCATATGACCGGGCGACAGCCGATCCGGAGGGGTACTGGAAGAGCCAGGCGGACCTCCTGGAATGGAGCACGCCCTACAAGACGGTGCTCGAGTGGACGCCGCCCTACGCGACGTGGTTCGCGGGCGGCAAGCTCAACGCGTCGGTCAACTGCCTGGACCGACACGTCCGCACGGCGCGGCGCAACAAAGCAGCCCTCGTCTTTGAGGGTGAGCCGGGCGATCAGCGGACGCTGACCTACTGGGACCTGTACGTCGCCGTCAACAAGTTCGCCAATGTCCTCAAGCGTCTCGGTGTCCGGAAGGGCGATCGCGTCGCGATCTACCTGCCGCTCATTCCCGAAGCGGCGGTCGCCATGCTCGCCTGCGCGCGCATCGGCGCCATCCACTCCGTGGTGTTCGGCGGATTCTCCCCCGAGTCGCTGCGCGATCGCATCAACGATTCGCAGTGCAAGGTGCTCGTCACCGCCGACGGCGGCTATCGGCGCGGGCAGATCGTGCCGCTCAAGCGCAACGCCGACAAGGCTCTCCAAGAAACGCCGTCGATCCAGCACGTCGTCGTCGTGCAGCGCCGCCCCGGCGCCGCGGGCGACGAGGCGTTCGGCGAGATGACGGAGGGACGCGACCACTGGTACCACCGGCTCATGCGCACGGTGCCGATGTGGTGCGAGCCGGAGCCGATGGACTCCGAGGACGTCCTGTTCATCCTCTATACCTCGGGCACCACGGGTAAGCCGAAGGGGATCGTCCACACCACCGCCGGCTATCTCGTCGGCACACAGACCACGACGTCTCAGGTGTTCGACCTCAAGGAAGACGACGTCTTCTGGTGCACGGCCGACGTGGGCTGGGTCACGGGACACTCGTACGTGGTGTACGGTCCGCTCGCCAACGGCGCGACGTGCATGATGTACGAGGGCGCGCCCGACTGGCCGGAGAAGGATCGCTTCTGGGAGATCTGCGAGCGCTTCGGCGTGACGATCCTCTACACGGCGCCCACCGCCATTCGCGCCTTCATGAAGTGGGGCGACCAGTGGCCGGCGAAGCATGATCTCTCTCGACTCCGGCTGCTCGGCTCGGTCGGTGAGCCAATCAATCCGGAAGCGTGGATGTGGTATCGCGAGCACATCGGGGGGAACCGCTGCCCGATCGTCGACACCTGGTGGCAGACGGAGACGGGCGCCATCGCGATCTCGCCGATCCCCGGCGTCACGCCGACGAAGCCGGGCAGCGCGACGGTCCCGCTCCCCGGCTACGCCTGCGCGCTGCTCGACGCCAAGGGCAACGAGATCGAGGTCGGCGGCGGCCTGCTCGCCATCACGAAGCCGTGGCCGTCGATGCTGCGCACGATCTGGGGCGACGACAAGCGATACGTCGAGACGTACTTCTCCAAGTGGCCCGGCCGTCCCGATCTGTATTTCCCCGGCGACGGTGCGAAGCGCGACGAGGACGGCTACTTCTGGATCCTCGGTCGCGTGGATGACGTGCTCAATGTCGCCGGCCATCGCATCGGCACGATGGAGGTGGAGAGCGCACTGGTCGAGCATCCGGCCGTCGCCGAGGCGGCGGTGGTCGGTAAGGCGCACGAGCTGAAGGGGCAGGCGCTCGCCGCGTTCGTCACGCTGCGCGAGGGCCATGCCGCCTCACCCGCGCTGCGAGACGAGCTACGCGACTTCGTCGGTGAGAAGATCGGTGCGATCGCCAAGCCGGACGACGTCCTGTTCAGCGCCGACCTGCCGAAGACGCGCTCGGGTAAGATCATGCGCCGTCTTCTCCGCGACATCGCCGAAGGCCGCGCACTCGGCGACACGACGACGCTCGG
>CAYTKA010000060.1:0-20822 GCA_964438255.1 uncultured Gemmatimonadaceae bacterium | reverse complement strand
CAGACCGTCAGACCGTCAGACCGTCAGACCGTCAGACCGTCAGACCGTCAGACCCATCGTTGACAGCCCCTCTCGCCATCTCTATTATTCGGGGCTGCATTACCCGGGCGCCACTCCAGCGATTGCTGGGGTGCGCAGTTCCCGGGTATCACGCGTTTGCACAGACGGCATGGCGCCGTGCGCGCGGACATCACTCAGGAAGGCGTACTGATGGTCGAGATTCATCTCGAGGAAAGCGATCGGCTCGATTGGGCGCTCAAGGCATTCAAGCGGAAGATCGCCAAGGCGGGGATCCTCAAGGATCTGCGCAAGAAGCGGTATTACGTGAAGCCGAGCGAGGCTCGTCAGCTCAAGGCCGCCGCGGCCCGGCGTCGCAGCCGCACCGAGCGCACTCGCTGAGCCCCAAGGTCCGCGCACATCACGGATGGCGAAAGAAGACGCGATTCAGCTCGAAGGCTCGGTCACCGAGGTGCTCCCGAACGCCACCTTTCGGGTGCAGTTGACCAACGGCCACAATGTGCTCGCAACCCTCGGCGGCAACATGCGCCGCTTCCGCATTCGCGTCCTCGCCGGCGACCGCGTCACCATCGAGGTGTCGCCGTACGATCTGACTCGCGGGCGGATCACGTTCAGGCACAAGAACTAGTCGGACGGTCAAACAGTCGGACGGTCTGACAGCAAAAAGCGAAAGGCACGTCGGACGCAGTCCGATGTGCCTTTGTCGTTGCCGCTTGCCGTTCACCGCTCGAGCGCTTCCCTCGTCGACGCTCGCCGAGTGCCGGGGTAGGGCGCGTCACCCTTCATGGCACGCCACAGGATCCGATTGAACAGCGCCTCGTCCGCCACGTCCTCGACGTGGAGGTCGAGCTTCTCCGACTCACGCGCCCCGCGCGTCCCCGACGGATTGCGCTCGTCGAGACTCACAGAGGGGACGAGCGCCGTCCACGGACGTGGATCGGGCGTCTCGCTCCAGATGTCACGCAGCGGACGTCCGAAGTGATCGAACTGCGAGAGCGCCGCCAAGCCGAGGATCTCCTCGATCGTCCGCAGGACGTCGGTCGTGTTGGCGAAGCGGTGCACCACGCCGGCCCGCGAGTACGGCGAGATCACCAGCAGCGGCGAGCGATGCGAGTCGACATGATCCGGCCCATTCTGCGCGTCGTCCTCGAGCACGAACACGACGGTGTTCTTCCAGAATGGACTCCGACTCAGCGCCTCGACCATGCGGCCGAGCGCCAGGTCGTTGTCCGCCACCGCGGCGCGCGGCGTCGGCATGCCGGCGCTGAGCCCCGACGTATGGTCATTCGGCAGCCGGACGATCTCGAGCGCCGGCATGACACCGCGTCGAGAGAACTCCGCCAGCTCTTCGATCCACACCTCGGCACGACGTTGATCGGGAATCGCCTGACCGAATCCCGGGAAGCGCGGATTCGTGTGCGAGGCGAGGAAGGGCTTGTCGCCGCGATAGCCCGTGGGGAGCACGTCGTCTGGATCCGTGCTGTCCGGCACGACGAACTCGCCGTAATTGCGGAACGTGATTCCCTTCTGCTCCGCGAGATCCCACAGGTATCCGCGCGCCGGCGCGCTCACGTCGTCGTCCAGGATCACGGGACCGGAGGGATACTGCATGCTCCCCTCGTAGTCGTACGTGCGTCCCCGCGACGAGTAGTTGAGCTGGACGGTCTTCTCGAGATAATCCGTCGCGTACGCGGCCATCGACCAGTTGTGACCGTCGCCACTCACTTCGGCGTTCACGAAGAAACGATCGAAGGTTCCGAAGCGCTCGGCGAGTCCGTGATGATTCGGCGTGATCGCGCGGCCGAACAGCACGAGCGAGCTGTCGCCGTCTGCACCTGCCAGGTCGCCGAGGACCTGATCGTACGTGCGATTCTCCTTGATGATGTAGACCACGTGCTCGAACGGTGGATACCGTCCTGCCGCCGTGCGAGGCTCCGTCCAGCCATTCGCGCGCGCAACGCGCTGGCTCAGTCGCGCGAGTGTCGTCGCGTCAGCGCGCACGAGCGGGGCCGACATCAGCGCACCGCGCAGCTGCGAGAACGTCGTATTCTGTCCCGCCGGCTGGGACCGATCGCGCGCGGAGACAGGCGACGGCCCGTCGGGGTTCGCACGTGTGCCGCGTCCCTTGCCGTTGGCCACGATGAGAGTGTCGCCGAGCGCGAGCAGCGCGGTCGGATACCAGCCGACGGGAATGCGTCCGGCCACGCGATCGTCGCCCGTGCTCGTCGCCACCCCGCTCGTCGGCGGAGCCAGGTCGAACACCGCGACGGCATTCGCGTCGGCCTCGGCGACGAACAGCCGGTGACCGTCGGGCGACAGTGCGAGCGCATTCGGCGTGCTGCCTTCGTCCGGACCGGCGGGCGGTGCATCGAGCAGCTGGCTCACCACCCGACGCCGCGCGAGGTCCACGGAGAGCACGCGATCGGTGGACGCCGACGCGACGAACAGTCGATTCCCGCGCGCGTTGAGCAGCAGCGCCGACGGATGGCGCCCCACAAAGATGCGCCCTGTCGGCTGAAGCGTGTTGTCGGCGCTCGAGCGATAGCTGCTCAGATGCCAGCCGCCCCAGTTGGATACGTACACAGCGCCATTCGGCGCCACGACGACCCCGTATGGAAAGCGCTCCGTCGGAACGCGCTGCACCACCCGCGCGCTCGCCACGTCCACCACGGCGAGCGAGTCGGCGAGATTCTCCGCGACGTAGAGCGTGCGGCCGTCGCGCGACAGGGCCAACCCCCCGGGATAGCGCGTGCCCTTCGCTCCGGAGGCGGCGCGCGGCGCGAGGATGATGCTGTCGCGCAGTGTCGCCGCGCCGGCACGCCAGTCGAATCGGTAGACGACGTCGGTGTTGCCCCCCGACGCGTACAGCGTCCCCCCGTCCGGCGAGAATGCGAGCCCGAGAAACGCCGCCGGAAGGGTGACCGTCTGGAGAACGCGTCCCGTTGCGCGCTCCACGACCTGAATGCCGTCGTCGCGCCATCCGTTGAGCAGCAGCACGACGCGATCTCCCTCCGGGGCATTCACCATCGCCAGCGGCATCTGCCCCACCTCGTGTAGTGGCGCCGCAGGGTCGAGGCGCACACCGGTGGGGAGACGGTCGTGGACGTCGGTGCGCTGGCCGGCTTGGTGGACGGTGCCCGGAGTCGGCGTGCCGCCACACGCGGTGACGGCGACGAGCAGCGCTGCAGCGAGGCGTGGAGCCAGGGTGAGCGATCGCATTTCGATTTGCGGAAAGGGAGGCGAGACCGAACAGATAAGCTACGACGAAATCGCCGCGACCGCGCCGCCCTCCGCCCCAGCCTATACCCACGCGTTACGCGCCGGCCGGCACCGCGACAGCCGCGACCTTTTTCGGTAGATTGTTTCCCTGGGCCGTGACCGCGGCCTCCTGCTGCACCCTTTCCGAGGACGTTCGAATGCTCCGTCCACGCACTGCGGCCGTCGCTTCCCTGCTGCTCCTGCCGATGATCGCCGGCGGGTTCCTCATTCAGCAGACTCCGGCGCGCGCCACACCGCGGCTGTTCGACCAGGTCCTGTCGATTGTTGCCAGCCGCTACGTGGATTCGCTCCAGAGCTCGGAAGTGTTCGAGAAGGCGGCGAAAGGGCTCGTGCGCGAGCTGAATGATCCCTACAGCGAGCTGCTCGCACCACGTCAGACCGAGGAGTTCAACCGGAGCACGGGTGGCCGCTACGGCGGCGTGGGGATGCTACTCGAGGAGCAGAGGATCAACGCGAGCACGGCGATCGTCGTGAGCCGCGTTTTCCCGCACACGCCGGCCGAGGACGGCGGTGTGCGCGAGGGGGATCGTGTTGTGCGCGTCGACACGCTGTCCGCGGTCGACGTGAAGATCGACAAGGTCTCCGATGCGCTGCGCGGCCCACCGGGCACGCCGGTGCAGGTCACGTTCGCCCGCGCCGGCGTTCCGGAGCCCGTGAAGCTCTCGTTCCGTCGCGCCATCATCCACGTCCCCGCCGTGCCGTACTCGACGATGGTCGGCGACAAGATCGGCTACGTCCCGTTGCAGACGTTCAACGAGAACACGGCCGAAGAAGTGCACGCTGCTGTCACGAGGCTCATGGAAGAGGGCGCCCATGGATTGATCCTCGATCTGCGCGACAACGGCGGCGGCATTGTCGATCAGGCGCTCGCGGTCAGCTCACTGTTTCTGAAAGACGGCCAATCCATCGTGAACGTGCGCTCGCGCAACGCGCCGGACGAGGTCGCGCGCGCGTCGAGCGATCACCTGCCGACGCAGCCGCCGCTCGTCGTGCTCACGGACGGCGGCACCGCGTCGGCGAGCGAGATCGTCGCCGGCGCACTCCAGGACCACGACCGCGCGCTCGTGCTGGGCACGACGACGTACGGCAAGGGCCTCGTGCAGAGTCTCTTCCCGCTCGATGGCGGATACGCGCTCAAGATCACCACGGGAAAGTGGTACACACCGAGCGGACGCAGCATCCATCGCGATCGGAAGCTGCTCGCCGACGGCCGCTACGTCGAGAGGCGTCCGGATTCGCTCGAGACGGAAGCAGAGCGCAAGGCGAAGCCGAGCTTCTCCTCCGACGCCGGCCGCACGGTGTACGGCGGTGGTGGCATCACCCCCGACGTGCTCGTCCCCGACGATACGTTGCTCACCCCCGAGCAGGAGTTCCTGCGCTCGCTCGCGCCCAAGGCGCAGGCGTTCGTGACGGTGCTCAATCAGTACACGATGGAGTTGCGATCAGTTGCCACGCGCAATTTCAGCGTGACACCCGAATGGCGCGCCGAGCTGCGCCGTCGCCTCGGCGCCGCAGGGGTCACGATCGATCCCAAGTACGAGCCCGGCGCCACGCGGATCCTCGATCGCGAGCTCGATCGACGTCTCAGTCGGCTCATGCTCGGCGATGCGGGCGCGCGCCAACGGTCGGTGAGCGAGGACCATCAACTTTCGCGGGCCGTCGCACTACTGTCGACCGCGCGGTCGCAGGATGCGCTGTTCGCCGCCGGACGCGCGGCGGTGAGCACAGCGACGTCGGCTGGTGCGAACATGGGAGCGAAGCCGAACCACCATTAGCGCGGGGAGCGAACGGTGGACGCCGACGCGAAGGCGACGCGGACGAAGGGCCGCCAGTCGCGTCAGCGACCGGCGCGGTACGAGATCGACGGAAACGCTCGGCATTCCGCGGCGCGGTGATTGCAACGGCGAGATCGCTTCCCGCTCCCCACATTTCCAATGCCCGACCCACGCGTTGCCAGCGCTGCTGCTGACCTGCCCATCGCGTCGCATACGATCGTCGTGCCGCGCACGGCCCGCTACTACACCCTTGGTCCGATGCATGGCTTTCCGCGCGAGCTATGGTTTGTCTGCCACGGGTACGGGCAGCTCGCCGGACGCTTCATCAAACAGTTTGCCCCACTGGACGATGGCACGCGTCTGATCGTCGCGCCCGAAGCGCTGTCGCACTTCTACCTCGATCCGATCCCGCAGCGCCGCCACGATCCATCCCCTCGCGTCGGCGCATCATGGATGACGCGCCACGAGCGTGAGGCCGAGATCGCCGACTACGTCGCTTATCTGGAGCAGCTCGCGACCGGCGTGCGGCATCCGCTCGCCGGCGCTGCACCGCGTATCGTCGTGTTGGGATTCTCCCAGGGCACCGCGACGGTCAGCCGGTGGCTCGCGGCGAGCGAGCTGCGTGTCGATCAGCTCGTGCTCTGGGCCGGCGCGATTCCACCCGAGCTGGATCTCGCCGCCTGGGCGTCGCGGCTGCGTGGCGCAGCGATCACGCTGGTGATCGGCGACAGCGACGAGTACGCGAATCCGGCGACCGTGGCAGCCGAGGCGGAGCGTCTGTCGACAGCGGGTGTGGCGTTCACCATGGTTCGATTCTCCGGCGGCCATACGATCGACGGAGCAGCGCTTCAGCAGCTCGCCTCCGGATTCGCTGGCCACTGAGTCAGCCTCTCCGACGCTCCTCGCGGAAGCGATCGAGCTCGCGTCGATCGCGCTTTGTCGGGCGTCCCTTGTCCTCGTACACGAACGTTGCGGGCGCCATGCGAAGCTGCTCGGCCACCTTCTCACGCGCGGCGCGGCTCTCGCTCGTTTCCTCATACAGCGTCGCGGCGACGGGAGCCGGTCCGCGCCGCTCGGACAGTGCGCGCACGACGACCGTGTGCTCGTATGGACCGAGACGCACGCGCAGCTCGTCGCCCACCCGGAGCAGCCTCGCTGGCTTCACGCGCTCGCCGGCAACGAGGACCTTGCCGCTCGTCACCGCTTCTGCAGCGACCGGTCGCGTCTTGAAGAACCGCGCCGCCCACAGCCACTTGTCGATACGCACCCGGCCATCGGCCGGCTCTGTCCTGGACTGCTGTCGCATGTCGCAGTATAGGACGGTGTGGCCGCGGGGCAGTAGGGCGTGCGGGGCCGTCACCGCCCTGTTCGGCCACCACCACCCAAGCTGAGCGGGGGGCTTGCATCTCCGGCCGGATCCGAGTAAGTTACTGACCGGTCATTAAGAAGCATCGCTCGCGAGCCCAGCCGTTCGAGTCGGCTGCGGGGCGACGGCTTCCCTCCAAGCAGATATTGTTGACTGACCAGATAGTTACTTAGCCGCCATGTCCGAGTCCGCTACCGAACCGCGTTGGCGCCGCCTTCCTGAAGAGCGGCCCAAGCAGATCCTCGACGCCGCCCTCGCGGCGTTCGCGGAGCGTGGCCTCGCCGCGGCACGACTCGAGGATATCGCCAAGCGCGCCGGCCTCTCGAAAGGCACCATCTACCTCTACTTCCCCAACAAGGAAGAGCTCTTCCGAGAGGTCGTCCGTTCCAACGTCATCGCCTTCATCGAGAGCGCCGAAGCGCGACTCGAGGTGATGGATCCACAGCTGGCACTCTCGGCCTGGATGGAGGGTTACTGGAACTGGCTGCGCTCGCCGGTCTTTCCGGCGATGCATCGCCTCGTCAGCTCGGAGTTTCACACGTTCCCCGACATCGCCACGTTCTACGCGAAGGAAGTGATCGAGCGCTCGCAGCGCCTTGTATGCGGCATGCTCGAGCGGGGGATGACGCAGGGCCAGTTCCGGAAGATGGATCCGCTCGTCGCCGCCCGCATGCTGAGCTCTCTTTTCGTGACGCACGCCCTGTGGTATCACCAGCGCAGCTGCTTCAAGTCGATCAAGCACATCCACACCGACACGATCCTCGCGCAGGTGCGCGACTTCTTTCTCCACGCCATGCGTCCCGACGTGTCGGACGCCGCAGCCGCCCAGAACGCCTGAACATGAACTGCAAGCTTTTCCCGCGCCTCTGGTCGGCCGGGCTCACGCTCACGATCCTCGTCGCCCTCATCGCATTCGTCGCGCGGGCCGCGTCCGCGCAGCAGTTCGGCGCCGACTCCACGGTGCGGCTCACGCTCGGCGAAGCCGTGCGACTCGCGGCGCGCCAGAACGCGGCCGTCCAGAGCGCGCGATATCGCATGGACGCCGCGCAGGCGCGCGTCACGCAGCGCCGCGCCGATCTGCTCCCGAATCTGTCCGGTAACGCGACCGAACGACGCAGCACGCTCAACAGCGCGGCGGCGTTCCCGATCGAGCTGCCGATGCCCGGGATCGATCCGCGCGGCTCGATCCTCGGCCCACTCGACGTATTCGACGCGCGCGCCCGACTCTCGCAGACGGTCTACGATCCGGCAGCGACGGCGCGCGTGCAGAGCGCGCGTACGGGAGTCGCCGCGGCCAGCGCCGACGTCGGCCAGGCGGCCGATCTCGCCGCGACGTCGGCGGCCAACGCATACCTCGGCGTGCTGCGCGCCGATGCCGTGTACCGCGCGCGCCTCCAGGATTCCACGCTCGCTGCCGATTTGCTCACCATCGCGCGCGATCAGGTGGCCGCCGGCACCGGCGTGGCGCTCGACGTGACGCGGGCGCGCTCGCAACTCACCGGCGCGCGCACGCAACTCATCGTGGCGCGCAACGAGCGCGACCGCACCCGTATCGATCTGGCCCGTACCCTCGGTCTGCCGCTCGTGAATCTCGCCCTCGCCGATTCCCTGGGCACACTCGCGGTGAGCGCCGCGACCGACGAGCGCACGGCGCTCGACGCGGCGTACCGCGGCCGCAGCGACCTCAAGGCGCTCACACTCCAGGCCGAAGCGGCGCACCAGCAGGCGTCGGCAATTCGGAAGGAGCGGCTGCCGACCGTCGGCGCGATGGCCGACTACGGTGTCAGCCAGCGCAACGGCCGCAGCTATCTGCCCACGTATGACCTGGGCATCGGTGTCTCGCTGCCGGTCTTCGACGGGCTCCGCCGCGAGGGTCGTGTGGAGGAGCAGGAATCGGTTGCGCGCGAGCTCGATAACCGCGCGCGCGACCTGCGGACTCAGGTCGAAGCCGACGTCCGCACCGCGCTCCTCAATCTCGCGTCGTCCACCGAAGCAGTCGCTGCGGCGCGCGAGCGGCTGGCGCTCGCTGAGCAGGAGGTGGCGCAGGCGCGCGAGCGGTTCCAGGCAGGCGTCTCCGGCAACGCCGACGTCATTACCGCTTCGATCACGTTGAACGGTGCGCGCACGCAGGTCGTCGATGCGCTCACGTCGTACCAGGCGTCTCGCGTCGCGCTCGCGCGTGCGCAGGGCGCGATCGCCACTCTCGAATGATTCTCACCGCGATATTCGCCTCGCTCTCTCGCACGCTCGATTGACCATGGCTACCGCTACGCAACCTCAGAGCACCAGCCCACGCGTCACCTCTTCGACGCCTGCTCCTGCACCGACCCCTGCGCCGGGCAGCAGGCGGCGCGTCGTGCTGGCCCTCGTCGCGCTCGGCGCGCTCCTCGGCATCGGCTGGGGAGTGAAGCAGTGGCTGTATGGGCGTTCCCACGAGTCCACCGACAACGCGCAGGTGGACGGGCACCTCGTCCCCGTGCTGGCGAAGGTCAGCGGCTACGTGACCGCCGTGAACGCGGCGGAGAACGATCACGTGCGCGCCGACTCCACGCTCGTGCGCATCGACGAGCGCGAATATGCCGTTCGTCTCGCGCAGGCCGAGGCGGATCTCGCCGCGGCGCGAGCCGCCGCCGGCGGAGGCGGCGTGCAGGGTCAGGCGCAGGCCGCCGTCGCCAATGCCACAGGCCAGGAGGCGGCGTTGACGGCCAGCGTCGCGGCAGCGCGCGCAAATGCCGTGAAGGCGGAAGCGGATCTCCGCCGTATGCGTGAGCTCGTGGCCAAGCAGGTTGTGTCGCGCCAGCAGCTCGACGCGGCGCAGGCAGCGTCCGATGCCGCGCGTGCCCAGTTGATCGCAGCGGAGAACAACGCGGGCGCGGCAGGCGCCGGCGTGGCGAACGCGCAGGCCGGTGTGCGCCTGGCGCAGGCCCGCCTGGGCGCCGCGCAGGCGGCGCGCGACAACGCGCAGTTGCAGCTCTCCTATACTCAGGTCAGGTCGCCTGTCGGCGGCATCGTCTCACGCAAGCAGGTCGAGGTCGGCCAGCTCGTGCAGGCTGGTCAGCCGCTGCTCACGGTCGTCTCGGACACGGGCGTCTGGGTGACGGCCAACTTCAAGGAGACGCAGCTACACGACCTCGCGGTCGGACAGGACGTCGACCTCGAGGTGGACGCGTACGGCGGCGCGACGGCGCATGGCAAGGTCGAGAGCGTGAGCGCCGCGACCGGCGCCAAGTTCGCGCTGCTGCCGCCGGACAACGCGACCGGAAATTTCACGAAGGTCGTGCAGCGGGTACCGGTCCGCATCCGTGTCACGGAGGGGCTGGGGAAGGATCGTCCGCTGCGCCCAGGGATGTCGGTCGCGGTACACGTCCGCACCCGCTGACGCGATGGTGCGAGACACCAAATGACGACGACCGCTGTCCGGCCCGACGACGCGTTCGGCGGGGTGACCGACCGTTCCGGTCCACTCCCCGTCGCGTTCGTCGGCGCCGAGGACAAGTACAGATACAAGTACCTGATCGCCATCGCCGTGACGCTGGCGGCCGTGCTCGAGCTCATCGACACGTCGATCGTGAACGTCGCGATTCCTCACATGATGGGGAACCTCGGCGCGACGCTCGACGAGATCTCGTGGGTCTCGACGGGCTACATCATCGCCAACGTCATCGTCATCCCGCTCTCGAGCTGGCTCTCGGGCTACTTCGGCCGGAAGCGCTATCTCACCGGGTCGATCCTCCTCTTCGTCGCCGCGTCGTTCTTCTGCGGCGCGGCCCACACGCTCGGCGCGCTCGTGTTCTGGCGTGTGGTGCAGGGCCTCGGCGGCGGTGCGCTGCTGTCCACCGCGCAGTCGACGCTCTTCGAGGCGTTCCCGCCCAAGGAGGTCGGTGTCGGCCAGGCGATGTTCGGCGTTGGCGTGATGGTCGGCCCGACGATCGGCCCGACGCTCGGCGGCTACATCGTCGACAACTACGACTGGCCCTGGATCTTCTACATCAACGTCCCGCTCGGCATCATCGCGGCGTTCATGGTGTGGACGTACGTGCACGACGCGGAGCACCAGGAGCGCGCATCGACGATCGATGGCACCGGCATCGCGCTGCTCGCGCTCTGTGTCGGCTCGCTGCAGTGGATGCTCGAACGCGGCGAGCGATACGACTGGTTCGACTCGCCCTTCGTGACGGCGCTCGGACTGACGTCGCTCGTGTCGTTCGTGCTCCTGCTGTGGCGAGAGCTGACGATTGACGAGCCGGTGATCAACTTCCGCATTCTGTTGAATCGGCAGCTCGCCGCGGGCGTCATGTTCGCGTCGCTGCTCGGCTTTGCGCTCTACGGCAGCGTGTTCGTGCTGCCGGTATTCCTCCAGGGGCTGCATGGCTGGACGGCGAACCAGACGGGAATGGTGATCCTTCCCGGGGCCATCGCATCGGCGGTCACGATGGCCGTCGTCGGGCGGAACGCGCCGCGTCTCGACGCGCGAGTGACCGTCCCGATCGGTGCGCTGCTCTTTCTGTTCAGCATGTGGAAGCTTTCCCTCCTGTCCATCGACGCGGGCGCGTACGATCTGTTCTGGCCGCTCATCGCGCGCGGCGTCGGACTTGGCTTCATCTTCGTTCCGCTCACCGGCGCAACGATGGCGGATCTGAAGACGAGCGAGCTCGCGCAGGGAACCGGGATGTTCAACCTCACGCGGCAGCTCGGCGGCTCGCTCGGTATCGCCATCAGCGCCACCCTGCTCCAGCGTTTCACCGCGCAATCGCGTGCACTGCTCGCCGAGCACATCGTCACCGGCGACCCGAACGCGCTCGCGCGCGTGGAGGGGATCACCCGCGCGTTGGCGGCCAAAGGGATGAACGCGCTCGCCGCGAAGCAGCAGGCCCTGATGATTCTCGACCGCCAGCTTCAGGCCCAGGCCAGCGTGCTGGCGTTCTCGCGACTCTATCTGCTCTCCGGACTCGCGCTCGTGTGCGCGCTCCCGTTGCTGCTGCTTTTCCGCACCGGGAAGGCGAGAGGGCTAGGACCAGGAGCGGCGCACTAACCTCCGGCCGCACGCTCGAACGAAACCGACGCTCGTCGGTTGCTGCCGCGCATGAGCTCTCGCCTCATGAGTCGGAGGCGTATACCTCGACAGTAGCCGTTCCGTCGCGCAGATAATTCACGTACATGAGGACCGGACGGCAGCACACCTGGCAGTCCTCGACGTACTCCTGTTCCTGACCGCTCCCCGGATCGAGCGCGACCTCGGTCATCTGTCCGCAATGTGGACACGTGACGACCGCTTCCGTGTCGGCAGTGCCATCGCCGAGTGGGAAGGCGGCGTCGATCTCGTCCTGCGTCCATTCGCGGTTGCGGAAATCGACCATGGGTGGAAGCTAGCGAGGCGCGGAGGGCGGTGGAGGGTTGTCCTCCGGGACTGCAACATCCTCGTCCACGCGCGTGGACACCGATATTAGGACGAAGCAGGCTAAGTCGTTGTCATATCGCTTCTTGTGATCTGGGTCACGGATGGTGTGGCGCGTGCCATACCGGTTCGGCGCCGGACCGCACCCTCCAGGAGCCCAGCCATGACACCCCATCGCCTGCGCAGCACCGTCGCCACCCGTGTGCTCGTGGCCGTTGCACTCCTCGCCGTGGCCACGGCGTGCCGTCCCAAAAGCGTCACACGCATCGAGCCGAGCGCCGTGACCGATCTCTCCGGCCGGTGGAATGACACCGACTCGCGGCTCGTCGCCAATCAGCTCGTCGAGCAGGCGTTCGCGGCGGGGTGGGCGAGACAGTACACCGAGACCCACGGCGGTGAGCCGCCCGCCGTGATCGTCGGCACCTTCTCCAACAGAACGCTCGAGCACATCCCGGTCGGCACCTTCGTGAAGGACATCGAGAAGGCCCTGATCAACGCGGGTGCGGCGCGCGTCGTGGCATCGAGTGTCGAGCGCGGCGAGCTGCGCGACGAACGCAAGGATCAGCAGCAGAATGCACGTGCCGACACGCGCGCGCGGCAGGGTCAGGAGCTCGGCGCGCGCTACGTGCTCGCCGGCGACCTCCAGGCGATCGAGGACGTCGACGGACGCGAGCGAATCGTGTTCTACCAGGTCGACGCATCGCTGATCGACCTCGAGACGAACACGAAGGTCTGGGTCGGCCAGCACAAGATCAAGAAGTACATCGAGCGCGCCCGCTTCGGGCTCTGACCTTCACCGCGGAGACGAACCGTGACTCCCCCCCGTATTCCGCAGCTCGCGCCGACGCTGTTCATCTCGGCGCTGGCCGCGACCGGATGCGCTGCCGCGTCGAAGCGCATCGACGAACGTCCCATCGCGATCATGCGCAACGGCGATCGCGTCGAGTCGCCCACGCACACCATCGAAACAGCAGGTGCTCAGGTCCGCGCCGAAGGAGCGCTCGGCCGCGCGCAGCGCGACTCGATCGCCAGCGTTGCCTACGCGACCTGCGACTCCACGATCTGTGAGGCCCTCGGCCGCGGCGAGCTGGCGCTCGGCATGACCGAGGCGCAGGTGCTCGCGGCCACGCGGACGAATCACCGCGCCTGGTCGCTGCGCCAGAGCGGCGATGTCACGGTCCTCATCCCGCGCGACGCCAATGCCGCGCCGCATGACGCCGTGGCATCCGTGGCGCTCGTGCAGCTCGTGGACGACAGCGTGGCCACCATCTCGTATCGCGAGCCGCAGGGCCTTCGCACCGTAACCAAGCCCGACGACGTGGCTCAGGCGAGCCGCGTGCGTGCCGCCGCGCTGACGCGCGAAGGTGATGCGCTCGCGGCCGAGGGCGACTTCACTGCCGCGCTGGACCGCTATGATCGGGCGAGCGTCATCGACCGCACGGATGCGGAGCTGCAGTACAAGATCGCCACGTCGCTCGACAAGCTGCTGCGTCCGCGCGAGGCCGAGCTGCGCTACCGCCTGTTCCTGCACCAGCTCGAGCTCGAGAAGATCGAAGCGGTCGGCAACGCGAACGCCAAGCTCGCCGACGCGATCGCGCACGCACGCGAGCGGCTGATGATCATCGAGAAGCACTGACCAGTCACATCGTCGAGGGTCGAGCGATGTGCACGACCGCCGATGCTGGACGATGGATGACGCGCCTGCGGCGCGCGGCGCTCCTGGTCTCGCTGTCCGCCTCGTCGGGGTGCGCGACGTTGCGCGCCACCTTCGGGAGCTACGACACCGGGCCAGACGGGATCGCGCGGCTGCAGCAGCGGCAGCGCGAAGCGCTCGCCGCCGGTGACTTTGCCGCCGCGCTCACCTGGCACGACGACGACGCGCTGCTGCGCGCGCTCGACCTCGGTATCGCCAGCTACTACGGCGCGCAGTACGCGCAGAGCGGCGCCATCCTCGACACCGCTGCGCTGTTGGCGGACGATCGAATCACGGCGAGCCTGTCGAAGAACGCCGCGGCGATGCTGACGAACGACATGGCTCGCCCCTATCAGGCGCGGCGCACGGAGCGTTTACTCATCCCGTACTACGGCATGCTGGCCTTTGCGCGCCTCGGGGCGTGGGAAGACGCAGCGGTGGAGGCACGCCGCCTGTCCCTCCTGCTCGCGCAGGATGCCGAGGACCGCGCGCATGAGGAATTGCCGCTGCACGCAGCGCTGCACCATCTGGCGGGGGTGGTCTTCGAGCGCGCCGGCAACTTCGGCGAGGCGGAGGTGGCGTACCGGAATGCGCACGCATTGGCGCAGGGGCTGCCGGATTCCGTGAGCCGGCCTGCTCCCCTTGCCGAGGGCGATCTGGTCGTGCTGGTGGAGCGCGGATTTGTCGCACACCGCGTCAACGAGACCGTCCGGATCTACATCGGAGACGCGGACTGGGACTCGTTGCGCGATGGCCGGGCCCGCCGGCGCACCGCAGAGCGTATCGCCATCGAATCGCGACGCGAGGAGCGGCACGATGCCGCACCCATGTCGGCGATGCAGGCCGTGCTCTCGATGCCATCTCTCAGCGCTCGCCGTCGGCACGACGATGACGACGATGACGACGCGCGTTACCTGCCAATTGCCTTCGCTGCGCTGCGGCGCTCCCCACGCCCGTACGGCGGCGGCGTGCGACTCCTGACCGAGGAGGGGCAGCCCACGCCGATCCGCTTCGCGGCAATGGTCGACGACGCGACCGCGGTGGACGAACGTCGCGATCGTGTCGCGGTGGCCACGCGGGCGATTGCGCGAGCTGCAGCGAAGTACGCCGTGACCACGACCATTCGGGAGAAGAAGGGCGAGGTTGCAGGCACGATCGCCGAGCTCGGTGCGTCACTCCTCGAGCGCGCGGACGTGCGATCGTGGCATCTCCTGCCGCAGGAGGTCACCATCATGCGGCAGCGGCTACCGAGCGGTCCCCAGCGCGTGCAATTGCAGGTCGGCAGCGGGAGTCGCGCGCGCACGATCGACCTCGGCGTCGTGACAATCACACCGGGCACCGTCACCCTGCTACCGACGCGGCTCTGGCGCGAGTGACCGGAAACTCTCTCGCGGCATTCACGTATTTCCTTCGAGTACACGCGCGCCACAGGCGCCGTCAGTCTCTTCACACTCGCGAGCCCGAGGCAGATGCCAAACTGGAGCCCGGTGTTTCTTCCCGCGGACGTACCGTTGCCGAAAGGGCCGTACAGCCCGGCGGTACGCGCCGGCGACTTCGTATACGTGAGTGGCCAGACCCCACGCGATCCTGTCTCCGGCGAGCTCGCCGGCGCCGACGTGGCAACCCAGACGCGAATGACGTTGTCGAATGTGCGACGGGTGCTCGAGCAGGCCGGTGCGAGTCTCGCCGACGTCGTCAGCGTCACGGTCCACCTGGCGCGCGCCGATGACTGGGCGACGATGAACAGCGTTTATAAGGAATTTTTCACATTGCCCTATCCGAGCCGTACCACGGTCGGTGCCGAGCTCCGCGATATTCTCGTCGAGATCAGTGTCGTCGCCTACGTGGCGCGGAGCGCTTAACGGCCATGTAACGCATGCGTCAAATCCGTGCGACGCGCGATGCAGCGCGCCAACACTTCGGAGGAAGCATGCGTAAGAGACATGTAGTTGCACTTGCAATCATTTCGATCATGTCCGGCGCGTCGCTCGCAGCGGCGCAGGGGTCGGTACAAGGTCCCGGGGCCGGCCGCCAGGCGATGGGCGCGCGGACGCAGGGTAGACGCGGCGAACGGGGTCTTCTCCGGGGGATCACACTAAGCGATGCCGAGAAGACAATGCTCCGGCAGATTCGCGCCAAGTACGCACCAGAGCACAAGGCGCTGCGCGAGTCGCTGAAGCCGGTGATGGACGAGGTGCAGGCTGCGCGCCAGAAGCACGATACCGCCGCTGCACGCGCGGCGTGGGATCGCAGCAAGGATGAACGTGAGAAGGCGAAGACGTTGATGGAGCGCGAGCGGGCCGAAGTACGCGCTGCGCTGTCGCCGGAGAATCAGAAACAGTTCGACGCGAACGTGCAGCGGTTGGCGGAGCGGCGTGCCGAGCGGAAGAGAGCCTGGCGAGGGCGGGACGGGCGACTTTCGCCGCATGCATGAGCGCTGCAACGGATCGATGCGGTGGCGCGTAAGAGGGCAGCAGGGATAGCGACGGGGAGTGACTGGGCGCTGGTGGGGCGCACACCACGAACCGAAGCGACCACAAATGGGTTGGCAGCAGGCTGCCAACCCATTTGTGCGTCCATGCGGCCGATGGCCGCGATGGCCAGCCGAACAACGCTTCGCATCCACTCCTGCGTATAATGGATCTGCGCCGCCCGCTGGCGGCGCCGTCCTCCACCATTCCGAGGCTCGTGATGCGCCGTCCCGTCCGTTTTGCGTTCCTTCTTGTCGCCGCTGCGGCCCCTATGACCGCACAGCAAGCCACCGCCACCGCGTCAGCGCCACGCGCGTTTCAGCTTGGCGACTGGTACAAGCTGACGACGCTCAGCGCGCCGGCGATGTCGCCGTCGGGCGACCGCGTGGCCGTTACCGTCACGACCGTGCGGGAAATGGAGAACAAGCGCCACAGCGAGGTGTGGGTCGTGCCGACGGTCGGGGGCGAGCCGCAGCGCTTCACGTCGCCCGGCACGGAGAGCAGCGCGCCGCGCTGGTCGCCCGACGGTCGCTATCTCTTCTTCACGTCCACGCGACCGGGGGGAAAGGGGAGCGTCTGGGCGATCCGCATGGACCAGCCGAGTGGAGAAGCGACGCAGCTCGAGACGTATCCGAGCGGCTCGACGCCGAGCGACCTCCGCTTCGCCGTCTGGGCAGATGCTGACACGGCGACGGCCGACTCGACGAAGGGAAGGGACGATCCATTCGCCAAGATGGCGCCGATGGCGCGGCCGCCCTTCGGTGCGATCACGAAGCCGGTCAATCCCGCGCGCTTCGACGGGCGGCAGATCACCGACATGCGGTACAAGTCCAACGACCGCGGGTTCGTCCCCGGGCCACGCGAAGCGAAGGTCTGGACGCCGTCGCAGCTGTGGATCCAGGCGTTCGACGGCAGCACGAAACGGCGGCTCACCCGCACGGCGTACTCGCATCGTAACGCGGTCGTGAGCCCCGACGGTAAGTGGATCGCCTTTCTCGCAGATCCAGAGCTCCGCCCCGACTCCGTGGCGGAGCATGAGCGTGACTCGTTGAGCTACCTGCCGTACGATGCGAAGCGTGACGAGGCGCCCCGGAACGACAGCGACATTTTCATCGTCTCGACGAACGGCGGCCAGCCCCGCCGCGTGGCACGGTGGATAGGCGCGGAGAACGATCTCACCTGGTCGCCCGACTCGCGCCGCCTCGCGTTCGTCGGCCGACCGACGCGCACGTCGTCGGCGCGGGTCTACGTGGTCGACGCCAACGGCGGCACGCCCGAAAACGTGCTCGCGAGCAGCTTCCGGTATGAGCCCCTCGGTATCGCGTGGCAGACCGACGGCACGCTCCTCTTCTGGTCCGACGTCGGCGGAAGCAGCGGACTTTTTCGCCTCGATCCGGCGACGAAGCAACCGACGCAGCTCCTCGGCGGGCGACGCAAGATGAACGGCTTCACCTTCGATCGGCAGGGCAGGAAGGTGGCGTACGTCGCCACGAGCATGACGAGGCCGACGGAGCTCTACGTCGCCGACGTCGACGGAAAGAACGAACGCCGCCTCACCGCCTTCAACGACAAGCTCGTGAGCGAGGTCGCGTTCAGCGACGCCGAACGGTTCACCTATCCGTCCGTCGGTGGGCTGGAAATCGAAGGCTGGCTAATGAAGCCGTACGGATGGCAGCCGGGGAAGAAGTATCCGCTCGTGCTGTACGTCCACGGCGGTCCGCACTCGCAGTACGGTGAGGGATGGTTCGATGAGTTCCAGAATCTGGCCGCGCAGGGGATGTACGTGCTCTTCACCAATCCACGCGGCTCGAGCGGCTACGGCGCCGATGTCACCTACGCGACGCGCGGCCGGTGGGGCGCCGAGGACTACGACGACCTGATGAAGGCGGTGGACATCGCGGCAAAGCGGCCGGATGTCGATTCGACGCGAATGGGCGTGACAGGCGGCTCGTACGGCGGCTTCATGACGGCCTGGATCACGACGAAGACCAACCGCTTCAAGGCGGCGCAGACCGATCGCATGATCAGCGACTGGACGTACTGGTACGGCGCCTCCGACGCGCAGGGGCTCACGGAGTTCGAGTTCTACGGCAAGCCGTGGGACAACTTTGCCATGTACGACACCCTCTCCCCGATTCGGCACGTGACGGAGGTGCGGACCCCGACGCTGATGGTGCAGAGCGAGGAAGACTTCCGCACGCCGATGGGGAATGCCGAGCTGTGGTTCATGGCGCTCAAGAAGCGGAACGTGCCGGTAGAGCTCGTGCGCTATCCGCGCTCGACGCACGAGCTCTCGCGCTCGGGTGAGCCGTGGCTGCTGGTCGATCGATTGGGACGACTGCGCCAGTGGTTCGCGTACTGGCTACAGGGGAACGCGACGCGGATGGCGGCTGCCGGGGGGTGATCGATGGCACGTTCCGTGACCATCGTTCCCGCATGATCCTTTTCCGTTGCATAGCGGTGGTCGCGGGGCTGTGGGCCTCGTCGGCGTGTGGTCGGACGTCGGACGCGCGCGCGTCGGCAGACGGCGCCGTGGACCTCGACCATCCAGTGGTGGGGCGCCTCGAGGGCGATCCGCTGGTCACGCGCGCCGATTCCCTCGTGCGCGCCGGCAGACCGTGGCGCGCGACCACGCTGCTCGCGCCGCGTCTGCGGGTGCCTGAATCGGCTACGCCGGAGCTGCGTCTCGCCGGCGCGCGCGCGGCGGCTGGATGGGAAGGCTGGGCGGAAGTAGACCGGCTGCTCCGCGGTGCGCCGTGGCTGGACGAGCAGTTTGGCGGCGAGGGGCGGGAGCTCCTCGCGCGCAGCATGCTCGAGCGCGGTCAGGACGCGGTGCCCGACGCGCGACTCGCCCTCGACGATGCGACGGACGAGGCATCGCGGGTCGTTCGTCGGGTGCTGCTGGCGCGGGCATACGACCGGGCGAACGTGCGCGACAGTGCCGCGTCGGCGTACGAGGCGGCAGCGGCTCGCCTGCCCGCTGCGAGCGACTGGCTTCGTCTCCGCGTGGCCGGCGTGACGGCAGACAGCGCCGCCCGCGCTGCGCTCTTTTCGCGCGTCGCCACGCTGCCGGCGAAGGCGCGCATCGTGTTCACCGATGCGCAAGCGCGCGAGCGGGCGGGGGATTTCGCCGGAGCGGCGCGCGCGTATCGCCGGGCCGGCGACGAAGGATCGGCCTTTCGTGCCGAGGCCCTCGCCGCTCGCGACGACGCGGCGAAGGTGGCGCTCGCGCAGCGCATCGTCGCGTACCTCGGCGGCGCGCCGGTCGCGAATGAAGGGCGCCAGGCGATCGAGGTGCTCGACAAGATGGGGATCCCGACGACGCCGGCACAGGAAGTCGTCATCGCGCGCGCGGCGTCGGACTACGGGCTGGCCGCTCGTGCGGTGTCCGGGTTCGAGCGTGCGGGTGTCGCGTCGCTCGCGCCGCGCGACCGCCTCGCGTACGGCGGCGCGCTCCTTCGTAGCGGCCGCGCCGCTCAAGCAGCGCAGCAGTTGGCGGCGGTGGTCGCCGACTCCACCGTCGCGCCCGCCGCGGCGTACCAACGGGCGCGAGCGTTGCTGCAGTCGGGGAACGGAGGGGCTGCACGCGCCGCCCTGCGCGCGATTCCCGAGTCGTTCCCGAACGCGCGGATCACCGGTGCCCAGGCGCTGCTCCTGCTCGCCGATCTGCAGATGGATGATGGCGACGTCACCGGGGCGGGCGCCACGCTGTCCGAGCTCATACGCCGCTATCCGGACGTGGCACAGGCTCCGCTCGCGCGCTTTCGGTCGGGGCTGGTTGCGTGGGGGAATGATCCCGCGCGCGCCGCCGCGATGTTCGACAGCGTTGTTGCGCACTCGCCGAATGACGACGAGACGATCGCCGCGCGCTACTGGGCAGCTCGCGGCTACGAGCGTCTCGGGCAGCGTGCGGAAGCAGAGCGGCGGTGGAAGGAGATCGTGGCTGCGTCGCCGCTCTCGTATTATGCGCAGCTCAGCCGACGGCGGCTCGGAGTGGCGCCGTGGACGCCGCCTGCGGGGTCAGACAGCGTTGCACATGTGCCGAGCGTGGATAGCGCCGTGGCGCGCATCAGGGCGCTCGATCGTCTGGGAATGGACGTCGAGTCCCGCTTCGAGGTGGACGCGCTGGCTGGTCGCGCCGACCAGCAGCCGGCCGACGCCGCGGCGATTGCGGCCGCGCTCGCGACAGTGGGGCAGCCCTCGCGCGCGCTTCGTGTTGCCGCGCGTGCCATCGACAAAGGTGCCGCGTCGAAGGCGGTGCCCTCGCGTGCGCTGCTCCGTGCCGCATATCCGGTCGTGCACGCCGATGCCCTCGCCGAGGAATCACGTCGCAACGGATTGGATCCCGCGCTCGTCGCCGGGCTGATTCGTCAGGAGTCGAGCTTCAATCCGCGCGCCCTGTCGGCAGCCGGTGCGCGCGGGCTGATGCAGCTCATGCCGGCGGTCGGGGCGTCGATCGCGTCGTCGCGTGGGTATCCGCTCTGGAACTCGGCGCTCCTCTTCGACCCCGACGTCAACCTCGAGCTGGGCACGGCGCACCTGGCGTCGAGTCTCGAACGCGGCACGCCGATCGCTCGCGCACTCGCCGCCTACAATGCCGGCGGCTCGCGCGTGGCGCGCTGGATCCACCGCCCCGGCGCCAACGACCCCGAGTTGTTTGCCGAGTGGATCCCGTACACCGAGACGCGCGACTACGTGCGCGTCGTGCAGCGCAATGCAGGGATTTACGAGGCGCTGTATGAGTGGAGGCGGTGAGTGGACAGTGAGGCGGTCGGACAGTCGGACAGTCGGACAGTCGGACAGTCGGACAGTCGGACAGTCGGAC
>CAYTKA010000059.1:18257-21201 GCA_964438255.1 uncultured Gemmatimonadaceae bacterium | reverse complement strand
CGCGCGATATCACAAGTGCGTGCTGATGGTCGACGCCGACGTCGACGGCGCGCACATTCGGACGCTTCTGCTGACGTTCTTCTACCGGCAGATGCCGGAGCTGATCGAGGCGGGTTATGTGTACATCGCGCAGCCGCCCCTCTTCCGCGTGGCGAAGGGGAAGGAGGCCTACTACGCCTTCGACCTGAAGGAGCGCGACGAGATCGCCAAGCGGCTCGCTCCCGACGGGAAGACCGGGCTCAACATCCAGCGCTACAAGGGACTGGGCGAGATGAACGCCGATCAGCTCTTCGATACGACGATGGACCCGGAGCGCCGCACGCTGCTCAAGGTCAACGTCGACGACGCGGTGATGGCCGACGAGGCGTTCCGCACGTTGATGGGTGACGAGGTCGAGCCGCGGCGCGAGTTCATCGAGAACAACGCGAAGTTCGCGTCGAACTTGGATATTTGAGGCGGCCGTTGTCGGCGTGGGAGTTGGCGTAGACGGATCTGAGTAGCTTCTCTGGAAATCACTTTTGTGAGTGATGCCAGATTGACATGAACGGGGGGGCGCCGTCTGGTGCCCCTCCTTTTATGTCGGTTCCGCGTCCGGTTTGTGGCGCGGCTCGCCACGGTCGCCTCGGGACGCGGGGAGTATGAGACGAGCGAGGCCTATCGTCGGCGAACGCGTCTCGCGGACTCCGGCGCGGTCCACCTCCTTGTGCCATTCGCTCCTCCCTAAGCGCGAGTCACTACAACGCCGACGAGGGCGTGCTGCGATGGACCGCGACCGAGCGACCGTTCAACGTAGCCGTGCCCGGGCTCCGCGGACGGATGGGTGATCAACCCGGACTCGGCTCACGAGCAGGAGGTCCTCTCGTACGACAATTATCCAGAGGCTGCCGTGTCGCTCGCGCCGGACACGGCCGCGCGCACGCGAGGGTTCCTCACCGCGCTGGTGCATGCATGCAGAACGGGCTGAGGCGACATCGCCTCAGCCCGTTCTGTGCCCGCCGTGATGCGTGCGCCGGTTGCGCTGAAGTCTGATCTACGTGCCGAGGAGGAGCCGGCGCGTCAGCGCGGTCAGCTCGCGGACGGCGACATCGATCACGGGCAGCACGGCGTGCGCGCCGGCGCGCTCGGTCGCCACCTGAAGCGCATCCGCCCGCGCGGCACTCAAACGGCGGCAGACGTCCTCGACCAGCTCCTTGGCGCGCGCCGGTGTGAGGCCGAACTCTCGCCCGGCCTTGCCGATCACGCCAGGGTTGAGCGCTTCGAGGTGCAGGCCGCCGCCGAACGACAGGGGGAGCACGGTGTCGAGACGCCGATAGGCGACGGTGCACACCACATCGTACGCCGGCGCCAAACGGCGAGGACCTCCGATGTCGTAGACGAGACTGATATTCTTGGCGTGCGCGTCGCGATTGCCGATCGCGAGGTTGGCCACGGCCCACCGGAACAGCTGCTCGCTGTCCGTCAGCGGATCCGCGCTGTGCCGGAGGAGTGCCGTGCGGAGCTCCGTATAGGTGGGCCCGTTCCTCTCGGCGTACTTGGCACGCGGGGATTTGCCCGTGAGCTGGCACCCATCCTCGGCATGCCGGCGACGAATCGCGCCGTCGGCGCCAAGCACGCGATCGAATCTCGCGGTCTCGTAGACCGTCGCGTCGAGGGCACACACCGTGTGCGTCGCCGTGTCCACGCCAGCCGCGGCCATCAATTCCATGGCGGCGATCTCGTTCTGCACGAGTCCTGGGAATCGCCCCCGCTCGCGCTTCACGAGGACGGTGCTCGGGGCGCCGGCCACTGGGAGCTGATACGCCGGCGGCGTGCGGCCGTCCGTCCCGCTCGGTGGCTTGCGCCACAGTACCAGCTTCTCTTGCGCGCCGCTCATCGAGAGCCGTGCCTGGCGCAGCATCGCGGTCAGTTCCGCCCCGACCGGACCCCCACCTTCGTCGGCAGTCCAGACCTGCTGGCCCTGTGCACGCCCCGACACGAAGGCCGAGGCCTGAGGGACGGCCAGCAGGCCGGTGTCCCCGGCGACCGTCGTCACGCCGAACGCCGCGCGCACGTCGTCGGCCTGACAGTCGTGATACCGCGGGACCGCCGGGGGTATCGTTCCCTCAGGCCACAGCGCGAGCGCCCCGGCGCATTCGCCGCCGAAAACTCCAAGCAAGCCAACCACGTCGCTGCGGTGGTGGTGCGTCTCGGTGGCGAGCAGATCCCGAAGATCGCCATCCGGCAGGAGGTTTTCGAAGCACGGCATCGCGTCGTGCTCGTCATACGCATCCGCCCGCACGGGCAGTCGCACGCTGACGGCCGCGGTGGGGTCGTCGAGGACGGCTTCATCGTACGTGAACGTCACTCGGTGCGCGCTATCCGAGGCGCGCGCAAGCGTCCCCACGCGTCGCCCGTCGAGGTAGACGTGGACTCGGCCGGCATTCTCGCCCGTCGCGTCGGCGGCCGTCATCCGTGGCGCTCGACCGGGCGCGCCACCGGCGGCGCTTTCAGTCTGAGGTCAGGGTTCCGTGGGACCAGAACGACGTCGAGCCCGAGTCCCATCAAGATCTCGAGGGCGGTGGACACGCCGACGTCGCGGTCGGCGTGCTCCAGCCCGCGGAGCACATTGGGGCTCACGCCCAAGCCGGCCGCGGCTTGGAGAAGCGTCACCTGGCGCTCGCCACGAACCCAGCGGATGACGTGTCCAAGTTCCGCCGGCGTGGCAACGAGCACGCCGCGCACGGCGGCATCGTGGGGGGCTGACGCGAGAGTTGGCCTCGGGGGGCGTGGAACCGCACGTGGCATCGGGCGTTGGAGCGATAATGTGTCGAATGTGGATCGTTTAGCGATAAAGTGCTAAATGTTCCGCTTCGGAAATATATAAGGGAAATCACCTAAATGTTTCGCATTCGACATGTATAGTGTAATCGCTGCGATAGGTTCCGCAAGTGGAACATATACCGCG
>CAYTKA010000059.1:0-18157 GCA_964438255.1 uncultured Gemmatimonadaceae bacterium | reverse complement strand
CTGCGGCGGGGCCGCGGGCGTCTCAATACGATACCCTTGTGTTTCGTATTGGTCGGACGTAGACTGGGATTATGAAACGCCATCGTCTCGTATCCAGAACGAGCGCCGTCGAGCCGCGGGGGCCGGGCCGGCCACGAAGCGCGACCGCGCACGATGCGATCCTCACCGCGGCGATCGCGCTCGTGCGCGAGGTGGGGTACGACAACGTCACGATGGATGCGATCGCGCTGCGGGCCGGGGTCGGCAAGGCGACCGTGTATCGGCGATGGACGGGCAAGGAGACTCTCGTCGCCGAAGGGATCGAGCGGATCATCGCCGCGTTGCCGACCCCGGACACGGGCACGATCGAAGGAGATCTGCGCGGGGTCATGCGGAGCGAGCTCGCGCTGTACGCCGACCCCGCAACACGCGGGCTGCTCCACGGACTCGTCGCCGCGATCGGCCGCAGCGATCTCATCGCGCGCGCGGTCCGCGAGGGGTTCGTCGCCACGCGCCGCGCCTCCATCCGTCGGGTGCTCGAGCGCGGCATCGCGCGCGGCGAGCTGCGTGCCGACGCTGACGTCGAGCTCGCGATGGATGTCCTCGCCGGTCCCCTCTTTCTGCGCGAGATGTTCACCGGCGGACCGGTGAACGAGCGCGTGGGCCGAACCCTCATCGCCGTGGCACTGCACGGACTCGGGTCATGATGAACTTCTTCTTCTCCGACGAGACGCGCCGCAATCCATTTCCGTGGTACGATCAGGTGCGCAGCGTCTCACCCGTCTTTCACGAGCCCGGCACCGGCCGGTTCGTGCTGTTCGACTACGACAGCGTGAAGCATGCCCTGACCGACCACGAGTCGTTCAGCTCCGTGGTGACACGTCCCGACTCGGGCCCGGGGCGATGGCTGATCTTCAGCGATCCGCCGCGGCACACGCGCCTGCGCGCGCTGATCGGACGCGCCTTCACGCCACGCGCCGTCGCGGGGCTCGAGCCGCGCATCGGCCAGCTCGCCGACGCGCTGCTCGACCGGCGGCTTGATGCGGGCGAGATGGACCTCGTTGCCGATCTCTCCCTTCCCCTTCCGCTCATGGTGATCGCCGAGCTCCTTGGTGCGCCGGCGGACGACTGGCCGCGCTTTCGCCGCTGGAGCGACGCGGTCATGGGGCTGATCCACACCGTGTCCGGAAGCCCCGAGGCTGCGCACGCGGTCAGCATGTACGTCGCGGCGCACGGCGAGATGCAGGCGTATCTCGCTCCGTTGATCGAAGGGCGTCGGGCGCAGCCGCGCGACGACCTGCTCTCGCGACTCGTGCAGGCGGAGGTGGACGGCGATCGCCTCGGCGACGAGGACGTGCTCGGATTCTTCCAGCTCCTGCTGCTGGCCGGCCACGAGACCACGACCAACTTGATTGACAACGCGATTCTCTCCCTGCTCGAGTATCCCGATCAGCTTGCATTGCTGCGCCGCGTCCCGGAGCTCATTCCTGCGGGGATCGAGGAGGTGCTGCGCCATCGCACTCCCGTGCAGGCGGCGTTTCGCATGACGACGCGCGACGTGGAGCTGCGTGGACAGCGAATTCCCGCGGGACGGCTGGTGCTCGCGATGATCGGCTCCGCCAACCGCGATCCGATGCGGTTCTCGCATCCCGAGCAGTTCGACGTGCGGCGCAGTCCGAACCCGCACATCGCCTTCGGCCACGGCATTCACTTCTGTGTCGGCGCGCCCCTCGCGCGGCTCGAGGGACGCATCGCGCTTTCCCGTCTGCTCGCGCGGCTGGATACGATCGCGCTCGCGAGCGAGGAGCCGTGGGAGCCGCGGCAGGCCTTTCACGTGCACGGCCCTTCGCGTCTGCCGATCCGGTTCACTCGCGCGGCAGCCCGGCGGTGAACGTCAACGCACCGGTGCGGACGACTCCCATTCCAGCGACGAGGGCGTGATACTTCGAGGGCACGGTCTCACGCTCCGCACTCCAGCTTCATGCCACGCGCCTCTCTGCTCTCGGTCCTGCTGCTCGCCGGCTGCGCCACCGTCCATCCGAACGAGCCGTCGCGATCGTTGCCGCCGCACCAGACGGCGGCTGCCATCACACCCGCCGACCTCGAGACGCGGCTCTACATCTTCGCCGACGACTCCATGCTTGGTCGCGAAGCGGGGACGATCGGCAACGTGAGGGCGACGAACTACGTCGCCGCCGAGATGCAGCGCATCGGACTCCGGCCGGCTGGTGAGAACGGCACCTACTTCCAGACAGTGCCAACCGTCATCTCCGCCATCGACAGCACGCGCACGATCTCCGTTGGCGGCACCGCCCTCGCGATCGGCACGGACGTCCTGCCCTTCTATGCAGGAAACGGCGGCGGCGCTCTCCCGCTTGCGACGACGACTCGGTCGCTCGACGGCGCGTCTGTCGTGTACGGGGGGCAGCTCGGCGGACGGTTGATCTCGCCGGCGGACGCGGCGGGCAAGCTTGTCGTCTTCACCGCACCACCCGCGGCAAACGGCCGCCGGGACTGGCGATTCTATCAGCTCGGCGCGCTGGCGCAGTACGCGGAGGCGGCCGGCATTGCCGCTGTCGTGCTCGACGTCGTGCCGGCGGACATTCTTCGTCGACTCCGCGCCCCGACGACACGTCCGCGTGCCGAGGCACGCAGCGGCGCGGCGCCGGTCGTGATGCTCGTCACACCGCCGGCCGCGCAGCGGCTGCTCGGCGTGACGACGCTCGACGCGCTCCCGATTGGTGCGGCGGGGCGCCGCGTGAGCGGTGACCTGCGTTTCATCGAGTCGCCGACTCCGTACCCCGCGCGCAACGTCATCGGCATCCTTCCGGGCAGCGATCCGGCGCGGCGCGAACAGTACGTCGCCATCGGCGCACACAACGATCACATCGGCCTGGAGCGCCGGCCGTTGGACCATGATTCCGTGCTCGCGAACAACATGGTGATTCGCCGCCAGGGCGTGCAGGACACCGTGCGCGTGCCAACGCCAGCCGAGGCGGCGCGCATCGCGTTCCTACGCGACAGCCTCACGCGCGCGCACGGCGGCCCGCGTCCCGACTCGGTGAACAACGGCGCAGACGACGACGGCTCCGGCACCGTATCGCTGCTGGAGATCGCGCAGGCGTTCGCGTCGTCCCCGAACCGGCCGCGGCGCTCGCTGCTGTTCGTGTCGCACACGGGCGAGGAGAAGGGCCTCTGGGGCTCGGAGTGGTTCACCGATCACCCGACGGTCCCCCGAGACTCCATCGTGGTCCAGCTCAACATGGACATGGTGGGTCGCGGCAAGAGCACCGACATCATGGGCCGCGGCCCGAACAACGTGCAACTCATCGGCATGCGACGGCTGTCCACCCAACTCGGCGATCTGATCGATTCACTCAACGCCGTGCGCACGCCGCAGATGGACATCGATTCGTCGTTCGACGCGAACGGTCATCCGCTCAACCGCTACTGCCGCAGCGACCACTACATGTACGCGCGCTACGGCATTCCGATCACGTACTTCTCGCTCGGCTATCACACAGACTATCACCAGGTGACCGACGAGCCGCAGTACATCGACTACGAGCACATGGCGCGCATTGCGCAGTTCGTCCACGACATCGCAGAGGCGGTGGCAAACCGGCCACGGCGATTGGTCGTGGACAAGCCGCGCCCCAACCCGCTGGGTGGGTGTCGACAGTAGGCAGAGTCCGACGTCCCGGGGCGGTGTTGGAACGACTCCTGCCACGTGGAGGTCCAATCCCCCCACGCAGGTCTACTCGATGGTCGACGACCCACACCGAGAGTCCGGTCAAGATCCCGTCTCCGAAGCTGTCGAGTCGTTCCGCAGCGCACTGCTGCGCTCGCATCGGGACGGCGCGTTCATCGGCGAGCTCGAGTCGGCGGCGGCGCAGTTCTGCCGCCTCATGCGCCAGCAGGGATACGCACCGGAGGAGATGCTCAAGGACGCCAAGCGCGTCATCAACGACGCGATCGACGACGAGAACACTCGGGTCGCCGAACGCGCCGTTCAGGTTTGCATCCAGCATTACTTCCGCGAGGATTGATGCACACACCGTTGGCTACGTTCGCGGCGCGGCGCGCGTCTGCTCTGTTGCTCGCGTTGCTGGCGAGCGCCGCGTGTACGTCTGCCACGCAGACCGCAGGCTCTCGTCCGAGTGGGAGCACGCCGAGTCCCTCGGGCTCCGGGGCGACGGTCCCTGCGACGCGCACGAGCGACGCGGCGGAGGACGCGTTCATTCGCACCAACGCAGCCCGGCGAGCGAATGGGCTGAGCGCGCTGGCGCGCAGCGTGAACCTCATGACCGCAGCGCAGATCCAGGCGGATCAGATGGCGCAGACGGGGATCATGGAGCACGAGATCGAGTCCGCGCGGTACCCGACGCTCAAGTCGCGGCTCGCTGCGGTATCGTACGACATGCGCGCTGCGGGCGAGAACATCGCGGCGGGACAGCGCACGGCGGCCGAAGCGCTCGACACGTGGATGAACTCGTCCGGCCACCGATCGAACATTCTCTCGAGGGAGTACACCGAGCTCGGGACGGGGGTCGCGGTCGGACGTAACGGACGCCTGTACTGGGTGCAGGTCTTCGGCCGGCCAGCGCACACGGCGGCGCGCACGAATCCCGGCGACTGATCGACACGGGCCGCCCTCACCGTCAGCTGTCAGCCACGAGCGTGACGCCCTGCGCCGTGACTCGATGTGAAACGAGCGGCAGTGGGGGATCGGCTTCGTCGGGGGTCGCGGTAGCCGGACGGAGCGCGGCGCGGCCCCGGGCCACACCCCCCCGGGGGGGGGGGAAGATCGTGGCCAACGGTTCGCCCTGCTCCACCCAATCGCCGGGCCGCGCCGTGATCATGAAGCCCACCGACAGATCCAACCTGTCTTCCATTGTCGCTCGACCACCGCCCAGTGCAGTGATTCCGCGCCCCACGGCGCGTGGCTCGACGCGCGCGATGAACCCTCGACGTGGCGCAGCGAAGAGCTCGACCTCGGCGGCCTGGGGAAGCAGTGCGGGATCGTCCACCACGGCCGGATTTCCTCCCTGCGCTTCGATGATCTTCTGGAAGTGCTCGGCGGCGCGTCCCGTTCCGATCGCCTGCTCCATCCGGCGTCGCGCCGCATCGGTGTCCGCTGCGACACCCGCGAGCACGAGCATCTCGGCACCGAGCGCATACGTCACCGACATCAGGTCGGGCGGTCCTTCCCCGCGCAAGGCGAGGATCGCCTCTTCGACCTCGAGCGCGTTGCCACTGGCGCGACCGAGTGGGCGGTCCATCGCCGTGAGCAAGGCGACGACCGGCGTACCGTGATCGGTGCCGAGCTCGATCATCGTCTTCGCCAGTTCGAGCCCTCGCTCCAACTCGGGCAGGAATGCGCCCGAGCCGCGCTTCACGTCGAGCACGAGGCCCGTGAGTCCCTCCGCCAGCTTCTTGCTCATGATGCTCGCCGCGATGAGCGGGATCGACTCCACGGTCCCCGTCGCATCGCGCAGCGCATACATCTTCCGATCGGCCGGCGCGATCTCCGACGTCTGCCCGATCAGTGTACAGCCGAGTCGCTCCAGAATCTTCTTCGCGTCGGCGAGCGACAGATCGGTGCGAAAGCCAGGAATGGATTCCAGCTTGTCCAGCGTGCCGCCGGTGTGTCCCAGCCCGCGACCGGACATCATCGGCACGGCCACGCCGAGTGAGGCGATGAGCGGCGCGAGCACGATCGACACCTTGTCGCCCACGCCACCGGTGGAATGCTTGTCGATGCGCGGCTTCTCGAGATATGCGAGATCGAGCGTGTCGCCGCTGCGCAGCATCGCCTCGGTGAGCGCGTGCGTCTCGACACGGTCGAGCCCCTGGAGGTAGCACGCCATGAGGAACGCAGCCATTTGATAGTCGGGGACGTGGCCGCTGGCGTAGGCGTTGGCCAGCGCGCGCCACTCGCCCGCCTCGATCCGCCCGCCGTCGCGCTTCCGCTCGATCAGCCGCAGTGCGAGCATTGACCGGTCTTCGGGGTACTCGTACACTGACCGGCCGGCCGCGCCGGGTGTCTGTCCGGCAACTTGCTCACCCGCATCCTGGAGTCTCTCATGGTCATCTCCATCGCGACGACGCGCCGGCTCCTCGGTGCCGCCGCCGTGCTCACGATCGCCGTGCTGCCGTCGCGTGTCACCGCGCAGACCGCGGCCGAGCACGTAGCACTCGGCGACCGGGAACACGCGGCGATGAACGCCCCGGGCGCGCTCCAGCACTACGAGGCCGCGATGCAGGCGGACCCGAAGCTCTACGAGGCGCTGTGGAAGGCGGCACGCGAAGCCGTCGACGTCGGCGAGTACAATCCGAGCCCCGAAGAGCGGGATCGGCTGTACGCGCAGGCAGAACTATACGCGCGCCGCGCCGTGGAGGCGAATCCGAATGACGCAGAAGGACACTTTCATCTTGCGCGCGCGCTGGGCAAGAAGGCGCTCTCACTCGGTGTGCGCGACCGCGTGCGGTACGCCGGAGACATCCGCACGCACGCGCTCGACGCGCTGAAGCTGAATCCCAAGCATCCGGGCGCGCTGCACATCATGGGGATGTGGAACTACAACGTCATGCGGCTGAGCGGCCTCTCGCGCTTCATGGCCAAGAATTTTCTTGGCGGCCGCGTGTTCGACTCGGCCAACTGGGAGGAGGCACAGCGTTACATGGAGGCGTCGGTCGGCGCCGAGCCCGGCCGACTGATTCATCATCTCGACCTCGCGCGCGTGTACGCCGCACGTGGCGACAGGGAGCGCGCGCGGGCGCAATACGAGTTGGTGTTGCGCGGCCCGGCCGCCGAGTACAACGACCGGCACTATCAGGCGGAGGCGTCGGAGGAGATCAAGGAAGTGCGCTGACTGCCGCGCACGACGACGGAGGGGCGGCGCCGAGCAGGCGCCGCCCCGTCACCGGGTTCGTGCCGTCAATCGAGCGAGGGCTCCTCGGCGATCTGCCGTGACAGCTCGCGCTGCGCGGCGCGGCGACGCTTGCGACGGAGGAGTGCGCGCTTCGCCTCGCGGATCTCGTCGCGCAGGTCGTCCCACGCATCGCGTCCGCGCCGGCCTGCGGAGCGACGGAATCGACGGGCGCGACTTCGGAGCGCCGCCCGGGTCTCGGGCCCGGTTTGCGGCGCGGTGAGCAGTGCGGCTCCCGCACCGAGCGCAAGCCCGAGCGCCAGACCCGCTCCGAAGATCGCGACTTGACCCCAATCGGCTTCTTCAGCTTTCGTCGTCGCCACCCCCGCCCTCGGCGCCCCCGCCGCCCGCCGCGCCCCCGGGTTCTGGGTGGCCCGGGACGGCGCCGCGGAGGTGGCGGCAGAGGCACGAGCGGGGCGGGCAGAGCGCGAACTACGCGACGGACCGGCGTAAGACATGTGATTTTGTATGGTGGAGGTCGGTGGTTTGGAATTTGCGTCCAGTCGTGCCGGTCAGTCGAGCTTCATGGTCCCTCAGGTCGACGCGTGGCGTCCCGTCCCGAGGATCGGTTCGTTATGCCGGGCGCCCTGGTATCCGCCACTCTCCTGCGGCCGCCGGACGCGATCCCCAACACGTCTCAGCAGTGTGAGGCCATGCATGGCTAAGAATGGAAAGACCGTCCTGCTGGTCGAGGACAACGAGGACAACCGCATCGTCTATTCCACGATCCTGCGCCACTTCGGCTACGACGTGAGCGAGGCGTTGAATGGCGAAGAAGGCATTGCAAAAGCACGTGCTGAGAAGCCCGACCTCATCCTGATGGACATCTCCATCCCGATCATCGACGGCTGGGAAGCGACACAGGTGCTCAAGCACGATCCGGTGACGCGCGACATCCCGATCATCGCGCTCACCGCGCACGCGCTGGCGTCGGACCGGGAGAAGGCGATGGAAGTCGGCTGTGACGGATATCTCGCCAAGCCCTGTGAGCCGCGCGCCGTCGTCGCCGAGGTGCAGCGCTTCCTCGGGAAGGATGTCGCCCAGAATGCCGGTTGAGGAGCAGATCGGCCATGCGTCGGCAGTCGCGGAGGCCGCCGACGACGCCGAAGGGACCTCCGCGCAGCAGACCCCGAAGCCAGAAGCGCCGGCGGCGACGCCCGCCCCGGAGGAGGCGGCCGACACGGGACGCGACGAATCGCGCCCGCGCATCCTCGTGGTGGACGATCACGAGGACAACATCGAGGTGCTGCGTGTCCGGCTCGAGAGTTGGGGCTACACCACCGAGGCGTGCTACAACGGCGCCGACGCCATCGCGATCGTCGAGAAGGCCCCCCCCGATCTCATCTTGCTCGACGTGATGATGCCGGAGGTCGACGGGATGGAGGTGGCGCGACGCCTCAAGGCGAACAAGTCGCTCCCCTTCGTTCCCATCATCATGCAGACGGCGCTCGACTCGACCGAGGACAAGGTCCAGGGACTCGAGGCGGGGGCGGACGACTACATCACCAAGCCGATCGACTTCGCCGAGCTCAAAGCGCGTGTGCGCTCGATGCTGCGCATCAAGCGCCTCCAGGAGGCGCTCGAGGAGCGCGAGAAGGAGCTGCTCGAGGCCAACGAGCGGCTGCGGCACATGTCGCAGACGGATGCGCTGACGGGAGTGGACAACCGCCGCCACCTGAACGATCGCATCGAGGAGATGTTCCAGCACGCGCAGCGGCTCAACGAGCCGTTCTCGATCGTCATGTGCGATCTGGACAAGTTCAAGAGCGTCAACGACACACACGGCCACCTGGCCGGCGACGAGGTGCTCAAGCAGTTCGCGCACATCCTCAAGGACGAGGCGCGCGAGATCGACCGTGTGGGACGCTACGGCGGCGAGGAGTTCATGCTGCTCCTGCCGGGCACCGTGCTGGATGCCGCCGTCACCTTTGCCGAGAGGGTGCGCAAACGGGTCGAGGGGCATACATTCACCTTCGCCGGCGGCAGTCTGAAGCGTACCGCGAGCTTCGGCGTTTCGGGTTGGCCGCACCCCCGGATCGAGGAGAGCGACGCGTTGGTGCGGGCCGCCGACGACGCACTCTACGTCGCGAAGGAGACCGGCCGGAACCGCGTCATTCGCTTCGACGGCGACGAGTTCAACGAACACCAGTCCAGCAAAGATGGAGCAGAGGCAACCGGCGCCGAGCAGCACGGCGCCGCAGGAGGGAACAGCGCCCGGCAGTGACGAGCTCGCGCGCCTGCGCGCGCGCGTCGCCGAGCTGCAACGCGAACGGGATCATCTCGTCGCCATCGTCGACATCCTCCAGGAGGTCTCCGCCTCCCTCCACTTCGTCGACGTCCTCCAGGCGATCGCGCGCAAGCTGGGGCAGACGTTCGGTCTCGATCGCTGCGCGATCTTCCTCTCCGGCGACAAGGACGAAGTGCGTCTCGTGGCCAGCTACGAGGATCCGTCCATCCGCAATCTCGTCGTCGACCTCAGCCGCTACCCGGAGTTGAAGCGCGCCTTCGAGAGCGGCGAGACGGTGTTCATCCCCGACGCGGCGAACGATCCGCAACTGCGCAGCATCAAGTCGCAGCTCGACATGCGCAACGTGCGCTCGATCGTCGTCGTGCCGATCCGCTGGGAGGGTTCGGTGATCGGCGCGATCTTCCTTCGCACCGAGCGCGACGCCGAGCCGTTCGGCGAGGCCGACGTCCGCTTCTGCCAGACGGTAGCCACGCTCACCGCGAAGGCGCTGCGCAATGCGCACCGCTTCGAGTCGCTCCTGCACAGTCAGCAGGACGTCGGCATGGCACAGCGCCGCGCGGAGCTGCAGCGCATCGCGCTCGTGGGCTATCTGCGCCGCCTGCTCGACCGCTACGCGTGCGGCGAGGACCACTCGTGGGCCGAGACGCTGCTGCCCAAGGCGGCCGACGAGGAGCTGGAGCGCCTCGTGACGGTGTCGATGCAGGTGCTCGAGGAAGAAGCCAAAGGTTAGCTCGCACCGGCGCACCATGGCTACCATCCCGCCCGAGCGACGCGCCGCCGAGCTGCGCGCGCTGCTGCACCAGGCGTCGTACGACTACTACGTGCTCGATCGACCGACGATCAGCGACGCCGAGTACGACAAGGCGTTCCGCGAGCTCCAGGCGATCGAGCAGGCGCACCCGGAGCTGCGCACACCCGACTCGCCGACGCGGCGCGTCGGCGCGGAGCCGCTGAGCGCGCTCGCCAAGCACACCCACGTCGTGCCAATGATCTCACTCGGCAACGCGTTCGACGAGGAGGAGCTGAACGAGTGGGAAGCACGCATCGCGCGGCTCGTCGGCGACGACGTACGCCGCGTGGGCTACGTGGCCGAGCTCAAGATCGACGGCGCCGCGGTGAGCCTCACATACCAGGACGGCGTGCTCGTCGTGGGCGCCACGCGCGGCAATGGCACCGTGGGCGAGGACGTCACGGCCAACCTGCGCACGCTGCGCGACGTTCCACTGCGCTTGCGCGGCGACGACGTTCCTCCATTGATCGAGGTCCGCGGCGAGGTGTACATGCCGTTCACGGGCTTCGAGAAGATGAACGAGGAGCGCGTCGCGGCGGGCGAGGCGGTGTACGCGAATCCGCGCAACACGGCGGCAGGTGCGCTGCGTCAGCTCGACCCGGGGATCACGGCCACGCGCCCCCTGCGCTTCTTCGGCTACACGGTCGCCGCACCGCCGGGTACGACGCTGCCCTTCGACACGCAGTGGGAGCTGCTGGAGACGCTCGCGCACTGGGGAATCCCCGTTGCTCCGCACCGCACGCGCTGCGCGTCGCTCGCCGAGGTACACGAGTGGGCGCGCGATGTGGAGCACCGCCTGCGCGGAGCGCTCGACTTTGCGATCGACGGCGGCGTGGTCAAGGTGGACAGCCTGCGCCTGCAGGACGAGCTGGGGGTGGTGGGTGGCCGCGAGCCGCGCTGGGCGATCGCGCGCAAGTTTGCGCCCGACATCGCCGAGACCGTGCTCAAGGACATTCAGGTGAACGTGGGGCGCACCGGATCGCTCAACCCCTTCGCCGTGCTGGAGCCGGTGGAGATCGGCGGGACGACGGTGCAGCTCGCGACGTTGCACAACTTCGATCTGATCAAGGCGAAGGATCTGCGCGTGGGCGACGTGGTGCAGGTGAAGCGCGCCGGCGACGTGATCCCGCAGGTGATCGGACCCATCCCCGAGAAGCGGGACACGAAGAATCCTCCCGAGCCCTACCGTCCGCCGACGACGTGTCCGTCGTGCGGCACACCGGTCGAGCGCGACGAAGAGGAGGCGGCCACGTACTGCCCCAACGTCGCCTGCCCCGACCGGCAGCTCGAGGCGATCGTGCACTTCGCCTCGCGCGGCGCGATGGACATTCGCGGCTTGTCGTACGCGCGGATCGAGCAGTTCATCGCGGCGGGGCTCATACACGACGTGGCCGACCTGTACACGCTCACAGTCGATCAGCTCACGGAGCTCGACCGATTTGCCGAGCTCTCGGCGAAGAACCTCGTCGAGGCGATCGAGGCGTCGAAGCAGCAGCCCCTCTCGCGGCTGCTGTTCGGGCTCGGTATCCGGCACGTCGGGCAGACGGCGGCGCAATTGCTGGCGCGTCACTTCGGCACGATGGATGTGCTGGCCGCTGCGACGGCGGACGACGTGCTCGCGATTCGGGGCATCGGCGAGGAGATCGCGCACGCCGTCGTCGCCTTCTTCAGCGATCGCTCGGGGCGGATGTTGGTCCGCAAGCTCGCCGACCACGGGCTCGCGATGGCGGAGCCCAGGTCGGTCGTCGCCGGGGGAGCGTTCAAAGGGATGACCTTCGTCGTCACCGGCACGCTGCCGAACCTGTCACGCGCGCAGGCGACGGAGCTGATCGAGTCGCAGGGGGGACGCGTGACGAGCGGCGTGTCCAGGGCGACGCACGTGGTCGTCGCCGGTGAGGACGCGGGCAGCAAGTTGGAGAAGGCACGCACGCTCGGGATCGAAACGATCGACGAAGCAGAGCTGCGTCGGCGTGCGGGGGCGTGACGTCGTGACCCGGCTGGCGCAGCGCGAGTCCTGAGCGCAGACTACGCACCATGGCCCCGACGACTCTCGATCTCACCGGCAGCGGCATGTTGGCGATCACGCGGGACGCGCTCACCACGCTGCGCGGCGCGCTCCTGCGCGACAGTGGGCCGGCAGCGGCGGCCTATCTCCAGGAAGCAGGCTATGCGGGGGGCAGCGCGCTGTTCGAGGCGTTCCGGCAGTGGCTCGTCTCACGCGGCGCCGGCGCTCCCGAGTCGCTCTCCGTGGACACCTTTCAGCGCGAGGCGACGGAGTTTTTCCGCCAAGCGGGTTGGGGCTCGCTGCGCGTTGGTGCACTGCACGACACGGTGGCGACGCTCGACTCGACCGATTGGGGTGAAGCCACGCCCGAGCATCCACTCGAGACACCGGGCTGCCATCTGTCGGCCGGAATGTTCGCGGACTTCTTCGGCCGCGTCGCCGACGCGCCGCTCGCGGTGATGGAGGTGGAGTGCCGCTCCGCCGGCCACGCACGCTGCCGCTTCCTGCTCGGCAGCACGGAAGTGATGACACAGGTATACGACCAGATGGCCCAGGGCGCCGATTACGACGCAGCGATCGTGGCGACGGCTTGAGCACTCGCCGGCTGTCACGCCGGCGCCGCCAACTAGCCCTTGGTCTCGCGATATAGTGGGTTCGGGACGAGCTCTCCTTCGAACAACACCTCCCGATCCCACGGCAACACAATCGTGCTCTCCGTCGCGAGCGCGTGGTAATCGGGCTCATATGGGCCCGTCTTGAACGCCACCGCCGTGCGCACGTCGCTCGCACCGCCGTTCACCAGCGCGCTCTTGGCAAGGCGCAGTGTCGCACCGGTGTCGCAGGTCTCGTCGACGAGGAGCACGCGTCGTCCGCGCACTGCCGGGGGAACCTGACCGAAGATGGCCGGTGTCTCGCGCACCGTTTCCGTCTGGTAGCGGCGGCTCACGACGATCGAGTGAAACTCCCGGTCGAGGATTGCGGCGATCACCGCGCCTGGGACGACGCCCGCCGTCGCCACCCCGACGATGATCTCCGGGTCGTAATCGCGCACGACCTTGAGCGCGAGCGCACGGGAGAGCTCGCCGAACATCGGCCACTCGACCTCGAAGACTCCTTTCGTCGGCTCGATCGCGGTCCGGCGTGGGGACATACGTACGTCCTGGCGTGGCGAAGAGTGCAAGTTAGCCCTCTGCAGGAGAGGCAGGAAGCGTGCGGAGCGGGCGTCGAGCGGCCAGTCGCCGTTGCCCCCCTCCGCGCCGCGGAATTAACTTTGCGACCGTCGTTGCCGTCCTCCTCCCCCGGCCGGACACTGGTCGTCGCCCCCCTCCCGCTGCGCATCGCATGTCCTGGTTGAGCCGCCTGCTTCGCGGCACGTCGGACGGTAGCATGAAGCCACAGCGCCTCGACTATCTCAACGAGGCGTTGGCGCTGGAGCGTCAGGGCGACTTCGATGCGGCGCTCACCTCGTACCGGCTCGCGCTGCGCGACCATCCCAACGACCCGCGCATCCTCCAGAACATGGCGATCGCCTTCTCGCGCACCGGACGGCTGAGCGAGGCGGTGAGTGCGTACCGCCGCGCGCTCGAGCTCGACCCGGAGCTGTCGGGGGCGCACTACGGCCTCGCCTTCCTCCACCTGAAGCGCGGAGATCACGCGGAAGCTGCGGCGCACCTGGAAGCGTTTCTCGACTCCCCGCCCGTGGGGCCGGACGCCGACCGGTGGATTCGCCACGCCCGCCAGACGCTCGACGAGCTCCGATCCGCGCCCGCCAAGCAGCCGGGGCAGCCCGAGGCTTAGTGGGGACCGTTCTCGCGGTCGTCAGCCAGAAAGGAGGGGTCGGCAAGACGACGACTGCCATCAACCTGGCGACCGCGCTGGCACGCCGCGGACGCAAGACGCTGCTGATCGACGTCGACCCACAGGGCGCGGTGCGCCATGGCGTCGGCCTCGCGGCCGGCACCGGGTCGGCCGGTCTCGCCGACGTGCTCGCCGGCACGCGTGAGCTCCAGGACGTCGTGCTCCCGTCGCCCCTGCCCTGGTTGCGCGTGCTTCTCGCCGGTACGGTGAGCAACGCAGCCGAGCATGAGTCGTACGCGGCAGACGTGGCACACTCGCCGCGACTCGGCGAGCTGTTCGAGCTTGCCCGCCGTCGAGGGTATCTCGTCGTCGTCGACGCCCCGCCGGGGCTCGGCGCGGTGACACGACGCGTGCTGGCGCACAGCCAGCACGTCCTCGTTCCGCTCCAATGCGAGCCGCTGGCCCTGCAGACGACGACGCAGATCCTCCGCGCCGTGCGCGAGGCCGCGGTGGCGAACCCTTCGCTCGTCCTCGACGGTATACTGCTTACGATGCTGGAAGAGGGAAACGAAGTGTCGCAGCGTGTCGCCGCGTACGTGCGCGAGCAGCTCCCGCCGGAGATGCTGCTCGACGTCGCCATCCCGCGTACCATGGCGTCGATCGACGCGTTTGCCGCCGGTCAGCCGATCGTGCTGCGTTCGCCGCATGACCCGGCGGCACAGGCGTACGAGCGTCTGGCCGATCTGCTCGACCCGGTGCTGCGCTGATGTCGCGCCGCGCGGCCGCCGCGCTCGGCGCGGCTCTGTCGATCGTCGCCGTCGCCTCCTGCGGCGACGTACCAACGAGCGCGAATGGCGTCGCCTACATTTCGGCGATCATCCTGCCGTCGCCTGCCGTGGAGCGCGGCGGCACGCTGCGCGATTCGCTCGGCAATCGCGCGCCGTTGCGCGTCGATGCTTTCGACCGGAACGGTAATCCCGTCCCGAACGCCCCCGTGACCTTCGTCGTGGCGCCGCTCGACCGTGGTGTCCAGATCGATTCGTCGGGTTATCTGACGGTCTCGGACTCCGAGCGCGTCGTCTCGTTCGTGGCGCGCGTCGGCAACGCACTCCAGACACCGGTGACGACGCTGCCGGTCGTGCCCGTTCCAACGATGCTGTCGCGCAAGACGCCAGCCCAGACCGCCGACACGGCGCTGGTGCTCCCCGCCATCCAGGCGGACTCCGTGGTCGTGGTCGGCACACACAGGAATGGCACGACGGGTCCGGTGCAGGGCGTCATCGTGCACTTCGCCGTGGACAGCCTGTACCCCGCGACGGTGCCCCCGGGAAGCGCGGTGCTGATCGCCGACAACGGCCGTCATCTCCGGGATTCCACGGTTGCCGTGGACACGACCGACGGCAGTGGCATCGCATCGCGCAGCGTCGTCGTGCTCGCCGGAAGCGGCGTGACCCGCGTCGTCGTCCGTGCGACGGCGACGGATTTTCAGGGACGACCGCTGAGCGGCAGCCCCGCGAGGTTCGTGCTGCCCGTCAAGCCATAGCGGGCCCGTCCCGCGTCGGAGGTAGCGATGATCTCGTCCGGTGGTCCGCGTAACTCCCCGCCCGGCACCCTCACGCAGCTCTTCTTCGACGCGGTCACGCGCCACGACAAGTCGAACGCGCTGCAAGTGAAGGTGAACGGCGAGTATCAGCCGATCTCGAGCCGCACGCTCGCCGAGCGCGTGCGACGCACCGCGCTCGGCCTCGAGGAGCTGGGGCTGAAGGCGGGCGATCGCGTCGCCATCCTCTCGGAGAATCGTCCGGAATGGGCGATCGCCGACTACGGGTGTCTGACTGCTGCGCTCGTGGACGTCCCGCTCTATCCCAGCCTTCCCCCCGAACAGATCGAATACATCCTGCGGGATGCCGCGGTCACGGCGGCGTTCGTCAGCAACGCGACGCAGGCAGCCAAGCTCGCCGGGGTGCGCGCGAGCTGCCCGAGCGTGAGGCACGTCATCACCTTCGCCGCCGAACGGCACGAGGGCGCCGATCTGACGCTCGCCGAGCTGGAGGCGCGCGGCGCCGCGGTGGACGACGATGCACGTCGGGCCGCCTATCGCGTCCGCGCGGCAGCGGTAAAGCCCGACGAGGTCGCAACGATCATCTACACCTCCGGCACGACGGGCGAGCCGAAGGGGGTGATGCTCACGCACGACAATCTCTGGTCGAACGTGGCGGCCGGTGCGGTGCAGATCCCGTTCGAGGTGCGTAAAGACGTCGGGCTCAGCTTCCTCCCGCTCTCGCACATCTTCGAGCGGATGGCAGGGCACTACCTGATGCTCCACGTCGGCTGCTCGATCGCCTATGCGGAGTCGATGGACACGGTGCCGCAGGATCTGGTCACCGTGCGTCCGACACTCGTGCTCTCCGTGCCGCGGCTCTACGAGAAGATGTACGCCCGCGTGCTCGAGAACGCGCTGGCCGGCGGCGCAGCGAGGCGGCGCATCTTTTTCTGGGCGCGCGGCGTGGCCGAGCGCTGGGCCGACGTCAAGCTCGCGGGCGGGACGCCGAACGGGCTGCTCGCGGTGCAGTACGCGCTCGCGCAGAAGCTCGTGTTCTCCAAGCTCAAGGCCCGGACGGGGGGACGGCTGCGCTACTTCGTGTCCGGCGGCGCGCCGCTGGCGCCGGAGATCAACAAGTTCTTCTACGCCGCCGGCCTCGAGATCCTCGAAGGGTACGGGCTCACCGAGACTTCGCCGGTGATCGCCGTGAACACGCCGCACGCATTTCGCATCGGCAGCGTGGGTCGGCCGATTCCCGGCGTGGAGGTGACGATCGCGCCCGACGGAGAGATCCTCACTCGCGGGCCACACGTGATGAAGGGCTACTTCAACAAGCCCGACGCGACGCGTGAGGCGATCGATTCCGACGGCTGGTTCCACACCGGCGACATCGGCGAGCTGCGCGACGGATTTCTCGTCATCACCGACCGCAAGAAGGACATCATCGTCACCGCCGGCGGCAAGAACATCGCGCCGCAGCCGATCGAGAATCAGATCAGGACGAACAAGTACGTGAGTCAGGTTGTGGTGATCGGCGACAAGCGGAAGTTCCCCGCCGCACTCGTCGTCCCGAACTGGGAGCAGCTCGAGAAGTACGCGCGCCTCAAGGGTCTCACGTGGACGGATCGGCGGCGGCTCCTGGGCATGCCGATCATCCGCGCGAAGATGGAGAAGGAGGTGTTCGGCCAGCTCGCCGGCCTCGCGCGCTTCGAGACGCCGAAGAAGATGGCGCTGCTGGAGCACGATTTCTCGATCGAGCGCGGCGAGCTGACGCCGACGCTCAAGGTGAAGCGGCGCGTGATCGACGAGACGTACCGGGACGTGATCGACTCGTTGTACGAGGACGAGGCCAGCGTGGCGTGAAGACGCCGGCAGCATGCGGCGTCGATCGCGTCCGTGCGTGCCGCCTTCACCCGCGCCGCACGTGGAGCCTGACGATCGGCGACGTCGTCCCCTCTCGCTCTCCCACCCACAGCTCGCCGTCCCGCGCGAGCTCGTGCACGCCCGCGGGCACGGGGAGCGACGCCGGTGCAACGAGGCGGCCGTTAGGGCGTGCGATGCGCGCGGCAGATGCGATGCGCGGGGCCGACGCGGCGTCGATCGCCACGCCGCGTGCCGAGCCGGTCGCCAGCGGAATCTCACCGTCGCTGCGGATCACCGAGATCCCGGGCGCGGCAACCGTGTCCGCGGGAGGATCGACGAGCAGGAATGGGGTCTCCACTTGCCCCGCCAACAGCGTCGCCTGTGCACCCCACGTCCCGAGCAGCACGGCAAAGCCACGTGTGTCGGACAGGTCGAGCAAGGCGGCGAGGCGGAAGGCGCGTTCCGGCTGCGGGGCCTCGGACTCCGGCAGCGCGGACTCGGGCGAGGGGCGAAAGTCGACGACACCATCCTCGACGGGGTATGTCGCGCCGCACACCGGACAGCCGAGGCTGCCCTGCATGATGTGGCGCGCCTCCATGTGGTCCGCCGAGGCGACGAGCCAGCTTTCCTCGTGCACGGCAGGACAGCGGAGCGCGTCGACCAGCTCGATGAACATCTTTGCAATCTAGCGTGATCTCGGGCGGTCGAGATGTCGACCCACCCGCTTCATCCCCTTCATCCGCTCATCCGCTTCATCCGCTTCTTAACAGCCGCTCGGGCTAGCTCCTCAGACGAAGGTTCATCCGGATACGGCGGAGAGGCGGATCAGACGGATATCTGCTTTTGGGGCTGCACCGAATCGCGCTCCTGCTCGAGACCAAGCCTGGAGCGGAGGCCGGTCTCGGTGCCGCACGCTCTCCCCCGCAGCCATCAAAGCTCCCGGTCCTGGCGCGTTGGACTGTGGCCGTGCAGCTCCGCCCCATCCGCGTTTCCGCCGCAT
>CAYTKA010000058.1:0-21356 GCA_964438255.1 uncultured Gemmatimonadaceae bacterium | reverse complement strand
CCCCCCCAGAGCTTGACACGGCGGCGATCCCGAGCACATGTTCTCTACACACTCATTCCGCATCATGATCACCTCTCGCGCGCTCAACCTTCTCAAGGACCTTAAGCCGATCTCTCACCGGAGGTCTGGCTAAGCGCGCACGCACGACGACGAGACGACACAAGCGCCCGCCAGACCGAGTCTGGCGGGCGCTTTTCGCATGAGCCTGCTATACGTATCCCCACCAACCCCCGAGGAATCGCATGCCCGAAGCATCTGTGCTGGCCCATCCGCTCGACCAAATTTCCCTTGGCAAGATCGTCCAGATTCGCGAGCGCCTGCTCGAGACGCAGGCGGGGGGGAGGCGGGTGTACCGCCTTGAATCGGGCGACCCGAGCTTCTCCGTCGCGCCGCACGTGCTCGACGCGATCGTGCGGGCCGGGACGGCGGGCAAGACGCATTACATCCCGAACAATGGGATTCCGGAGCTCCGGCGGGCGCTGGCCCAGAAGGCCGTCCGCAAAAACGGCATGCACGGGGTCCGCGCCGACGACATCTTCGTCACCAACGGCGCGATGCACGCACTCTACGCCACCTTCGGCGCGCTCCTCACGCCGGGCGATGAGGTGATCATCCCCGATCCGATGTGGACCGAGGTGGCGGAGAACATCCGCCTGTCCGGTGGTACCCCCGTCGGCGTTCCGCTGCGTGCGGAGCAGGGGTTCGAGTATGATCCCGAAGCGATCGAGTCCGCGATCACCGATCGCACCGTCGCGATCTTCCTCAACACGCCGCACAACCCCACGGGGGCGATCCTCTCCGAGCAGACGCTGCGCGCGATCGCGCGCCTTGCCGAGGTGCACGATCTGTGGATCGTCTCCGACGAGGCGTACGAGGACATCGTGTATGCTCCACACGTGCACCACTCCATCGCTGCGCTGGCGCCGGAGCGCGACGACCGCATCATCAGCGTCTTTTCCTTTTCGAAGAGCCACGCCATGAGCGGGCTGCGTGTCGGCTACGTCGTCACCAAGTCGCCCATCCTGCACGAGCGCCTGCCGAAGCTCCTTCGCTGCACGATCAACGGCGTGAACAGCCTCGCGCAGTGGGGTGCCGTGGAGGCCGTCACGGGCGACGAGTCCCCGCTCGCGGCGATGCGCGCCGAGTACGCCGTCCGCCGCGACCTCATGCTCGCGGCGCTCACGGGAATTCCCGGCGTGCGACCGTTCACCCCCCGCGGCGCCTTCTACGCCTGGGCCGAGTTGGATCCCTCGCTCTACACACGGCTTGGCGTCCGCGACGCCGATGAGCTGTCCGACCTCCTCGCCGCGCGAGGCATCGGCAGTGCACCCGGAAGCGCGTTCGGCGAGACCTGTGCCGACGCGATCCGATTCTCGTTCAGTTGCGCGACGTCGATGGTGAGCGAGGGCGCGCAGGCCGTCCGCGCGGCGCTCACCTCGGGCACGCTCGCCGCATGAGCAACCCGCTGCGCGTCGCACTCGGCGAGTACGACACAGGCTGGCACGACCCTGCGGGGTCTCTGGCTCGTGCCGAGCAGATTGCACGCGAGGCCGCGAAGGCGGGCGCTGCGCTCGTAGTGCTGCCCGAGATGTGCACGACGGGATTCACCATGGACGCGGCCGCGCATGCCGAGCCGATCGACGGACCGAGCGTGCGCGCGTTGCGCCGCATCGCGGGGGAGGCGCACGTCTCGCTCGTCGCCGGCGTCGCGCTGCGCGAGTGCATCGCGCCGGGGACGGGAGAGCGCATGGCCAACGCCGCCCTCGTGATCGACGACGAGGGGGCGATACGTGGCGTGTATCGTAAGCAGCGCGTGTTCGCCTATGCACGAGAGGACGAGACGTACACGCCGGGGGACGGGCCGATGGTGGCGACGATCGGCGGGGTGCGAATCGCGCCACTTGTCTGCTACGACCTGCGCTTTCCCGAGCTGTTTCGGCGCGTCGCCTCTCAGGTCGACGCGATCGTCGTCATCGCCAATTGGCCGGTGGCGCGGCGCGCCCACTGGGACACGCTCATCCGTGCCCGGGCGATCGAGAACCAGTGTTACGTGGTCGCCGTGAATCGCAGCGGCGAAGGAGGTGGCCTGTCCTACGATGGTGGCTCGGCCGCCTTCGACCCGTGGGGAGAGCCGATCGCGCAGCCCGGCGAAGGCGTGCGGTATGCGGAGCTCGACCCGGCGCGCGTCCGCGTCGTCCGGGAGCTGTATCCCTTCCTGAGAGACTATCAACCATGACGTTGCCGCCGCGGCAGGGCCTGTACGATCCCGCATACGAGCACGATGCCTGCGGCATGGGATTCGTCGCGCACCTGTATGGTGCGCGCTCGCGTGCGGTCGTGGAACACGCGTTGGAGCTGCTTTGCAACCTCACCCATCGCGGTGCCTCGGGGAGTGACGCGGACACCGGGGACGGGGCCGGCATTCTTCTCCAGATTCCGCACGCCTTTCTCTGGCGTGAGTGCGCGGCGATCGGCATTCGCCTGCCCGACGTCGGCGCGTATGGGGTCGGAATGGCGTTCCTCCCACGCGAGGCGAGCGCCCGCGCGACCTGTGAGCGGCTGATCGAGGGCGCTGCCGCCGACGAAGGATGCCGTGTGCTCGGCTGGCGCGACGTGCCGGTGGATGGCGGGCACGTCGGCATGGAAGCGCGGCGGATTCAGCCCGTCATTCGCCAGCTCTTCGTGTCGCGCATCGTGCTGCCGATGGACGCCGACACCGGTGCATCGTTCGAGCGAACGCTGTACCTGATACGGAAGCGCATCGAACGCGGCGTGCGCGGGCTCGGCACGCAGGGCTGCTACGTCGCCAGCCTGTCGTCGCGCACCGTGGTCTACAAAGGGATGCTGCGCGCCGAGCAGCTCGGCGCCTTCTACACCGACCTCGACGATCCGGCGCTGCACAGCGGCCTCGCCCTCGTGCACTCGCGCTTCTCGACGAACACGTTCCCATCGTGGCCGCTCGCACATCCGTACCGCTTCGTGGCGCACAACGGCGAGATCAACACCGTGCGTGGAAACCGTCATTGGATGCGGATGCGCGAGGCGGTGCTCGGCTCGACGAAGTTCGGCGACGACCTCGAGCTCCTGCGCCCCGTCATCGGCGAAGGACAGAGCGACTCCGCGTCGTTCGACAACGTGCTCGAGCTGCTCGTGCTCGGTGGACGTCCGCTCGCGCACGCCATGGCGATGCTGATCCCCGAGGCGTGGGAGGGCGATACGTCGATGCCCGCGGACCGACGCGCCTTCTACGAGTATCACGCCTCGCTGATGGAACCGTGGGACGGACCGGCAGCGATCGCGTTCACCGACGGACGGCAGATCGGAGCGGCGCTCGACCGGAACGGGCTGCGGCCGGCGCGCTGGATGGTGACCGACGACGATCTCGTGGTGCTCGCATCAGAGGCGGGGGCGCTCCCCGTGGCGAACGATCGCATTCGCAGCAAGGGACGTCTGGAGCCGGGTCGGATGCTCATCGTCAACACGACGCAGGGACATGTGCTCGACGACGAGGACGTGAAGACGGCGCTCGCGTCGCTGCGGCCCTATCGCCGCTGGGTGGAGCAGGAGCGCGTCACGCTGCCGCCCGCGACGGAAGGGGCGGCCACGGGGCCGGGCCCCGAGTCGCTCGCCCGTGCTCAACGCGCGTTCGGGTACACGCGTGAGGAGCTGCGAATGGTGCTCGCGCCGATGGCGGAGACGGGTGAGGAAGCGGTCGGCTCCATGGGGAACGACACACCGCTCGCCGTCCTCTCCGATCGGCCGCAGCTTCTGTTCGCGTATTTCCGCCAGCTCTTTGCGCAGGTGACGAATCCGGCGATCGATCCGATCCGCGAGCAGCTCGTCATGTCGCTCGCGACGTATCTCGGACCGCAGGCGAATCTGCTCGACGAACGGCCGGAGCACGCGCGACAGCTCCGACTCGATCAGCCGGTGCTGTCCGAGACACAGCTCGCGGCGCTGCGCGAGCTCGAGGAGCCGACCCTGCGCGCGATGACGCTGCGGACGCTGTTCCGTGCCGGCGGCGGCGCTGCGGCACTCGCACCCGCCGTGGAAGCGCTCTGTCGCCAGGCGGAGCAGGCGGTGCGCAGTGGACGCGGGATCCTCGTGCTCAGTGATCGCGACGCCGATGCCGAGTGGGCGCCCATTCCTGCGTTGCTCGCCGTGTCGGCGGTGCATCATCACCTCGGGCGTGCCGGGCTCCGGGCGCGCACGAGCCTCGTCGTCGAGACGGGGGAGGCACGCGAGGTCTCGCAGGTGGCGCTGCTGATCGCATACGGCGCAGGTGCCGTGTGCCCCTATCTGGCACTCCAGACGCTCGACGCGATGGTGCGCGACGGCCTGCTCCCGCGCGCCGGCGACGCCGCGCACGCGCGCGCGGCGTACGTGAAGGCGGTCGGGAAGGGGCTGCTGAAGGTTCTGTCGAAGATGGGGATCTCGACCCTCCAGAGCTACTGCGGCGCGCAATGCTGCGAGGTCGTCGGGCTCGACGCAGCACTCGTCGCGCGCCATTTCACCGGCACGTCGACGCGCATCGGCGGGATTGGGCTGGAGGTCCTCGCAGAGGAAACCCTGCGCCGTCATGCGGCCGCGTTCGGCGAATCCGCGACGCCGGTCATCGATCCCGGGAGCGACTATCACTTCCGCATCGAGGGGGAGCACCATAACTGGAACCCGCACACGATCGCCGCCCTCCAGCACGCGACGCGCACGGCGAGCGCGGCCACGTTCCGCGATTTCAGCCGGCTCGCCGACGCGGAGAACGAGCGGTTCACCCTGCGCGGCCTGCTCGACTTCGCCGCGCGCGAGCCGGTCCCGCTCGACGAGGTCGAGGCGGCATCGGAGATCGTGCGACGGTTCGTCACGGGGGCGATGTCGTTCGGGTCGATCAGCAAGGAAGCCCACGAGACGCTCGCCGTGGCGATGAATCGCCTCGGCGGACGCAGCAACACCGGCGAAGGGGGGGAGGACCGCAGCCGCTTCGGCACCGATCGCGCCAGTGCCATCAAGCAGGTCGCCTCGGCGCGCTTCGGCGTCACGACGGAATATCTCGTCAACGCGCGCGAGCTGCAGATCAAGATCGCGCAGGGCGCCAAGCCGGGCGAAGGGGGCCAGTTGCCCGGACACAAAGTCGACGACGTGATCGCGCGGACGCGTTGTGCGACGCCGGGTGTCACGCTCATCTCGCCCCCGCCGCATCACGATATCTACTCGATCGAGGATCTCAAGCAGCTCATCCACGATCTCAAGAACGTCAATCCCGGGGCGGCGGTCTCGGTGAAGCTGGTGTCGGAGAGCGGCGTCGGGACGATCGCCGCGGGGGTGGCGAAGGCGCACGCGGATTTGATCTGCATCTCCGGCGACAGCGGGGGGACGGGCGCGGCGCCCCTGTCGTCGATCAAACACGCCGGAATTCCGTGGGAGCTCGGCCTGGCCGAGGTCCAGCAGACCCTCGTGCTCAACGGTCTGCGCGGGCGCGTGCGCCTTCAGACGGATGGTCAGCTCAGAACGGGTCGCGATGTCGTCATCGCGGCGATCCTGGGCGCCGAGGAATTCGGGTTCGCCACGGCTCCGCTGATCGTCGAGGGGTGCGTGATGATGCGGAAGTGCCATCTCAACACCTGTCCTGTGGGCATCGCGACGCAGGACCCGGTCCTGCGCGCGAAGTTCTCCGGGCAGCCGGAGCATCTCGTCAACTATTTCTTCTTCGTGGCCGAGGAAGTGCGCGAGTACCTCGCGCGGCTCGGCTGCCGGTCGGTGGACGAGGTCGTCGGGCGGACGGAGCTGCTGCGCACTCGAGTGCCGGCAGAACACTGGAAGGCACGGCATCTCGATCTGACACCGCTGCTGCACGTGCCCGCGCCGGTGCACGGCGCGGACAGTCGGCGCTGCATCGAGACACAGGAGCACGGCCTTGCGCGGGTGCTCGACAACGAGCTGCTCGCTCTCGCACAGCCGGCGCTCGAGCACGGCGAGCGCGTCAACGTCTCGGTCCACGTGCGCAACGTGCACCGCTCCATCGGCGCCATGCTGTCGGGCGAGGTGGCCCGCCGCTACGGTGCCGCCGGGTTGCCGGAGGGAACGATCAGCATTCGGTGCACCGGCTCGGCGGGCCAGAGCTTCGGGGCGTTCGCCGTGCAGGGCGTCACGCTCGAGCTCGAGGGCGAGGCGAACGATTACGTCGGCAAGGGGCTCTCGGGAGGGCGGCTGGCCATCCGCGCGCCGATCGACGCGCATTTCATCCCCGAGGAGACGATGATCGTCGGCAACACGGTGTTGTACGGTGCGACGAGTGGGCAGGCGTTCATCGGGGGCCAGGCCGGCCAGCGATTCGCCGTCCGCAACAGCGGCGCGACGGCGGTCGTGGAGGGCGTGGGTGACCACGGCTGCGAATACATGACGGGCGGCGTGGTCGTCGTGCTCGGCCGCACGGGGCGCAACTTCGCCGCCGGAATGAGCGGCGGGCGCGCATTCGTGCTCGACGAATCGGGGAGTGAGGCGTTTGCGCTGCGCTGCAATCGCTCGATGGTGGAGCTGTCGCCGGTGGAGCGCGGTGAGGACCGCGCGATGCTGCGCCGGCTGATCGAGCAGCATGCGCGCTTCACGGGGAGCGCACGGGCGCGGTCGATCCTGGCGCGCTGGGAGCACGCCGTGCGCGACTTCGTGATGGTCGTGCCGACGGAGTATCGCCGCGTGCTCGCCGAGCGCGATCGGAATGCGGCCGCCATTCGCGCGGAGGGCCAGCGTCATGGGTGATCCCAAGAGCTTCATCACGCTGCGGCGCGCGTCGCCGGTGCGTGAGCCGGCGCCGGCCCGCGTGCGGCACTGGAACGAGTTCTATACGCCGATGCTCGCGCCCGACGTCGAGACGCAGGGAGCCCGCTGCATGGACTGCGGCGTTCCCTTCTGTCAGGGCGACACCGGCTGTCCGGTCCGCAATCTGATTCCCGAATGGAACGAGCTCGTGCATCGCGGGCGCTGGCGCGACGCGAGTGAGATCCTTCACTCGACGAACAACTTCCCCGAGTTCACCGGGCGGCTGTGTCCCGCGCCGTGCGAGTCGGCGTGCGTGCTCGGCCTCATCGGCGACCCCGTGGCCATCCGGACGATCGAGCAGGCGATCGCCGATCGTGGCTTCGCCGAAGGGTGGATCACGCCGCGTCCACCGCGGCGCGAGACGGGGAAGCGCGTCGCGATCGTCGGTTCGGGTCCGGCGGGCCTCGCGGCGGCGCAGCAGCTCCGCCGCGCGGGACATGCCGTGACGGTATTCGAGAAATCGGATCGCATTGGGGGACTGCTGCGCTACGGCATTCCCGAGTTCAAGCTCGGCAAGGGGATCCTCGATCGTCGTCTGGCGCAGTTGGAGGCCGAGGGCGTGACCTTTCGCGCCGGCGTGGACGTCGGCGTTCACGTGACCGCGGCGGACCTGCGACGCGAGTTCGACGCGGTGTTGCTGGCCGCGGGGGCGGAGCAGCCGCGCGAGCTGGACGTCCCGGGGCGCGACTTGCGCGGCGTGCATCGCGCGATGGAGTTCCTCACGCAGCAGAACCGCCGGCTCGCCGGCGACGTCATCCCGCCCGATCAGGCCATCGACGCCCGCGACAAGCACGTCGTGATCATCGGGGGCGGCGACACCGGCTCGGACTGTGCCGGCACCTGCCACCGTCAAGGCGCGCGGAGCGTTCGGCAGTTCGAGCTGATGCCGCGCCCGGGCGACGAACGGGCGGCGTCGACACCGTGGCCGCTCTGGCCGATGATGCTGCGCACGTCACACGCGCACGAGGAAGGATGCGCACGCGAGTGGAGCATCGCGACGACGGCGCTTTCGGGAGAGAACGGTCACGTGCGCGCGCTGCACGCCGTGCGCGTGATGCCGCGCCGCGATGCCGAGGATCGACCACAGCTCATACCGGTGGAGGGAAGCGAGCACACGATCGAAGCCGATCTGGTGCTGCTCGCGATGGGCTTCACCGGTCCCACGGACAGCCCGCTTCTCGCGCAACTCGGCGTCCGCCGCGATGCGCGCGGCGCCGTCGCCACCGATGGGTTGCATCGCACGAACGTCGATGGCGTGTTCGCCGCGGGTGATGTCCGGCGGGGGGCATCGTTGATCGTGTGGGCGATCAGGGAGGGCAGAGATGCGGCGGCGGCGATCGATCGCTCCCTGTGAGTGAGGACCGGACGGGGTTCGGCTCGGCCGGGCCCCCGAACACCGAGTCACTCGAGACCGCCTCGATCACCGCGTCGGTCACGTCGCGTGTCGTCACGGCACCACGCCCATCGACCCGCAGATCCGGCGTCAGTTGACCCGAAGCGATCACGCGCTCGACCGCTTCTTCGATCGCCCTGGCCTCGCGCTCTCGACCCAATGAATGCCGGAGCAACATCGCCGCGCTGAGAATCGCGCCGATGGGGTTCGCGATCCCGCGGCCGGCGATGTCGGGGGCGGAGCCGTGGATCGGCTCGTACAACCCACGCCGGCGGCCAGTGCCCGCGCTGCCGAGTGATGCCGAAGGGAGGAGCCCGATCGAACCCGCGAGCACGGCTGCCTCGTCGGTGAGAATGTCGCCGAACATGTTCTCCGTCACGATCACATCGAACGCGCGTGGGCGCTGCACGAGCTGCATCGCGCACGTGTCCACGAGCATGTGCGTCAGCTCGACGTCGGGGTATTCGTCGGCGACGACGCGTGTGACGACGCTGCGCCAAAGGCGCGACGTCTCGAGCACGTTGGCCTTGTCCACGGAGACCATGCGTCCGGCGCGCCGGCGCGCCACGTCGGCCGCGACGCGGGCGATGCGCTCGATCTCCGCGGTCGTGTAAGTGCAGACGTCCGTTGCGCGCTCACCGTCGGCGAGCGGCTCCCGTCGCCGTTCGCCGAAATAGATCCCGCCAGTCAGCTCGCGCACGACGACGAAATCCACGCCGTCCAGGTGGTCCGGACGAAATGGCGATGCGCCGGGGATGGCCGGGCGGCCCCGCACCGGACGTAGGTTCGCGAAGAGGCCGAGCCCGCGGCGAATGGCGAGCAATCCCTGCTCGGGGCGTACCGATGCAGCGGGATCGTCCCAGCGTGGACCGCCGACCGCGCCGAGGAGGACTGCGTCGGCGGCGGCGCACATGGCGAGTGTCTCGTCGGGCAGTGGCGTCCCGGTGGCATCGATCGCCGCGCCGCCGATCAACCCCTCCACGAACGTCAGCTCGAAGTCCGATCGCTCCGCGACCGCTTCGAGCACCATGCGCGCCGCCGCGACGACTTCCGGGCCGACACCGTCGCCACCGAGTACGGCGATCGTCGCGTCCACCGTGGTGAGCTGGCTCATGCCGGCATCGCGGTGAGGGTGGAGAACGAGGACGGATGCCGCGCCTCGTACTCGTCGACGTCCGCCGCGGTGCTCAGCACGAAGTCCATCTCGTCGATGCCGTGCAGCAGGCGATGTCTGGCGAAGGGCGCGATAGGGAAGGGCACGGCGCGCCCGTCGGGCAGCGTCACTCGCTGATCCGCGAGATCCACCGTGATCGCCGGCCCGCGGTCATCCGCGACGAGCGCCACGAGCTGCGCCACGACGTCGTCGCTCACCTGCACGGGCAGGAGACCGTTCCCGAGTGCATTCCCGCGAAAGATGTCGGCGAACTCGGAGCTCACGACGACGTCGATTCCTGCACCCAAGAGCGCCCACACGGCGTGCTCCCGCGAGGATCCGCAACCGAAGTTGCGACCCGCGACCAGAATGCGTGCCTCGCGCGCCGCAGGCCGATTGAGCACGAACGCGGGGTCCGGGGAACCGTCGTGATGATACCGCCAATCGTGAAAGGCATGACGGCCGAGTCCCGTACGCTCGGTCGTCGTGAGGAAACGGGCCGGGATGATCTGATCGGTGTCGATGTTCCTGACGTCGAGCACGACGTAGGAGGACGTGATCGTGTCGATGGGACGAATCGGCATCAGGGGAGCGCTCGGGTGTAGTGGCGTGGGTCGGCGACGACGCCCGCGATCGCACAGGCGGCGGCAGTGAGCGGGCTCGCGAGCAGCGTGCGCCCCCCGGCGCCCTGTCGGCCCTCGAAGTTGCGATTGCTCGTGGAGACGGCGAGCTGACCGGGACGCAGCGTGTCGCCGTTCATCCCGATGCACATCGAGCAGCCTGCCTCTCGCCACTCGGCACCCGCACCGATGAACACGCGGTCGAGCCCTTCCGCCTCGGCGGCACGCTTCACCTGCTGCGAGCCCGGGACGACGAGCATGCGCACGCCGTCTGCCACCCGGCGGTCGCGCAGCAGCGACGCGGCGAGTCGCAGGTCGGAGAGCCGAGAGTTCGTGCAGCTCCCGAGGAACACGACGTCCACGGGCGTGCCGAGCAGCGGCGCTCCGGGGGTGAGCCCCATGTAGCGAAGGGCTTTGTGCAGGGCGTCGCGATCGCCCGGTGCAGCCTGCTGCGCCGGATCGGGAATTCGACCGGTGATCGCCATCCCCATCCCGGGGTTGGTGCCGTACGTGATCATCGGCGCGAGCGTGCTTGCGTCGATCGTGACTGACGTGTCGAACGACGCATCATCGTCGGTGCGCAGCTCACGCCAACGTCCGACCGCCGCGTCCCAGGCTGCTCCCCGTGGCGCGTGCGGCCGTCGCTCGAGATAGGCGAAGGCCGTCTCGTCCGGGGCGATCATGCCGGCGCGGGCGCCGGCTTCGATGGACATGTTGCACACCGTCATTCGCTCTTCCATCGACAGGGCACGGATGGCGGGGCCGCGATACTCGATCACGTGCCCGGTGCCGCCGCCGACTCCAATGCGGGCGATGATCGCGAGGATGAGGTCCTTCGCGCCGACGCCCGCGGGAAGACGACCCTCGACGCGCACCTCCATCGTCTTCGGGCGTGTCTGAAGCAGACACTGCGTGGCGAGGACGTGTGCCACCTGCGACGTGCCGATGCCGAACGCCAGCGCGCCGAACGCGCCGTGTGTGCTCGTGTGGCTGTCGCCGCACACGACGGTCATCCCGGGGTGGGTGAGCCCGAGCTCGGGGCCGATGACGTGCACGATCCCCTGCCGTTCGTCGCCGAGCGCATAGAGCGGAATGCCGAAGTCGGCGCAGTTCTCCTCGAGCCGCACCAGTTGCGCGCGTGCGTCGTCGGCGATGACCGGGAGCGACGCGGGCGCGGCAGCCGATCGAGCACGCGGCGCCGTCGGTGTGCTGTGGTCCATCGTGGCGACCGTGCGGTCGGGACGTCGCACGGACAGCCGGCGCTGACGCAGCTCGGTGAACGCCTGCGCCGACGTCACCTCGTGCACGAGGTGCAGGTCGACGTACAGGACGGCCGGGGTCGCGCTCGTCTCGTCGCGCACGACGTGTGCGCGCCAGACCTTGTCGAACAGGGTGCGCGGCGCGCGATCGCAAGAGGCTATCGGCACGTCGGCGTCTCGCGGGGAAGAATGGAGAGCAGGTCGCGCTCGGTGATCGTCTTCTTCCGATCGGCGAGTGTCTTGAAGCGGCTGAAGAGCGCGAGGAACTGATCGTCGTCGAGCGTGTGGCCGAGCTCCGTGAGGCGTTGCCGCACCGCGTTCCGGCCGGAATGTCTGCCGAGCACGAGCTGCGTGCCCGGACAGCCGACCGATTCCGGGGTCATGATCTCGTAGGTGCCACGATGCTTCAGCATGCCGTCCTGGTGGATCCCCGCCTCGTGCGCAAAGGCATTCGCGCCGACGATGGCCTTGTTGGGGGGCATGCGGATGCCGGTGCAATCACATACGGTGCGTGACGTCGGCGCGAGCTCCCGCGTGTCGATGCCGGTCGTGACGCCATAGAACGCCGCGCGAGTGTGGAGCGCCATCACCACTTCCTCGAGCGACGCATTGCCGGCGCGCTCGCCGAGCCCGTTCATCGTGCACTCCACCTGCCGCGCGCCGGCACGGACACCGGCGAGGGAGTTCGCCGTGGCCATGCCGAGATCGTCGTGGCAGTGCGTGGAGACCACGACGCCCGGCGCATTCGCGGCGAGCGCGCACACGCGCGACACGAGCGCGCCGTATTCGTCCGGCATCGCATATCCCACCGTGTCGGGGACGTTGAGCGTCGTCGCGCCTGCCATGAGCGCGACCCGGAAGACGTCGCAGAGGAAGTCGGGATCGGATCGCGAGGCATCTTCGGCCGAGAACTCCACGTCGGCCTCGAGGGCGCGAGCGTGCGTCACCGCGCGCTCGACGCGCGCGAGCACCTCCCGTCTCGTGAGACGCAGCTTGTGCTCCAGGTGCAGGTCGGAGGTCGCGATGAAGGTGTGAATGCGCCGCTTCGCTGCAGGAGCAATGGCCGCGGCGCAGGCGTCGATGTCCGCGTGTGTCGCGCGCGCCAGCCCGCACACGGTCGGCCCATCGGCCGTGCCGACACGCTCGGCAATCGCGCGCACGGCGCGCGCTTCGCCCGGAGAGGACGCGGGAAAGCCCGCCTCGAGCACGTCCACGCCGAGTCGTGCGAGTCGCGCGGCCACGGCGAGCTTCTCCGGAAGACGCAGCGAACACCCCGGCGCTTGTTCGCCGTCGCGCAGCGTCGTGTCGAAGATGCGGACCCGCCCCCCACTGGCCGCGCCACCGTCCGGAAGACGCTGCGCTCTCATGCTGCGCCGTCAGCCTGCGAAACTGCGGTCGGCGAGCGCGGAATCGTGACGGGGTCGTGCGAGCGCGGTCGATTCGGGCGATCGTTCGCGCGCGGCGTACCCGCGGAATTCGAGGGATGCGACCGCGCGGACGACGTGTCGTCGTGACGGGGTGACGAGTGTGATGGCTGGGACGGGACGGTCATGATGCGTGACTGGCGGCAGGGACGGTGAACGGCCACCGGACGGCGCGACGATCGCGACGACGACCCTTCCCTCCTTCAGCGCGACGGGCAGTCACCAACGCAAACGGCCCCTCCCATCACGCTGATGGAAGGGGCCGTCGTGCGACTGCGCAGCGCTATCCGGGCTCTCCTTCCATGCACGAAAGCCCCCGACCAATGAGGTCGAGGGCGGTGCTAAGGAGGAGGCGGCCGGTGCGGAACATGGGGGAGAGTATGACGACGGGCCCGCACCGTGTCAAGCACGCCGGGTGGCGCTCGTGGGGATTTGTCGTATTGTCAGAGTACATCACGCATCGGTCCGGCTTCTGCCGACCGGCCTGTCGCCGCTCGTTCCCTTACCCGGAGGGTTTACATGAGTGCGCCCCGTAGGACCTCACGCCTTGCCGTTGGCCTCTGCACCGCTGTCCTCGTCGCGGCCTGCGCCAAGAAAGAGCGAGGCACCACCGACAGCGCTGCCGGCGCCGTCAGCGCCACCAATGCACCGGTCGCGACGCCGGCTGGGCCGTCCACCCCGCCGGCAGCTCCCGCCATCGCGATCGCGGACGTCGCGGGGACGTGGACCGCTGTCGCCATCCCCACGGCCGGCGACACGACGCCGACGAAGTTCACGCTGGTCATCGCCGCCCCGAACAGCTTCAAGGAGACGTTCGCGAACGGCCAGGTCGTGACAGCGAAGGGAGTCCTGGCGGGAGACAGCGTCGTTACCGACGCGGGTCCGTTCGCCAGCGTTCGTCGCAAGGGACTGAAAGTCGTCACGCACAGCGTGATGCGGAAGGAAGGCGACAAGCTCGTTGGTACGACCACAGCGCATTATCAGGGGGTCAAGACAGCGGACTCCGTGGTCACTCTGCGCACGGAAGCGACGCGGAAGCGGTAGGGGGATCGGACGGTCGGACGGTCGGACGGTCGGACAGTCTGACGGTCGGACAGTCGGACAGTCGGACAGTGAACTACGAAGGGCACACCGAACTGAGCTCGGTGTGCCCTTCGCCGTCAGACCGTCAGACCGTCAGACCGTCAGGCCGTCAGACCGTCCGACTGTCCGACCCAATCCCCCTCGCGCAGCCCACGACCACGGTGGAGATTTGTCGGCGACGCTGCCGGCCCCTTTTGCGTTCGCAGCACCTCCCGCCAACCGTGGAGCTCATTCGAATGGTCCGTCCTCTCGTCCGTGCCGGCATCCTGCTCGTCACGATCGCGGCGACTGTCGCAGCACCCGTCCGCGCCCAACGCAACGCGAACAACGCCGCCGATTCGATCAAGTACAACTATTCATCGTCGCCGCGGCTCGATGCGCTCAAGGCCGAAGTCGCTCGCGACATCGACGCCCGCGCCAAGGACATCCAGGTCATGGTCGACCAGGTGTTCTCCTTCGGTGAGCTCGGTTTCCAGGAGTTCGAGACCTCCAACTACCTGACCGGGATCCTCGAGCAGAACGGCTTCACCGTCGAGCGTGGCGTCGCCGGAATTCCGACGGCGTTCGTCGCGCGCTGGGGCTCGGGCAAGCCGGTGATCTCGCTCGGCAGCGACATCGACGACATCCCACAGGCGTCGCAGAAGCCGGGCGTCGGCTACAAGGATCCGCTTACGCCGGGCGCACCAGGACACGGCGAGGGACACAATTCCGGGATGCCGCTCAACATCGCGGCGGCGCTCGCAGTCAAGAAGATCATGGCGCGCGACCACATCCCCGGAACGATCGTCGTTTGGCCGGGTGTCGCGGAGGAGCAGATGGCGGGAAAGGCGTTCCTCGTGCGCGCCGGCGTCTTCAAGGATGTCGACGTCACGCTCTTCGCGCACGTCGACAACGCCCTCGGGGTCTCCTGGGGCCAGTCGGGCCAGAACGCCCTCATCTCGGCGATCTTCAAGTTCAAGGGCTCGAGCGCGCACGCGGCGGGCGCACCGTGGCGCGGCAAGAGCGCCCTCGATGCCGTCATGCTCATGGGCACTGCGTGGGAGTACCACCGCGAGCACATGGAGCTGCCGCAACGCTCACACTACGTGATCCCGGACGGCGGCGACCAGCCGAACGTCGTGCCGAGCACGGCGAGCATCTGGTTCTACTTCCGTGAGCGCGACTACGACAAGACGATGGCGATGTTCGACGCGGCGAAGAAGATGGCTGAGGGCGCCACGCTCATGACCGGCACGCAGATCGACACGATCATGATGGTCGGCTCGGGATGGAGCGGTCATTTCTCACGCCCGATTGCCGAGGCGATGTACCGCAACATCGAGAAGGTCGGATCGCCCACGTGGGACGACAAGGATCAGGCGCTCGCCCGGGGAATTCAGCGCGAGCTTGGCGTGCCGGACAGCGGGCTCACGACGCGGCGTGAGCTGAACGGGCCGCTGCCGGAGAACCGTCGCATGGGCGGCGGCTCGGACGACATCGGCGACGTGAGCTGGGTCGTGCCGACGGTGACGCTGCGCTATCCGTCGAACATTCCCGGTCTGCCCGGGCACAACTGGGCGAACGCGATCTCCATGGCGACGCCGATCGCGCACAAAGGCGTCGTCGCGGGCGCGAAGGTACAGGCGATGACGATGCTCGACATCCTGCTCCAGCCGAAAGTCGTCGCCGATGCGTGGGATTACTTCAACAACGTGCAGACGAAGACGGTGAAATACCATTCGTTCTTCGCGCCCACCGACAAGCCGCCGACCTGGCTGAACGAGGGGATCATGGCCAAGTACCGCCCCGAGATGCGCAAACTCTACTATGATCCCACGAAGTACGACACCTACCTGCAGCAACTCGGGATCACGTATCCGACGATACGGAGGATCGTGCAGTAAGCGCGCGAACAACGAGTACTTCGTATGCAGTTGACTGCGTACGAAGTACTCGCCGTTAGAAACCCTATCGCCGCACCGCCCCGACCACTCCCCGCGATACGAGCGACGCGATGTTGGTCACGATCAGTGGCCGCTTCGCGCCGCCGTGCGAGACGAGGTAGCTCGGCTCCCACTCGGGATAGAACCACGCCTTGAACTCGCGAAGACCCTGGAAGTTGTAGTAGCGCTCGCCGCCGCGGCGGACGGCGGTGACGAGCTGATTCCAGATCGGCGCTTCCTGCCCACCCGTGATGCCGGCGAGTGGTACCATGCCAAGATTGAAGTACGCAAACCCCTCCTGCTTCGCCCAGAGCATCGTCTCGACCAGCAGATAGCGCATGACGCCTGCGGGTGCGTCACCCACGTAGCGCATGAGATCGACCTCGATCTCGGCGTGGCCGCCGGCCACCCAGAGCGAGGCGAAGGCGATGAGGCGACCCTGCTGCCGGACGGCGGCGACCGGGCCGGCGCTCACGAACGCATCGCGGAACTGACCGAGCGAGAAGCCTTTCTCTCGCGCGTGCTTCTGCGCCAGCCAGTCGTCCGAGATGTGGCGCAGCGTGCCAAGGAGCGCTGGGACCTGCTCGCGCGGCACGAGCTCGAACGAGCATCCCGCATCGACCGCCTTGCGCCACACGCGGCGCAGGTTGCGCCGCTGCGGACCATCGAGCGAGAAGTCGCGCAGAGGGACGCGCGCCACCTCGCCCAGCTTGACCGCCGAGAGGCCGAAGTCAAGATAGCGATAGAGGTAATGCGGGCCGACGCGATAGAACACCGGCCAGCCACCCTCGCGCTGGCAGCGCGTGATGAAGGCATCGATGAGGGGAACCGCATCGGCCGGCGGCCCGACAGGATCACCCATCGCCACCCACGACGTGCCGGCCGTCCCGAACATCACGAACGCCGTCCCGGCCGCGTTCACCAGAAACTCCTTGTCGCCAAGGAGGGCGAGGTGCGCGTTCGCCGTTGGCGACGCGCGCACGATCCGCTCCACGACGGCGAGATCCGTCGCCTCCGTCACCGGGCGCGCGCGCGACGGCCGCAGCAGGCGCGCCAGCGAGACGCCGAGCAGGGCGACGATGGCGAAGGTCATCCCGCGCGCGGCGCGCGGCGCTTGCGCATCGCCGGCGAACTCCCAGAAGACCTCGGTCCCGACGATCTGCTTGCCGTAGCCGAGCACCGCGAGTGCACCGGTGGCCACGAGCACGCCGACGATCGCCACGGTCCAACTGTACGTGAAGCGCTCGTCGAACAGCGACGAGCGCCGATAGAAATAACGCCGACAGGGGAAGAGCGCGGCAAACATGGCGGCGAGCAGCAGCGCCTGGACCACGTCGAACGCGCTCGTGAGCGCGAAGACGACGCCGCCGGCGAGCGCCCACAGCGTGAGGTGATACGCCGCATCGAGGCGTCGCTGGATCCCGCGCGCGAGGAGGATCAGCGCAACACCGGCGATGCTGACGAAGTACGCCGAGAGCTCGACGATCGGCAGCGGGATGATCGCCGTCACCCACCCGACGCGTCCGCTGCGTGCCGGCGTCGCGCCGGAGAAGAGCAGAATGACTCCGGCGAGAAAGGTGGTGACGGCGAAGAATCGCGGGACGAGCTCGGCCGTCAGGCTGCCGCCCGCGCGGATGAGCCGCGGGATGACCTTCAGTCGCGGCGCGACGAGCGCGCCGACGCCGATCGCCGCCGCGAGGAGGAGCAACGATGAGGGGCCGACGCCCGGCGTGTGCGCCTGCATCACCGATCAGCTATCCTCGAGCAGAAAGTGGGTCGCGCGCTCGATGATCGGTCCGGCAATGATGAGCTTCTTCAACGAATGACCCGCGAGCGGCACGGAGAACACGCGCAGGCGCGCGCCACCGGCGGCGGCAAATGCCGAGTCGTGGACCGAGAACTGATCATGCGAGCCGCGCACGATGGCGATGCGCACGCGCGGATCGATCACGTGGGCGGCGTCGATCGTGGACCATGCGCCGACACCATGCGCCTCCTCGTTCGCGAGGTCGCGCGCCGTGACGAACAGATGCCCCGAGCTGCGCGGCGACATGGCGAGAATGCCGCGGAGTCCCGGGGGCTCGCGATTGCGCGCGATCCAGAACGCGACTTCCGCGCCGAACGAGTGACCGCCGATCACGAATGGCAACGAATCACCGACCTCGTGTCGGATTGCGGCAATGAGCGGACCGATGCTGTCCGCGAAGGCCCGGTCGCGCTGGGGCTCCCCGTCGGGGAGGCCGGCGAGATACTCGCGGATGTCCACGCCGACGACGGCGTAGTGTGCAGCTGCGAGACGCGACGCGAGCTGCTGGTGCGGCTCCCAGAAGCCGACGTCGTTACCGAGGAAGAGGACCAGCGCACGCGGAGGCCCATCGTCGCGCGGCGGCAGATAGAAGAGGAGACTCGAGCGCCGCAGCGTACGGTCGCGCGGTACGTACGTGGGCTGCGGACCGGCGCGGCACCCTTGCAACGCGCTCAGCAGCAGCGCGGCGAAGACTGGCCAGCGTCGACCCGCTCGCCGAGTGGGTGACGGCGAGAGAACGCGCGACATTCGCGGAAGCTAACGACGGGATTGGCGGGAGAAGAACTGGGCGATCAGCTTGCTCGCCGGCAGCTCGGACATGGGCGGCCGAGAGCCGCTGCCGCCGGGATCACCCGGCCAGGCGTGCGAGCCTCCCTCGATCGAATAGAACACCACCTCGGCGCCCGTGCAGGTCCCGAAGCTCGTTCGCACCACGTCGGTCGAGGTGCGAGTGGACGCGCCGCCGCCGCACTTGTTCGTCGCGAGCCAGAATTGGATCGACGGAGGGAGCGTTGCACCCACACCGCTCACCGGTGCGGGAGGTGGGGTGAGCGCGGCGTCATCGTACGGCACCTCGTCATCGCTCGTGCCGTGCACCGCAAACAGGGCGACGGCGCTCTTCGGTGCGCAGCTGTCATCCTTCAGGCTGCCTGACACCACGGCGATCGCCGCGATCGTCGTGGAGAGCTGACAGGCAAGGTGATGCGCCATGCGGCCGCCGTCCGAGAAGCCGGCCACGTAGATGCGCCGCTTGTCGAGCGCGACGTGTTTGCCGATCTCCGTGATCATCCCCGAGATGAAGCCGACGTCGTCGACGTTCTCACGCGCTGAAGCGCCACAGCAGGTGCCGGCGTTCCAGTCCGACGGATACAGTCCACCCGCGCCCTGCAAGCCATTCGGATACGCCACGAGGAATCGACCAGCCTCGCCCAGCGAGTCCATCCCTGTCGTCTGCCGCATGTCGTCGGCACTTCCCGAGCTTCCATGCAGCACGATCACGAGTGGATACGCCCGCACGACGCCGGCTGATGTCGTCGGCCGCTTCGAGGGGACGGACAGTATGTAGCTGCGCGAGAGCGAGCCGACGGCGATGCGATGTGTGTCGGTGCCGGTCTTCCAACTGGCCGCCCCGGTGATGCTGTCCGACGAGCAACTCCACGCGCCCATCGCCACGACGCCCGCCGTGAGCAACGCAACACTGCGCATCGCGGTCCGGGCTCGGGGCGCCGGATCCAGGTGCGTCATCGGAACCTCCAGGCGAAACCGGCCCCGAACTGGGTCGGGCCGCCGTCGATGTAAATACGTTGAAAGCCGACGTCGATCACGACGCCGTGGCGCAACTCGAGCGCTGCCGCAGCGCCCAGGATGGGAAGCGTGCCATACGCCGTCTCGTCGACGCTGGAGAAGCGACCGATGCCGATGCCTGGCATGAGCGCCATGCCGATCTCCGTCCCCTCGATCCATGGGCCGGCGATGCCGATCACCGCGGACCCGGAGGCGGAGAATGCCGTTGCGTGGCCGTCACCGAGGAACCGGGCCATACCGCCATTGAGACGGAGGCCGAGTGTTCCGTTCAGCTCGGGCCCGGAATCGGCGCTGATCCGGCGGCTCAACACCGTGGACTGCACCTCCGCGCCCGTCGTGACCCATGCCTCGCACGTACCGCAGGACAGCGACAGATACGCCGCCGTCACGGCCACACTGCCGCGCACGAGGTTGACGTCGCGCGCCACAGTGACGCCGAAGTCATTGTGAATTGCGTCGTCGATATCGTAGCGCCAGCGTCCGTAGCGGATCGCCAACTCCTTCGGCGCCGGCGTCTCGAACACGCGCGCCCGTGGCGGCAGTGCGCCAACCGGGGTGACGACGAGCGCGTCCCACGCGGCCAGGTCGGCGAGCGACTGGGCGGCGATGGGACGCGGCACGGCGAACGTGAGAAGCGTCGCCCCGACCAGGCCGGCGCGGCGCAGAAATGTGATCCACCGAGAGGGTCGTGTCATCGCACATCAGACGGGCGGCACGGGACGGACGTCACGGCCCGGGGCCGGACTGTTACGTATTCGGCGTCGAAAGGCTATTGTCTCCGCGCCCACGTAGACGACACCTCTCGAGGAGGGCTCCCTACGACTGACCTCACGCTGTCGCCGGCTCGCCCCGCGGCCGCCTACACGCCGAGCACCGGCGTGGCGCGTGCGACGCCGCCGCAACGCATGGCCTCGATCGATCTGGTCAGGGGTGTCGTCATGCTGCTCATGGCGATCGACCACGTCCGCGTGTATGCGGGCGTACCGGCGGGCGGCCCGGCGCCAGGTGTCTTCGTCACGCGCTGGATCACGAACTTCGTGGCGCCCGGCTTCATCTTCCTCGCCGGCACCTCGATCTACCTGCACGGCACGCGGCTCGGATCGCGCCGCGCGCTGGCGCGCTTCCTCGCCATCCGCGGACTGGGGCTCGTGCTGCTCGAGCTCACGGTGATCCGCGTCTCGTGGACGTTCAATCTGGATTTCGCGCATTACATGCTGGCGGGGGTGATCTGGGTGATCGGGCTGGCCATGCTCGCGATGTCGGCGCTCGCGTTCCTCTCGCCGGCCGTCGTGGGTGGAGTTGGCGTCGCGATCATCGCACTGCACAACCTCACGGATTTCGTGCCGGGGCTGGGCGAGCGCCTCGCGAGCGGCAGCGCGGCGTGGTTCTGGAAGCTTCTGTACTTCGGTGGTGGCGTGACGCTCGGCCCGGGGGGGCCGCCGCTGGCCATATTGTATGTTCTGCTCCCCTGGCTGGGGGTGATGGCCGCGGGGTACGCATTCGGTGCCGTCGTGCAACTACCGGAGGAGCGACGTCGCAGGATCATGCTGCGCATCGGGCTCGGCGCGATTGCCGCGTTCGTCGCACTCCGTGCGCTCGACGTGTACGGCGATCCGCGCCACTGGCATGCGCCCGCACGTGGTGCGATGCCCGCGTTCTTCGCATTCATCAACACGACGAAGTACCCAGCGTCGCTCCTCTTTCTCCTGATGACGCTCGGCCCGTTGATCGTCGCGCTTCCGCTCGCCGAGCGCGTGCGCGGCCGATCACAGAAGGTGCTCGTTACCTTCGGGCGCGTCCCGCTCTTCTACTACCTGCTGCACATCCCGGTCATCCATCTTGCCGCGTGCGTTGTCTCGGTGATCCGCACGGGGTATGTGGACCCCTGGTTGTACGCAAACCATCCGCTATACAGCCCGCCGGCGCCGCCCGGCTATCGATGGAGTCTCGGCCTGCTTTATCTCGTGTGGTTCGTCTGCATCGTCGCGCTCTACTTCCCGTCGCGGTGGTTTGCGGCACAAAAGGCGCGGCGACGGTCAGCGTGGCTGTCGTATCTGTGAATTGCTCGGACCGTCCGAC
>CAYTKA010000057.1:15178-22364 GCA_964438255.1 uncultured Gemmatimonadaceae bacterium | reverse complement strand
GACGGTCTGACGGTCTGACGGTCTGACGGTCTGACGGTCTGACGGTCTGACTGTCGTTACGGAACCTTCTTCTTCTGCACGTCGACGTTGTTACCAATCACGCCGCCGAGGATCGCGCCGGCAGCGCCGCCGATGACGGCGCCCTTTACACCACCCTTGCCGACGACGCCGCCGAGCACTGCGCCCGCCGCCGCACCGATGGCCGCGTCACGCTTCGTGTTCTTGTGGATCTCCTCGTGCGGAGCCGGCGCCGACGCCGACACGCTGCCAGTGCTGCTGGTGCTCGTACGGCCGGAGCTGGACGACCGATGCGCCGTGGTGCGATGCGTGGTCGTGCTGGTATGCGTCGGGGCGGGAGCCGCCGCGGTGGCGGTCTTCGCCGGTGCCGGAGTCATCGCAGCGGGCGCCGGCGCGCCGGAGTTCAGCCGCTCAGCCGCGGTGACCGAGTCCAGCGGCGCGCCCGGACGGGCCTGTCCCGCAAGCCCGAGATCACGATTCAACGTAGTATCGGCGGCCGGCTTCTCCGTCTTGCATGCGGCCGCGAACAGCAGCGCCGGAGTGAGAACGAGTGACTTGACGATGGCGCGCATGAAACCTCCAAGAGAGTGCGTTGTGGCCGGTGCCGCTCGGTAAGGGGGGGTGTCACTACTGTCGGGGCAGAGGGCGTGCCACATAGCGCTGAGAGGCACGCAGACACGGCCGCAAGGAGACGACAGAGTCTGCCGAACACAACAATACTCTTTCGGCGTAGGTTCGGTGAGTGCCTAGCGGCCCCATGAGTCGTCCTAGATGTTGAAGGCACCGGACTGATCCGCGTTGCCACAGACTCACTCCGAGCCGTAGACGAGAGATGCGCCTCCTCCCCCGGCGCCAGCGCGCCACCGCCAGCACTCCGGTCGTCACCAAGGGCTACTCTGTGATCGACGCGCATACCTCGATCACGGGCGACATCGAGACGACGGGCTCCGTCCGCGTCGACGGGAAGCTCGACGGCTCGGTTCTTCGCGCCGACACCGTGGTCATCGGCGTCGGCGCCACGATGTCCGGCGACGTCCACGCCCGCGAGGTCCTGGTCGGCGGCACCCTGACGGGCGCCATCCGGGCCTCCGAGCGGGTGGAGCTCCAGGCCACCGCGGTCGTGAGCGGCGACGTGCAGACGGTCACGGTGCTCATCGAGGAGGGTGGCGTCGTCAACGGCAGCGTGCTCATGGGCGCCTCGGCCCCAGCGGTGGTCGGGCGCCCGATGGCGCACGAGCCGCCGGAGCCCGCGAGGAAATAAGCGATGAGCGCCGCCAAGCCGACGCCGCGATACGTCCAGCCGATCCGGCCGAACATCGAGCTGGTCGGCCCGACGACGGAGGCGCAGGTCATCCCGATCCGTCGGGTGACCCCGGCCTACACGCCGACGGTCGACCCCGCGGTCGATCTGGTCGCGACGCCGACACCGAAGCGGCGGCGCAAGCGGGCTCCGGTTGCACGCCGTCCCTGGGAGCTTCTCGTCGTGTCGCCGGCCCCAGGCCAACCGACGAAGACAGTCACCGTTCGGCGGTGGCAGGCGCGCCTGATGATCCTCTCGGTGGTGGTGATGTTCGTGCTCGCCAGCGGCGCAGTGGCGGCGCTCGTCGTCGCCGTGCAGAACCCCGAGCTCCTGGATGCACCGGCCGAAGCCGAGGAGCTCCGCGGCCGCGTCGCGGAGATGGAAGACTCGTTGGCCGCTGTCCGCGCCGATCTGGAGGGCGCAGAGGTCGCTCAGGATTCGTTGACCGAGCTGGTGGAGAAAGCGTCACGCAGCTCGGACGCATCGCGGGCGAAGTCGCTCGAAAAGCGGCGCGCTCGCAAGACGGCCCGCGCGCACACGGCGCCGCTGGAAATCCTCGGCAGCGATGACGAGGCAGGCCCGGTGGCGGTCGGGCCGGCGAGTGTGGAAGGGTTGCCGGTGGTCGGCACGATCGCGAGCGGCTTCTCTCGCTCGCGGCGCCACCCGATTCTCCACATTCGGCGCCCGCACCTCGGTGTCGACGTCGCCGCTCCGACTGGCACGCCGATCGTGGCGCCGGCACCGGGGCGCGTGCGATTCGTCGGCCGGAAGTTCGGCTTTGGGTTGGTGGTGGAGATTCAGCACCCGAACCGCGTCGTGACGCGGTACGCGCACCTCAAGAAGGCGGTCGTGAGCATCGGCGACGAGATCGCCCGGGGAGCGATCATCGCAACGGTCGGCCGGAGCGGGATCACGACTGGACCGCACCTGCACTACGAGATACTCGTCCACGGTCGCCAGGTCGACCCCCTGCGCTTCCGCATCCCGCAGCCGGAGAGCCCGCCGGCAGCGGTGTCCGCGACGCCACATGCTCAGGGGGGTGGCGCCGGGGGTGGACTGACCGCACCGCCGGTCCTCTCCCACGACGCGATCGGACCGCAGCAGATCGCCCCGATGCCCCGTTGACCTCACGAGCCGTACCCATCACGGGTACGGCTCGTGCACGTTTCGGGGGGCAACGCCAACCCTCCGGAGTGTGCGATGAGCAAGCTGCGTGGCCTGGGCACTTCGGCGTCTTTCGCTGAGCGGACGTGAACGGACGCGAGGGCGAGAGCGATCGCCGGCAGCAGAGCGATCGTCGAGAGGGCAGCGAGGACGCCGGCCGCCGAGGGAAACAGCGCCCTTCCCCGTCGCTGATGCGGGTCCTGCGATCACTGGGCGCGATCGTCGTGCTCGTGCTGGTGATCGTGTTCACCATGCGCAGCATGCGCCCGGTGTACGCCACGAAGGGCACGCTGGGTGAGGCGCTGCGCAAACGCGCCCCGGAGGTCGCGTCGGTCATCGCGCCGGGAGACAGTGCCGAGGTCGACCGGCTCATGGCGACCCCGAAGTTCCAGGCGGAGAAGCGTGGCTTCTACGAAGACCTGATGCGTCTGAAGCAGGTCGATTCGGCGCGTGCCGACTCGATCGCGCAGATCGCCGTGCGCGAGGCGTACGTCCGGGGGATCTCACCGGCGCTCATTTTCGGCGTGATGCTGACGGAGAACGCGAAGTTCGAGTCCAGGGCGCAGTCGAACGTGGGCGCCGTGGGACTGATGCAGGTATACCCGAAGGTCTGGCTCACCAAGGAGCTCACGGCGATGTTCGGCCGCGATCTGGCGACGGACTCCACGAACGTGAAATACGGCGTGTTCATTCTGAGCCAGTATTTCAGCCCGAAGATCAGGGGTGGCGGAACCCGGAGCGAGAACTGGGCGACGGCGCTGCTCCGCTACAACGGCTGCGTGCGGGGGACGAACACGCCGCGGTGCCACACTTACCCGAGCAAGGTGAAGGGCTTCGTGGAAAACCAGGCGACGTCGATCTGTCAGGGACGCGGCTTCTACGAGTGCATCGCGAAGCCCTTCGTGGAGGGACTGTTCGGCCATCCCAGCCCCGCGCAGCCGGCGGCGTCGACGTCTCAGCTCCCCACGCCCGCCCAGTAGCGTCGAGCGTCAGACCTCGCGGAGCGCCTTCAGTCCTCGGGCCAGCTCGACGCGCCGCCCCTTGCCCAGGTGCTCGTCGATCGTGTGCTCCTGCTCGGCCAGGAGCGTGTTCGCTCGCTCGTAGGCCGCGCGGCCGGCTGGCGTCACCGCCGCGCGGACGGTGCGTCGGTCTTCGGGGTCGCTCTCTCGAACGACGAGCCCATCTGCCTCGAGTCGGTCGATGAGCTGGGTGACGTTCGACTTGCCGCAACAGTGTCGCTCGGCGAGCTGCGAGAGGGTGAGCGGCTGGGCAGCGAGGACGAGGTGACGCAGCGCACCAAGCTTGGCAAGCGAGAGCCCGACCTCAGCGAGCGCACCCTCGGCGCGCGCCTCCACGGCGCGCGCCGCGTCGAGGAGGAGGAAGGTAAGGGCGCAGCCGGGTGTGGTGTTGCGACAGTCGTCCGCCATGTGTTTAACGCTACGCGAGGGCTCGGGCGGGCGTCAACGGGCCAGAGGCGCACCCTTTGCCTCATGCAGTCGCGCACGGGGCTTGGCGCTTGCACAACGTCCCGCTAGCATGACCGAGCGCCCTGTCAACGGCCCATCCTACCGCCCCCACCACTTTCGCCCCCATGCCCCTCTCGCGTCGACGCGCGGTTACCCTCTCTTTGACGGCCCTCGTGCTCGCGGCGGGCACGGCCTGCGAGGACAAGCGATCCGAGCACGGTGCCGCAGCAACGCCGACACCAAACGCTGCGGGAGGTGAAGTCGCCGGAGTTCCGAGCGGCGCGAAGGCGACCGGCAGCACAGCGGGGACCACGAGCACCGCGGCAGCCAACGCGGTCGCCGTGCAAGCCGATGCTCCGCTGCCGCCAAGTGAGCTGCCGAAGCGCAGTCACCGCGACAGCGTAGCGCTCGCGAGCATGACGAAGCCGGACAGCGTGCTCGACAAGCTCTGGCCGGTGAAGATGCCGCCGCCGCTTCCGGGCGCGCTGCTGCCCTACAAGCGCATCGTGGCGTTCTACGGCAATCCGCTCTCGAAGAAGATGGGCGTCCTCGGCGAGTACCCGAAGGACGAGATGCTGAAGAAGCTCGACGTCGAGGTTGCGCGGTGGGCGAAGGCCGATCCATCCAAGCCCGTCCAGCCCGCGCTGCATCTCATTGCGACGGTGGCACAGGGAGACCCCGGCAAGGCCGGCCTGTACCGTCTGCAGATGCGCGACTCGATGGTGAACGAGATCTACAGTTGGGCGAAGGAGAAGCATGCCCTGCTCTTCCTCGACGTCCAAGTCGGCTGGAGCAACCTCCCGGATGAGCTCCCGCGGCTGCGTCCCTTCCTGGAGAACCCGGATGTGCATCTCGCGATCGACCCCGAGTTCGCGACGAAGACGAAGGGCGTCCCGCCGGGTCGGAAGATCGGCACGTTCGACGCGAAGGACGTGAACTGGGCAGTGAACTTCCTGGACGAGATCGCCCGGTCGAAGAACCTGCCGCCGAAGATCCTGGTCGTGCACCGGTTCACGCGTCCGATGGTGACGAACGCGAAGGACATCAAGTACACGCCGCACGTCCAGGTAGTGATGGACATGGACGGCTGGGGCCCGCCCTGGCTCAAGTTCGACTCGTACCACGACTACATCAAGAAAGAGCCGGTGCAGTTCACGGGCTTCAAGCTGTTCTTCCACAACGACACGAAGACCGGCACGGCACTGCTCACGCCGGCCGAGGTCTTGCGGCTCAACCCGCGGCCGCTGTATATCCAGTATCAGTAGGTCGGACGGGTCGGACGGTCGGACAGCCCCGGCTATGCTACATCTCGAGACGTCGCGCAGCTTCGTGGACGCGGTGGGCCTCCAGTGGACCGTGCGGGAGATCGGCACGCCGCACGTGAGTCCCACCCTTGCTCGGATGCTGCCATACGACAGGCGGCGCAGCGGGTGGCTGGTCTTCGAGTCCGACGAGGGTGAGAAGCGGCGGCTGGCGCCCTATCCTCCGGACTGGCGCACGATGTCGGCGTTCGAGCTCGCCCGATGGTGCATGCGCGCCACGCACGTACCGCGGACGGCCGCGCGGCGGGCGGACGACTAGGGCGCACCGACGCTAGAGGATGTTCACCACGCGGCCGACGAGGAGCACAATCGTCGTGAACGAGATCGTCGCCTGCACCATCATCGCCAGCTTCGCCCAACGAGACAGTGGCGGGACGTCCGTCGGTGAGAAGGCGGTGCTCGTATTGAACGCGAGGAAGAGGTAGTCCACGAAGCCTGGGCGCCAGTGCTGATGCTCGGCAATCGTGACGGCCGTGCCGCCGGCGCCGAACGCCATCTGCGGAAAGAGAAAGGCACCGTTGCGATGCACGTCGCGCCGCTCGCGCTCGTTCGGTCCTCCCGCGTCGAGCCGCCAGTAGCCGACGGCGAAGACGAGCACGTTCGACGCCCAGATTATCGCCGCGGATCTCAGGAGCGCCGGTGCACCCTCGGTGTGTGCGAGCAACCCGACGACCAGCTGGTACATGCTGTAGAGCAGACCGGCGGTGAGCACGGCGACGATCACGAGGCCGGCGCGCGCGTTGACGCGATACAGCCCGGCGTGTCGGCCTATCCACGCCACCGCGACCAGCGTCGCCACCATGCCGGCGAGCAGCCACGGCGGACCGACGCGCATGCTGGGGGGGAGCACGAGATGCAAGCCTGCGGCAGCGAAGATGGCGACGATCGCCGGCCAGCGCGGCTCGGCGCGCTCGATGTCATGCACTCTCAACACGCGGCGATCTCAAGGTCTGTCAGACACGATCGGGAGCCGCGAGCTCGCAGGGATGAATTGCCAATCCCCGCTCGAGCTGGATGGTGGCGTGGTGGATCCCGAAGCGCGTGCGGAGCTGCTGCGCGGCGGCGGCGAGCACCGCGTCTTCGCCCCCGGCGCACGGACGTACGAGGTGTACGGTGAGCGCGATGTCGGTGGTGCTCATCGCCCAGATGTGCAGGTCGTGCACCTCCATCACGCCGTCGAGATCACGCAGCACGGCGGTGACTTCCTGCGGATCGATGCGCGGCGGCACCGCGTCGAGGGCGAGATCGAGCGAATCCTTCGCGAGCGACCACGTCCCCCAGAGAATGAGCGCGACGAGTGCGAGGCTGACGGCGGGGTCGAGCCAGAACCATCCGGTGATCGCTATCGCCAGTCCGGTGAGCACGACGCCCGCCGACGCCGCGGCGTCGGACAGCATGTGCAGATAGGCGCCGCGAAGGTTGAGATCGGCATGCCGGCCGCGCATGAAGCCGAGTGCCGTGCCGGCGTTGATGGCGATGCCGATCGCGGCGACGATCATCACCACGCCGCTCGCAACCGGCGCGGGTTGACGCAGCCGCTGCACGGCCTCGACGGCAATGGCGCCGACGGCGACGAGCAGCATTCCGGCGTTTGCCAGCGCGGCAAGAATGGAGAAGCGCCGCAGCCCGTATGTGCGGCGCGGCGTCGGGCCACGCCGCGCGAGCATGCTCCCCGCCCATGCGAGCGAGAGGCCCAGCACGTCGCTCAGGTTGTGTCCCGCGTCCGCGGTCAGGGCCAGCGAGTGCGCGCGCACACCGAAAACGAACTCGGCGACGACGAACGCGACGTTCAGCCCGACGCCGAGCGCGAACGCGTGGTCGAAGCTCTCGGGGACGTGGTGATGATGATGGTGCCTCCCATGCCCGTGCGCATCACCATGCGCATGATCGTGCACATGATCGTGCACATGATCGTG
>CAYTKA010000057.1:0-15078 GCA_964438255.1 uncultured Gemmatimonadaceae bacterium | reverse complement strand
GCCTGACTGGGCGTGTGGGCGTGCGAGGCGTGAGTCATCGGCTGCCGTAGGATGCGTGAAATATACCGCCTGGTCGATAGCTTTGCTGGATGCTCGACAGACGGACTGTTCATACTGTTCGCGCGGCCACGTCGCTCGGAACCGCGCGGCCCGCATATGCAGCCGGCGTTCGCGCCGCCATCGCCACCGTCGCGCCACTCGCGGTCGATCAACTGCTCGGTGCGGGGGGCGGGACGTGGATGAGTCTCAGTGGATTCAACGTCGCGCTGGCGGATCGCGGAGGCCCGTATCGGACCCGCGCCGCGACGATGGGCGCAGTCACGTCGAGCGTGGCGCTGGCGGTGATGCTCGGCACGCTCGCGAGTGGCCACATTGCCATCGCGATTCCGCTCACCTTCACCGTGGCCATCGCAGCGAGCCTGATGCGCGTGTGGGGTGCGGCCGGAGCGAGTGTCGGCGGCGCTACACTGTCGACGTTCGTCATCGCGCTCGCCTTTCCGCCATCGGGGGTCTTCGGAGCGCTCACGCGACCTGCGTTCGCGATCGTCGGCGGCGTGTGGGCAATGGCGATCGCCCTCATCCTGTGGCCGCTGCAGCCGTATCGCCCCGCTCGGCGCGCCGTATCAGCCTGTTATCGCACGCTCGCCGAATACGTAGCATCGGTGGCGGGGCATCTTGCGTCGACTGCCGCGGGGCAGCGGTCCGATCTTCCTGCCGGGAGTGCGCTCGTGCGGGCGGCGCTCGAGGAGGCGCGGCAGACGCTCGCACAGGGACGGCGTGGGCGGCCCGGCACGAGCGGACGCGAGGAACGGCTCGTCGTGCTCAGCGAAGTCGCGGACCAGCTGTTCGGGCACGTTGTCGCCGCGGCCGACACGTTGGACACCATCCCTCGCGGAGCGCGGCTGGGCGATGCCGACGTTGCGGTGGTACGCACGCTCGAAGCGGCGACCACGACGGCGCGTCAGCTCGGTGCCGCCGTGCTCGCGGAGCGCGGTGCACCGAGCGTCGACGTCGCGTGGAGCGGAGCACGGCTTCGGGAGATCGTGACGGCGGTGCCACACGCGGCGGACGACGTGACGATGGCGGACGACGTGACGATCGAGAACTACCGTCAGGCGGCGGCCATCCTCGACCGCGCGGCGCAGTACGCCGCCGTAGCGGCACAGACAGCCGCGGCTCTCAACGAGGGGCATGCGCCCGAGCCGCGCGTTCGCGCGCCGACGACCGAGGAGATCGACGAGACCGAGTCGCCGCTCGCGACGCTGCGCTCCGTGCTGGCGCCCGACTCGATGATCCTGCGGTACGCGCTGCGCGTCGCGGTGGTGACGTCGGCGGCCGTGGCACTCGCCGAGCTGCTGCACATCAAGCGCGGGTACTGGACGACGATCACGGTCATCGTGATCCTCCAACCGTACACGGGGATCACGACGCAGCGGGCCCTCCAGCGCGTGGTCGGCACGGTCATCGGTGGGTTGCTCACGGCGGGACTCGGCGCGCTGTTTCACGACCCGCGCGCGATCCTCGTGCTGGCGTTTCTGTTCGCCGCGGCATGCGTGGCCTTGCTTCCCGTGAACTACGCGGCGTTCTCCGTCTTTCTCACGCCGACGTTCGTGCTGCTCGCCGAGGCCAGCGCGGGAGATTGGCATCTCGCGGCGACGCGTGTGGTGAACACGCTGCTGGGTGGCGCGCTGGCGCTCCTCGGATCACGGCTGCTGTGGCCGAGCCCGGAGTGGCGGCGGCTGCCGGGCTTCGTGACCGCTGCGCTCAGGGCGAACCGCGACTATCTGTGCACCGTCGTCGAGCTGTATGGCGATCGCACCGAGCCCGCCGGTGCGCGCATCCGTGCGGCTCGGCGGCGCATCAGTCTCGCCACGGCGAACGCCGAGGAATCATTTCAGCGGCTGCTCGGTGAGTTCGGTGGATCAGCGCGCAAGCTCTCGCCGCTGCTCACCTTTCTCACGTACACCCGCCGTGTCACGGCATCGATCGCTGCGCTGGCGCTCACCCGGCATACGTCGTCCGGTGCGTCGACGGAGGTGTTGACGCCATTCGCCGCGACGGCGGCGGCCGTTCTCGACGACCTGGCAGCGGCGGTGTCGGAGGACCGACCACCGGCGCCGCTGCCGAATGTGGTGGCGAGCGAAGCGGCTCGCGCCGGCGAGGGGAGCCTTCCGCTCATCGTGCGTGCGCGCCTGGATCGGCTGGCGCGGCAGATCCGGTTGTTACACGATGCAGTGGAGAGGTGGGTCGGCGAAGGCCGCGAACTGTGAAATGCTTACGGCTTACCGCACTATCGCGGGCGCCGCCGCCAGCTGGCCTAGTCTCCGCTTCATGCTCTCGAACGCCTGCGAATCCGTGCGGAGGCCGCTCAAGCGGCCGGCATTCTCGTTGAGCAACCGTCGAATGTCATCGATGCGATCCTGCGTGCCCGGGTGATCGGCGAACCAGGCGCTGGCCGGGCCGCCACCACCGCTCCGCTGCTCCTCCGCGAGCAGCTTGTCGAAGAAGGTCAGCATTCCGCGCGGGTTGATGCCGGCGTTGATCAGGTTGTTGAAGCCACCCTCGTCCGCCTGCACTTCGTCGGTGCGGCTGAACTTGGCGAACACCGCCGTCCCACCCACCTGGATCGCCGTCTGGGCGGCGGCGTTGCCGCAGACGTTGGTGAGCGCGCAGGCGATGCCGACGCCGAGGTTGGCGCCCTGCGCCTGCTCGATCTGCTTCACGGAGTGCCGCCGCACGACGTGCTCGATCTCGTGGGCCAGCACACCCGCCGCCTCGCTCTCGTTGCTCGCGTTCGTCAACACGCCGCGGTTGATGTAGATGTAGCCGCCCGGCAGCGCAAACGCGTTGATCACTTCCGAGTTCACCACGTAGAAGCGCCAGTCGAGATCCGCGCGTGAGGTGCGGCGGGCGATCGACTGACCCAGCGAGTTCACGTACGCGTTGACGGTCGCGTCCTGAAGGATGGGCAGTTGGGCGTTCACCTGCTGCGCCGCCTGTGCGCCCATCTGTACTTCGTCCTGCTGCGAAATGCTGGAGCACGCCGCCACTGCCACACAGGCGGCGACGCCGGCGAGACCGGCTACGAGTCGATGCGTAAGCGGTGTCATTGAAGTCTCTGGTGCGACGTTGTTCGTGTGCGAGGTGGGCCGCGGGTGGATTGGTCGGCGCCCTCAAACGCACGACGCGCGCCATGCATGCTCCGCCGCGTCGGCGGCCAGGAGGGGCACCCGGCGGCGGGGGCGGCGCCGGGGTGGGGGCGGGCTCAACTTGACGTGGCAGGTCGCCGCATGGCGTCGCGTGGTGATCCGGCGCACACCGGTCTTCCGTCGCGGGGTACCGGTCCACATTTTTTCGACTTCCCTACACCAGCTCGGAGCTCTCATGGCAGCCGACGACAGCAAGCCCATTTCCCGCCGCACCTTTGTCCTCGACAGCGCCGGCGCCGCAGCGGCCTTCGCGCTTGCGCCGATGATCGTTCCACGCCACGTCCTGGGTGGCGTAGGCCACCGAGCGCCAAGCCGCACGCTGAACATCGCAATGGTCGGCATTGGCGGCATGGGCATGAGCAACATGCAAGCATTCGTGAATGGCGGCGAGAACATCGTCGCCATCTGCGACGCGGATTTCCCATATGTCGAGCGCTCGCTCGCCGGACGGCTTCGGCCGCCGCAGGGACAGACGTCCCCGTCGCCCGACGCCCTGCGCCTTCAGGAGGCGTACACAAAGGCCAAGAAGTACGACGATTTCCGCGTCATGCTCGAGCAGCAGAGGGACATCGACGCGGTGTCCATCGCGACTCCCGATCACCTCCACGCCGTGATCGCCGCGGCCGCCATGAAGGCCGGAAAGCACGTGTACGTCCAAAAGCCTCTTACCTACTCGGTGTGGGAAGCGCGGCTGCTCTCGCGCATCGCCCGCGAGACGGGCGTCGTGACACAGATGGGAAATCAGGGCCACTCGATGGACGGAACGCGGCGCATCAATGAGCTCATCGCGGCCAACGTGATCGGCCCGGTGCGCGAGGTACACGTCTGGACCGATCGCCCCCAGCGCTTCTGGGCGCAGGGAATCCCGCGGCCAACGCTGCCCACCACCCCCGCGGCAGTGCAGAACGGATCGCCGACCCCTGCGAGCACGCTCCCGCCGGCGCCACCGCGGTGGAACATGCGTACGGTGGACAACGCCGTTCTGCGCGTGATGGCCGAGCAGTTTCAGAGCCCTCCGCCCGGACTGCACTGGGATCTCGTCGTTGGGCCGGCGCCCGACACGCCATACCATCCCGTGTATCACCCGTTCAGTTGGCGCGGCTGGCCGGAGTTCGGTGTCAGCGCGATCGGCGACATGGGTGCGCACCTGATCGACCAGCCCTACTGGGCGCTCGGCCTCACGCAGCCGACCAGCGTCACGGCGACGTCCACGCCCTGGGGGGGCACGCCCCAGAACCCTGGTGCCTATCCGCTCGCGATGACGGCGCACTACGAGTTTCCGGCGCGCGGCTCGCAGCCTCCGGTGTCGCTCTACTGGTACGACGGCGGCCTCCTCCCGACGTTCAACGGCGACATCGTCCTGCCGCGGGGCGACGGCGGGGGCGGCGTGTTCATGGGCGAGACGGGCTACATCACCTACGAGACCTACGGCAACAATCCCAAGATCTATCCCGAGGCGGCCGCAGCGCGGGCCGATGCGGTGCCCAAGACGTTCCCGCGCGTGACGGTCCCGCACGAGGTGAACTTCGCGCAGGCGTGTAAGGGAGAAGCAAAGGCCAGCTCGCCGATCGAATACGCCGCGCAGCTCACGGAGACGATGCTGCTCGGCGTCGTCGCGCTCCGGGCCGGCCAGTCCCGGAAGATCGCCTACGACGCTGACCGGATGACGATCACCAACATCCCCGAGGCGAACCAGTATCTGACCCGGCAGTATCGCACCGGCTGGGAGCCGGGCTAAGACCGCATCCAAGGGCGGGGGTGGCGGAAGACGACCTCAGCCGTGATCTTCGACTGTCATGGTCGTGACACCGTAGGCAGCTCTCCCTGCCCCCTCCCGCTCTTTCCGTGCCTGACGAGAAGGACACGGCTCCGTTCTCCGAGCCCCGCTCCGATCGACCGACCCCGCCGAAGCCGACCCCTGCACAGGCCTCGGCGGGGTTGATCACGCCCCCGCGATCGCACGCCATCGAGTTTCTGCTCGGCGTGCCGCCGGCGGAGTCGTACGACCGAATGGCGCGCATTGCGGCAGCGTCGCTCCGCACCTCGATGGCGATCGTGTCGGTGTCCGAGGAGGGACGGCAGGTTGTAAAGGGCACGATCGGCGTGGCGGGACGGTCGCGAGCCTGGCGCACCGTGACGGGCGCGCGCGTCCTCGTCGCGCAGGCCCTCGCGAAGGGTGAGCTCATCGTCTCGGAAGTCACGAAACCGGCTCCGCTCCCGCCCACGACCGCGCAGCGGCCGACGCCCGCACGCGTCGACGTGCTAGCGGTGGCGGTCGCGCCCTTCACCTGTCGCGATGGTCGCACGACGGGAACGATCTGCGTTGCCGATTCGAATCCTGATCGAGAGTTCAGCACCGAGGACCGCGCACTGCTGATGGATCTCGCGCATGCAATGCGCACGGAGCTCGATCTGCGGCGCGAGCTGGTCATCCGGCGCGACACTCAGGAAGCGCTCGTCCACATCACGCTGCACGACGAGCTCACCGGCCTGCCCAACCGCGCGTTCTTCAGCGACCAGCTCCGCAATGCAATTGCGCGCGCGCAGCGCGATCCGACGGCTCAATTCGCCGTGCTGTTTCTCGACCTCGACCGGTTCAAGGTCGTGAACGACAGCATCGGTCATCATGGCGGCGACGCGATGCTCGTCACCGTGGCCGAGCGACTCGCGTCCGTGCTGCGGCCGGAGGACACCGTGGCCCGGCTTGGCGGCGACGAGTTCGCGATCCTGCTCGAGAGTCTGTCCGGGGCGGATGACGCACGCGTCGTCGCCGAACGCATCCAGGCGGCGCTCGCGCATCCGATCGACCTCGGCGGATACGAGGTGTTCACGTCGGCGAGCATCGGGATCGTGGTCAGCTCGTCGACCTTTCTGGCGACGGAGCTGCCGGAGCATCTCCTGCGCAGCGCCGACATGGCGATGTATCGGGCCAAGAGCGCGGGACGCGCGTGCTATGCGATGTTCGATCGCGCAATGCACGTCGACGCGCTCGAGCGATTGCAGCTCGAGACCGATCTACGGCGCGCGCTCGACCGCGGTGAGTTCCGTCTCCTGTATCAGCCGGTCGTCTCGCTGAAGACGGGACGGATCAGTGGCGCCGAAGCGCTCATTCGGTGGCAGCATCCGGAACGAGGCGTCGTCCAACCGGCCGAGTTCGTGCCCCTTGCCGAGGACACGGGGCTGATCGTTCCGATCGGCGAATGGGTCCTGCGCGAGGCGTTGCAGCAGATTCAGCGCTGGGAGGAGCACTCCCCCAGCGCAGAGCCGCTCACGCTCGCGGTGAACCTCTCGATCAAGCAATTCGCGCAGCCGGGGCTCGTCGCGCACATCGCCGAGATGCTCGGCGAGACGGGGCTCGCCCCGAATCGCCTCCAGCTCGAGGTGACGGAAAGCGTGATCATCGATCAGCCCGAGGCGGCCAAGTTGATGCTCGAGTCGCTCAAGGCGCTCGGCGTCCGCGTGCAGATGGACGACTTCGGCACCGGCTATTCCTCACTGAGCTATCTGCATCAGCTTCCGCTCGACGGTCTCAAGGTGGACCGCGCCTTCGTAGGCCGCATGGACAGCGACGAACGCTCGCGTCAGCTCGTGCGCACGGTGCTCCAGCTCGCGCAGAGCATCGGTCTCACCGCAGTCGCGGAGGGAGTGACGACGCTCTCACAGCTCGCACAGCTTCGCCAGCTCGAGTGCGAGTACGGACAGGGCTACCTGTTCTCCGCGCCTTTGGATCCAGCGGCGATGGGTGAGCTGCTCGCGGCAGATCCCGCCTGGTAATTGCCAGCTCGCGCCCGGACGGAGCTACTCGATCAACCTTTTTCGGCGCGGCGGCAACGGTTCGGCAACCCGCCAGAGCTCGACGAGCTGCTCCTCCGTCAACTCGTGCCACCCGGGGGGAATCGGCGCGAGTCGGCGCCGTTCGTCGCCCGACTCGAAGGCGATCCACCCCTGAGCGAGCTGGGGTGGCAGGGCGATGCGTAATCCGCGATAGCGGCGGCGTTCCTGCCGGCGGCGCTCCGCGCTGCGACGCTGCTCGAGGTGTTCGCGCCGCTCATGGTAGCGCCGCTCGCCCCACATCGGAACGACGTCCCAGGCATTCCAGAGACGTGCGGTGTCGTCATGAAAGGTACGGTGCGGACACACAAGCTCGGCTCCGTCATCGGATGTGATGGGCGCCGCACACGGCAGTCGGCGCCGATTTCTCTCGCACATCGTGCGCCGCGGCGGCTGTAGCCATCCCGCGGGAGCGCAGCGAGGTCCGCAGACGCTCCTTCAACAGCCACTCGGCTGGCCCCATAGACGACGGTTCACCCGCTCAATCCGGTTCATCTCAATCCGCTCCTCTTCACAGCCGCTCGGGCGGGCTTCTCAGACGAAGGTTCATCCGGATGCGGCGGAAACGCGGATGGGGCGGAGTCTCGCGGCGACAGTCCAATGCGCCAGGGCCGGGAGCTGTGATGGCTGCGGGGAGAGCGTGCGGCACCGCGACTGGCCTCCTCGTCATGCTGGGTCCCGAGCAGGAGCGCCATTCGGGGCAGCCCCAAAAAGCAAATATCCGTCTGATCCGCCTCTCCGCCGTATCCTGATGAACCTTCGTCTGAGGAGCTGGCCCGAGCGGCTGTCAAGGAGCGGATGAAGCGGATGAGCCGTCGTCTGAGAAGTTGGTTCGACATCGTCCTACCGTCTCACCACCTCACCGACAACGATCGGCCGTTCGAGTGCGTCGAAGTGCTCGCGGCGGAGGATGCGCCTGCCATCCTCGGAGAGGAGGTAGTCGACAAAGCGCTCGGCCGTCGCCGCGTGCGGCGCGGCGGACGGTACCGTGACACCGAACAGGATCGGCCGGCCGCGGACGGTGAGCGTGTCGCCGACCCCCTTGCCGAGGACGCGCGTCGAGGCGCGAGCGTAGGTCAGTGAGTCGGCAGGAGCACCGAGGTCGACGTCATCGGGGAGCTTCACGTATTGCAGACCCATGAGCGCAGCGAGGTTCTCGTAGGTCCAGATGTAGTCGAGCTCGCCCGCCTGAAGGAGCGCCACCTGATCGGCCTCGCGAGGGCGGACGTTGCGCGCCGGCGCGGCGCGAAGCATCCGCGCCTCCATGTCAGGCACCCGATAGTGCTGCGCGGCGAGCTGCCAGACGAGCAGTGTGCGATATCCCGACGGATCGGTGTTCGGATCCGCGCGCCCGACCTGCACCCCTGATTGCTCGAGCACGCGCCACCAATTGTCCGCGGTGATCTCCGCGGCGCCACGCGAGCGCGGGGTGTAGGCGAGGACGATCCGGTTGCGCCCGAACAGCGCGTGCCAACGCGTGTAGCGCGGCTCGAGCAGCGACGGAAAGAGCTCGGGATCGGCGAGCGCCACGACATCGGGTGTCGCGTGCAGCTCGGTCATGCGACGCACGAGCTCGAGGCTCGCTGCGCTCTCGTGCGCGTAGCGGGCACCTGTGCGGAGGGTAAACGAATCGAGCACCGCACGCATGGGACGCGTAATCGACGCGGCGGTGTAGACGACGAAGGGTCCGTCGTCACGCGGCGCGTCACGTCGCCCGCCGCATCCGCCCAACAATATGACGGCACAGGCAACGCCGACGTGACGCCGTGTGCGCACGGCTGGACGACGGGAATTCGACTGCACCTGCTGCGGGTTCATCGGCTGTATGGGGCGCGGGAGTGCCGTCCGGCGAAGCGCGTAGGTTACGGCCCATATCTGAGTTGTCAATCGATCGCCGACCCACGCTGGCGGAGGTGCGCGCGAGAGGGCTACCTTCGCGGCGTTCGGCCATGCCTGCGCGGCACACGACTTCTCGCCGCTCCACCCGAGGTTCAGCCCGATGGTCATCTCTCCCTTCGCACGCGCGCTCGCGACGTCGTCGTGCGTCGTCTCCCTCATGGTTGCTGCTCCGCCCTCGCGCGCGCAGGATGCGTCGAGCGCACGACCGGTGTCGATGGACACCGCGCGAGCGCGCAAGCTCTATGTCAGCAATCGTCCGGCGGATCTGCCGAAGGCCAACTATGCGCAGCAAATCGTGCAGAAGCGGCGCACCGACAGCACCTATGCGGCGCGCAGCGCCGGGGTGATGGAGTTTCGCACGGTGACGTACAAGAGCCGCGTGGACGGTATGACGATCCCGGCGTACGTCTTCGCGCCGCTGAACAAGCGTGGCCCGGGAGGACATGCAGCCATGGTGTGGGTGCATGGCGGCGTGCACGGGGACTGGACGCAGTCGATGTTCCCCTTCGTGCGCGAGGCAGTCCAGCGGGGGTACGTGATCATCACGCCGGACTATCGGGGCAGTACCGGGCACGGCGAGGCACACTATCAGGCGATCGACTACGGCGGCAAGGAGATCGACGACGTGATCTCCGCCGTGGACTATCTGAGCACGCTGCCGTACGTCGACATGAACCGGCTCGGCATCATGGGCTGGAGCCACGGCGGGTTCATCACCGCGCACACGCTGTTCCGCGACGAGCATCCATTCAAGGCAGGCGCGGCGATCGTGCCGGTCACCAACCTCGTCTTCCGTCTCTCGTACAAGGGGCCGAGCTATCAGGACAACTTCGCCACACAGGAGGGGATCCAGGGGCTGCCGTTCGAGAAGCGGGAGGAGTACATCAAGCGGTCGCCGGTGTTTCACGTCGCGAACCTCAAGGTTCCGATCCTGGTGCACGTCGCGACGAACGACGAGGACGTGGACTACGTGGAAGACCAGCAGATGGTCTACACGCTGCGTGCGCTGAAGCCCGATCTGGCGGAGACGAAGATCTACGTGAGCCCGGCGCCGTGGGGTGCGTCGGTGGGGCACGCATTCAGCCGCCGTGTCGATCCGGTCACGCTCGAGCGCGTCGATTCTCCGGCGCAGATCGACTCGTGGAACCGGACGTGGACGTTTTTCGAGTGGAATCTGCGTCCGTACGAGGATCACTCGAAGCCGCTCCCACCGGTCAGGACGCAGCCCTGAGATCTGCTGAAGCCGATCGCGAGTCCGAGGCGGGTGGCGTGAGGTGGTGAGTGGGAAGCCGCTGTGCTTGCGGCGGCGCATCACGAATCGTCCCTTGGCGGTGCTCGGTGCCTGTCTCGGGATGACTGCGCTCGCGATCCTCTCGCTCGTGCTGGTGAACTGGACGACCTCCAGACATCTCGACCGCACGCACACCGTCCTGCGCAGGACAGACGCACTGGAGGAGCGACTTCGCGGACTGCTCTGAGCGATACGCCGGAAGGGCGCGCGCCGGCGCGTGAGATCGTTCACGGTGAACTGTGAACGATCTCACGCGGGAGTCACCGCTTTTTCTTCGCCGTTGCTTTCCCTTGCTTGACGGCCGCCTTCCCGGTCGGCGCGCGGAAGACCATGTTCGGCCCCACGTAGCCGAACTCGAGCCCCGTGCTCTGCTCCACGCCGCGAATGGCCTGGCGTGACGAGTCGAGCGACGCGATGAAGGTCACCGGCCGGTCGAGTAACGGTGGCTGCTGCACGAGGACCGTCAGCCCGTACCAGCGCCGGAGTTGCGGCAGCACCTGACGCAGCGGAACGTTCGTCACCGCAAGTGTTCCCTTGCGCCACCCCTCCGCCGCCACTCGCTCGTCCGACGTGGCGGGCCGTGGGGCGGTGCTGTCCGGCACCATCATCGCAGTCCCGGCCGTTACGGGCGACCGCGTCTTCTTCGCCAACACCTCCACCGATCCGTCGTCCACGACGATTGCGACGCCAGGATCGTCGGCATAATCGCGCACGGTAAACGTCGTCCCCTTGGCGATCACCGCGGCGTCACGCGCCAGGACGCGGAACTCTTTCGGCTGGCCCGGCGCTACCTCGAACGTCCCTGCGCCCTCGAGCCGCACCGCGCGCAGATCCGGACCGAACGCCTTCGGGATGGTCAGCTTCGATTCGGGCGCGAGGCGCACCTTGCTTCCGTCGTCGAGCGAGACGACCGCCACCTGTGCCGGCACCGACGTGACGACGCGCGGCTCCGGTGCCGCGACGGCGCGAACGATCTTCGCGTCGGCGTCGAGGTGGTCGAGCCAGAGCACCCCGCCGATCAGCGCGGCCAGCACGGCCGCACCCGCGGCGAACACGAGCCAGGGCGGGCGATCGTTCGCCACGGCGACGATGTGCTCCGCCGCTTCGTGGCGTGAGACGGCGGCCGCCTCGGCGAGCGCCTGCGGGCTGTGCGGCTCGCCATGGAGCGCGTGCTGAATGTGCGCCCACGACTGCTCCGGTGTCGCCGCCTGCGCCGCATGGTTCGCATGCGCGGCTTCGCCACCAGCGAGGCGGTGCGCTGCCGCGCGACGACTCAACGCACGTGCGGCAGCATGATGGACGTCGTCCACGAGGAACTTGTGCAGGTCGTCCGGAGTCTGGAGCCGGCTGCGTGCGTCCCATGCGCGGACGAACGCCCCTTCCACGACCTTCGTGCTCAGTGTCGCCGCGTCGGGACCGAGATCCGCTCGTGCCGCGGCCGTGAGGGTGGAGAACTCGGCGAGGAAGCTCTGCCGGAGTGCTTCCTCATCCGCGAGCGCGCCGGGAAGCATCGGGCTCTGCGCGCTCTCATCGCGGGGGGGTACTGAAGTCGACATGGCGGCCTCTCAGTCGTGACTGGGTTCGACTGGATCCCTTGCGTCGGGACTACTGTGCTCGACTATACGACAGTCGGGACCGGGGCGCCACAAGGGGACGGCCGGGAGGTGCCGAGCCCGCAAGCCCTGCGCACTCCCCGCGAGCGATAGGCCGCGAGCTGGGAGCTATTCCGTCCGACTCGGCACCTTCACTCGCTGCGCCTGTTCCTGCGCCTTGATCGCCAGTTCCGTCGCCAGGAACGCGTGCGCCTGCGGCATGGCCGTCTCGGTGCGATTGAGCACGTCGTCCACGAGCTGACGCCCATATGGGAGCTCGACCCCGGTGCAGTCGATGCGCCGCATCCCCTTCTGATCGACCATGAAGAGGTGGTTGCCACCCTTGTACTGGCCGCTGATGTCCACGTATTTCCGCGCCTCGATGTAGCCGTCAGTGCCGAGGATGAAGAGACGCCCGTCACCCCAGGTGGGGAGACCGGCGGGGGTGAACCAGTCGAGGCGGATGTAGCCCGTGCCACCATTGCCGCGCACCATCACGTCGCCGAAGTCGGCAAACGCCGGGTGCTCGGGGTGGCGCACGTTGCTGATCTGCGACGCGACGATCTCTCCCTGCGTGGAGCCGGTGAAGTAGAGGAACTGATCGAACTGGTGTGAGCCGATGTCGGTGAGAATGCCCCCGGCCCGGCTGGGATCCCAGAACCAGTCCGGACGCACCGGTGGATGGATGCGGTGCGGTGCGACGTTGATCGTCTGGACCACCTGGCCGATCGCCCCCGCCTTCACGAGCTCGCCCGCTTTCACCGCTGACGCGACCTCGAACCGCTCGCTGAAGCTGATCGAGTAGATCCGCTTCGTCTGCGCCTGTACGCGGCGCACCTCGTTGAGCTGGGCCATGGTAATGATGCCCGGCTTGTCGGACATGTAGTCCTTCCCGGCCTGCATCACGCGAATGCCCAGTGGCGCCCGCTCGACGGGAATGATCGACGAGAGCACGAGCTGGACGTTCGGATCTTCGATCACCTGCCGCTCGTCCTGCACCTGCTTCGCCTGCGGATAGCGTTTGCTGAACTCTGCCGCGAGCGCCGGCTCGCGCTCGTAGAAGGACACGAGCTCACCGCCGCCACGCGTCACGGCATTCACCATCCCATAGATGTGCGAATGGTTCGTGCCGACGACGCCGAAGCGAAGCCGCGCCTTGCGCCGCCCGCGCGACACGGTGTGCACGGCGGCAGAGAGACTTCCGGGAATCGTGCTCGCGGCCGCCAGACCGGCGGCGGCGACGGCGGAGGCCTTGAGCAGTGCTCTACGGGTAACGTTTCCCATCGGTGTCCTCGATCGGTGGATCAGTTGTTCGTCGAACAGAATGCACGGCAGGGGCGGATGACGGCACACGAGCAGAGGTCATGGCCGGCCAGCATCCCGGCGCGTCAAAGAGCAAATGCCAGCGCCACTAGCGCCCTACTCGCAACAACACGACACCGTGAGCTGGGACGGTCAGCACCTGCTCCGGCGTCCGTGCAACGATGTCCTGATGCGCCCAGAGGTCGCGCACCTTCGCGCCACGCGGATCGATGCCGAGCTCGGCCCAGCGGATGGTGATCGGCGCGGCAGTGGCGCCGCGGTTGAACAGAGCGACGGCGCGGTCGCCGTTGGCGAGCGAGCGTGTCCAGATCTCGTGATCTCCAGACTGCCACGCGCGCGTGCCCTGCGTGCCAGCCGAGTCCTGATCGATCGCGATCACCTCGCGATTGAGCAGGATGTCGCGTACGGCAGGTGTCATCGTACGCAGGTCGTTGCCTGCGAGGAGCGGCGCGGCGAGGATCGACCAGAGGCTCATGTGCGTGCGATACTCGTCGCCGGTCATCCCGCCGTTCCCGATCTCGAGCATGTCAGGATCGTTCCAGTGGCCCGGCCGCGCGTACTGCGCCAGCGCCGCCTGCGCGAAGCCGATTCGCGTCATGGAGTCCCACGCGTCGCGGATGTCGCCCGTCGTACGCCACAGATTCCCCCCGACGTCGGCACCCCACGTCCACACGTCGAGCCGCCCGTACTGGCAGAGGCTGTACACGATCGGCCTGCCCGTCGCCTGAAGCGCTTCGCCCATGATCTGATATACGGCAGGCATCTCCTCGTCGCCGTAGAGATTCCGTGCACCACACCAGTCGTACTTCAAGTAATCGATCCCCCACATCGCGTACGTTTCGGCGTCCTGTTTCTCGTGGCCGTAGCTCCCCTCGTATCCCGCGCAGGTGTTCGGCCCGGGTGAGGAGTAGATGCCGAGCTTCAGCCCCTTCGAGTGCACGTAGTCGGCGAGCGCCTTCATGTCGGGGAACTTCCTGTTCGACGTGATGTTCCCCTGCGCGTCGCGTCCGCCCTCCCATGTGTCGTCGATGTTCACGTAGACGTAGCCCGCCTCGCGCATCCCGTTGCTGGCCATCACGTCCGCCATCGCGCGCACCGCGGCATCATCGACGCGACCGGCGAACTTGTTCCAGCTGTTCCACCCCATCGGGGGGGTGCGCGCGAGGCCGTTGTCCGCGACCTTGCGCAGCGCAGGGAGCGGGCTGCGCGCGGGCATGGCGCCCTCACCATCCGGCACCCGACGCGCGATCGATTCGACGAGCGGCTGGTCGGGACGACGACGCGTGAAGAGATGCAGCTCGTCGCCGACCAGCGTTCCCTCGTACGTCACCCGGCGCTCGTTCTTGCCGTCCATCATCGAGCCGACGATGGTGAACTTGTCGGGCGTGCCGCTCCCGTCCTTGATCACGTAGTAGAACTGCGTGATCCGGATCGAGCCGCGGATCTGATCGCCGTGCTGTACGAGATTGAAGTAGCTGCGGCGCACGGCGCCGTCGCCATTCGAGTTGTCCACCGCCCAGTTGCCGGTGAGCGGTGCGGATGCCGAACGACTCGTTGTCGACGGCGCGGGCGCGGTACGCGGCTCCGGCGCGGATGCACATGCGCCCGCAGCGATGAGCGCGACGAGAGCTGCAATGCGGCGCTTCATGGAATCCTCCGGGCAGTGTCGCCGTCGGTCTCGGGCACGGTGACCGTGCCCATCGGATCGTTCATCAGGGGGGGTCATGCTGTTAAACGTTTAAGGCACGAGGGACGCAATCATATCCCCCGCTGCCGATGGCCACAACCTACCCGCCCGAACGACCGGCCTTGTCCCGCATTGGACAGTCCCATTCATCTCGCTACACAGATTCGCCTTCTCCGCTCATCGGCCTCCCGACAGCCGCTCGGGCCGGCTCCTCAGACGAAGGTTCATCCGGATACGGCGGAGAGG
>CAYTKA010000056.1:0-22442 GCA_964438255.1 uncultured Gemmatimonadaceae bacterium | reverse complement strand
CTTCTCAGACGAAGGTTCATCCGGATGCGGCGGAAACGCGGATGGGGCGGAACTGACCGGCGAGAGTCCAGCGCGCCCGGGCCGGGAGCTTTGATGGCTGCGGGGAGAGAGCGCTGCACTAAGACTGGCCCCCTCTTTGGGCTTGGTCCCGAATAGGAGCGGTATTCGGCGCAACCCCAAAGCAAACATCCGTCTGATCCGCCTCTCCGCCGTATCCGGATGAACCTTCGTCTGAGGAGCTAGCCCGAGCGGCTGTTGAGCTGATGAAGTTGATGAAGCGGATGAGGCGGATGAGAAGCCGGCCCGGGAGGCAGTCCTTGCCAGCGAGAATTCAGTGCACGTCCACGCCGAACGCGAACACCGTGCGTGAGTCGAACGACTCGGCGGGCCGCAGAATGGTGTTGGGGAAGCTCGGCTGATTCGGTGAGTCGGCGAAGTGCTGCGTCTCGAGACAGACAGCGCTGCGGCGACCGTACACGATCCCCCGCTTGCCCCGAATGGTGCCGTCGAGCGCGTTCGCCGTGTAGAGCTGAATTCCCGGCTCCGTCGTGTAGACGTCGAGCGTGCGGCCGCTCGCGGGTTCGACGACGCGTGCCGCATGTGCGAGGCCCGGGCCCGTACGTCGAACCACGAAGTTGTGGTCGTAGCCCTTGCCCCAGCGGAGCTGCGCGAAATTGTCGTCGATGCGCGCGCCGAGCGGTGTCGGAGTACGGAAGTCGAGCGGCGTGCCGGCGACCGGGAGGATCTCGCCGGTGGGAAGCTGCGTCGAGTCGACCGGCGTGAACGTGTCGGCATCGATGGATACGACGTGATCGCCGATGCCGCGCCGCGGATCGCCGGTGAGGTTGAAGTAGCTGTGCTGCGTGAGATTCACCGGCGTCGGCTTGTCGGTCGTCGCATGGTAGTCGACGGTCAACCGATCGCGATCATCGAGCGTGTACGTGACGCGCACCGTGAGCGCGCCGGGAAAGCCCTGGTCGCCGTCGGGGCTGGTGTAGGTGAGGATGACCCCACTGCGATCGGCATCCTCGAATGGCGTGCCGCGCCAGGCGACCTTGTAGAGCCCACGCGGTCCCCCGTGGAGATTGTGCAGGCCATTGTTCTTCGCGAGCTCGTACGTCGTGCCGTCGATGCGGAAGCGCGCGTGCCCGATGCGGTTCGCATACCGCCCGACGACGGCACCGAGCCGTCGCGCGTCGCCGAGATACTGCGGGAGACTATCGTAGCCAAGGACGACGTCAGCCAGCTGACCGTTCCGGTCCGGCACGTACAGCGACGTGATCGCCGCGGCGTAGCCGATGATCGTCGCCTGCACGCCGTGCGCGTTGGTGAGCACGAATCGGTCGACCGGCGTGCCATCGGGCATCGTCCCGAATGGCGAACGCTCCACGCGCGGTGCGTGATCCGCCGGTTGCGGCACGTGCGACGCAGCACAACCAGAGAGGAGAAGAAGCGCCGCGGCGGCGCCGCAAAAGGGGACGGAGGTGCGCATGGTCGTGTCCGAGCGGGGGAGGGGCGAGTCGCTGCCGTCGTGTGGACGAACCCTGCCCGTGGGTCGCAACTGGCGTCGACAAATCGCTGGGGAGAATATTGACCCATCTTTCGCCCCGGAGTCTGTCGTATGCGTCGCTCTGCTCGTCGTCGATTGGCGTGGGTGTCCGCCGCCGCGATGTCGTTCGTTGCAAGCAGCTCGTCAGCGCAGTCGATCGGCCGCATCGAGCGACTCGATCCCGCGCTCGATGCCCTCGTGCCGCGTGACGCACACCTCGAGCTCCTCGCCGACGGATTTCAGTGGAGCGAGGGACCAGTGTGGCGGAAGAGCGGCGGTTATCTACTCTTCAGCGACATCCCGAACAACACGATCAATCGCTGGAAGGAGGGGGAGGGGATCACCATCTTCATGCGCCCCGCGGGCTACAGCGGCCCGACGCCGTTCGGTCGAGAGCTCGGCAGCAACGGCCTGACGTTCGACGCGCGCGACCGGCTCGTGATGGCCGATCATGGCAACCGCCAGATCGCGCGGCTCAACGACTCGATCTTCAGCAAGACCACACTTGCCGACCGCTACGACGGGAAGCGCCTCAACAGCCCAAACGATCTAGTCTATCATCCGAACGGCGATCTGTATTTCACCGATCCACCATACGGTCTCGAGGGAATCAACGAGAGCAAGGCGAAGGAGCTGCCATTCAACGGCGTCTACCGGTTGAAGCCGAACGGTGAGCTCACCCTGCTGACGAAGGAGCTCACCTTTCCGAACGGCATTGCGTTCTCACCCGACGCACGAACGCTGTACATCGCGATCTCCGACCCACACGCACCGCGCTGGATGGCGTACGACGTCCAGCCCGACGGCACGATCGCGCGCGGTCGCACCTTCTTCGACGCCGCGCCACTCGCTGCGCAGGGACGCGTGGGTTTGCCGGACGGGATGAAGGTCGATCGGCGCGGCAACCTATTCGCGACCGGCCCGGGCGGCGTGCTCGTGTTCGACCCTGATGGTCGACATCTCGGGACGATCGTCACCGGCGAGCGCACGGCGAACGTCGCGTTCGGCGACGACGGCGCAACGCTGTACATCACGGCGGATCACAAGTTGATGCGCGTGCGTCTGAAAACGAAAGGGCTTGGATTTTGACTCGCGCGTCACACCGACGCCGCCCGTCCGGCGAGATACCGCGCAAACCACTCCCGCGCTTCCTTCGCCACGTACTCCAGCGCACCCGGTTCCTCGAACAGGTGACTCGCGCCCGGCACGATGACGAGCTGCACCTCTGCGGTCATTCTGGCCATTGCCTGCTGGTTCAGCGCGATCACCACTGAGTCGTGCTCCCCGACGAGCAGCAGTGTCGGCGTGCGGACGACGGGGAGGGCGTCTTCCGCGAGATCGGGGCGGCCGCCGCGGGAGACGACGGCATGCACGCGGTCAGGACGCCTGGCGGCGGCCACGAGTGCGGCACCACCACCAGTGCTCGCGCCGAACAATCCTACCTGGAGTGCCGCCGTCTCCGGCTGCCCGGCGAGCCAGTCGATCGTCGCGACGAGGCGCTCCCCGAGCATCGGGATGTCGAAGCGCAGATGCCGGGTGCGCTCGTCGACCCGCTCCTCCTGCGCCGTGAGCAGATCGAGAAGCACCGTTCCGAGCCCTGCGTCGCGCAGCACGCGCGCGACGTAGCGGTTGCGCGCGCTGAAGCGGCTGCTGCCGCTGCCGTGCGCGAAGAGCACGATGCCCGTCGCGTCGCGCGGAAGTCCGAGGGTCCCCTGGAGCGTCACGTCGCCGGCGGTGACGGACACCGTGTGCTCGACATGATCATCGTCGTACTGCATCGGTCCTCCAAATAGCTGCGTCAGCGCGCCGACGGATGCGCGACCGCGGCGCGCGAATCCTCGAGCAGCTCGTGCACCTCATCGTCCGTCGTCTGCGAGAAGTCGTCGTACCACAGCCCGACGGCGCGGAATGGTTCTGGGGTAACAGCACAGACGATCTCGTCGGCGACGTCTCGGAAGGCCGCGCACGTCGAGGGCGCGGCGACCGGCACGGCGACGACGATCTTCGTCGGCCCCTCCGCGCGCAGCGCAGCGACGGCGGCCTGCATGGTGGCACCCGTCGCCAGCCCATCGTCGACGAGGATGACCGTCCTGCCGTGGAGATCGGGGAATGGCCGGTCACCGCGATAGCGCTGTTCGCGCCGCTCGAGCTCCGCCTGCTCGACGTCGATGACCTGCTGCAATTGCTGCTCGTCCACGCGCGCCACGCGCATGAGATCGCGGTCGAGCACGCGCACGCCGCCGCTGGCTATCGCGCCCATCGCCAGCTCCTCGTGCCATGGGAGCCCCAGCTTGCGCACGATGAACACGTCGAGCGGCACGCCGAGTGCTCGGGCGACCTCGTAGCCCACAGGGACGCCGCCGCGCGGGAGCGCGAGCACGATGACATCGGGACGGTGCGCGTACTCGGGCAATTCCTCGGCGAGGCGGCGGCCCGCCTCGCGTCGATCACGAAAGCGTGGGAACATTCCATTTACTCCTGAGTACGCCATCGGCGCGCGCGATGTCGCGGGCCGGTTCACTTCAGCTGTGCGCGCAGGGGCCATGCCTGTGTCGTCGAGATGTGCCGAGTTCGCCGCACGCGGCATGTGGGTTGCGGCCGATTTATCGACTGCCGTGTCGCGCCATTCGGCGTGGCGCACGTGTCCAGACAGTCAGATCGAAAGGAGGAACGAACCATGGCACGGGAAACAACCACTGCTCAGCACCGTGAAGGACAGAGGCAGTCTGAGCAAGCAGCAGCGGGAGCCGGCACACAGCAGACTGCCGGCACGCAACAGACTACCGGAACGCAACAGACTGCTGGAGTGCAGCAGACCGGAGCAACGAGTGAGCGCCAGCGGCCGATCGAGACGGGGCGCGAAACGCGCGGCTCCGCGAGCGTGGCGCGTCGTCCATCGACGGCGCCAGCGTACGGCTTCGCCGGCAGCCCGTTCACGTTGATGCGCCGCATGTTCGAGGACATGGATCGCATGTTCCAGGACTTCGGGCTCGGCGCCGCGCCGAGTCTCGCGCCGGCAATCGCGCCGGCGACGGATCGCGACCTGTGGCGCGGCTCGACGATCGAAGGCGCGCTCTGGTCGCCGCAGGTCGAGACCTTCCGCCGCGGTGACAAGCTGGTCGTGCGCGCGGATCTGCCGGGGCTGAATCCCGACGATGTCCGCGTCGAGATCGACGACAACGTGCTCACGATCTCGGGTGAGCGCGCGGACGAGCGCGAGGACACGCGCGACGATTACTACCGCAGCGAGCGTGTGTACGGAGAGTTCTTCCGCGCCATCCCGCTGCCGGAGGGCGTCGACGGCGACCAGGCGGACGCGACGTTCAAGGACGGCGTGCTCGAGGTGACCATCAACGCGCCGCGCGAGCAGCAACGCTCGCCGCGACGGATTCCCGTTCGCTGAGCGCAGGACGACGGGGAGCCGATCGGCTCCCCGTCGCGCGTTCGCGGCGCTCCGTCACATCACGCGAACGACACCGCACGCGATGCGCGCGCCCGAGTTGCCTGCCGGGTCGGTCCGGTAGTCGTCCGCCGCCGCGTGCACGACGATCGACGCACCGTCCGCATCGAGCAGCGGGTTCGGCCCGCGCAGCGTGCCGGCGGGCGTGGTCAGGTTTACCGTCGCCGTACCATCGCCGCCGACGATGATGTTCTGCATGTCACCGGCGTGTGGGCCATTCGGGTTCTCGAAGCCGTGCTGGCGCAAGAACGGGTTCCAGTGCGGGCCGGCCGTCTGGAACGGCGGCTCGCAGCGGCCCATGCCATGGATGTGAACGCCGTGCACGCCCGCGGGCAGCCCGCGCAGCGTCCCCGTGGTGACGAGTCCCGTGCTCGACTCGGACACGGTGAGTGTGCCCAGGTTGTTGCCGCTCTGATCGCGCACCGTGGCGAACACCGTACCCGGCGGCAGGTTCAGCGACGTATCGGGATAGCTCGACGGCGAGATGCCGCGCGAGCACGCAGCAACGGAAAGCAGGGTGGCAACCGCATACAGACGAGAGCGCATGCAGGACCTCGAATGGATTGAGCGTTGTACGGGTGGGATGATCACGCGTCGCATCCGACCGCAGGAACTACACCACGCGCAACGCCGACCGTCGTGCAGTCGGCTCCGCGCAGAGAGTGTCGCAATCGGCGTGTGGTGATTCGGCGGCGCACGGTTCGTGCAGCGACATCCGCCTCGGCCTTGACGCCTTAACCAGGAGATCGACCATGCGCGGCGCGCACTTGTTCGTCGTTTCGCTGCTGGCGATCGTCGCCTGTAGTCGGCGGGAGGCATCGCGCGTCGAGTCTACCGCGGGCACCCCCGGTGCCGCAACACCCGCCGCCACGATCGCGCCGACGCCCGCCACCGAGGTTCCCCGGAGCACCATGATCACGATGTCGAGTTCCGCGTTCCAGAACGGCGACGCTATCCCCGCCATGTACACGTGCGACGGCGGCGACAAATCGCCCCCGCTCTCCTGGTCCGGCGCGCCCGCCGGTGTGGCGGCGTTCGCGCTGGTCGTCGAAGATCCCGATGCGCCCGGCGGGACGTTCCTCCATTGGGTGCTGTACGATCTACCAGGCTCGCAGTCGTCGCTCCCCGAGGGGGTATCGACGAGTGGAGAGCTACCACAGCTCGGCGGAGCGAAGCAAGGAACGAACGGCTTCCGCAAGACGGGCTACGGTGGCCCGTGCCCACCGCGTGGACCCGCGCACCACTACCACTTCAAGCTCTACGCGCTCGACAAGAAGCTCGGCCTCCCGGCGGGTGCGACGCAGGCGCAGCTGTCCGGTGCGATGCAAGGGCACCAGATCGGGACCGGCGAGCTGGTTGGCGTCTACGCGCGGAAGTGAGTCGCGTGTGGCGTTCGAGCGCTACTCCTTCACTCTCCGTCGAACGAGTCTCCACGCGCCATCTCGATTGCCTCCCGGCATTCCGCGCGTGGCGAAGGTCCCGCGAATCGTGTCACCGACGATCGCGCCGATGAAGGTGGTGGAGACCTCGCATTCGCAGTCGGGAGCAATGTACGGCTCGAGCACGCCGGTCACGGAGTCGCTGGTCACGCGCGCGAAGTCGACCCGGAGCGACTGCGCGAGTCGCGTATGTGCGCGATGCGCGGGGCCCTGATCGACGGGCTGCACGGGTAGGCCGAGCGGCGTGAGCATCGCGACGTCCCCGAACGTGCTGTCCGCGCCGGGGCCGATGTAGAACTTGAGCGTGCCGCGGCGATCCCCAGGACCGCCGCTCCAGTATGCGCCGTCCCAGTCGCCCGTGAGTGTCGCGGTGGCCGCCGGCGCCCCCTGAAGCTTGACTGGCGGGGACGTGTACGCACACGCGCCGACTGCGGCGAGGGCGAGCAAAGCAAGCTGCTGCTGCATGACATGCCTCCGAAACCGCTGGTGTGACGTGCATCACACCGTCTATCATATCGCTCCTCAGGCGCGACGCCAGCGAGGTCCTCGGGCGCGATGCCAGCACCCCACGGATGTGGTTGCTTTGGACGATTTCAACTGATTGTCACCTCGTTGCTGCTTGGCTTCTGCTCACCGCTCGTTGCCGTAGTGCGCAGCAACCCAGCGGGCACAAATGCACGATTCCGGCATTCACGAGGGACGTTCCTTCTATGTGATGGCATACGTAGAGGGCGAGTCACTCCATGACCGCCTCGAGCGCGACCACGCGCTCCCTCCCCTCGACATCGCCCGCATCGGCGCCGACGTCGCGGACGCACGTGGATCACCTGTCTCGACGGCTGCTGTCAGTCAACGGAAATCGCGCCAGTGGCGTTCTAGCCGGGTGACGGCGATATTCGCCGGCGCATCGTTCTCCCCCCTCCTCCCCGAGTCCCATGACCGAGCAGAGCACATCCGCGAGCGGCGCGGGCTACGATCCTCACACGAGCCCGGCACCGTCGGTGCCCGAGAAGCGCGCATCGTACTGGGAAGACTTCATCGACATCTTCTATGCGCCGTCGCAGGTGTTCCGGCGGCGTGAGCATTCGGGCTTCGGCGTTCCGATGCTCGTCATCACGCTGCTCATCGCGGTGATCGGCGTCGCGACGAGCGGGGCGATGCAATCCGTGATCGACGGCGAGTTCGCCCGTGCGTCGGCGAAGGCGCTGCAACAGAATCCGAACCTCCCCCCCGACGCGCTGGCGAAGATGCGTGGCTTCACGGAGTTCTTCGCGAAGTGGGGTGCGGTCGTCCTCGTCCCGGTGGCAATGTTCCTCACGGGGCTATGCCTGTGGGTGATCGGCAAGCTGCTCGACGCGAAGCAGACGCTCGCTGCTGCGATCATGGTCACGGCGTATGCATTCACACCGCGTGTGCTCCAGTCCCTCCTCAACGCGGTGCAGGGGCTCCTGCTCGACGCGAGCACCCTCAATGGATTCAACCGCCTCTCGCTCGGGCCGGCGCGCTTCTTCGATCCGGACACGACGTCGCCACTCGCCATCGCGCTGCTGATGCGCCTGGATCTGATCACCATCTGGGCGACGGTGCTGCTGGCGATCGGCCTTGCGGTGACGGGAAAGATCTCGCGTCGGAAGGCCGCGATCGGAGCGGCGGCGGTGTGGTTGCTGGCGACGCTGCCGGCGTTGATGTCCGCCAGACGTTGAACCCGGCCGAACCAGTACCCGATACTGGTTCAGCCGTCACCCGACGTGGGGTCCCCTCCGACGGCCGTGTCATCCGGGCAGCGGCCGCGATGGACGACGCGGTGCACCAGCACCCGGATGTCCGCGTCCTCGAAGCGCTCGATGCGGCGGCCGCAGCGGTGACAGTGCGGAAAGAGCGCAAACGTGTCGCGCGCCAGTTGCTCCAGGAGGGGATCGTCGCGTCGTCCCGAGATCTGCATGGCCGGAGGCGGAGAAGCTGTGCGCCCCGTCACGGAGGGCGCGCGGGGCGGATGCCTATATGAAGGGTCGGGCGGAAGTTACCCGAAGCGGGGCCGGCACGCACGGCGTCACTGGTGCAGGAACTTGTCGCGCAGCGAGGTTTATGGACGGCGACCCGCTGTCTCCCGGCTCGGCTCGGGGACGTTGGCCCGCCGGATGCCTTTCCCACCCCCGGTTCACGTCGGACAGTCCCCCCTGGAGCCACTCTGCATGCTTGCTCGGACGACACGCACGGCTGCTGCTTTTCTGGTCGCAACCGTTGCCGCCTGCCATTCCTCGGATAGCACCCAGCCGATCGACGGGCAGCTAGGGCTCGGCCAAGCGCTCAACCTGACTGGCGCCACGACTTTCAATCTCCAGCCCGGGACGTCGAACGGCGAGTACCTCGCCGTCCTCGTGAACAACGGCCTGCTGGCGGGGAAGACCGAGAGCTACACCCTGCGCGGCGATGGCCTGATCGCGCCCAGCCCCTACCTCGGCCCGACCGTCCAGCCGCAGCTCTCGACGGCGGCGGAGGGAACGCCCGCCGCCCCCGTGCTCGATCAGGCATTCGAGGCGCGGCTCCGGACGCGCGAACGCGCCGAGCTCACACCGCTCTTCGCCGACGCGCGCGCGTGGTACGCCGCACGGTCCGCGGCCCCGACGACCCTCGGCGGCATGACGATCACCCGCAGCGACGCCGCGATTCCCAGTACGGTGGCCGTCGGCGACACGGTCACGCTGAACGTCAACGGGAACGACGCCTGCTCGAATGGGGTCTATCACAAGGCACGCGTCGCCGCGATCGGTACGCACGCCCTCATCCTCAACGACGTCAACAATCCCCAGCCCGGGTTCACTGACGCGGACTTTGCGCGCTACGCGGCGCGATTCGACACCCTCGTCTGGCCGCTCGACGTCGCCGCGTTCGGCACGCCGACGGACATCGACAACAACGGCCACATCGGGTTGATCTTCACCATTGCGGTGAATCAGCTCACCCCGCCGAACTCCCCGTCGTATGTCGCGGGCTTCCACTTCTCGCGCGACCTCTTCCCGACGACCACGCAGGGCCGCTTGGGCGGGTGCGCGACGAGCAACGTCGGCGAGTTGTTCTACCTCCTCGCGCCCGATCCCGCCGGCATCTACGGCAATCGCCGCACGACCGGTTTCGTCGACTCGAACACGACGGCCGTGATCGCGCACGAGTTCCAACACCTCATCAACAACTCGCGCCGGCTGTACATCAACAACGCCAACACGCTCGAGGCCAAATGGCTCGACGAGGGGCTGGCGCACACCGCCGAGGAACTGCTCTTCTACCGCGAGGCCGGGCTCACCCCGCGGCTGAACCTGAGCTCGACCGACATCCGCACCACGACCACACGGCGTACGGCGTACAACCTGGACATGATCGGAAACCAGGGACGCTACCGGAGCTATCTGCTGCGGCCGGAGACCGCGTCGCCCTACGCGAACGACGACTCGCTCCCGACGCGCGGCGCTGCGTGGGACTTGCTGCGCTACCTCGCGGATCATACCGGCAACTCGGACGGCGACACCTTCTACCGCATCGTCAACTCCACCGACTCGGGCACGGTGAACCTCAAGGCGGTCTTCGGCACTACGCTGCCGACGCTGGTGCGGGACTGGAACGTCAGCCACGCCTCGGACGACATCGTCTCGAGCGACATCGCGCTGCAGCAGCCGAGCTGGAACTGGCACGACATCTACACGTTCCTCTATGGCTCATATCCGCTTCCGATCAAGGTCCTGACCAGCGGCACGGCGGTCTCGGGCACCGTGACGGCAGGCGGCGCGGCGTACTTCAAGCTTGCCGTACCGGCCAATGCCTCGGCGCCGATCTCTCTCAGTCAGTCGACCGCAGGCGGTAACCTCCAACTCGTCATCGTCAGAACGAAGTGAAGAAGCTGTCTCGCGCCGCCCTCGTCTTCGCCGCGCTCCTCGCGGCGTGCAAGGGATCCGATTCGTCGGGACCGGGCGTCGGTCCGCCGTCCAGGATCAGCATCGCCACGTCCCCCGCCAGCTCCGCCGTCGTCGGGAGCTCGGCGGGCACCATGGGGGTGTTCGTCGCCGACGCATCGGGGAACGCCGTGGCGAACGCGGTCGTGAGCTTCACGACCACCGGTTCCGTCAGTGTGTCTCCCGCGTCGTCGACGACCGACGCCACGGGGGCGGCGTCCACGACGGTGACCGCGGGTACCGTCGGTGGAGACGCCACGGTCGTTGCCTCGGTGGCCGGCACCAATCTCTCCGCCACGGCACGGATCACCGTGTTGTCGGGCACGGGCTGCGCGGGTGTGGCGTCACCCACTCCGATGAACGTGGGGGACGTGACCACCTTCAGCGGGGTGGCGGCCGGTTGCGTGAGCGGCACGCCGGCCGGCGCGGAGTTCGCCCTCATTGCCTTCAACAGCTCGGCCGACGCGGCGGCGGTGCTGAGCACGACGGTCACCGGCACAGGGCTCGGCGCGGCGCCGAGCACCTCGATCGCCCCCACCGCCGGCCCACTCGCCAGCGTGGGCGCGAGCAGCGGGATCGCGGCGAGTCGCGGTGCGCTCGTGGCGCTGCGCGACGCGCCCGCTGCGCTCGTACCGGACGAACGCTTTCACCTCCGCCTTCAGGCCAGGGCGAGCGAGGTGCTGCGCCCGCGCGTCGCCGCGGCGCGTGCCTGGTATCGGGCGCGCGCCGAACGCGGCGCTCCCAGCCCGCTCGGCTCGTTCAACCTTGCGCCGTCCTACTCGGCAATTCCCGCCACCGTCAAAGTGGGCGACGTCGTGCGCGTGAATGTGAATGCCAACACTGCCTGCTCGAATCCCACCTACCACGGCGCGCGCGTCGCCGCGATCGGGACGCGCTCCATCGTGCTGGCCGACACGCTGAACCCCTCGGGTGGGTTCACCGACGCCGATTACGCACGCTTCGCCGCACGTTTCGACACGCTCGTGTATCCGCTCGACGTCGACGCGTTCGGGGCGCCCAGCGACATCGATGGAAACGGGAAGGTGGTGATCCTCTTCACGCGTGCCGTGAACGAGCTCACGCCGGCCAAGTCGAGCTCCTACGTCGGCGGCTTCTTCTACGAGCGCGACCTCTTTCCCGCCTCGAATCCGAGCGATCCGAGCTTCTCGTGTCCGGCCAGCAACGAGGGCGAGATGTTCTACATGCTCGCGCCGGATCCGAACGGTGTCGTCAACAACAACGTGCGGCGCACGGGCTTCGTGGATACGATCACCACGGCGACGATCGCCCACGAGTTCCAGCACCTGATCAACGCGGCGCACCGGCTGTACGTGAATACCGCGGCGCGCAACGTGGAGGAGGCCGTGTGGCTCAATGAGGGGCTGAGCCACATCGCCGAGGAGCTGCTCTATTATCGGGAGACAGGGCGACAGCCGCGGATGAACCTTGGCGGCGCGGACGTCTACACCAACTCGCGCGCCACCTATCCGATGTTCAAGGCCGATGCCGCAGCCAACTTCTCGCGGCTGATCTCGTACCTGTCTGCGCCGGGAGACAATTCGCCGGTGGCGATGAACGATTCACTGGCGACGCGTGGTGCAACGTGGTTGTTCCTGCGGTATGCCGTCGATCAGCTCTATGCCACCGACGCCGGCGTGTGGGCGCGCTTCGACAACTCGACGAGCAGCGGTCTGGGCACGCTCGGTTCGGCATTCGGACCGGTGGATCTGCCGCAGCTCTTCAAGAACTGGGCGATCGCGAACTATCTGGACGATCTCGGCGTGAGCAGTGACGCGCGGTTCACGCACAAGAGCTGGAACGCGCGCAGCATCTACGGGACGGTTTTCGGAAGCTACGACGCGACGAACACGTTCGTGCCGATGGGCTACCCGTTGAAGATCACGCCATTGCAGGACGGCGTGGGAGCGGGCGTGCGCGTGGCGGGAACGTCGGCGAGCTACTATCGACTCTCGGTACCAGCGGGGCGTGAAGCGCTGCTCAGCTTCTCGTCCGGTGCGGCGGCGCCGTCGAGTGCGTTGCAGTTTATCGTCGTGCGCACGAAGTAGCGGGCGACGCCCTTCCGGCGACGCCGGGCGGCGCGCATCTTTGCCGCCCCACCTCGACCTCCCGTGTCCTCCCGTCTCACATACGCTTCGCTCGCGCTCGGCGCGTCCATCGCGCTGTCGCTGTTCGGCTGTGAACCCCCCGTCGATACCACGTGGCACCAAGCGTCCGGCTATCGGTGGCGCGAGCTGCCCGTGGCGCGGCGCGGCCGCGCCGGCTTCTCGCAGCTCGGCGCCGACCGTACCGGGCTCACGCACGCGAACGTCGTCGACGATCGGCATGCGCTGCACGATCGCAATCTCCTGATCGGTGCCGGCGTCGCGATCGGCGACGTGGATGGCGATGGACGTCCCGACATCTTCCTCGCGTCCATGGAGCGCCCCGCCGCGCTGTATCACAACGACGGCGGCATGCACTTCACGGACATCACGGCGGCGAGCGGGATCGACACGCGCGGGCTTCGCACGACGGGGGCCGTGCTCGCGGATCTCGATGGCGACGGCAACCTCGACCTGATCGTCGGCACCCTCGGCGGTCCGCTGAAGCTGTGGCTTGGCGACGGCCGTGGCCACTTCCGCGACGCCACTGCGACGAGTGGGCTCGTTGGCGGCTATGCGGCAACGACGATCACCGTTGCCGACGTCGATGGCGACGGCGATCTCGATGTGTACGTCGCAACGTACAAGGTGCGGAACGCCCTCGATGCGTATCCACCGAGCGAGCGCGCATTCGATCAGGTCGTTCGCAAGGTCGGCAACCGTTACGAGGTCGTCGACCGCTGGAAGAAGGAATACCGCGTCGAGGACCGCCCCGACCTGGGTGGCGTGATGCGCTCGCAGCGCGCGGAGCCGGACCTGTTCTTCCTCAACGACGGACACGGACACTTCACCCGCGTACCCATCACCGGTCCGCACTTCCGCGACGAGAAGGGCAAGCCCCTCGCCGAGGAGCCGGACTACTTCACCCTCGCGGCGCGCTTCTACGACGTGAACGGCGACGGCGCGCCCGATCTCTACACGTGCAACGACTTCGAGGACCCGGACGAGCTCTGGATCAACGACGGGCACGGGAACTTCCAGCGCGCGCCCTGGCGTGCGCTTCGGCAGACGAGCAACACCTGCATGTCCGTCGACTTCGCCGACGTGAATCGCGACGGCGCGGTGGACTTCTTCACCGCCGACATGATGAGCCCGACGCTGGCGGCGCGACAGCGGCAGTTCTCGGTGAACTCGCCGGCGCCGAAGCCGGTCGGTCTCGTCGACGACCGGCCGCAGTGGATGCACAACGCGCTGCAACTGAACCGCGGCGACAACACCTGGGCGCAGATCGCCGACTATGCGCACGTCGAGGCGACCGACTGGACCTGGGGCTCGGCGTTTCTCGACGTCGACCTCGATGGATACGAAGATCTGCTGGTCGCCAACGGGCATCGCTGGGACGTGCGGGATGCCGACACCTTCGAGCGCATCCGTACGAGTATGCCCCGCGTGCCGTGGAACGAGGAGCAGGCGCTGTTCCCGAAGCTCGCCACGCACAGCCAGGTGCTGCGCAACGCCGGAGATCTCACCTTTGCCGACATGAGCAAGGCGTGGGGCGTCGGTCGCGACGCGGCCATCTCGCAAGGGATTGCGCTCGCCGATCTGGATGGCGACGGCGCGCTCGACGTCGTCATGACGCGCCTCGACGAGCCTCCGGTGGTGTACCACAACGAGACGAGCGCTCCGCGCGTCGCCGTGCGGTTGAAGGGGCTCGGGGCGAACACGCGCGGGATCGGCGCCACGGTCGCCGTGCGCGCGCCGTCGCTGCCGGTGCAGTCGCGCCAGATGACCGCGGGCGGCTATTACCTCTCGAGCAGCGACGCCGAACTGACCTTTGCCGCCGGGCGCGACTCGATCGTGACCGTCGAGGTGCGCTGGCCGAACGGACGCGCCAGCCGCATCGAGCGGGCGCGAGTGAATCGGCTCTACGAGGTGGACGAGGCGGCAGCGACGGCGAGCGTGCCCCCGCAGGTCGCAGCGGGCGCACCCGTGTTCGAGGATGCGACGGCGCTGCTGCACGGACAGACGCACGTCGACTTGCTGTTCGACGATTTTCGCCGGCAGCCGCTGCTCCCGAATCGCTTCAGCCAACTCGGACCGGGCGTGAGCTGGATCGACGTGGACGGCGACGGACGCGAGGACCTCGTCGTCGGTACGGGACGCGGCGGCCGGCTCGCGATTCTCCGCAACGCGCCCGGCGGGTTCACCGATCTCGCGCGCTCGAGCGCCCTCGCTCCCGCCGATCTGACGACGATCCTGCCCATTCCGTCGGCGAGCGGCGTCGCGCTCGTCGCCGGCCAGTCGAACTACGAGACGGCAACGCCCGCCGAGGCGCTGTCGATGCCATCGGTGCTCCAGATCGAGCTGCGCGCCGGCATTCCGGCGCCGGCGACGGCCATGGCGCCGCCGGAGAGCGCGAGCGTGGGTCCTCTGGCCATGGCCGACGTGAACGGCGATGGCCGGCTCGATCTCTTCGTCGGCTCGCGCGTGATCCCCGGGCTGTGGCCGTTGCCCGCGCCGTCACGCCTCTATCTGCGCACCGCCGCCGGCGGCTGGGTACGCGACACGGCGAACGCCGCGGTGCTGGCGTCGCTTGGACTGATCTCGTCTGCGGTGTTCACCGATCTGGACGGCGATGGCTGGCCCGATCTCGTCGTCGCCGCCGAGTGGGGACCGATTCGGGTCCTTCACAACGAACGGGGACACCTGCGCGACGTGACGGCGCAGTGGGGACTTCGCGGGATGACCAGTCGGTGGCTCGGGCTCGCCGCCGGTGACTTCGATGGTGATGGGCGAATGGATCTCGTCGCGACGAGCTTCGGGCGCAACACGCCATGGCATGCGTCGCCCGCGCGACCGTACGAGCTGCTCGTCGGCAACTTCGGCGGCGAGGGGGTGGGGCTGATCTTCGCGCAACGCGACTCGGAGACCGATCGGGAGATGCCGCTCGTCTCGCTCACGCGGTTCGCCATCGCTGCGCCGTCGGTGCGCGAGCACGTCGCGACGTTCACTGAATATTCGCAGGCCGGCATCGATCAGCTCCTGGGGAGCAGCGCGCGCAGCGCGGTGCGCGTGGGCGCAACGACGTTCGATCAGGTCGTGCTGCTCAACCGCCGCGATCATTTCGAGGTACGGCCGCTGCCGGCGCAGGCGCAGCTCGCGCCGGCGACAGGGATCGTCGTCGCCGACTTCGACGGCGACGGGCACGAGGACATCTTCCTCGCGCAGAACTTCTTCCCGACCGACCTCGAGACGCCGCGCTTCGATGCCGGCGCGGGGCTCCTGCTACTCGGCGATGGCCGCGGCGAATTCCGCGCCAGCACCGTGCACGAGTCGGGGATCGAGGTGCTGGGCGATCAACGCGGCGCAGCGGCGGCGGACTTCGATGGCGACGGCCGCGTCGACATCGCCGTCTCGCAGAACGGCGGCCCGACGACGCTCTGGCACAACCGGCGCGCGCAGCCCGGCCTCCGCGTGCACGTGAATGCCGGCCCGGGCAACCCGTGGGGGGTCGGCGCCGCGTTGCGCGTCGCGAGTCGTGGACGCGTCGGGCCGATGCGTGAGATTCACGCCGGGGCCGGCTACTGGTCGATGGACGCAGCCACGACCGTGCTCGCATGGCCGAATGCGCGCGCCGGGGATACGCTCTTCGTGCGGTGGCCTGGTGGGCGCACGACGATGCTGCCGCTCGACCCGCGGCGGCGCGATATCACCGTGCGCGCGCCGTGAGCATCAGCGTCGCCGGGTAGGTCCCGAGCGCGTCCAGATCGCGATCACCCCGCAACCGGCACGCCGGCCGGCGAACTCGCCTGGAACGTCGGACGCGCCGGTGTACACCTCGATCGCCACGATGTCGTCGACCGGTGTCGTGGGGCCGAACATCTCGTCCTCTCGCCCGTCGACGATGTACTCCGGCTCGCAGTTGATGCGCGCCCGGACGACTTGGAGCCGGCAGCCGCCGGCCTCCGTGCCGCCGCAGTGCATGGTGATGCCGCGCATCCCTCGGGTCGCATCCTGGAGGTTGGCGGCGCCGCTCCGGCGAATGTCCTCCTCGGTGAGGAACTGGCCGATCCCTATGGCGCGACGACGCTGGAAATCGCGCAGCCGGTAGCTCGACGCGTCGGCGGTCACCGCCACCGTCTCGAGCTGCGGCACGCTCGTGCTGTCGCCACGCTCGAGGGTGAACGACGCCCGCGCCTCGCCGCCCGGCTCGAGGGTGAGCAGCACGTCGCGCGGTACGTAGCCGAGCGCGCGCACGTGCAGCCGAGTGCTGCCCGCCGGCAGCGCGCCGAAGTAGTAGTGCCCCGACGAGTCGCTCTGCACCGTGCGTCCGGCGCCGACGTGCAGCACCTCCGCGCGAACGATCGCCGCGCCGGTCTGGCGATCGGTGATCTGGCCGCCCAGTCTGGTCGTCGTTGCCGGCGTCGGCGCCTGCGCACAGGCGACGTGTGCGGGCAGCGCCACCAGTCCGTGCGGGGCGAGCAACGCGACCAGCAGCGTGCGCCGACGTGCGAATCGTGCCGCGAGCGCGGCACGTCGAGCGAGCGCGACAATAGGGCGCACTGACGTTCTCCGTCATGCGGGGGTCTAAATATGGACGGCCCATTCGATGGCCGCCAGAAGGAGCGCCACAAAGACTGGGCGCCCTTGACGCCCTTTCCTGGTGGGCACATGATCTCCGCGATGAATCTGCCGCCGAACACGGCGGCAAACGTCCTGCGCGCAACCCCCACCGCCTACAATTCACGCGTAGCGAGGTCCCACATGGTAGGTTCCCTGTCGTCCCGGTCGTTGCGAGTCGCGGCTGCAGCAATGCTGACCACGATGCTCGCGCTGGCCGCAGAGGCGCAGTCGGTGACGTTCACCGGCCGCGTTACCTCGACCACTGGTCAGCCTTTGAATGGCGCGACCGTGGCACTCTCACAGCCCCGCGCTGGCGGCATGGCCAACGCAGACGGGCGCTATAGCTTCACCGTGGAGCGCGCCCGCATCGTCGGCCGAACGGTGACGCTCACGGCGCGGTTCCTCGGCTTCAGGCCACAGACGTACGCGGTCGCGATCACGCCGACGACGAGCAGCGTCGACCATAGCTTCTCGCTCGAGAAAGACGTGCTCAAGCTCGAGGAGGTGGTGGTGACCGGCACCAGTGCGGCGACCTCCACGCTCAAGACGCCGTTCACCGTGGGCGTCATCGATCAGGAGCAGATCAAGGAGGTGCCGTCGGTGTCCCCCGTCGGCGCGCTCGAGGGCAAGGTCGCGGGCGCGAGTGTCGTGACGACGTCCGGACAGCCCGGTGCCGAGCCCGCCATTCGGTTGCGCGCCGCCACCAGCCTGACCGGGCGCCAGGATCCGCTGATCATCGTGGACGGGACCATCACGCGCCTCGGGCTCGCTGACATCAATTCCGAGGACATCGAGAGAGTCGAGATCATCAAGGGAGCGGCGGCAAGCTCCCTCTACGGCTCTGATGCGGCCAACGGCGTGGTCCAGATCTTCACCAAGCGTGGCGCCTCGCTGAGCGAGGGGCAGACGACGGTGACCGTCCGCAACGAGCTCGGCCAGAGCCGGTTGCCCCGCCGCATCCCGACCAATCAGCATAACCCCTATCAGGTGGCGACGGACGCGTCGGGGAACGTGACGTTCGTGCGCGATGCGAACGGCAACCGGATCACCAAAGCGGACGCCATCTCCGACAGCAAGTATCCGGTTCTGTACGACCAGGCGGATCTCGTCTTCCGCCCGGGTACCTTCCTCACCAACTACGTGTCGGTCGGGCAGCGGCGGGGCACGACCAACCTGAACGCATCGTTCCAGAACACGAGGGACCAGGGGATTCTCACGGAGCTCAAGGGCTACCGGCGGCAGAATTTCCGGATCAATGCCGATCAGGCCGTCTCCGAGAATCTCGACATGGGTGTCGGCGCGTTCTACGGCCGATCCGTCGCCGATCAGGGTGAGGACACCGGTCTGTTCTTCGGTATGACGTTCCTCGAGCCGAATGTCCGGCTCGACTCCATCCCGACGACGGGCCCGTTCGCCGGACAGTACAATCCGGCGATCAAGCAGCCGCCTCTCTCGGGCAACGTGAGCAACCCCCTCTACGTGCTCCAGCAGCGGCAGATCGAGAACGACCGCGACCGCTTCACCGGCACGTTCAAGACCAACTACCGGCCGGCGGGCTGGCTCACCTTCGACGGCAACGTCGGCTACGACGAGTCCGGGCAGAACTACAAGTCGTTCACTCCGCTCGGCTTTGCGAACTCCGCCGGCGTGCAGGGGAAGGGAAGTCTCTATTCGCGCAATGATGCGAACCGGTCGTACAACATCGGGCTGAATGCGACGGCGACCGGCGCGTGGCGCTCCGTCCAGAACACGACGAAGGCCGCATTCCTCTACGAGGATCAGACGAACCAGTTCGTCAGCGTGAACGCATCGGCGCTGACGGTGCCGAAGGTCCCCGAGTTCACGTCGGCATCCACCGATCCGGCCAACCCCATTACGCCGGGCTCGCGGACGGAGACGATTCGTGCCCGCGATGCCTTCCTCGTATCGACGTTCGACATCAAGGATCGCTATATCCTCGACGGCCTGGTCCGGCGCGACGAGTCATCGCTGTTCGGGGCAGACGCTCGCTCCGCCGTTTATCACCGCCTGTCGGCGGCGTGGCGCGTCACACAGGACTTCCACCTTCCGCTGTTCGACGAGCTCAAGCTGCGCGTCTCGCAGGGCACCGCGGGGCTGCGCCCCCCGTTCAGTGCACAGTATGAGGTGCTCGCCGTCACGGGGGGTGTGCCGGAGAAGATCACGCTCGGCAACTCGAAGTTGAAGCCGGCGTACTCGCGCGAGACCGAGGTTGGCTTCGATGCGAGCATTCTCAAGAACGTCTCGCTCGAGTACAGCTACTCGAAGAAGCGGACCACCGACGAGATCATCAAGGTGCCGCTCTCGGCGGCCACCGGGTATCAGTCGCAGTGGCAGAACGCCGGGACGCTGTCCGGCTACACGCACGAGGCGGCGATCGGCATCGTGCTGCTGGCGAAGGAAGATCGGTTCTGGCGCGTGAACATCACGGCGGACCGGACGCGGCAGCGGATCGACGACCTGCGCGTCGGCGCGTTCCTCGTCGGTCCCTCGGAAAACACGACGAACACGCAGATTTTCCGCGTCGCGTCGGGCGAGCCGTTCGGCGTGATCTACGGCGCCAAGTGGATCCGCACCCCCGAGCAGCTCGATGAGACGATCAGGGCGGGCAAGCTTTCCGGCACGGCAGCCAACTACGTGTTGAACGAGGAAGGCTACTACGTCCGGAAGACGGATTTCCAGACGGTGAACGAGGCGCCGCTCAAGGCGTACACCTGCGTCGATGCGAACTGCACGTCCTCGAAGTCGGTCGTACAGATCGGCGACGTGAACCCCGACTTCAACATGGGGTTCAACACGAACCTCTCGTGGAAGTCGCTCTCGTTCAACGGCACGCTGACCTGGGTGAAGGGGGGGAACATCTACAACTACACCCGGCAGTGGCCCTTCAACGAGCTGCGTGATGCCGTCATGGATCAGAGCAGCAAGCCGAGCGCGGGGAGCTGCCCGGCGCTCACGGTCGATCCGAACTGCCCCTACAAGACGGGCAAGAAGCCGACGACGTACTACAGCGCCTTCTACAACAACTTCGACCCGAACGACTACTTCGTGGAGAATGGCACGTACCTGCGTCTCCGCGAGCTCGCCGTGAACTGGCAGATCCCCGTCCGTCTGGTGCAGCACGTCCCGGGGGCGAGCTTCCAGAGTGCACGGCTTGGCGTCGTGGGTCGCAATCTGTGGACGAGCACGAAGTACAGCGGCTATGACCCGGATGTCACCGGTCCGGGCGGCGGCAACCCCTTCGCCTACCGCGTGGATTACTTCACCTATCCGGCATTTCGGACGTTCACGGCGATGTTGGAGCTCGGCTTCTGATGCGATCTTTCCCACAGAGGATACCGATTCTGATGCAGAACATGCGACTGTTGCGCGCGGTGAGTGCCGCTGTCCTGCTGGTCGGGGCGGCGAGCTGCAACTCGCTCGACGTGCAGAACCCGAACGAGCCGGACCTGCGTCGCGCGCTCTCCGATCCGAACGCCATCGAATCCGTCGGATCGGGCGCCATGCGGACCTGGTTCAACGCCTTCACGAGTCTGCGCGGCGCTGGCGTTCTGTCGACGCAGGCGCGCTCGTATTCGGCGTCATGGAACAACGGCAACCTGAACTTCTACTCGAGCATCGACAATCCCAACTCCCCGCCCGATCAGTGGACGCGGGCAACCACGCCCCGCGCCTGGCAGAATGATCCGGCCGCGGCGGCGCGCACCAGCATCGACGCGTTCTGGGGCGGCGGCATCGACGAGAGTGGCATCCAGCGCGGTGGCTTCTACAACGCGCTCTCGTCGGCCAACGACGCCCTGACGTCCATCCGCAAGAACAGCGTCGTCATTCGAACGCCGTCGGATACGAAGCGGGCGGAAACGATCGCGGTGTGGATGCAGGGGGCGTCGCTCATGATGCTCGCCCTTCAGTACGACAAGGCGTACTTCGCCGACGAGAACAGCGACCTCGCCGCGCTCTCCTACAGCAATCGCGCCGTCATGCGCGACTCGGCGGTGTCGAAGCTGCAGCAAGCCGTAGCGCTCGCGACGGCGAACAGCTTCACCACGCCGGCGGCGTGGGCGAACGGTGTGTCGTACACCAACGTGCAGATCGCGCAGATCGCCAATACGATGGCGGCGATGACGCTCGCCTACTGGCCTCGCGACAACTCGGAGCTCGCGAAGGTCGATTGGGCGAAGGTCGTGACCTTCGCGTCGAGTGGCATGTCCAGCGGTACACCGGTCAACCTCACATTCGTCCAGGACGGCTACAACGCCTGGATCAGCGAGTTGATGAACTGGTTCGACGGCATCGACAGCGGCCGAATGAGCACGCGGGTCGCCCACCTGCTCGATCCGACGACACAGGTGGACCCGTGGCCACTCTCCGGTAACCCCCGGCCGAACTCGCCGGACAAGCGACTCGGCGATGGCTCGTTCGGCAATGCCGATAATGTGTCGTCCTTCGGCACCGTTCCGAAGACAGCGGCAGGCGGCACCGACTACGCGTGGTCGGGCACGGCGGTCTTTCGTCCGTCACGTGGGCAGTATCATCAGTCGAACATCGCGCAGGTGCGCTACGACCTGTCGGGCGTGATGGATCCGAATGCACAGTACGGCGGTTTTGGTCCTGCTCCGGCCATCAACGCCACGCTCAACGACCTGCTCTGGGCCGAGGCGCTGCTGCGTCAGAGCGCAGGCAACGCCGCGACGGCAGTGACGTTGATCGACAAGACGCGCGTCGGGCGCGGCGGGCTCCCGTCCGCGGCGACGTTCGTGGGCGTCGGCTCCGACGCCGATGGCCCGTGCATGGCCAATGGCGTCCAGGCGAAGGACGGTAAGCCGTGCTCGCTCTGGGCGATGCTGCTCTACGAGAAGGAGGTCGAGCTGCCGGGCCTCGGGCCGGCGCCATTCTGGGAGCAGCGGCGCCTCCCGGTCACCAAGGGAGGCGGCTGGGCAGGGGACAACAGCCCGCTGCGCGTCATTCAGGGACTGCTCCCCGGAACGCCGCGTGAGATGCCCGTCACGTACAAGGAACTGGGCGTGAAGGGCGAACCGCTGTACACCTGGGGTGGAGCGACGCCGAACTCGCCGACACCACCGTAACCGTAATCGATACTCCGTCGACGACGCGGGGGCCGGCGCAGCTCACCGGCCCCCGCTCGTCCTTTCGCCAGGAGAACGACGATGACTGATTTCTCGCGCGTGGTACCGGCGCTGACTCTCGTGACCGCGCTCTCCGCGTGCGTCACGGCCGGGGCGAAGACGGGCGGTTCGTCGGAGCCGGGCAGTTGGTCCGGCAGCTTCAAGCAGCCGCAGCTCGCCG
>CAYTKA010000055.1:0-22796 GCA_964438255.1 uncultured Gemmatimonadaceae bacterium | reverse complement strand
TGATCTCGATCTTGACGTCGTCGCCGAGCATGGCACCGCCCCCCTCCACCGCCCGGTTCCACTTCACCCCGTAGTCGAGCCGGTTCACGGTCGTGGTCGCCTCGAAGCCCACGCGGTCCCCCTGGGCCGACTTGAGCAGACCGGTGAACTGACCGTCCAGCACCACCGGCCTGGTCACACCGCGGATCGTCAGGGTGCCGTAGACCTTCGCCGCGTCGCCCGAGCGCTCGATCCGGGTGCTCCTGAAGGTGATCGTGGGAAAGCTGTCCGCGGCAAAGAAGTCGTTGGACCTGAGGTGGGTATCGCGCCGGTCGTTGTCCGTGCTGATGCTCGACGTCGTGATGGCGACGTCGATCACGGCGTTCTGCCAGTTCTCCGGGTCCGCCGCGATGGTGCCGCGGAAGTCCTTGAACTTCCCGCGCACGCGGCTGACGAAATGGCGGATCTGGAAGCTGACGCCGGAATGCACGGGGTCGATGTTCCAGACCGCCGGCTCGGTCGGCCGATGAACGGTCTGCTGGGGTACGGCGGCAGCGCCGAGGAGCGCGGGGACGAGCAGGGCGGCGGCAAACGAGCGAGCGATCACGGAGCCTCGATGACGATGTAGGGAGTTGGGTGACGAACGACAGAGATAGATAGTGTGAATGTGCGAGCGGCGTTGGGCGCGCAGATCGGCGGCGATGTCGCTGTCAGTCCACGAGGTCCGCGGTCCTACGACACACGAACAGGCGCCGATCCCGGCTCGGTCTTCGCCATCACCTCGGGCGTGGCCACCGTTTCCGGCGCTTCCCTCCGCATGGCGCGCTCGACCGCTGCATCCGATGCTGGAATGTCCGCACCGGCCCGACGGCGCACGAGGGTGAGAATCGTGTACACCGCCACGGGCTCGCCCTCCTGGTTCGTCACCTCGACGTCCCAGTGCACGACGCCCTGCGGGATCTGCCCCTCGCGATCCTCCTTCGCCGTCTTCTGCTTGCAGGTCAGCCGCGCCTGGATCGTGTCCCCGATGTACACGGGCTTCACGAAGCGCAGCCCCTCGAGCCCGTAATTCGCCAGCACCGGACCCGGCGCCGGATCGACGAACAACCCCGCCGCGGCGCTGAGGACGAAATAGCCATGTGCGACCCGCTTCTCGAACAGCGACTCGCGCGCGGCGATGTCGTCCATGTGCGCGTAGAAGAAGTCCCCCGAGATGCCGGCGAAGCTCACGACGTCGCTCTCCGTGACGGTGCGCCGGTGGGTGATCAGCGTCTCGCCGATCTCGAGCTCATCGAAATACTTCCGGAACGGATGCACGCGATCGCGTCGCTCCGTCGCCCCCTTGCTCCACTCGTGCGTCACGGCGGCCACTGTCTGCGGCGAGCCCTGAATGGCGGTGCGTTGCATGTAGTGCAGCACGCCGCGCACCCCGCCCATCTCCTCACCGCCACCGGCGCGACCGGGGCCGCCATGCACGAGATGCGGCAGGGGCGAGCCGTGTCCGGTGGATTCCTTCGCGCTGTGGCGGTTCACGAGCATCAACCGGCCGTGATATGCAGCCGTGCCGAGCGCCACCCGCCGTGCGACGTCGTCCCTCAACGTGAACAGGGAGCCGACGAGACTTCCCTTCCCCAGCTTCGCCAGCTCGATGGCCTCGTCGACCGATCGATACGGCATGATCGTGTTGACCGGACCGAACGCCTCGACGTCGTGCGGCTCGGTGCGCTCGAAGGGACGCTCGTCGTACAGCAGCATCGTCGGAAAGAAGGCGCCCTTGTCCGGATCGGCGCCCACGAGGTCGAGGGTATCGCGTCCACCGTAGACGAGCTCCGTGGCGTTGCGCAGCCGATCGACGCTTTTCTCCACCTCGCGCACCTGTGCTTTTCCGGCGAGTGGCCCCATGCGCACCCCTTCGATGGAGGGGTCGCCGATCTTCACGCCGGCCAACCGCTGCTTCAGCGCGGCGGCAACGTCGTTCACCATTGCCTCGGGAACGAGCGTGCGCCGGATGGCGGTGCACTTCTGCCCCGCCTTCACGGTCATCTCTTTCGCCACTTCCTTGACGAAGAGATCGAATTCGTCGGTCCCCGGTACCGCGTCGGGACCGAGCATCGAGAAGTTGAGCGAGTCGGCTTCCTGGTTGAAGCGGACGTTGTGCTCGAGGATCGAGCGGCTCCCCTTGAGCATCTGTCCGGTGGATGCCGAGCCGGTGAAGGCGACCGAATCCTGCGAGGTGAGATGGTCGAGCAGATCGCCCGCACTCCCGCAGATGAGCTGGAACGTGCCGGCTGGAAGCAGCCCCGACTCCACCATCGCCTTCGCGACGCTCTCGGTGAGATAGCTCGTCACCGTGGCCGGCTTCACGATGGTCGGCACACCGGCGAGGAACGACGTCGACAGCTTCTCCAGCATTCCCCAGACGGGGAAGTTGAAGGCGTTGATCTGCACGGCCACCCCTTCCATCGGCACGCAGATGTGCCGGCCGATGAAGGTGCCTCCCTTGCTCAACGCTTCCGGACCTCCGTCGACGAAATACGTCTCATCGGGAAACTCGCGCCGTCCCCGGCTCGCGTAGGCGAACAGCGTCCCGATGCCGCCGTCGACGTCGATCCAGGAATCCCCTTTCGTCGCACCGGTCCATGCAGAGACGCGGTAGAACTCTTCCTTCCGCGCCGTGAGATACTGCGCGAGCGCCTTGAGGATGCGTGCACGCTGATGGAACGTGAGCGCGCGCAGCGCCGGACCGCCGACGGTGCGCCCGTATTCGAGCATCGCCTTGAAGTCGAGCCCTTCGCTCGACGCGACGGCCACCTCGACGCCGGTGACAGCGTTGAACAGTGTCGTACCCGTGCCGGCGCCCTCGACCCACTGGCCGAGGACGTAATTCTCCAGGCGCTTCACGATCTCGTCTCCTTCCAGGGGCGGTAGCTCGTCGTCTGTGTCGCGCGGTGTGCCGGCAGCTCGCGCAGTGGCTCCACGGCACGCAGTGTCGCGTGCAGGCGCCGTGGGAGCGACTGGTACAGGGCGGTCCCGTTCGTCTTCCACGCGAGCATCTCGTCGCTCACGTCCTTGACGATCTTCGCCGGATTGCCCACGACGACTTTGCGCGGGGGAATCTGCATCTCACTCGGCACGAGGCACAGGGCGCCGACGATGCATCCCGCGCCCACGGCGGCGTTGTCCATGATCACGGCGTTCATCCCGATCAGGGCGTTCTCGCCGATGCGTGCTCCGTGCACGATCGCGCCGTGTCCCATGTGCGCCCCGCGCTCGAGCACGACGGTGACGCCAGGGAACATGTGGACGGTGCAGCTCTCCTGCACGTTGCACCCATCCTCGATCACGACGCCACCCCAATCGCCGCGGATCGCGGCGCCCGGCCCGACATACACGTCACGGCCGATGATCACGTTGCCGGTGACGGTCGCGTTTGGGTGGATGAAGGCGCTCTCGTGTATCACGGGGATGAAGCCGTCGAATTCGAAGATGTTCGGCATGGCGGGCTGTTATCGGAGGAGCCAGGTGCGGCGTGAAGGGCGGTTTGTCGGTTCGTCGGTTCGTCGGTTTCCGGCCGGCCTCGGGAGGCCATTCCGTCCGAGGGTAGACCGATGAACCGACCAACTGACGACCGACGACCGATGAACCGACAACCCGCCTTTCTCCACATTCACACTCTCTCCAGAACCGTCGCCATTCCCTGGCCGACGCCGACACACATCGTCGCGAGCGCGTAACGCTTGCCGGTGCGCTGCAGCTCGCGCGAGGCGGTGAGCAACAGGCGGGCGCCGCTCATGCCGAGCGGGTGGCCGAGCGCGATCGCCCCACCGTTGGGGTTCACGCGAGGATCGTCGTCGTCGATACCGAGCTCACGCAGACACGCCAGCGATTGCGCCGCGAACGCCTCGTTCAGCTCGATGACGTCCACATCGTCCAGCGTGATGCCAGCGAGCTTCAATACCTGCTTCGTCGCCGGCACGGGGCCGATTCCCATGCAGCGCGGCTCCACGCCGGCGACGGCGGTCGCGACGACGCGTGTGACCGGCGTGGCACCGATCTCCTTCGCCCCCCGCTCCGACGCGACCAACAGCGCGGCCGCGCCGTCGTTCAAGCCGGACGAGTTCCCCGCGGTGACCGACCCTTTCCCGTCCGTTCGGAACGCGCAGCGGAGCTTCGCCAGCGCCTCGAGGGTCGTCTCGGCACGAATGAACTCATCGACGTCGATCCGTTTGGCAGGGCCCTTCTTCTGCGGGACGTCGATCGGCACGATCTCCGAGGTGAATCGCCCCGCGCTGCGCGCCGCGGCGGCCTTCTGCTGCGACCGCATCGCGAACGCGTCCTGATCGGCGCGGCTCACTCCATACTGCTCGGCAACGTTCTCCGCCGTCTGCCCCATCGAGTCCACCCCGTACCGCTCGGCGAGTCGCGGATTGATGAACCGCCAGCCGAGGCTCGTGTCGAACAGCTCGACGTCGCGGGCGAATGGCTTGCTCCCCTTGCTCATCACGTAGGGCGCGCGCGTCATGTTCTCCACGCCGCCGGCGACGAAGAAGTCGCCGTCACCGAGCCTCACGGCGCGCGACGCGTTCGCCACCGCGCTCATCCCGGAGGCGCACAGGCGATTCACCGTCTCGCCGGGCACGCTCACCGGGAGTCCGGCGAGCAGTAGCGCCATGCGCGCCACGTTCCGGTTGTCCTCGCCGGCCTGATTCGCGCAGCCGAATACCACGTCGGTGATGCGCGCGGGGTCGAGCGAGGGATGGCGGCCGACGAGCTGCTCGATGACGTGGGCAGCCATGTCGTCGGCGCGGACCTCGCTGAGCTGTCCCCCGATGTTGCCGACGGCGGTCCGTATGCCGTCGACGATATATGCGTCAGTGGCCATGTGCCGGCTCGATGTGATGCTGTTCCTTCGTACGGTAGGTCGTCGCGTGCATCAGCGCCACGACGGTGCCGTCGGCGCGCGCCACCGTGACGCGATAGAATCCCAGCCGCGAACCCGCCGTTTCCTCCTCGGCGACCGCGATGAGCTCGTCGTTGAGCTCCACCGAGACGGGGTACGAGATCGTGTTGTCGACGGCCACGGTGACGTGCCCGTTCGTGTTCGACGCGAACGCCAGCGCGCTATCGGCGAGCGAGAACGCGATTCCGCCGTGCGAGACGCCGAACCCGTTCAACATGTCTGCGCGGACCGTCATGCGGAGCGTGCAGCAGCGCGGGCGGATGGCGACGATCTCCACGCCGAGCCACCGGCTGAAGGCGTCGCGCGCCAACATGGCGCGCGCGATCTTCTCGGCCTGGCGCTGCTCCTCCGTCTCGATGCTCATGCCAGCAGCGGTCGGCCCTCGCGCACCCGCCGGCGCAGCAAGGGGCTGGGGCGGTAGCGATCCTCGCCGTACTCGGCGTGCAACGCCTCGAGACGCGACAGGACGGTGGCCGGCCCGATCTCGTCCCCCCACGCCAGGAGCCCCTTCGGGTAGTTCACGCCCTTCGTCATCGCAGTCTCGATGTCTTGCGGCGAGGCGACGCGTAGATGCACCGCGTCGACCGCCTCGTTGACGAGCATCACGAGCACGCGGTCGACGATCGACCGACCGAGTGCCTGATCGCGCACCGGCTCCGGTTTCGCGGCGCCGCTCCTGTAATCATAGTAGCCGCGCTCGCGCTTCCGCCCGTGGAGTCCCGCCTCGACGAGGCGGCGCTGCGTGAGCGCTGGCTTGTAGCGCGGATCGTAGTAGAAGGCCTCGAACACGCTGCGCGTCACGGCGTAGTTCACGTCGTTGCCGATGAAGTCCATGAGCTCGAATGGCCCCATGCGAAAGCCGCCGAGCTCGCGCATCGCCCAGTCGATCGTCGCGACGTCGGCGATCCCCTCCTCGAGCTGGCGCAAGGACTCGCCATAGAACGGGCGCGCAATCCGGTTCACGATGAAGCCCGGCGTGTCCGACGCGATCACCGTCGTCTTCTTCCAGCGATCGACGATCGAACGGGCGCGCGCGAGCACGGCGGGGTCCGTGGTGATGCCCGGCACAATCTCGACCAGCGGCATCACCGGCGCGGGATTGAAGAAATGGATCCCGACGACGCGCTCGGCACGCGTGCACGCTCCGCCGATCGCTGCCACGGAGAGAGAGCTCGTGTTCGTGGCGAGCAGGCATTCGTCACGCACGGCGCGTTCGAGGCCACCGAACAGTGCCTGCTTGACCGCCAGATCCTCGAGCACGGCCTCGATCACGAGACGGCACTCCGCGTATGCAGCGTAGCCCGCGCTCAACGCACCCGCGTCGACGATGCGCGCCAGGGTTGCATCGGCGCTCGCTTGATCGAGCCGTCCCTTCTCCACCTCGCGCGCCAGTGCCTTGCGAATCCCCTCGCGAGCACGTGTCACGGCGCCGGCATCGGCGTCGCCGAGCACGACACGATGTCCCGCGGTGGCAGCGACCTGCGCGATGCCGGACCCCATCGCTCCCGCGCCGACGACGCCGACGACCAGCTCCGCCTCGCGCGGCATCAGCGCCCGCGGAAGGTCGGCGTGCGCTTCTCCATGAACGCGCGCACGCCTTCCGCGTAATCCTCGCTGCGCCCTGCCTCGCGCTGGAGCTCTTCTTCCAGTGCGAGCTGCGTGTCGAGGTCGTTGGCGAAGGCGGCGTTGAATGCGCGTTTCGCGAGGCCGATCCCACGCGTCGGGAGTGCCGCCACCCGCTTCGCCATCTCGAGGCTCGCGTCGCGCAGGACGGCATGAGGGACGACGTCGTAGATCAGTCCCCACTCTTTCGCCCGATCGGCGCTGAGCTTCTCGCCGAGGATGGTGAGCGCAGATGCGCGCTGGAGACCGACGATGCGCGGCAGGATGAACGTGCCGCCGCTGTCGGGAATCAGGCCGATCTTGCTGAACGACTGAATGAACGTCGCCACGTCGGCGGCGAGGACGATGTCGCAGGAGAAGGCGACGTTGGCCCCTGCACCCGCAGCCACGCCGTTCACCGCACAGACGACGGGCTTCTCGAGGGTGCGGATGGCGCGCACGATCGGATTGTACTGCTGCCGTACCACGTCGCCGAGGTCGGGCATGGGGTGCCCGTCGGCAGGAAGCACGGCCGCCAGGTCCTGGCCGGCGCAGAATGCGCGACCGCTGCCGGTGAGCAGCACGGCACGCACGCTCTCGTCGGCGGCGGCATGGCGCAGTGCGGCCACGAGCTCGTCCGCCATGCGGCGATTGAAGCTGTTGAGGACCTCGGGCCGATTCAGCGTGACGGACAGGACACCGTCCAGCCGCTCCAGTAGCAGATGCTCGGGGGGCATGGGCGGTAAGATATATAGCGGTGGTACGTTTCGAGTGGGGTGGGGCGTTTGGGGGGGTGCTGGTGGGTACATGGTACGGGTACTCGGTACCGGTACCGGGTACGCCCGATCCGGTTCGACGAGGAACAACGCGCACACGCCGCGTTGTACCGACCTCCCTGTTGTGGCGAGGAGTGCCGCCACGCGCGCCGACGCGTCAGATTTAGACCCATGACGCACGCCGCACCCCCCCGCCGCCGCCGGAAGTCCGAATCCCACACGGTCGATCCGCGCTTCGACTGGCGGGGGATCGCGTACCACGCCCTTGTCTCGCGTGCCCTCGACGATCTCGAGGAGACGACGAATCGGAATCGCGCCTCGGTGCCGAAAGAGCACGTCGTGCTCTACCAGTTCTCGGCGCGCGGGCACGATGTCGCCCAGGTCATCCTCGGCTCGCTCGTACACAACAAGCGCGACGGCGTCGGTGCCTACTATCGCTCGCGGCCCATGCTGCTCGCGCTCGGACTTCCCATCGCCGACGCACTCGGCAGCCCGCTCGGGCGCGCCGGTGGGTTCAGCGACGGGCGCGACATCGGCGTCGTCTGCAACATGCCGGGATGGAACGGGCCCACCGTCCTGCCGATGTCGGGCGACGTCGGGTCGCAGTACACGCCGACGGCAGGGTGGGCGCAGGCCGTGACGTATCGGCGCGACGTGTTGGCCGAGAAGGGCTGGAAGGGCGCGATCGCCGTGGCGCTCGGTGGTGAAGCGTCCGTCGCGACGAATGGCTTCTGGTCCGCGCTGACGATGGCCACGACGCTGAGGCTGCCGATGCTCTTCTACGTCGAGGACAACGGGCTCGGCATCTCCGTCGGCGGCGACATGCAGACGCCGGGGGGCAACATCGCGCGCAATCTCGCGTCGTTCCGGAACCTGTTCCTGCGCGACGGCGACGGCGCCGATCCCGCCGAAGCAGCAGCGCTCATCGCCGAGTGCGTCGATCACGTGCGCAGCGGCGCCGGTCCGGCGCTCGTGCACCTCACGGTGCCGCGGTTGTGCAGCCATTCCGGTCCGGACAATCAGAAGGGCTATCGAACCGATGCCGAGATCGCAGCGGACGTCGCGCGCGACCCGCTGCCGAAGCTGCGCGCGCACCTCGTGCCCGCGTTCATGAGCGAGAAGGAATGGACGGCGCTCGAGGCCGACGTCGCGCGCGACGTCGAGGCCGCGCTTCAGGACGCGCGTGCGAGACCGAATCCGGATCCGGGGCGGGTGAAGCGCTTCGTGTACGCCGAGACGCCCCGCGAGGGAGACGCGAAGCCCTTTGGCGGCCTCACTGACGAGGAGCGCGCTGCCCTCGATGGCACCGCCGTCCCGGCGACCGACGGTGACGTGGTGCGCTTCGCCGAAGCGGTGCGTCGTACGCTGGCGAGCGAGCTCGCGGCCAATCCAAAGGTCGTCGTGTTCGGCGAGGACGTCGGCCGCAAGGGCGGCGTCCATCTCGTCACGGAAGGATTGCAGAAGAAGTTCGGCGCCGCACGCGTATTCGACACGAGCCTCTCGGAAGAGGGGATCGTGGGCCGGGCCGTCGGAATGGCGGTGAACGGGCTCATGCCCGTGGCGGAGATTCAGTTCCGCAAGTACGCCGACCCCGCGCACGAGCAGCTCAACAACTGCGGCACGATGCGCTGGCGCACCGCCAACCAGTTCGCCGCGCCGATCGTGGTACGCATGCCGGGTGGCTTCGGCAAGGACGTGGGTGATCCATGGCACTCGCTCAGCGGTGAGGTGACGTGGGCACACGCGCTCGGCTGGCAGGTCGCCATGCCGTCCAACGCGGCGGACGCGGTGGGCCTGTTGCGCGCCGCGATGCGCAGCCCGAACCCGACGATCTTCTTCGAGCATCGCTCACTGCTCATGACGAGCGATGGCAGCGCACGCTATCCCGGTGACGACTACGTGTTGCCATTCGGGCGCGCGAACGTGCTGCGCGAGGGTGAGGGGGTGACCGTCGTCAGCTGGGGCGCGATGGTGCATCGCGCGGTCGAGGCAGCGGATCGGTTCAGCGGCGACGTCGAGCTCCTCGATCTGCGCACGATCATGCCGTGGGATCGCGAGCGCGTGCTCGCGTCCGTGCGCAAGACGGGCAAGTGCCTGATCGTCCACGAGGACACGACGACCGCAGGCTTTGGCGCCGAGATCGCGGCGGTGCTCGCACGCGAGGCGTTCTGGCATCTCGATGCGCCGGTGGAGCGACTCACGGTGGACGACGTACCGATGCCGTATCATCCGGTGTTGCTCGACGCCGTGCTACCCGATGCGCAGCGGATCGCCGATCGCATTGCCGCGCTGCTGCAGACCTGACCTGACGACATGAGTACGACCACCGAACCCCTGGCGCCCGCGGCGACGCCGGAGCAGCCGTCGGTCTGGGCGGCCATCCGCGAGGCACTCGCGGGCGCACACGGACGGGACTTCACCGAAGGGCCCATCGGGCGCGCGATCTTCATCCTCGCCGTGCCGATGGTGCTCGAGATGGTGATGGAGAGCGTCTTCGCCGTCGTCGACGTGTTCGTCGTCGCCCATCTGGGCGCCGAGGCCGTGGCGACGGTGGGGATCACGGAATCGTTCATGACGATTCTGTACGCGCTGGCCATGGGGCTGAGCATCGGCGCGGGCGCGATGGTCGCGCGCCGCATCGGCGAGAAGAACCGCGAGGCGGCGGCGCACACCGCCGCGCAGGTGATTCTCTTCGGCGCCGCCGTCTCGGTGCTGCTCGGGGCGCTGGGCGCTGTCTTCGCCCTCGCTCTGCTGCGCGTGATGGGCGGCTCGGCGGACGTCCTCGCGCACGCGACGTTCACGCGCATCATGCTCGGCTTCAACATCAGCGTGGTGATGCTGTTCCTGCTCAACTCGGTGCTGCGCAGCGCGGGCGACGCCGCGATCGCGATGCGCGTGCTCTGGCTCGCGAACGGGATCAACGTCGTGCTGTGCCCCACGCTGGTGCTCGGGGTCGGGCCGATCCCGGGGCTCGGCGTGAAGGGCGCCGCCATCGCCACGACGATCGGGCGCGGCATCGGCGCGGCCTACGCGCTGAGCCGGCTGCTCCGGCTCGGCGGTCGCGTGGAGCTGCACGCGCGCCACTTCGCCTTCGACCCGGCGCTGATCGGGCGCGTGATCCGCCTGTCGGCGTCGGCGACGGTGCAGGTGTTCATCGGCATGGTGAGCTGGGTCGGGCTCGTGCGCATCCTCGCCGGCTTCGGCAGCGCGGCGATCGCGGGCTACACGATCGGGATTCGCGTCGTCGTGTTCGCGCTGCTGCCGTCGTTCGGTCTCGCCAACGCGGCGGCCACGATGGTGGGGCAGGCATTGGGGGCGCGAAAGCCGGAGCGCGCCGAGCGAGCCGTGTGGACGGCGGGCCGGTACGGCATGTGGTTTCTCGGCACGGTCGGGGCGCTGTTCGTGATCTTCACCCCGCAGATCGTCTCGATCTTCACGTCGGAACCGGCGGTGGCGCGGTTCGCGGTCGGTGCGCTGCGCACCATGGCGCTCGGCTTTCCGTTCTACGCGTACGGCATGGTGTTGACCCAATCGTTCAACGGTGCCGGCGACACGCGCACGCCGACGTACGTCAACCTGTTCGTGTTCTGGCTGTTCGAGCTCCCGGTGGCGTGGGTGCTGGCGCACGCGCTCGGCTTCGGTCCGCAGGGTGTGTTCACGGCGGCGACGATCGCGTTCTGCATGCTCGCGGTGGCCAGTGCGGTGCTGTTCAAGCGCGGCGCGTGGAAGACGCGCCGCATATGATGAAGAACCACTTTGGTACCCCGGTATGGGGTACGGTGGCTCTCGACGTCAGTGCGCCTTGAACTCTTCGAAGGGCTGCCGGCATGACCGGCACCAGCATACCGCCTTGCACGCCGTCGAGCCGAACTCGCTGCGGATCTCCGTCTCGCGCGAGTCGCAGTACGGGCAGCGCGGCGCGGCGCGATGGCGGACGAGCTGCACCAGCGCGCCGGCGTCGGCGCGGCCCGGCGGCGCGATGCCGTAGGCCTTCAGCTTCGCGCGCGCCGGCGCCGCGATCCAGTCCGTCGTCCAGGGCGGCGCGTAGGTCGTGCGCACCCGCACGTCGGCGAGGCCGGCGCCGCGCAGCGCCGCGACGATGTCCTGCTCGATCACCCGGATCGCCGGGCATCCCGAGTACGTCGGCGTGACCGTCACGGTCACCGCACCCGCCTCACTGACCTCCACGGCGCGCACGATGCCGAGCTCTCGCACGCTCAGCACCGGCACCTCGGGATCCATCACACCGTCGAGGATCGCGAGGACCTCCTCGCGCGACACCCGGACGGCGCGCATCACCACGTCGCGCCCGGATGCGACCGGGCGACGATCTGCATCTCGGCCAGCATGTGGCCGAGGAACTCCGTGTGCGCGCCGGCGCGCCCGCCGCGTGCGCCCGGCGCCCGCGGCACGTCGTGCGGTACCGTCAGCGTCGCGCGCTCGAGCACGTCGCGCACGAGCGACTCCCACCGCGGGCGCAGCGCGGCGAGGTCCGGGGCGACGCCGGCGTCCCGCATCTCGCGCTCCACGTCGTCCGCGGCGAACAGCTCGCCGGTGAACCGCCACAGCTCGTCCACCGCCCGCTGCACGCGCCGGTGACTCTCGTCGGTCCCGTCGCCGAGCTTGAGGATCCAGTCGCCGCTGTGGCGCACGTGATACTTCGCTTCCTTGAGCGCTTTCGCGGCGATCGCCGCGACGTCGGCGTTGCTGCTCGACGACGACAGCGCATCGAGCAGCACGACGGCGTAGACGTCGAACAGAAACTGGCGCGCGATCGTGTACGCGAAGTCGCCCGTCGGCAGCTCGACGAGCTGACAGTTGCGGAACTCGATCGCCTCGCGGAAGTACGCGAGCGCGTCCTCGTCGCGTCCCTTCCCCTCGACCTGACCGGCGAGGCGCAGAAACATCGTCGCCTGGCCGAGCAGGTCGAGCGCTCCATTGGCGAGCGCGATGTCTTCTTCGATGATCGGTGCGTGCCCGCACCACTCGCTCAGCCGGTGGCCGAGCACGAGGCGGTCGTCACCGAGGCGCAGCAGGTACTCGAACAGCGCGTTCGGCCTCGGTGGCGGCGCGGGGACGACCGATGGCGTCGACGACGTGGAGTCCTTCGTCATACCCCGCGCACGCCGCGCGGAACTTTGTAGAACTGGGGATGGCGATACGCCTTGTCGGCGCCGGGATCGAAGAACGGCCCCGCCTCACCGGGCGACGACGCGGTGATGGCGCCACTCGGAATCACCCACAGCGAGATCACGCCGCCGCGACGCGCGTAGACGTCGCGCGCGTTCTGAAGGGCCTGCTCGGCATCGACGGCGTGCAGTGAGCCCGCGTGCTCGTGCGGAGCGCCCTGCTCGCTCTGCGTGAACACCTCCCACAACGGCCACTGGCTGTCGCCGCTGATCGCGGCTGCCTGTGCGGCGACGGCGGCGGCGGATGAAGGCTGCTGCGCGGCGCCCTCTACGCGTTGATTCTGGACCGTGCTCGCCACGCGTTACGCCGCCTCCCCCGAGTGCCTGGCGCGCTGCTTCGCGGCATACGCCATCGCCGCCTCGCGCACCCATGCGCCCTCGTCGTGCGCCTTGCGGCGCGCCTCGAGCCGCTCCTTGTTGCACGGCCCGTTGCCGCGAATCACCTGGTTGAACTCCTCCCAGTCGATCTCGCCGAACTCCCAGTCGTCTGTCTCGGCGTTGTACTCGAGCGCCGGGTCCGGCAGCGTGAGATTCACGGCGACCGCCTGCGGAACCGTCAGGTTCACGAAGCGTCGACGCAGCTCGTCGTTCGTCTTGCGCTTCACCTTCCACCGGATCAACTCCGCCGTGTTCGGCGAGTCGGTGTCGCTCGGACCGAACATCATGAGCGACGGCCACCACCAGCGGTTCACCGCATCCTGGACCATCGCCTTCTGCGCCGGCGTGCCGTTCGCGAGCGTGGCGACGATCTCGTAGCCCTGCCGCTTGTGGAAGTTCTCCTCCTTGCAGACGCGGATCATCGCGCGCGCATACGGGCCGTAGGACGCCTTGGCGAGAATCGTCTGATTCACGATCGCCGCGCCGTCCACGAACCAGCCGATGACGCCGATGTCGGCCCAGCTCAGCGTCGGATAGTTGAAGATGCTCGAGTACTTCGCCGTCCCGTCGAGGAGCTGCTGAATGAGCTCGGACCGGTCGACGCCGAGGGTCTCGGTGCCGCAGTAGATGTACAGCCCGTGACCGGCCTCGTCCTGCACCTTGGCGAGGAGCGAGATCTTGCGCCGCAGGCTCGGCGCGCGGGTGATCCAGTTCCCCTCGGGGAGCATGCCGACGATCTCCGAGTGGGCATGCTGCGACATCATCCGGATGAGCTGCCGGCGGTAGCGCTCGGGCATCCAATCCTTGGGCTCGATGCTCTCGCCGGCGGCGATGCGCGCCTCGAACGCGGCGACCTTGGCCGGATCGTCGGTGGAAACGGGCGTGCTGCGAGAGGTCGGCTGGCTCATGGTCTGCTCCGGCTGGCTCTGACGGCTGCGGTAGGCACCCAATGGCGAAGGCCATGCCAGGCAACGGCTTGGCTCGCATGGCGGAATCTACACCGCGAGTGCGGAAACGGACAATCGACGTGTCCTGGTGCGCCCCCTATCTTGCACGAATGCTGACCAGACCGGATACGCCAGGCACGGCCGTCGCCGGGGGCGACGTGACCGTCACGTTGGCCGACGGAATCGGCACGATTCGCTTCGGGCATCCAAAAGGGAATTCGCTCCCTGGCGCGCTGCTCCGGCGGCTGGCCGAGGCGGTCGCCTGGGTCGGCAAGGACCCGGCAGCGCGCGTGATCGTGCTGCGCAGCCAGGGGACCGGTGCATTCTGCGCCGGCGCCTCGTTCGACGAGCTGGTCTCGATCAGCAGCGTGGAGGAGGGCGAGGAGTTCTTCAGCGGCTTCGCGCGCGTGATCCTCGCGATGATCCGCGCGCCGAAGTTCGTGCTCGTTCGTGTGCACGGGCGCACGGCTGGCGGCGGCGTGGGGATCGCCGCGGCCGGTGATTACGCGTTCGCCGTGCGCGGCGCCTCGGCCAAGTTGAGCGAGCTCGCGGTGGGGATCGGACCGTTCGTCGTCGGCCCGGTGATCGAGCGCCGCATCGGCCAGGGCGCGTACGCAGCGATGTCGGTCGACGCCGATTGGCGCGACGCGGCGTGGGGGGAGCGCCATGGTCTCTACGCGCGCGTGTTCGAGGAGGCGGCCGAGATGGACGCGGAGCTGAATGGCCTCGCGGGCACGCTCGCGGCATCGAACCCGGACGCGATGGCGGAGATGAAGCGCGTGTTCTGGGCGGGCACGGAGAGATGGGACTCGCTGCTCGCCGAGCGCGCGAAGATGAGCGGACGGCTCGTGCTGTCCGATTTCACGCGTGCGGCGATTGCGAAGTTCAGGGGACGGTAGAGCGGTCTGACTGTCCGACCGTCCGACCGTCCTACGTCGTCGGCGGGTTGAACTGCTCGTGCTGGGCGTCGAGCCAACTGCGATGGTACGCCGGGTCCTCGATGTCCAGCGCCTGCTTCGCGACCTTGAGCGGCCGGAAGGTGTCCATCATCACCGCGTACTCGTCCGTCCCCTTCGCCTTCATCGACGCCTCCGCCCGTCCCGGATGCGGGCCGTGGGGAATGCCGTCCGGATGGAGGGTGATCGAGCCGAACTCGATCCCCTTGCGGCTCATGAACTCGCTCGACGCATAGTAGATGACTTCGTCCGAGTCCACGTTGCTGTGGTTGTACGGCGCGGGGATCGCCTCGGGATGAAAGTCGAATGGTCGGGGGCAGAACGAGCAGACGACGAAACCGTCGCCCTGAAAGGTCTGGTGCACCGGCGGGGGCTGGTGCACGCGACCGACGATCGGCTCGAAGTCGCGAATGTTGAACGCCCACGGATAGAACTGGCCATCCCATCCGACGACGTCGAGCGGATGATGATCGAGAACGATCTCGTTGATGCCGTCGTACTGCTTGACGAGGATCCGGAAGTCACCCTTCTCGTCGTACGTCTTCAGCTCGCGCGGGATGCGGATGTCGCGCTCGGAGTACGGCGCGCCCTCGAGCAGCTGCCCGAACTCGTTGCGATAGCGCGTCGGAGGGCGCGTGTGTCCGCGCCCCTCGATGATGAGCAGCTTCGGCTGCTCACCCCCGCTGTCGAAGCGGTAGCGGTGCATGATCCCGCGATGGAGGACGAGATAGTCTCCCTCGCCGAAGGGTAGATCGCCGTACTGCGTCTCGAGATTCCCCTTCCCCTTCGAGACGTACACGATCTCGTCCGCTTGCGCGTTGCGATAGAAATGCTCGTCCCGCTCATCCGGCTCGGCGTACCACATCGCGACGTCCTGATTGAACATCAGCGGCGCGCGGTCGAGCGTCGGACTCCCGCCCTGCTTCGTTTGCGACGTGCGGAAGTGGCGATGGCGCAGCGTCTGATCGCAGTCCGCCTCGAGCTCGATCTCCTTGAACCGCTTCGCCGACTTCACCGTCGTCGGTGGATGGATGTGATACAGCAGCGCCGACGTGCCCGTGAATCCCTCGTGGCCGACGAGCTGCTCGGAGTACAGACCCCCGTCCGGCTTCCGGAAGGCGATGTGCCGTTTGCGCGGAATCTTCCCGAGGCTGTGGTAGTAGGGCATTGCCGTAGCTCCTCACGATCCGTCATCGCGCACCGGCGGCGGGAGCCCGTGCGCGATGACAGAGTCTTTACAGGTTACCGCGCAGCTCCTGCTCGCGCTCGATCGCCTCGAACAGCGCCTTGAAGTTCCCCGCGCCAAAGCTCTTCGCGCCCTTGCGTTGGATGATCTCGTAGAACACGGTCGGACGATCCTGCACCGGCTTCGTGAAGATCTGCAGCAGGTAGCCATCGGGGTCGCGATCGATCAGGACGCCGAGTGCCGCGAGCTGGTCCACCGGCTCCTCGATCCGGCCGACGCGCTTCTGGAGATCGGCGTAGTACGTCGTCGGGACGCTGAGGAACTCGACGCCGCGGTCCCGCAGGGTCGTCACCGTGCTGATGATGTCGTCCGTCGCCAGCGCGATGTGCTGCACGCCGGGCCCCTTGTAGAACTCGAGGTACTCGTCGATCTGTGACTTCTTCTTTCCCCTCGCCGGCTCGTTGATCGGGAACTTGATGCGGTCGTTCCCGTTGGCCATGACCTTCGACATCAGCGAGCTGTACTCGGTGCTGATCGTCTTGTCATCGAAGGTGAGGAGATTGCGGAACCCCATCACCTGGGCATAGAACGCCACCCAGTGATTCATCTTTCCGAGCTCGACGTTGCCGACGCAGTGGTCGACGTACTTGAGGCCAACCTCGGGGGGCTGGAAGTGCGGCTGCATCGGGACGAAGCCCGGCATGAAGAGCCCGCGGTAGTGCTTCCGCTCGACGAGGGAGTGCACCGTCTCGCCGTAGATCTTGAACGACGCGATGACGATCTCACCGTCGTCGTCGTGGAGCACCATCGGCTCCTGGACCGGCGCGGCCCCGCGCTCGATGGCCTTCGTGAAGGCGTCGCGCGTGTCGTCCACCCAGAGGGCGATGTCGCGCACGCCGTCGCCGTGCTCGTACACGTGCTTGGCAATCCGCTCCGCGTCCTTGCTCATCTCGGGGCGGATGGCCGTCGTGAGAACGAAGCGGATCTTGCCCTGCTGGAGGACGTAGCTCGCGCGATCGCGCGTGCCGGTCTCGGGGCCGCGGTACCCGACGAGCTGGAATCCGAACGCGGCGCGGTAGTAGTGGGAGGCCTGCTTGGCGTTGCCGACGTAGAACTCGATGTAGTCGGTGCCGTTGATCGGAAAGGTATCGTGCGCCTGCTGCGCGACCTCGAGCATCTCCGTTGCCATGCGATCCCGCTCTGATCGAGTGATGGTCGTAATCTAGCCGCTGTTCGGCGACGCCACCATCGTCGGACGCGCCGTCGCTCCCGCTAGCCGCGCAGCTCCGGCAGATCGCGGAACAGCTCGAGGGCCTCGGGGTTCGCGAGCGCCTCGCGGTTCGTGACCGCGCGCCCGTGCACCACGTCGCGCACGGCAAGTTCCGTGATCTTGCCGCTGATCGTGCGCGGGATGTCGGCCACCTGCACGATCTTCCTGGGCACATGGTGCGGCGTCGCATTCTCGCGGATCCGGCGGCGAATGCGCTCACGCAGCGCGTCGTCGAGCGTCACCCCCGGCGCCAGCCGCACGAACAGCACGATGCGCTCGTCCGCGTCGGGCTTGTGCGTCATCCGCTGCCCGATCACCAGACTCTCCACCACCTCGGGGAGCTGCTCCACCTGACGGTAGATCTCCGCCGTGCCGATGCGCACGCCCCCCGGATTGAGTGTCGCGTCGCTCCGCCCATAGATGACCAGCCCGCCGCGCTCCGTCAGCTCCGCCCAGTCACCATGACGCCACGCGTTCGGGTAGACGTCGAAGTACGCCGCACGGTATTTGCTGCCATCCGGATCGTTCCAGAAACGCACCGGCATGCTCGGGAAGGGGGCCGTGCACACGAGCTCTCCTTGCTCGCCGACGAGCGACTGTCCGTCGCCGTCGAAGATCTCGACCTTCATTCCGTAGCCGCGCGTCTGGATCTCGCCGCGATACACCGGCTGCGTCGGATCGCCGAGCGCGAAGCAGGAGATGATGTCCGTGCCGCCGCTGATGCTGCTCAGCCGAACGTCCTGCTTCACGTGGCGATAGACGTAATCGAAGCCGGGCCCGGTGAGCGGACTTCCCGTCGACAGGATGGCGCGCAGCGACGACAGATCGTGCGTCTCGCGCGGGACGGCGCCTTCCTTCTCCGTCAGCGTGATCCACTTCGCGCTCGTGCCGAAGGTCGTGATCCGCTCGGCTTCCGCCATGTCCCAGAGCACGGCACGCCCGCGGATGATCGGCGCACCGTCGTAGAGTACCACCGTGGCACCGACGGCGAGGCTCGACACGAGCCAGTTCCACATCATCCAGCCGGTGGTCGTGTAGTACGCGATGCGGTCGCCGCGCCGGAGATCCGTATGCAGCACGAGCTCCTTGAGGTGCTGGAGCAGCGTGCCCCCCGCGCTGTGGACCATGCACTTGGGCAGCCCCGTCGTCCCGGACGAGTACATCACGTAGACCGGATGATCGAACGGCAGGCGCATGAAGCGCAGGGCGGGCGTCTCGCCCTCGCCGAGTGCGTCGCGCCACCAGACGCCGCTCGGAACATCGGGCCCGGCTTCTCCGTCGACCTCCGGATCGAGATGCGGCACGACGACGACCCGCCGCACGGTCGGGAGTCGCGCCACGACGTCACGGACGCGCTCCAGCGAGGGGATCGCCTTCCCGGCGTAGCGATATCCGTCGGCGACGACGAGCACCGTGGGCTCGATCTGACCGAAGCGATCGAGCACGCCTGCGACGCCAAAATCGGGGGAGCACGACGACCATACCGCACCGAGCGAGGTCGCCGCGAGCATGGCGACGACCGCCTCCGGAATGTTCGGGATGAATCCGGCGACGCGATCACCGATACCGACGCCGGCGTCGCGCAGATAGGCGGCGAATCGTGCGACGGCGTCGGCGAGCTGCGCGTACGTGAGCCGTCGTCCCGGTCCCTGTTCCGTCCACAGCACGAGCGCCTCACGATCATCACGGAAGCGCAGGAGGTTCTCGGCGAAGTTGAGACGTGCGCCCGTGAACCACCGCGGGCCGAGCACCGGATCGGGGGGTGCGACGCGATCGGCGCCGATGATCACATCGTCCCACGGTGCCGCACCGGCCCGCTCGTTCGCGATGACGCCGCAGAAGCGCCACACGGCCGGCCAGAACTGCTCCGCATACGCGACCGACCATGCATACAACGAGGGAGAATCGGTCACCGCACCCGCCGCGCCGCCGAGTGGCTGCACGGCATCACGAATGAATCGCGTGATCATGGCGTCGGCGATCTGCTCGGCGCTGGGCGTCCACAATGGCGATGGGTGGCTATCCGTCACGCTGCCCAATATAGCCGCCACCGGGATATGTCATCCCCCAGAAGCAAACGCAGCGAGCTGCCACCTCTTGTGAGTGGCTGCGCCGCTGTGGAATGACAACTTGTTCCTGCGGGATGGGCTCACAGGTATATCGACAACTTTCCGTACATGAATCGCCCATTGAAGCCGAACGGGCTCACCCCGTTGTACGGAAAGATGCCAACGTTCCCGTTGCCGGCCACGCCGCCGCCCGGAATGCCACCCGGGCCGTTGAACGGCTGTCCCGGATAGCTGTTCCGATCCGGATACACGTCGAACACGTTGTCCGCCCCTGCCGTGAGCGTGTAGATGCGGAAGATCGTGTACGACGCGCTGACGTCGGTGATCCACTTCGCCCGGAAGGTTTGATCGAGCGTGTCCGTCTGGATGACGTTCGCCGTCGTCACCTTGCCGAACCGCTGTGTGCGCACCACGCCGGCGAAGGCGCCGAGGTTGTAGTTCGCCGACAACAGGATGTTGTCGCGCGGCTGGCCGCGCTCCGTCCGAACCCGCTCCACGCGGCCGAACTTCAGCAGGTTGGCCTGGACCGTGGTATTGGCGATCGAGTCCACACGCGTGAGCTGCGTATGGTTGATGTTGAAGCCGGCCATCAGACGCAGGACCCCTTGATTGGCGAACGTCATCCCATAGTTCGCGATCACGTCCAGACCGTCGGTGCGGGTATCGAGCGCGTTCGTGAAGTACCGCGCCCCCGTGACTTCCGGACGGCCGTTCGCGGCGAAGAAGCTCACGATCGCCGGGCCGGTCAGGTTCTCGGAGAACACGATCCGATCCCGGATGTTGATGCGATAATAGTCCGCCGTGAGCGAGAGTGCCGGGACCGGCTCGGCAGCCAGGCCGACGCTGAGATTGACCGACCTCTCCGGCTTGAGCGGGCTCGCGCCGAGCTGCTGCGCCAGGGGGTCGTCGACCGGTAGCGTGCGAATCTCCAGCGGGATACCGCCGACGAAATTCGTCGCCGTCGATTGGAAGTACGATTGGCCCAGCGACGGCGCGCGGAATCCCGTGCTGATGGCGCCACGGATCGCATAGTTCTTCACCGGCTCGTAGCGCCCGGAGATCTTGCCGGTCGTCGTCGAGCCGAAGTCACTGTAATGCTCGTACCGTGCTGCCAGCCCGATCAGCAGGTCGTTCGTCACGTCCGTCTCGACGTCGACATAGCCCGCGACGTTGTCGCGTGACCGATCGGTCTGCTGCACGGGGCTGAAGCCGGGGAACACCTGCGAGAAGGGCGCCGGACGCGTGTTCGTCCGATTCCCCAGCGAGTCGAGCACACGCGCGCTCGTGTCCGTCGCATACGACGCCGGCTCACCCGGCCTGATCTGATAGTTCTCCGCGCGGAACTCGGCGCCCGCCGCAATGCGCATCTCCTGCGGGAGGTTGATCGTGCGGAACAGATCGAGGTTGGTCGTCGACTGACCGAAGATCAGCTTCCCCGCGTAGAACTCCGTCTGCGGCCGACTGGGCGGGAATACGGCGTTCTCCGAGCTCTTCACGTCGAACCCGAAGCTGTTGCGCCCGTACGTCGTGCTGAGGTCCCACTTCCACTCGCTCACCACGCCCCGCACGCCCGCCGTCCCCGCGTAGTCGTCGACGGTGGAGTGAATGAGCGGCAGGAAGCCGCTCGGGTAGAGGAAACGCAGTGTGCGGTCGTCGCGCGCGCGGCGCCAGAAGCCGGCCGCCTCACCGACGCGCCGTGAGCCGCCCCCGAAGCCGTACGCCTCGATGCCATTCTGGAACTCGTTCGCCGCATTGAGCCAGAGCGTCAGGTCGTGCGTGTACGCGTCGCCCTGACGATGCGTGACGCTGTCGGGGGTCGGCGCGATCGCGCTCGAGCAGCGCGTATCGAGGCAGTTGGGGTTGTTGCCGAAGTACTGAACTCTGAGATCGGGGAGTGAGCGGTTGGTGGACCCGCGGTCGCGGAGCTCGAACGCACCGTGGGCGAAGCCGCGCGTACCGAACACGAGCCCCTTGTCGATCGACGTCTGGAAGACCTTGCCGTCGCGCGCCGTGCGCTGCCCGCTCGGATAACCGCCGGTCGACTGGAAGGTCTGCTGGCGCACGGCGTCGTCGGGGCGGTTGTAGGTCGTGTAGTCCTGTCCCACCGTGGTGAGATAGTCGCCATGCTTCCCGCTCTTGAGCACGATGTTGATCACGCCGGCGATCGCGTCCGACCCATACTGCGCCGCCGCGCCATCGCGCAGAATCTCGATGTGATCGATCATGCTCGCGGGAATCGCGTTCAGATCCACACCGGTCGAGCCACGGCCGATCGTCCCGTTCACGTTCACCAGCGCACTCGTGTGCCGGCGCTTGCCGTTGATCAGGACGAGCGCCTGATCCGGTCCCAATCCACGCAGCGTCGACGGACGCACGTGATCGGTTCCGTCGCCGATCGTGGCGCGCGGAAAGTTGAAGCTCGGTGCGAGCGCCTGGATCATCTGCGCCGTCTCCGTGCGCCCGGTCTGCTTGATCTCGGCGTTCGACAGCACGTCGATCGGGACCGGCGCGTCGAGCACCGTGCGCGCCTCGCCGCGCGTGCCGATCGTGGACACCGCCTGAAGCGTCGCCACCGCGCGCTCGAGGGTGAGGTTCAACGTGGTCGTCTGGTTCGGTGCGATGCTGACACTGTCGCTCACGACCGTGTTGTAGCCGATGGCCCGCACGCGCACCTGATAGCGGCCCGGCGCCAGGTTGATCCGGTACCGGCCGTCCACGCGCGTGAGTGTCGCGCGGCCGTTGCTCACGATGACCGTGGCACCCGGAACTGCAACGTCACCCGACAACACGCGGCCGATGAGGGTGCCGGTGCCCTGCGCGCCAAGAGCAGCGGGGATGAGTGCGAGGGTTGCGAAGCGGACGGCGCGCAGCGTGAGGCGCGCCGCTCGGGCCAGACGACGGGGCGAGAGCGTCATTGAAGGGGCGATTCCGGAGGATGAAAGCTCGACGTGGGGGTCGGGCGATCGCGCGCCCGTCGTGTCGTGCGATACCTTAGCACGCCCCTGGGCAGGCGGCTAGAGCGCTGGGGCGAAATGTCTCAACGCCGCCGTGAGCCGAATACTGCTCACCCGTTCTCGGCGAGGTTGGCGCACATCATCACGTTGCTCACGTCAGAGGGGCGCGATGCCCAATAGACGTTGACGTGATACGACCCGCGCGGCCGGACGTCGAGCGCCATGACGGCCTGCACGCGCCCACCACCACCGCTGGTCTCGATCGTCGGGAAATCCGTCAACGGGGCGACCGCCGGCGACGGCGTCCCACAGGGGCCCGAGAAAATCGCCCACGCAAGCGGCGTGTTTCCATCGACGGGAGCACTGATCGACAGCTCGACATTGAACCTGCCGAGCTGTCCCGTCACCGGCAGCAGCGAGATGGAGCCATATGCGGCGCCGCGCCCTGGCGTTGCGGGCCCGACCACTGCAGACGCGGCGAGCTGCGGCTGCTTGAAGCTGCCGGACCAACTGCCCGGCTCCGACGAACC
>CAYTKA010000054.1:0-22867 GCA_964438255.1 uncultured Gemmatimonadaceae bacterium | reverse complement strand
GACCGTCCGACCGTCCGACCGTCCGACCGTCCGACCGTCCGACCGTCCGACCGTCAGGCGTGAATCATTCTTCCGAGCGAATCCAGCGCTGCCTCCGCGATCGCCTCCGACAGCGTCGGATGCGCGTGGATGGCGAGATCGACTTCCTCCACCGTGTACTCGTTCGTGCGCGCGACCACGAGCTCGTGGATCATCTCGGTCGCATGGGCACCGACGATGTGCGCGCCGAGAATCTCACCGTACTTCGCGCCGCGGACGATCTTGACGAACCCTTCCGTCTCACCCGACGTGCGCGCGCGGCCGTTCGCCGAGAAGGGGAACTTGCCGACCCTGTACTCGATCTTCTTGTCCTTGCACGCCTGCTCGGTGAGACCGACCGACGCGACCTCGGGATGGCAGTACGTCGCGCCGGGGACGTTCGTGTAATCGAGCACCTGCGCGTGATGGCCGGCGATCACCTCGGCCACGATCATCCCCTCGCGCTCGCCCTTGTGCGCGAGCATCGGCGGGCCGGCGACGTCGCCGATGGCGTATAACCCCTTCACGCTCGTCTCCATCCGCTCGTTGATCTTGATGAAGCCGCGATCGGTGAGCTGAACCCCCTGCTCCTTGAGCCCGATGTCCTCGATGTTCGGCGCCCGCCCTGCCGCCACGAGCACGACGTCCGACTTCACTTCCTTCTTCTCCCCTCCCGCCTCGATCGTCATCGTGACGGAGTCCTTGCCGACCTTCACGTTGGAGATCTTGGCGCCGGTGAGGACGTCGATCTTCCGCTTCTTGAACGCCCGCTCGACTTCCTTGGAGCAGTCGGCGTCTTCCACGGGAAGGACGTTCGGCATCACCTCCACGAGCGTGACCTGTGAGCCGAACGAAGCGAAGACGTCGGCGAACTCGCAGCCCACGGCACCGGCCCCGACGATCGTGATCGAGTTCGGCGTCTTCTCGAGGATGAGCGCTTCGTCAGAGGAGACGACAGTCTTCTTGTTGAGCTCCAGTCCGATCTGGGGAAGCCCCTTGACGCGGGAGCCAGTGGAGATGACGACGGCCTTCTTCGCGTCGTGCTTCTCTTCCTTGCCGTCCGCCGTCTTCACCGTCACCGCGCTCTTGCCGGTAAGCTTTCCGGTACCCTTGATCCAGGTGATCTTGTTCTTCTTGAAGAGAAACTCGACACCCTTGGAGTTCTGGTTGCTGACGGAGCGGGACCGCTTCATCGCCACGCCGAAATCCAGCTTCACGTCACCCGGAGTCACGCCGAATTCAACGGCCTTCTTCATCTTCTCGGCGTACGACGCTGCCTCGAGCAGCGCCTTGGCGGGGATGCATCCCCAGAGCACGCAGGTGCCGCCGAGCCCTTCACGCTCCACGACTGCCGTGTTGAGGCCGAGCTGGGCGGCGCGGATCGCACCCACGTAACCGGCGGGGCCGCCGCCGAGGAAGATCACGTCGAACGTTGCCATGATGGTGGCTTTCTGCGTGCGGGTTAGTAGACGAGCATGAGCGGGTTCTCGACGAGCCGGCGGAGCGTCTGGAGGAACTTCGCACCGACCGCGCCGTCGATGATGCGATGGTCGCAGCTCATCGTGAGCCGCACGCGCTTGCGTACCACCGGCTCGCCGTCGACGACCACGACCTTGTCCTCACCCGTCCCGATCGCGATGATGCCGGCCTCGGGCGGATTGATGATCGCCGTGAACTGATCGATCCCGAACATGCCGAGATTGCTCACGGAGAAGGTGGAGCCGGTGAACTCCTCGGGCTTGAGCTTGCGCTCACGCGCACGCTTCGCGAGCTCCTTCGCCTCGCGCGAGATCTCGCTCAGCCGCTTGCGGTCCGCGTCCCAGATCACGGGGACGATGAGACCATCATCCGTCGCCACGGCCATGCCGAGGTGTACGCGATTGAAGTAGCGGATGTGGTCGCCGAGCCAGTGCGCGTTCACCTCGGCGTGCTGCGACAGCGCCACGGCGATCGCCTTCAGCAGGACGTCGTTCACCGACACCTTGAACTCGTCGCCCAGCTCCGTCATCGCGGCGCGCATCTCCATCACGCGCGTGAGATCGCACTCGATGGTGAGGTAGAACGTCGGGATCGGACCGATCGACTCGCCGAGCCGCTTCGCGATCACCTTGCGGATGTTCGTGAGCGCAACGTCCGTGAAATCGGTCTGAGCGTCGGACGGTCCGACGGCGGGACGGCCCGCGCCAGGGCCGGACGCGGCACCGGCTGCCGCAGCCGCTTCGATGTCGCGACGGATGATGCGGCCGCCGGGCCCGGAGCCCTGCACGGCGCCGAGATTGAGCCCGCGCTCGCTGGCCATGCGCCGCGCGAGCGGCGACGACCGCACCGCCCCGCCGTTGCCGGCGTGCGCTGCCTGCGGCGCCGGAGCCCCCTGCGGCGGCTGCGGTGCGCGCGGTGGTGGTGGCGCGCTCGCAGCGACCGCCGGCTTGGGAGCCGCCGCCGGCGTGGGCGCAACGTCGCTCTTCGACGGACCGGTGCTCTGCTGTGGCGTTCCTTCCCCTCCCCCTCCCCCTCCCGGCTGCGTCGCACCAACCGGTGCGGCCGCAGTGGCCGGCGCACCCGCGCCCGCCACGATCGAGTCGATGTTCTCGTCCTTCCCGGCGATCACACCGACGAGTGTGCCCACCGGAACTGAATCGCCTTCGTTGAGCAGCCGCTTGCGCAACACACCGTCGCCGCGGGCGACCAGCTCCATGATCGCCTTGTCGGTCTCCACCTCGCCGATCGGCTCACCGCTCTTGACGGTGTCGCCCTCGTTCTTCAGCCACTTGACCAGCTTTCCCTCCTCCATCGTGGGGGAAAGCGCCTCCATGAAGACCTTGGTAGCCATTGCGGGACTCGTGAGCCTCAGTCGAGATACATGACTTTGCGAACAGCGGCGATCGTCTTCGGCGCGTCCGGCTTCGCCGCCTTCTCCAGCGACTTCGCGTACGGCATCGGCACATCTTCCTGGTGCACGCGGAGGACGGGCGCGTCGAGATCGTCGAAGCACTCGCGCTGCACGAAGTCCACGACTTGCGCACCAACGCCGCAGATCGGCCAGCCTTCCTCGAGCACGACGACGCGATTCGTCTTCCGCACCGACTCGGCGATCGCCTCCACGTCCATCGGACGAATCGTGCGGAGGTCCACGACGTCGACGCGAATGCCATCCTTCACCAACTGATCGGCAGCCTGCATCGCCACGAGCACCATCTTCCCGTGCGTGACGATCGTCGCATGGTCGCCCTCGCGCTTCAGCTCCGCCTTACCGAGCGGGATCGTGTACTCCTCGTCGGGCACCTCGCCCTTCGTGTTGTACAGCATCTCGCCCTCGAGCACGCACACCGGGTTGTCGTCGCGAATGGCGCTCTTGAGCAGTCCCTTCGCATCGTAGGGCGTGCCCGGCGCGATGACCTTGAGCCCCGGGATGTGGGCGAGCCACGACTCCCACGCCTGCGAGTGCTGGGCGGAGAGCTGAAGCGCCGCGCCGTTGGGGCCGCGGAAGACGATCGGGATGTTGAACTGCCCACCCGACATGTAGAGCATCTTGGCGGCGGCGTTCACGACCTGATCGAGCGCGAGGAGCGCGAAGTTCCACGTCATGAACTCGATGACCGGGCGCAGCCCGACCATCGCCGCGCCGACGCCGACGCCGGCGAACCCGAGCTCGGTGATCGGCGTGTCGACGACGCGCATCTCGCCGAACTCCTGGAGAAATCCCTTGGAAACCTTGTACGCGCCCTGATAGACGCCGACTTCCTCGCCCATGAGAAAGACGCGGTCGTCGCGCTGCATCTCCTCGCGGATGGCCTGGCCGAGGGCGTCTCTGTATGTGATGACTGGCATCTCTTTGCCGGAAAGGATCTGTGCGAATGAAAGAAGACGGCGTTTGTCAGCTTTCGGTCTGTCGGTTCTCGGCGGGCCGCTCGGGAAGCCAGCGCGTCCCGAGGTAGTCCGAGAACCGATAGCCGAGAAACCGATGAGCGTTCTTCAAGTGTGTGAGTCCACGTACACGTCCTCGTACAGCGCCTCGCGCGGAAGCTCGGGGCTGGCGTCAGCGAAGTCCCACGCGTCCTGCACCACCGCCTTGATCTCCTCGTCCATCTTCTGGATCTCTTCGTCGGTGAGCTGGCCGTTCTCCTGCATGTGCGCACGCAGGAGGGCGATCGGATCCCGCTTCATGTGCTCGTCGAGCTCCGCCTTCGTGCGGTACGTGCCGCTCACGGCGTCGGACATCGAGTGGCCCATGAAGCGATATGTCCGCACCTCGAGCAGCGTCGGGAGCTGCTCCTTGCGCGCCCGCGCCACCGCCTCGCCCACCGCCTCGCGCACGGCGAAGACGTCCTGACCGTCGCACTGCGCGCGGGGCATGTTGTACGCCGCGCCGCGCTCGTAGATGTCGTGAATGGCCGACGCGCGCTCGAGCGCCGTGCCCATGCCGTAGCGATTGTTCTCGATGATGAACACACACGGCAGCTTCCACAGCCCCGCCATGTTCAGCGCCTCGTGGAACGCGCCGGTGTTCACCACCGACTCGCCCATGAAGCACACGATGCACTGGTCGCCGCCGCGATACTTGATCGCGAAGCCGACACCGGTCGCGAGCGGCACGTGGCCTCCCACGATACCGTGCCCACCGAGGAAGTTGAGGTTGCGATCGAACATGTGCATCGAGCCGCCCTTGCCGCGCGCGCAGCCGTCCTGCCGGCCGAACAGCTCGGCCATCACGGCGCGCGGCGACATCCCACGCGCCAACGCCTGGCCATGATCGCGATACGTGGTGATGACGTAGTCATCGGGACGCAGCATCGACAGGGAGCCGGTGCTCACCGCCTCCTGCCCGATGTACAGGTGGCAGAAGCCGCCGATCTTGCCGAGGGCGTACGCCTCGGCGGTGCGCTCCTCGAACCGGCGCTGGAGCAGCATGGAGTGCAGCAGCTCGCGGTTCAGCGAAGCGTCAGACGATTTTGTCTGCGGCTCGGACTTTTTCTTGGCGGCAGTAGCGGCAGGGGTCATATCGAGATTCCGGTGCGCGATGATCGTGACGGATCAGGATCGCGATGTGTAATGCAGACGGAGGGACGAGCGAGAGCGTACGCCGGTGCGCTACGATGCGACGCCGGCCAGGCGGTGCGCGCTCACACGCCCGCCGCCTGCACCTGCTCCCAGGCGTGATAGCTCGACCGCACGAGCGGGCCGCTCTCCACGTGACGGAAGCCGAGCTCCATCCCGACCTCGTAGAAGCGGCGAAACTCCTCCGGCGTCACATAGCGGTCGAGCGCGATGTGGCTGTCCGAAGGACGGAGATACTGACCGAGCGTGAGGATGTCGACGTCGACGGCCCGCAGATCCTTCATCACCGCGACCACTTCCTCGTTCGTCTCACCCATCCCAAGAATGATCCCCGTCTTGGTGGGGATGTGTGACGCGAGACGCTTCGACGTCGTGAAGATGTTCATCACGCGCTCGTAGCGCCCACCCGGCCGGCACTTCTTGTAGAGCCGAGGCACCGTCTCGGTGTTGTGATTGTAGATGTCGGGCTCTGCCTCGAGCACGGTGCGGATGGACTCTTCCTTCCCCTGGAAATCCGGAACGAGCACCTCGACCGACGTCTGCGGGCTCCGCGCCTTGATCTGGCGGATTGTCTCGGCGAACGCCCACGCGCCGTAGTCGGCCAGGTCGTCGCGGTCCACGGAGGTGAGGACGACATGCTGGAGCTTCATCGTCGCGGCAGCTTCAGCCACGCGCTCCGGCTCGGCGGGGTCGAACTTGGGCGGGCGGCCATGCGCCACGGCGCAGTACGCGCAGTTCCTCGTGCACACGTCGCCGAGGATCATGAACGTCGCCGTGCCATGTTCCCAACACTCGCCGACGTTCGGACAGTGCGCTTCCTCGCAGACCGTGTGCAGGTCGAGGTCGCGCATGAGCTGCTTGAGGCGGAGGTAGTTCGGTCCGCCGGGGGCCTTCACCTTCAACCAGGACGGCTTTCGCTCGGGGAGTGCCCGGGCCTGGTGCCGCCCCATGATCTGATAGAGAACTTCGCCCATGAACGACGGTCTGACGGTCTGACGGCCAAACGGTCGGACGGCGAACCTCCGACAATCGGACCACGAAGCGAGCCCTGAAGGGCCGCGGGGACGGCGGCGCAACGCGTTGACGGGACGGAAAATAGCGCGCGTCGCCGGGGCAAGTAAGTGTTGCTAACCTACGAGCAATACTTAGAGGGTTACGAGAGTTTCGTCGAACCGTGCCACGCTGAACGGCGCCAATGTCGCAGGTGCGTTTCCGCCGGACAGCGCCACGGCGAGCTGCTCCGCCGCCCAAGGGCCGAAGAGGATGCCGTTACGCGAGTAGCCGCACGCGTAGAAGAGCGACGGAAGCGCCGGGTCCGCGCCGAGTATCGGGAGGCCGTCGGCAGACATGGGGCGCAGCGCCGCCCAGTGCTCGAGCACGGGTGTCTTGGCGAGAGCGGGGATGACGGCCGTGGCCATCGCACGCAGGAGCCGCGAGCCACGGGGCGTGGTCGTCGCATCGAAGCCCGTCTCCTCGCTCGTCGCGCCAACGAGAAGTGATCCCTTCCGGGGCACGAGGTACCCGCCGCCGCCGAAGGTGACGTGCCCGACCGGCAGCCCCTCGAGGCGGAAGAGCTGACCGCGTACCGGTCGGAGCGGCAGCGCGCGTGGGAGACCCGGCAACGCCCCCGCCCATGCACCACTCGCGAGCAGCAGTCGACGGCCGGCGTAGCGCGTCCCTCCCCGCGACCGAAACGCCGGAAGATTGCCGCGCGCATCGAGCGAGGCGATTTCGTCAGTCACGCGCGCGACGCGTTCGTGTCGTGCGACGGCGACGTCGAGCGCACTCATGAGGCCGACGTTGTCGATGGCGCCGTCGTCGGGGTGTAGCAGCGCGCCGGCATGGCTCGCCAGCGCCGGCTCCAGCGTGGCAAGCGCCGCGGCGTCGAGCCGGGTCGCATCGGGCGAACGAGCCACGAGCCTTTCGAGCTCCGCGTCCGTGCCCGCCAGCTCGAGAACGCCGGCTCGGTCCAGGGCGACGTCGACCTCGGTGTGGGCGCACAGACGGTCGAGAAAGGGCGGATAGAAGTCCCGGGCCTGGATTGCCGCGCTCCACGCGGGCTCGTGCTGGCCGTCGACTGAGGGGGCGAGGATCCCAGCCGACGCGCGCGACGCAGCACCGGCGCGCGCCTGATCGATGACCGTGACGCGTATGCCGCGCTCCGCCGCGGCGAGGGCCGCCGTGAGGCCGGCGATGCCGCCGCCGAGGACCACGAGGTCAGGAAGCGTCGTCATGCTGTACGCGTGCGACTTGCGGCCGGCGGGACCATTGCCGCAATCTCATCGTCCGTCGTCACGCGAACCAGTGGCAGTCGCGCCTCCGGCCTCGCGGTTCATGACGCGCTTCGCCTCGCGCTCATGGCGCGCGCTGAAACCTGCTCTGCGGCGCGCGCGTACAAGTGGTCAGACTCGTACGGGAGATTCGTTTCCATGCTCCGCACCATCTTCATGATCGGCCTGTTCGCGATCGCCGGGCTGTTCATCCTCCGGCTCCTCTTCGGCCTGTTCGCGATCGGCTTTGGGCTGCTGGGCTGGCTCTTCTTCTTTGCGCTGAAGGTCGCCATCGTCGGCGCGGTGATTTACCTGATCATCCGCATCTTCAGCCCGGACACGGCGCGGAAGCTCCGCGACACGTGGTCTGGTCACTGACAACCCAAGGCGCGTAGCGCGGCGCCAAGCGTCTTACGAGAGGGCCTCGACCACGCTCCAAACAAGGAGTGGCACCATGATCTCATGGTGCCCCGTGATCTCGTAGCCCTTCCCGCTCTGCAGCGTCGGACGCTGCACGACGTTCATGCGCGGCCGATAGTGGCGCTGCATGTCCAGATCCACCGTGGTGAACCCCTGCGGCTTTCCGCCGCCGAGATTGCGCGCGATGGTGAGCGCCTTGAGGAACACCTCGGGCATGATCACCGCGCTCCCCAGATTGAGCGCGACGCCGCCGTCGTCGAGACGCGCGAGCGAGTGCGCCAGACGCCGGAAGTCACGATGGCTCGTGTCACCGATCGCCGCGCCGTTGGCTGCGGGATGCTGGTGGATGATCTCGGCGCCCAGCGCCGCGTGCACCGTGACCGGCACGCCAAGCTGGCGCGCCGCGAGGAGGATCGAGAGCTCGGGGTTGGCGAGCGCGGGCGCTTGCTCGAGCGCAACACCCAGCGTTTCTCCCATCCCGCGCGCTGCCTTCATCCCAGCGACGAAGGCGTCGTTCATCTCGCGGCCGGTCTCGTCGGCCATGCCGAAGGTGCCGTCCTTCAGGCCGGCCGCAACGTCCTCCGAGGTCGCGCCAAAGCGCGCGACCTCGTAGTCATGGATGGCTGCCGACCCGTTCATCGCGACGTGCGTGACGATGCGGCGGCGCAGCAGCTCGATGAGCACCGGTGCGAGCCCGGTCTTCACGATGTGGCCGCCGAGCATGATCACCACGCCGCGCTCGCGCCGTGCGGCCGTGGCGATAGCCTCCACGACGCGACGGAAGTCGCGCGCGACCAGCACGTCGGGGAGCGCGCGCAGGAAGGCGGCGAAGGACCGATCGCCAGCCGGCGGGTGCGCGAAGTCAGCCGCGCTCACCTTGTTGGGCCGGACGGCGACCGGGATCGTGCGAATGGCCGAAAGGTCGGCCTCGCCGCGATCGGCGTTGCCGGTCGACGCCGGCGTCACGGCTTGTGGACGGTCGCCCCCGGCTGGGCTGGACGGTACGATTTGAGGTACAGGTTGAGGGAGCCGAACGAGAGACCCGACTTCATCTGGAGCATGATGCGGTTCTCGTCGTCCGAAAGCCAGACCTCGGCGTGCCCGTTCTCGGAGAAGATGCCCCTCGTCTTGATGACCGGCTGCACGACGATCGCGTCGAACTCTCCGGCGGGTACCTCGATGCGCTCCTTGCGGAGCACCCTGATCGTCACCGGGTTCCGGTCGGGGCGGAAGTACCGCTCGAACGTGTACGTCTCGCCGACGGCGAGCGGGATGGTGCGCAGGAAGTAGAGAAACGAGCCGTCGTCGAGCGGATTCTTGACGCTCGTTTGCACGGAGTCTGCCTCCCCGCGCTCGACGAACTGTGCGCGCTCCGGATAGATCTCGAAATGGCGCTCGACGTCGCGCCGGCCTTCGTTGAGATCCTGCTTGAAGCGCAGTGAGTTGCCGGTGTGGCGGTCGATCCAGCTCTCGTTCTGGTCGTTGACGCGATAGAAGAACGTGCCGCCGCGCACCTGGAAGATGGTGTGCCAGGCGGACCGGCCACGCACGTCCTGCACGTCGGCGACCTCCATCGAGCCGGTGCCGACGCGCAGCTTGCCGAATTTCACGTCGTACTCGAGCCGCTCGCCGACGCCGTAAGGCACGGGGAGCGGCGCGCCGTCGCGGTTCTGTGCCGACACCGGCGAGGCGAGCAGCACCACGAGCGCGGCGATGGCGCGGCGACTGAAGCGTAGCGGCCCGATCATGCGCGCACCGCCGGCACGCTCCGACCGCGCGCCCCGCGGGCAAAACGCAGAAGGGTCATTGCTTCACTCCATGGACGAATGCGGGATTCACGCTCGCGTATGTCATAGCGTGGTGCGAGCTCGACGGTCTCGATGCGGCGGGCGTGCCGTGCCGCTGCGAGCAGCAGATCCACGTTCGCGCTCCAACCGTCGCCTTGCAGCAAGGGCGCGTCGCCGCGCTCCTTGACGAGATCGCGGACGACCGAGACGCGGTACAGCCGCAGGGTAGCAAAGGGGTCGCGCACGCCGGCGACTGACAGGAAAGGCCGTACCACCCACGGCGCGAGCCGCCGCAGCGTTCGCACCGGCGGGGGTGTTGACGGCGTAGCCACCGGCCGCTCGGCAACCACGACATCGGCACCTCCATCGAGCCGCTTGATCAGCTCGGGTAGATGCTCCGGTTGATCAGTGAAGTCAGCTTGGAGGATCACGACGGCATCGCGGCGCGGATAGCGCGTGCGGCGCGACGCCTCGCGGCACAGCGCATCGACCGCCGCCGCGTAGCCGACACGCGTGCCACCGAGCACGGTCAGCGGCATGACCTTGTGATACGGCTCGAGCACCTCGGCGGTCGCATCGGTGCTGCCGTCGTCGTAGACGAGCACCTCGTACTCGCGTGGCTGCTCCTGGAACACCTTGCGCAGGCGCCACAGCAGCTTGCCGACGGTCGGGGCCTCGTTGTACGCGGGGATGCAGAAATACAGCACGGAACCTCGTGGTGGGCGAGCGGACACGCGAAAGGTATGGACATCCACGGGATGCGCGCCACCCTGGCGCGGACATGCCTGGTACCCCGGACGAGCCGTCGCGTTCGTCGTTCCTGCTCCGTCACAGGACTCCAGCGCTATCCGGCGAGAAGCGCGCGAGTTCCGCCTCTGCGCAGGCAACACGAGAACCGGCGGTACTCGCACATTGCCCCCAGCACTCGCGGCCTGCGAGTGCCAATGTCGTGATCCTCGCGCGAATGAATCGTCAAGCTCTTGAAGTGCAGATTGCCAATCCTTCGTGACGTTGTGGTGTACGACGGTCCGAGGTGAATGACATGATTCTCGCGAACACTCGGCATCATCTCACGCGCGACGACGCGCAGCTCGTGGCACGGCTCATCGCGCGCGACTCCGGTGCAACGCTCGAGCAAGCGGAGCGCGAGCTTGCTGATCATGGGATCGACGCAGTGCTCGACGATCCACGGCTCCCGGCAGCCATGCTCCGGTCGCGGCAGGGCGCCTGCGCGTCCCTCCCGCTCTTCGCCTACGTGATGGTGCGCCACGCCCTGCGCCGACTCGGCGAGGAGGATCGGCTGCTCGCGGACTATGTCGCGGCCGTGATGCTGCACTTCGGACTCCGCGACCGCCCATGGCGCGTGGGCGAGTCGGACGACCAGGTCTACGTGACGCTCGCCGATCTGGTGGCCGACGTCGACGATCCCGACGGCCGTCGCAGCTTCCTGGTCCGCACGCACCTCGGCAACTATGCATTGTGGGTGAGCGGCTTCTTCCCCGATTACATCGAGCATCGGCGGTGGCGGCGTGGCGGCCCGAACCTCGACTACTTCGAGGAGATGGGGAAGCGCGGCTTCCAGCTCGCCGCTGATCATCGGCTCGCGGAAGATCACGGACTCGCCGTGCTGTACGCCACGGCAGCGGAGCGCTTCGGTCTGCTGCGTGCGGCGCTCAATGACGTGAGCGACGCGCTGCTGTTCCCGAACCAGCACTCGCCGGACCGGCTGATGCGTCAGGTCACGAACGAAGCGCGCTGGCGGCGGCTGAACTGATCGTCCGCCGGCTCACGTGCGCGCTCACGGCGCGCGCGAGCGCGGCGAAGAGTGCGCGATCCCATGGCTCGTCGGTGCCCACGAGCTCCTCCGGGTGCCATTGCACGCCGACCATCCACCAGTCGTCACCGGGCCACTCGATTCCCTCGATCACGCCGTCGGGTGCGTGGGCCACGGCGGCGAAGCCGTCCGCTACGCGAGCGACCGACTGGTGGTGCATGGAGTTCACGGTCGGGCGCGTCGTGCCCAGCGCCTCGGCCAGGCGCGAGCCGCTCTCGATGCGCAGCTCGTGCACGCGTGCGTCGCGCGCGCCCTCACTCTCGTGTGGCATCGCACCCGGCCACTCGCTCGGGATGTCCTGCACGAGCGTGCCGCCGAATGCGACGTTCGCTACCTGAATGCCGCGGCAGATTGCCAGGGTAGGGATCCGCCGGGCGCGGGCGACGGCAGCAAGTGCGAGCTCGAAGGCGTCGCGCTCGGCGTGCACGGTGCCGAGCGCGGGATGACGCGTGGCGCCGAAGCGCGCCGGGTCCACGTCCTCTCCACCGGTGAGGATCAGGCCGGCCATCCCCTCCAGCATCGCGTCGGCGTCGGCGGCCCCGAGAACGGGTAGAACGTACGGCCGTAGCCCCGCAGCGTGTGCGGCGTCGGTGTATGACACGTTGGCACGCGTGCGCAGCACGTGCCGAATGACCTCGGTGGTGGCGGTAACGGCGACGGGGGGCAGCAAAGGCACGCGACGACGGTTGCGAGGGTGTGAGCAGCTCTTGTATGCTAAGCGCAGGCGAATCGCGTCTCCAGTCGTGTACGACTCGCTGCACCGTGCACGCGTGCTTCCTCCCTCATGTTCGACGCATTCCGGCAAACCCTCCGCGAGCTCATGGACCGCGCGACGTCTCCCGAGGAGCGGCGCGCGGGGCTCGCGCGCATGAAGCAGACGCTGGTGACGGCGCGCCTGGGGCTGGACGATCTGCGTGGCGGCGTCCAGGTCACGCGGCAGCGGCTGCAAGCCGAGCAGCGCGAGCTCTCGACGATGCGTCGCCGGAAGGGGCTCGCCGCCAATATCAGTGACGCCGAGACCGTTGCCCTTGCCGAGAAGTACGAAGCGCACCATGCCGAGCGCGTCGCTGTGCTGACGCGCAAGCTGGAGGCGCAGGAGGCGGAGCTGGCGATCGTCGAGCGCGACGTGTCGGAGATGAGCGCGGAGCTGAAGCGGGCCATGCTCGGCGCGGCGCCGGCCGGCTCTGCGCCCAGCCGCGACGCAGCCGATGCCGCAGCTGAGGCGGATGCCGCGGCCGGTGATGCGACGCGCGTGGCGGACGAGCTCGATGCAATGAGCCGCGCGCGTGCGCGGTCCGATCGCGACGCGGACGCCGAGCGCCGCCTGGCAGACCTCAAGCGGCGCATGGGCAAGTAGCCGTCTACAGTACCGCTTCGCCGCGCCGTCCCATCATTCTCCGAATCGGCACGATCAACAGGCAGAGCACGGCAGCGGCGATGAAGAGCGACATCGCCGTGCGCTGGAAGAGGACCGGCATCTCGGCGAGCTTCTCGGGATCGACCTTTCCACCGACGAGACCCGCGATGAGGTTGCCCAGTGCGAGCGAGGTGAACCAGGCCCCCATCGTGAGGCCGGCAAACCGCCGCGGCGCGAGCTTCGTCATGGAGCTCAAGCCCACGGGACTCAGCGCGAGCTCGCCGATGGCCTGGAAGAAGTAGGTCCCGACGAGCCACCACATCGATACCCGCACTGCGGCGCCCCCCGTGATCACGCGGTGCGACGCGGCCAGCATGAGCAGGAAGCCCACGCCGGCAAAGGCGAGCCCGATCGCGAACTTCGCGGGACTCGACAGGTCCTGGCCGCGCCGGCCAAGCGCCATCCACATCGCCGCGAGCATCGGAGCGCACAGCACGACGAAAAGCGATTCCACGGACTGGAACCAGCTCGCCGGAACTTCCCACCCGAACAGGGTGCGGTCGGTGAAGTCGCGCGCGAACAGGTTGAGCGACGTCGGCTGCTGTTCGAAGGCAGACCAGAATACGACCGAGAAGATGAAGAGCACCAGCACGACGCCGATCCCCTTCTTCTCGTCGCCGGTGAGGCCAGCGAAGAAGAACAGATAGGCAAAGCAGAGGACTGCACCCGTCAGGATGACGTTCTTCATCATGTTCGCGATGCCGACGGGATCGATGGCCACGAGGCCGAGCATCGCGAGCAGGACGACGAGGACGATCATTCCGAGTGCACCGAGCGTGACGCGTCGAGCGCGCTGCTGCTCCGTCAGCGTGCCCGACGGCGCCATACCCAGGGGGCCAAGCGTCGACGTGGCGCGAAGGCGGAAGGTGAGCAGGCCGAACAGCATCCCGACGCCGGCCGCGGCGAAGCCCCAATGCCAACCGATCCGCTCGCCAAGGAATCCCGTGATGATCGGCGCGATGAGGGCACCCGTGTTGATCCCCATGTAGAACACGGAGAAACCGGCATCGCGTCGCGGATCGCCGCGGCTATACAGATCGCCGACGATCGCTGAGATGTTCGGCTTGAGCAGCCCAGTCCCCATCACGATCAGGATGAGGCCGAGGAAGAATGCCCGATGCGCGAACACGGCGGACGTTGCGATGGACAGGTGGCCGAGCGCGATGAGCACGCCGCCCCACCAGATCGCGCGTCGCAGGCCGAGCCATCGATCTGCGACCCACCCGCCGGGGAGCGAGGCCAGGTACACGCTGGCGGCATAGACGCCGACGATCGCCGACGCGGTCGGACGCGCGAAGCCGAAGCCGCCGCGGGCGAGCGCGGCCGTCATGAACAGGACGAGGAGCGGCCGGATCCCGTAGTACGAGAACCGCTCCCACATCTCCGTGAAGAACAGTGTCGCGAGCCCGCGCGGATGGCCGAAGAAACGGCGGTCAGACGTGATGTGCTCGACGCCTTCCGGGGGCGCGTCGGCAGCGACGGCCGTGACGTTCGGGTCCTGAAGTGGAGGACTCTGCGTGCTCGACATTGTTCAGATGGCGGATGGCCGGGAGGAGGGAGGGGCCGCGGCCGTTGCCGCGCGCTGCAGGGCACGGCGGGGGAGGAAGAACTCCGGCGCCCTGGTACCGCCTGCCGCGCGCTGCACATCCCACGAGATGGCGGTCGGCGGCTGCTTGATACAGGCGGCCCAGTGCTCGGGTGCCTTCAGCTCGAGCGGCGGCACGATGGCGGTGCACGCGGCGTCCTTTGCCGGGTGATAGCAGCGTGGATGAAAGACGCAGCCGGAGGGCGGATTCGCCGGTGACGGAACGTCGCCGGCGAGGAGGATCCGCTCCCGCTTCGCGCCTGGATCCGGCACGGGGACGGCCGAGAGGAGCGCCTGGGTGTACGGCATGATCGGCCGTTCGTACAGCTCCCGCACCGGCGCGCGCTCCACGATGTGGCCGAGGTACATCACCGCGACACGATCGGCGATGTGCTCGACGACCGAGAGGTCGTGCGCGATGAACAGGTAGGCCAACCCGCGGTCGCGCTGAAGGTCCTGGAGCAGGTTCACGACCTGCGCCTGGACGCTCACGTCGAGCGCGCTGACGGGCTCGTCGCACACGATGAACTTCGGCTCGACGGAGAGCGCCCGCGCGATGCCGACGCGCTGTCGCTGGCCACCGGAGAACTCATGCGGGTAGCGCGACGCGTACTCGGGCCGGAGCCCGACCTCCTCGAGAAGCTCTCGTACGCGGGCGTCCGCAGCGCTGCCCTCGGCGATGCCGTGAATCGTCAGTCCTTCTCGCACGATGTCGCCGATGGACATGCGTGGATTGAGCGAGGAGAAGGGATCCTGAAACACGATCTGCATCTGCCGGCGCAGTGCGCGCAGCTCGGCGGCACCAAGCTCGAGAACGTCCTGGCCGTCGAATCGGACCGAGCCCGACGTGGGGTCGATCAGACGTAGGATGGCGCGTCCGGTCGTGGATTTTCCGCACCCTGATTCGCCGACGAGTGCGAGCGTCTCACCGGCCGCGACATCGAACGAGACGCCGTCGACCGCGCGCAGGTGACCCGTAACGCGCCCGAACAGGCCACGCTTGATGGGGAAGTGCTTCTTGAGATCGCGGACCGAGAGCAGCGGAGTCGCCGCGTCGCTGCGGGCGGACTCGGAACGAATGGCGGGCGTCGTCATGCGGCGGTGACTCCGCGTCGCGCGGCGAGCGGTTCGTGCGGTTGCGCGCGACGCTCGGGCTCGACGGCGAGGTGGCAGCGCGACGTGTGCACGGCGTCGATCTGATACAGGGGGGGATGCTCGCGCTCGCAACGCTCCCACGAGTACGGGCAGCGATCGCGGAAGCGGCAGCCATCGGGCCACGCCGTCGGAGGGGGCACCGTTCCCGGGATCGTCGCCAGCCGTTCCGCCTCGTGTCCCACGCGCGGCATCGCGCCCAGCAGTCCCTCGGTGTACGGGTGGTGTGCGCGGGCAAACAGCTCTGCTGTCGGCGCCTCTTCCACCACTTCACCGGCGTACATCACGATCACGCGCGAGCAGTTCTCGGCCACGATGCCGAGGTCGTGCGTGATCAGGAGGATGGACGTGCCGAGCCGCCGCTTCAGATCCGCCAGTAGCTCGAGGATCTGCGCCTGAATCGTGACGTCGAGCGCCGTGGTCGGCTCGTCGGCGATGACGAGTGCGGGATTCATCACGAGAGCCATCGCGATGACGACGCGCTGCCGCATTCCCCCGGAGAGCTGATGTGGATACTCGTCGGCGCGCTGCTCGGGGGCAGGGATGCCCACGAGCTGCAGCATCTCGATCGCCTTCTGCCACGCATCGCGCCTGGACATGCCGGCGTGGATGCGCGCCACCTCGGCGATCTGATCGCCCACCGTGAAGACCGGATTCAGCGCCGTCATGGGCTCCTGGAACACCATCGCGATCCGGTTGCCGCGGATGTGCCGCATCTCGCGCTCGGGGAGGGTGGCGAGGTCGCGCCCCTCGAAGCGAATCGCGCTTCCGGGCTCGATGCGCCCCGGCGGACGAATGAGACGCAGAATGGAGAGCGCCGTGACGCTCTTGCCGCATCCCGATTCGCCGACGACGCCCACGGTCTCTCCCGCACCGACGGTGAACGACACACCGTCCACCGCGCGGGCGACGCCGCTGTCGGTGTAGAAGAAGGTGTGCAGCTTCTCGAGCGCGAGCAGCGGAGCGTGCGAGGGGGTTGGCGCGGTCATGCCTCGGGAGCGAGAGGAGCGTCGGTCGGAGCGGACGGAAGCTGCCGCGGGTCGAGCGCGTCCCGCAAGGCATCGCCCAGCGCGTTGCACGCGAACACCGTGACCAAGATGGCCAGCCCGGGGAAGAGCGTCAGCCACCAGAGGTCCGATACACGTTCCGCGCCGTCCTGGATGATGCTCCCCCAGGAGGGGGCGGGGGGACGTACGCCGATGCCGAGATACGAGAGCCCGGCCTCCAGCAGGACGATGGCACCGATGGACAGCGTGGCGGAGACGAGCCCTGGCCCGGCAACGTTGGGCAGCACGTGCCGGAGGAGGACCCGCGTCGGCGAGGCGCCAAGCGCGCGCGCGGCCACCACGAACTCCTGGTCGCGGATGGCGAGCGCTTCGGCGCGAACGAGACGGCTGACGGCGAACCAGCCGATCGACGCGATGAGAAGGGTGAGCCTGACGACGCCAACGTCTCCCCACAGCGCGATCACCGCGATGAGGAGCAGCAGCGGCGGGATCGAGAGCGCGGCGTCGACCACGCGCATGAGCACGGCGTCGACCACCCCGCCGGCGTAGCCGGCCAGCGCACCGAGGAGAATGCCGATCGTCACGGAAAGCGCCACGGCGCAGAAGGCGATCGAGAGGGAGACGCGCGCACCCCAGATCAATCGCGAGAGAACGTCGCGACTGAACGGGTCGGTGCCGAGAGGATGTGCCAGCGACGGCGGTTGACTGTGCAGATGCACGATGTCGGGCTGCGCGGTCGGATCGTACGGCGCGAGCAGCGGCGCCAGCACCGCGACGGCGAAGACGACGAGCAGCGTGATGCCGCCGATGCGTGCACGTGAGTCCGCGAGCAACCGGCGAATCGATGGCCTGCCCGGGGGCAACGTCGCGCGCGGACGACCGATGGTCATCCGTCGATCCTGATGCGGGGATCGGCTGCGGCCGCGGCGAGATCCGCCAGCAGCGAGCCCACGGCGACCATCACGCTGATCGCGAGCACGCCGCCGGTGATGAGTGGATAGTCGCGCGCGCCGATCGCGTTCACGGTCACGAGCCCCATCCCGGGAAACGCGAACACCTTCTCGACGAACACGGCCCCCGCGGCAAGCGCGGGAAACGACAGTCCGGCGAGTGTGATCGTGGGCAGCAGCGCATTGCGAAGCGCGTGTCGCCGCACGGCCGCACGCCAGCCGAGGCCCTTCGCCAGCGCGGTGCGCACCCAGTCGCTCGGCAGCGCGTTCAGCAACGACATGCGCTGGTGGCGGGCGATCAAGGCTGAGGTGAGCAGCGTAAGCGTCACCACCGGCAGCACAAGATGAGTGATGCGATCCCAGATCCGCGCGCCGCGCGACATGTAGTCGTGAAGCACCGGGTCGATCATCCCCCCTGCCGGCAGGACGGGAATTCGATACGCGAACAGCATGAGCACGAGCAGAGCGAGCCAGAAGTCGGGCACGGAATAGAACAACAACAGCATGCGGCCCAACCAGCGATCGCGCCTGCCGCCTGCCCGCTCCGCCTGCGCGACGCCGATCGTGACGCCGAGGGCGAAGCTGAGCACGAGCGCGATGCCGACGAGCGTCAGCGTCCGCGGCATCGCGTCGCCGAGGACGTCCCGCACGGGGCGGCGGTGCGAGAACGAATATCCGAGGTCGCCCCGGGCGACGTTGCCGATCCAGCGAAGGTACTGCTCACTCACCGGCCGATCGAGGCCGAAGTCGGCGCGCCACTGCTGCCGCACGCCCTCCGTGACTCCGGGCCGATCGAGCGAAGAGGCAATCGGATCACCGGGTGCCAGGTGGATGAGCAGGAAGGTGAGCGTCGTGACCATGAACACGACGCTCACCGCCTGAAGAATGCGGCCGGTGAGGTACCGCCTCACCGGTTAGGGCGTTGGCCGGAGGCCGATCTTGTCGCGCGGCGTCCTCTGTGCGGCGGGAATCCACCAGCTCGCGAGGTCCGACCAGTAGCCATCGGCACGCATGGCCGTGGTGCGGACGCGCTTGTCCAGCCCCATGATCGTCGGCGGCTCATAGAGCCACACAGCCGGCGCGTCCTCGATGATCGTTTCGAACGCACGGCGGGCGTACGACTTCGCGCGAGCGGGATCGAAGCTCGTCGTCGCACTGTCGAGCAGCGCGTCGACGGCGGGATTCGAGTAGCCCGCGTAGTTCGAGCCGTCCTTGGAGATCCCCGCCGTGGACCAGCTCTGCTTGAACCCGCTGACGCTGGGGTCGGTCGCGAAGTTGAAGAGCATCGCGTCGAAGCCGCGTGCGTTCAACTTGGCACCCAGCGTCGCCGCGTCGGTCTCGTCGATCTTCACCCCGGCGCCGATGCGGTGCAGCGCGTCCTGAAGCAGGATGGCGTACTGGTGCCGCGGCGCGCTCGAGTTGGGCGTGGAGATGGCAAACTCGAGCCGGCGACCGTTCTTGCTTCTGATCCCATCAGCGCCGAGCGTCCATCCTGCCGAATCGAGCAGCGCGCGCGCCTTCGCCGTGTCGTACGGAAGCTGGGGAATCGTCGTGTCGGCGACGCTGATGGCGTGCGGGAACGGCCCGTACAGCGGCTGGCCAAGTGTATCGAAGACGTTCCGCAGCATGGCCCGACGGTCGACCGCCATGCTCAGCGCGCGGCGCACCGCTCGCTCACCGAAGATCGGATGCGGCCGCGTGGGCTGCTTCGGGTCCACGTGATTGAACATCAGGTACGCGTACTGGAACGACGGGTACCGGACGGCGCGCCGCACCGTGTCTCCCTTCAGCTTGGCGACGTGCTCGGGGCGGAGCTGCTCCAACTCGTCGGCGTCGCCGGCGAAGAAGCGCGTCGCGGCGGAGTTGTAGTCGGGATTGACCGCATACACGATGCGGTCGAGCTTGGGCCGGCCACGATAATTGGCCGTGTCCGCCACGAGCTCTACACGTTGGCCGGCGTCCCACCGGACCAGCCGGAATCGCCCCGAGCCGATGCCGCGGCGCGCCACCTCGGCCGTCTTGAGCTGCGCCGTCGGCGTGTTGCCCAGCACGTGCTCGGGCACGATCGCGATCTGGTACACGAGATCGTAGAACTGCTCCGGCGTGCGCCGCTTGAACCACGCCACTGCGGTCAGCGAGTCGCGCACCGCCACACTGTCGACGTTCGTCACGAGCGGCAGCGCAGGCGAGCCGAGGGCGGGATCCTTGGCGATGGCGACGCTGTATCGAACGTCCGACGCCCGCACCGGCGTGCCGTCATGCCACCGCGCATGCGGATTCAGGTGGAAGGCGATCGAGAGCGAGTCCGGCGCCCAATCCCACCGCTCGGCAAGCTGCGGACGGAAGCCTTTGTCACCGATCGTGTTGACGTCCTCGCCGATCTCGGCAAGGCGGTCGTAGAGCAGATCGGTGATTTGCCGCTCGATCTGCGAGACCATGAGCATCGGCAACAGCGTGGTGGGCTCGCTCGTGGTGGCGACGACCACCGTGCCACCGACATCGTTGGCGCCGGGTTTGTTCGGCGTGACATCCTTGCAGCCGGTCAGCGCCAGAGCACCGATCGCAAGCGGCGTCCATCGGCGGACGCAGGACAGCGAAGAGAGAGCGTTCATCCGGATCGGGGGCAGGGCGAGGGGCAGGGGTGCGGGGGCGGCCGAACGATCGTCCACCGTGTTGACGCGGTCAAGGCGAGTGCGTCACGCCCGCTAACGGCGCCAGGTCCACGTCGGATCACGGTAGCGCATCGCGAGCCGCGTGGCATCCTCGCGCGTCTCGGGATCGATCACGAGCGGGCTCGCCTCGGGATCGACGAGCGACCGCACGGACTGCCAGAGCGCGCTCACGATCTCCCCCGGTTCGGGCTCGCGTCCAAGGGCCGCGCGGAGCGTGGCCGGTGGCGGGGGCGCGTTGGTCGCGGTGCGTATCAACGACGGGAGCGTGGCCTGGTCGTCGTCCACGAGAATGGATCCATGCTGAAGCAGGGCGCCATCGTCGCGCCATTGCGCGCTCCCCACGAGCTTCCGACCGTTCAACACCAACTCCCCCGCGGCCGGCTCGGCGAAGCACGGAACCTCGCTCGGGGTGAGAGCTCGGCGCGCCGGCCGCGCGATCTCGACGTCCACATGCAGCTGTGCGAGCGCCGCGGTGAGGAGCGCGTTGATTCGCTCGTACGCGGGGCGCACGCCCTCCCCCTCCCCCTCCCCCTCCGTGACGGGGGCCGTGACGCTGTAGGTGACCTCGCGGTGATGCAGCAGCGCCCGCCCACCAGTCGGCCGACGCACGACCTCGATCCCGCGCCGGGCAAGTGCCGATTCGTCGTACAGCCCCGCCGCACGTTGATTTCGTCCGAGGGAGAGCGTCGGTGCGCTCCAGGCGTACACGCGCAGCACCGTCTCTCCCGTGCGCCGCGCGCGCGCCATGAGCGCCTCGTCGAGCGCCATGTTGTCCGGACCATCGAGTGGGGAGCAGCTGAGAAGGCGCCAGCGCACGAGTCGGGTCGCTATAATCAGAGAGCGCGGGATGCAGCGCTTGTCATCCAAGATAACTTTGTAACGGCGCGATCTCAGCGCCCACGATTCCGACGTTTCCAGCGGCGCTCCCAGGCGCCTGAGGCTCGCATGACGACGACCATCCGGACGGTGTCTTCCGCCGGTACCGACAGCTTCGTCCCACGGCACGTGGGGCCGAGCGAGGCCGAGATCACAGAGATGCTGCGGGTTGTAGGCTACTCCAGCCTCGACCAGCTCGTCGACGCGACCATTCCCCCGGCGATTCGGCTCCGCCGTCCCGTGGCGATCCCTACCGGCCGCACGGAGAATGAAGCGCTCGCCGCGCTGCGCGCCATCGCGCGGAAGAATCGCATCTTCCGTTCGTTCCTCGGCTATGGTTATGCCGACACGATCACACCGCCGGTGATTCAGCGGAACATCCTCGAGAATCCCGGCTGGTACACGGCCTACACGCCGTATCAGGCCGAGATCGCCCAGGGGCGACTCGAGGCGCTGCTCAACTTCCAGACGATGGTGATCGACCTCACCGGGCTGGAGATCGCCAACGCGTCGCTCCTCGACGAGGGGACAGCCGCCGCCGAGGCGATGTTCATGGCGTATCAGGTGCACGGCAGCGACACGAAGAACACCTTCTTCGTCGATGCGCGATGCCACCCGCAGACGATCGACGTGGTCCGCACGCGCGCGCACGCCCGCGGCTTCGAGATCGTCGTCGGCGACGCGCTGGCAGCGACGTTCAGCGAGGCGATCTTCGGTGCGCTGGTGTCGTATCCCACCACGGACGGTGCCGTGCTCGATTACCGCGCCATTGCCGAGAAGGTGCACGCGCAGAACGGCCTGCTCGTCGCCGTCGCGGACCTCATGAGCCTCGTGCTGCTCACACCACCCGGTGAGTGGGGAGCCGACGTGTGCGTCGGCAACTCACAGCGCTTCGGCGTGCCCCTCGGCTATGGCGGCCCGCATGCAGCGTTCTTCGCCACCAAGGACGAGTTCAAGCGCATGCTGCCGGGCCGCATCATCGGCGTGAGCCGCGATGCGAGCGGGCGCCCCGCGCTGCGCATGGCGCTCCAGACGCGCGAGCAGCACATCCGGCGCGAGAAGGCCACCAGCAACGTGTGCACGGCGCAGGTCCTGCTCGCCGTGATGGCGAGCATGTACGCCGTGTGGCACGGTCCCGACGGGCTCACGCGAATCGCGCGGCGCATCCACCGCCACGCCGCCATTCTCGCGGCCGGACTCGAGCAGCTCGGCCATTCGCTCGCGAGCAACGACTACTTCGACACCCTCTGTGTGGAGCTCGCCGGCGTGACGGCCGACGACATCGTCGCCGCGGCGGTGGAGCGCGAGATCAACCTGCGCACGGCGGGGGCGAATCGCGTCATCGTCGCGCTCGACGAGACGGTGACCGAGGACGACGTGCAGGCGCTGCTCAGCATCTTTGCCGCCGGCCAGCCGGCGCCGGAGACGAGCGGGCTCGCCGCCGAGGTGGACGACCGGTTCGACGAGCGCTTCGCGCGCACGTCGAGCTTCCTCGCGCATCCCGTGTTCAACACGCACCACTCCGAGACGGAGATGCTGCGCTACATGCGCATGCTCGAGTCGCGCGACCTGTCGCTCACGCACTCGATGATCCCACTCGGCAGCTGCACCATGAAGCTGAACGCCACGGCGGAGATGATCCCCGTGACGTGGCCGGAGTTCGGCCGGCTCCATCCATTCGCGCCCGTCGGTCAGGCGCAGGGCTACCAGGAACTGTTCCGCAACCTCGAGCAGGCGCTCGCCGAGATCACCGGCTTCCATGCCGTGTCGCTCCAGCCGAACGCCGGCTCGCAAGGCGAGTACGCCGGACTGCTCACGATCGCC
>CAYTKA010000053.1:0-23638 GCA_964438255.1 uncultured Gemmatimonadaceae bacterium | reverse complement strand
AGAGCACGAGATCGTCGCGACGAAGCAGCTGGGCAGTCACGAGCTCGACCCGTGAGCGGTCGACCGGTCCATTCGCTGCCGGAACGCGCTTGGCATTCGTCTGCGTTCGCGATTTGCGCAGCGTGTCTGCCTGGGCCTTTCCGCGCCCCTCAGCCATGGCCTCGGCAAAATTCGCGAACAATACAGTGAACCAGAGCCAGAGCGTGAGCTGGAGCGCGAAGCCCCACTGCGCGTTGCGGCCCGCCACGTCGCGCGCGAACGCCACGGTGGTGTACGCTGAACCGATCCACACGACGAACATGACCGGGTTGCGCACCATGTGGCGCGGATCGAGCTTGCGGAGCGCGTCACGAATGGCGCGCCGCACGATTGGCGGATCGAACAGCGGGCGCTTACGCAACGTCAGAACACCCTGCCGGCGCCCATGAGCAAATGCTCAACGATCGGCCCAAGTGAGAGGGCGGGGAGGAACGTGAGCGCCCCGACGATCACGATCACCCCGACCAGCAGGACCACGAACAGCGGCCCGGTGACCGGGAAGGTGCCGATGGTCTCGGGCGACGCTTTTTTTTCGGCGAGGAAGCCGGCGAGGGCGAGCATCGGAACGATCATCGCGAAGCGTCCGACGAGTGTCGTCATGCCGAGTAGCGTGTTGTAGTAGTACGTCGAGCCGGTGAGCCCCGCGAATGCGCTGCCGTTGTTCCCCGCCGTGGAGGCAAACGCGTACAGGATCTCCGACAGACCGTGCGGCCCCGCGTTGTTGAGACCTTTGAGCCCTTCGGGCGCCAGCACGGAGGCAGCGGCGGGCGTGAGAATCGCCGCAGGAAATACGAGGACGTAGAGCATCGCGACCTGTACTTCGCGCGCCTGAATTTTTTTGCCGAGGTATTCCGGCGTGCGGCCGACCATGAGTCCGGCGATGAATACGGTGAGCACGACCATCACCAGCATGCCGTACAGGCCAGCGCCCACGCCCCCGAAGACCACTTCACCGAGCTGAATGTTGGCCAGCGGCACAAGCCCGCCAAGCGGTGTGAAGGAGTCGTGCATCGCGTTCACGGCGCCGCACGATGCGTCCGTCGTCACCACGGCATAGAGCGCGGAGTTCGCGATGCCGAATCGGACTTCCTTGCCTTCCATGTTGCCGCCGGGATTCGTTGCGCTCGTCCTGACATCGATCCCACGCGCGGCATGCATCGGATTCCCGCCCCCTTCGGCCCAGTAGGCTGTGCTTACGCCGACGAAGAAGAGCGCGAACATCGCGGACCAAACGGCCCACCCGTGCCGCCGGCTGTTGACCATGCGGCCGAGGAGATACGTGAGCGCCGACGGAATCGCGAAGATCACGAACACCGACCAGAAGTTGCTCCATGGGGTCGGGTTCTCGAACGGATGCGCAGAGTTCGCGTTGAAGAATCCTCCTCCGTTCGTGCCGAGCTGCTTGATCGATTCCTGGCTCGCCACCGGCCCCATGGCGAGCGTTTGCTTTGCCCCCTCGAGTGTTGTGACCGTGAGATACGGGCTGAAGTTCTGAATCACCCCCTGCTGCACGAGCAGGAGGGCGAGCAGCAGGGAGAATGGGACGAGCACGTACAGCGTGCCGCGCGTGAGATCCACCCAGAAGTTGCCGATCCGGGCCGCGCCCTTCCGCGCGATACCACGTACGAACGCCACGGCGACCGCCATGCCGACGGCCGCAGAGACGAAGTTGTGAAACGCGAGCTGCGTCATCTGCGAGAAGTACGACATCGTCGACTCCCCGCTGTACGACTGCCAATTCGTGTTCGTCGTGAACGACGCCGCCGTCTCGAATGCCTGCCGGTCGGGAACAGCCGCCAGCTGTTGCGGGTTCAGTGGCGCGATGTGCTGGAGGCGCAGCACCAGGTAGGTGAACAGCATCGAGGCGGCGCTGAAAAGCAGCATGCCGGCCGCATAGCGCGTCCAGTGCTGGTCCTCCGTGGAATCGACGCCGCACACGCGGTAAATTGCACGCTCCAACGGACCGAGCCACTTCATCGACCCGTCGTACACAGCGACAAGATAGAGACCGAGCGGCTTCGTGACGAAGAGGACGCACGCGCAGAAGAAGAGGATCTGAAGCCAGCCGTTGAGTGTCACGGTTCCGAGCTCGTCAGAACTTCTCGGGCCGAATGAGCGTGTACACGAGGTACACGAGAATCAGCACCGCAAGGATGCCGGCGACCCAACTCTCGGTGCTCATGAGCGATGCTCGCTCGACAGACTCGTATCGCGACTACCAGCGCGCCCCAAGCGATCGCAAGCGGCGACATAGACGAGCATCAGTGCGAAAAACGCGATCGTGCCGAGGAGGTACAGGAGGTCGAACATGGCACGAACGCTATTCCAGGACGCGCAAAAGGCGCATGAAAGGCTTCGCGCGGGTCCGCAAAAAACTCACAAAAACTTTTCGACTGGCGGGTGCCTGCTCAGCTCAGTGACGGCTCCGGGGGCGCAGAGCCTTCAGGAGCAAGGGCATCCGCAGCGGGAAGATCGAGCGTGAATACAGAACCGCCGCCTGGCCGCGGCGAAAAACTCAAGCCACCGCCCTGCGCCTCGGCGAGGCCGCGCGCGATCGAGAGGCCAAGACCCGTCCCGCGCACGTCCGGCGCGACACGCGGCACCCGGTAGAACGGCTCGAAGATGCGGTCGCGCTCAGCGTCCGGAACGCCCGCGCCACGATCCATGACCGCCATCAGCAGGCGATCGCCGGTACGGCGAACCGAAAGCTCGACGGTGCTGCCAGGCGGAGAATACTTCGCGGCATTGTCGAGCAGATTCACGAGAATCCTGAGCGTTTGCGTCAAATCGAAGTTACCGGCCAGGAGCTCCTGATTTTCGACTCTCACGTCGACGCGATGCTCTCGCAACGCCCCGCCGGCCTGACGCAGCGCGGCGCCCACGAGATCATCGACGGTATTCACCGCGAGCTGCGGTTGCACGGCGCCGGCGTGAATGCGAGACAAAGCCAGAAGATCGCCTACCAATGCGTCGAGTCGGTCGGCCTCGCTCTCGATGATGGCCGCGCGTTGTGTGTCGCCACCGCGCAGGATCTCCGTCGCGATGCCCCGAATCGTGGTGAGCGGAGTGCGCAGATCGTGCGACAGGGCCGTGAGCAGCGCATTGCGGAGCTTCTCGAGCCGGCGTTCCGCCTCCGCGCGCTCCGCCGTCGCCACGAGTCGCGCGCGCTCGACGCCGAGCGCTGCGTAGTACGCGAGCGCCGCGAGCAGGCGGCCTTGCGCTCCGGTCAGCTCGAGGCTGGTGGTCTTGGCGATGCGAAGAACGCCGACCGTGTGGTCGCGCACTCGTAGCGGCAATGCGAGAGCGCGGATCGCAGGAGCGCCATCGTGAGGCAGTGGCGCGCCGTTCGAGGCGTGTGCACGGAGCCAGGGAACGCGTGCGGCTCCTTCATCGCGTCGTGTGATCATCGCCAGCGCGGCCATGGTCTCATTGGCACTGCCGGTGGCTGCAGCGTCGGATGCCGGACGGAGCTCGCGAGCGACACGCACTGTGCCGTCCTCCAATTCCACTGCGCTGGAGCCGTGGTCCACGATCCAATCGACAAGTGCGCCCTGATGCGAGCCACCGCCGCCAATAGTTGTGCGCTCGCGGTTGCTGATACTGAAGTCCGCGGCAGCTCGGCTTGCGCGCACGGCCAGCGCCGCGCGTCCATCGGGGAGGCGATTGTAAATGTCACAGTCGTCAACGTCCACGGATGCACGGATCACTTCAGCGATCGCGTGCAGCGCCTCGTCCACGCCAGCAGCATTCAGCGTCTCCGCGCCGAGCGCGGCCAACCGGTCGACCTCCTCGGCGCGCGCGGTCGCCGCGGCGGCGGTTGCGTTGGCGCGGTGGAGGAGTTGCGCAGCTACCGCGCTCGTGACGAGAAAGGCGAAGAGCACGAGCCAGTCGAGCTGGTTCTCGAGTGTCAACGTGTAGTACGGCGGCAGGAAGAAGAAGTTGAAGGTGAGAAAGGCGAGTCCAGCGATACTGAGACCCAGTACACGGCCGCCCGACGCGCTCGCGCCCAGCACGACAAGGAGGAAGACGAGCGTGACGTGCGCCTTGTCGAGAGCGCCGCGAATGAACAGCATCGCGGTGGTGACGAGGACCAACACGGCCAACCACGTGGCCCACCGCAACACGATGCGTCTTCTGGACCCATGAAGGCGCATCGGCTCAGTGCTCCGCTGATTCACCGTCGGGCTCGAACCGGTACCCGACACCGGCTTCGGTGTGAATGAAGCGTGGTCGCATCGGATCGTCCTCGAGCTTGCGCCGCAGGTGTCCCACGTAGACGCGGAGATACTGTTGTGCATCTCCCGATGCATTGCCCCAGACGTCCCGGAAGATCTGCTGGTGCGTCAGCGTCTGCCGCGGGTGCGCGACGAACGTGCGCAACAACGCCCATTCGGTGGGCGTGAGATGGACCGGCTCGCCATCGCGCTCGATCCGTCGGCGCTGCTGATCGACAATGACGTTGCCAAACGACGTGAGCGCCGGTACCTCGCCCGTGCGCGGCGCGGCGGCTCGCGATCGGCGGAGCTGCAGGCGTACGCGCGCCATCAGCTCGATGGTGCTGAACGGCTTCGTTAGGTAATCGTCGGCGCCCGCATCGAGCAGCGCGGCCTTCTCGGTATCGGCGTGGCGCGCGGACAGCACAACGATCGGTGCGGACGACCACGCGCGAATCTCGCGGCAGACATCGAGGCCGTCCATGTCGGGGAGGCCAAGGTCGAGAACGATCAATGCGGGGGCTTCGCCCGCTGCGCAATCGATGCCTGCTTGCGCCGTCGCCGCTTCGAGCACTCGAACCGCGCATGTCTCGTCCCGACCATTGGGGCTGGCAAGGGCGAGCGGCTCCGACGTCAGTGCATTGCGCACGAGTCGCCGAATCTGCGGTTCATCGTCGATCACCAGAATGGTCAATGCAGCATCATTCATCTGTATTTACGGCATTTTTGTGCGCCGGCTCGCGCCTGTTTGTGCGGCCTTTACGGCTGCGGCCATACGTTGCGCCAGTAGAATCGGCGGGCGACGATGCGATCGGCTGCGCCGCCGAGTGAACTCGGCACAGCCACGAACAGTGTACCTTCGCGAAATCGAGCCAGTCAACCGCTTCATCGACGCGCTGGCCGAGCTGCCATGCGCTGAGTGGCTCGCCATCGGACGCGAGATCATGGCAGACAAGAGCGGCGCGGCACGGCGCGCTGTGGCGTGGGCGATCGTCAATGCGGTGCTCGCGGACCGAGGGCTGCTCGTCAGCGCCTGGTATGCGCTCGACGGCGTCGAAACCGCGGTGTGCCATGCAACACACTCCCGTTGCCGTACGTCATTAAAGGAGCGAAAGCAGATTGCGGCCGCACATGGCGCTGCGGAGCAGGCCGCGCTCACCTTGCTGGTGACGGCCTGGATCGATCCGCCTGATGTTGAAGTGCTCTGTCGCCCGTTTGCGACGGTTCTGGCGCGGAGCACCACTGGAACGGCGTAGGCTTTCCCAGGGCGACACGGTCGCTCGAAGTGCATCTTCGCCTTGAGCGGCGCGTACCACGGATCGTTCCCGGGCGCGGCATTACACCGTGCGATGAGCTCGGGCAATTCGTACGTGCCGGCGGCGACACTCGCCTTCAGCTCGCGCAGGCGGCGTACGGCTTCGTCGCGGCGTCCCAGCGCGACGAGGGGCGCGAGCATTGCAGGACAACGGGATCATGACGGTGCGCCTGGGCGAAGAGCCGAACGTGGCGACGTTGTCCGCCGCCGTGCGCCGCGTGCGCATCGCCGTCCACGGCACCGTGCAGGGAGTGGGGTTCCGCCCGTACGTATTCCGGTTGGCACGCTCGCTGTCGCTCGCCGGGTTCGTGCGCAACGATGTGGCCGGCGTCGCGATCGAGGTGCAGGGCGCTCCAACCGCGGTCGCATCGTTCCTCGCGCAGCTCGCGACCGACGCGCCCCCGCACGCCAGCATCGGACGCCTAACGGTGACCGACGTCGAGCCGCGTGCCGCAGCGCGTCCGTTCGCGATCGAGGGGAGCGTGCTCGGCGGAACGACCTCCGCCTCGATTCCTGCGGACCTCTGCACCTGCGGCGACTGCCTGCGCGAGCTGTTCGACCGACGCAACCGGCGCTACCGCTATCCATTCATCAACTGCACGGCGTGCGGGCCGCGCTTCACGATCGCGCGCGGTCTTCCGTACGACCGCCAAACGACGACGATGGCGGCGTTCACGATGTGCCGCACCTGCCAGGCGGAGTACGACGACCCGGCAGACCGCCGCTTTCACGCGCAGCCTAACGCGTGCGCGGAGTGCGGGCCGCGCGTGTCTCTGCTCGACGGTCGCGGTGCGCGCCAAGAGCACGCACCGGCGCGCGATGTGGTGGAGCGAGCCGCGCGCGCGCTCAACGACGGCGCGATCGTCGCCGTGAAGGGGCTCGGCGGCTATCATCTGGCCTGCCGCGCCGACGACAGCGCCGGGGTCACCCGCCTGCGCGCGCGCAAGCAGCGCGACGACAAGCCGTTCGCAATCATGGTGCGCAGCGTGGGCGAGGCGCGGCGCCTGGTGGTCCTGGACGGCCGGGAAGCCCGGCTGCTCGCAAGCGCCGCCCGGCCGATCCTGCTCGCGCGCGCGCGAATGGACGCGCGCATTCCAATCGCGCCAGCCGTGGCGCCCGGCCGGAGAGAGCTCGGCGTGATGCTGCCCTACACGCCGCTGCATCACCTGCTGCTGGGCGGGGTCGATGCTCCGCTCGTGATGACAAGCGGCAATCTCAGCGACGAGCCGATCGTCTATCGGGACGACGAGGCACTCGTGCGACTCGCGCCGATTGCCGACTTCTTTCTCACGCACGACCGCCCGATCGAGACGCGCTGCGACGATTCCGTCGTGCGCGTCGTCGACATCGCGCGACGGCGGCAGACATTATTCATTCGGCGGTCGCGCGGATACGTGCCGCAACCGCTGCCGCTCCCCCTTCCGCTCACGGCGGCTTCGCGCACTACGCCCGCAACCGTATTGGCCGTTGGCGGTCAGCTCAAGAACACGACATGCATCGCCCGCGCGCACGAGGCGGTGGTCGGAGCGCACGCCGGCGACATTGCGGACGCCGCGGCGTTCGCGGCGTACGTCCGCGGCATCGAACATCTCACACAACTGAGCGGAATGACGCCGGTCGTCGTCGCGCACGACCTGCATCCGGAGTATCTGACGACCAAATACGCGCGCGACAGGACGGATCTCACGCCGATCGCCGTGCAGCACCATCACGCGCATCTGGCCGCGTGCCTGGCCGAGCACGGCGAACGCGGACGGGCCGTGGGCGTGATCTTCGACGGCGCTGGCTACGGTGAGGATGGCGTGATCTGGGGTGGAGAAATCCTCCTCGGACACATCGGCAGCTCCAGCCGACTCGGTCACCTCCGACCCGTGGCGATGCCCGGTGGTGAAGCGGCGATCCGCGAACCGTGGCGCATGGCATGCGCGTGGCTCACCGACGCGCACGCGGGCGCGCCGCAACTCGGCGGGCGCTTACGTACCGCGGGCGGGATCACGGACGCGCAGTGGTCAGCCGTGAGCCGGCTGGCGCGTGCCGGATCGAGTGCGCCGCGCACCACGAGCGTGGGCCGGCTGCTCGACGCATGCGCCGCCATCTGCGGCATTCGCGCGCGAGTCACCTTCGAGGGTCAAGCTGCGATCGAGCTCGAATCCATCGCAAACAGAGCGTCGGCAAACCTCTATCCTGTGGCGGTCTGCGCGGACGGCGCGTCGATCGTACTCGATCCGCGCGACCTCGTGCTAGCCGTGGAGCGCGACGTGAACGCCGGCCTCGATCCGGCGGAGATATCGGCAGGCATTCACCGCGGTCTCGTTTATGCAGCAACGTCGGCCGTTCAGCTGGCGTCGGAGCGATCCGGCGTGCGAACGGTGGTGCTCTCGGGCGGCGTCTTCCAGAACGTGTTCCTGCTGGAGACATTGGCGGCGGATCTGGCCCGGCGAGGATTCCGCGTGCTCGTGCCGCAACGGCTGCCGCCAAACGACGGCGGCCTCGCGTACGGGCAGGTGGCGGTTGCGTTGTGGAGCGGACGAAGGAGATCCGATGTGTCTGGCGATACCCGGACAGATTATTGAAATGGTCGATGAGCAGCGGCGACTGGCTCGCGTGGACGTCGCGGGAGTGCGCCGAACAGTGAACGTCGCGCTGCTCGACGGCGCGCCGTGCCAAGGCGATTGGGTGCTGATCCACGTCGGCTTCGCGCTGTCACGGGTGGACGAAGCCGAGGCGCGCGCCACGCTGCACCTGCTCGGGCAGTTCGGCGACGCCTACGAGCAGGAGGTACAGGATATCCGGGCGAGCGACATCTCGTGACCATGTCCAGGGCGCCAAACGAGTGCGACGACGCTGGCCATTGCGTCACCTGTGCCGATGCGACGGAGCTGATGCAATTGGACTCGATCAGCGACGACGGCATGGTCGGGATAGCGGTCGACGCGCGGGGACGTCGGAGGGAAGTGATGCTGGGGCTCGTGACGGAGGCACACGCCGGCTGCGCCGTGCTCGTGCACGCCGGCGTCGCCCTGCTCGTCACCGCGACACCAGTGCCGAACGACGCGGCAGGATGAAATTCGTCGACGAGTATCGAAGCGCCGAGCTGGGCGCCGCGCTCGCGAGCGAGATCGCGACGTTGGTGAAGCCCGACCGCCAGTACAAGATCATGGAGGTCTGCGGCGGCCACACGCACACCATCTATCGATACGGTGTTGCGGATCTCCTGCCGCCGAACGTGGAGCTCGTGCACGGGCCGGGTTGCCCGGTATGCGTGATTCCGATGGGTCGCGTCGACGATGCCATCGCGATCGCGCGCGATCCGCGCGTGATCCTCACCTGCTTCGGGGACATGATGCGCGTGCCCGGAGGCCACGGCTCGCTGAGCGACGCCAAGGCCGCCGGCGCCGACGTGCGCATGGTGTATTCCCCGCTCGACGCGCTCCGCATCGCGCAGGCGAATCCGCAGCGTGACGTCGTCTTCTTCGCCGTGGGCTTCGAGACCACGGCGCCGTCGACCGCGTTGACGTTGATGCGGGCGAAAGCGGAAGCGGTCGGAAATTTTTTCGTGTACTGCAATCACGTCACGATCGTTCCGCCGATCCGCGCGCTGCTGCAGTCACCGGACCTCCGGCTCGACGCGTTCATCGGACCGGGGCACGTGTGCACGGTGGTGGGCGCGCGTCCGTTCCGCTTCATCTCAGCGGAGTACGGGAAGCCGGTGGTGATCTCCGGATTCGAGCCGCTCGACGTGCTGCAATCGGCGTACATGATTCTCCGCCAGCTGGCCGAGGGACGTTGTGAGGTGGAGAATCAGTACAGGCGCGTCGTGCCCGACGGCGGCAACACGCGCGCGTTCAGCGTGCTCGCCGAGGTGTTCGAGCTCCGCCCACACTTCGAGTGGCGCGGTCTCGGCTTCATCTCGCAGAGCGCGCTCAAATTGTCGGGTGCGTATGCCGCGTTCGACGCCGAGCTGCGGTACGCGATCCCGGGCGTCCGCGTGGCGGATCCGAAAGCGTGCCAGTGCGGGGAGGTGCTCAAGGGCGTGATCAGGCCGTGGGAGTGCAAGGTATTCGGCACGGCGTGCACGCCCGAGCATCCGATCGGCACGTGCATGGTGTCGAGTGAAGGAGCGTGCGCGGCGTATTACAATTACGGTCGGTTCGCGCGCCGGCGGAGTGAGGAGGGCCGAGCTCCAACCCGGTCGCCGGTGGAGCTCGCGTCGTGACCGCGAACCAGCAGACGGCGCCGCTCGCGTTCAGCGACGAGCGTGAGCGCGAAGCGTTGGTCAAGATGGCCCGCGCGCGCGCAACGGCGATGCGCTCGCCGCACTTTCGCGACGACCGCATAACGATGGCGCATGGAGCCGGTGGCAAGGCGACGGCGACGCTCGTGCGCGGCCTGCTCGCGCCCGCGTTCGCGTCGGCGGCGCTCGCGCCGCTGGACGATGCCGCCCTCCTCGACGTCGACGGGGTCAGCCTCGCGGTGACGACGGACAGCTTCGTCGTGAAGCCGTTGCGCTTTCCCGGCGGCTCGATCGGTGCGCTCGCGATCAACGGCACGGTGAACGACCTCGCGATGGTGGGCGCGCGAGCGATCGCCCTCACCTTGTCGCTCGTGCTCGAGGAGGGGCTCGACGCCGGCAGCCTGCGCGCTGAAGTGGAGGCATGCGCCGACGCGGCACGAGCGGCGGGAGTCGAGATCGTCGCCGGCGACACGAAGGTCGTCGAGCGCGGCCACGCCGACGGCATGTACATCTGCACGACGGGCATCGGCCGGCGGGATCCGCGCGCCCGTCTCTCGCCCTCCTCCCTCCGGCCCGGGGATCGCGTGATCGTGTCCGGCTCGATCGGCCAACATGGCATGGCGATCATGCTCGCCCGCGGGGAGTTCGAGCTCGAGTCGCCGATCCAGTCGGACACGCGCTCGCTCTGGCCGGCCGCCGACGCGCTGCTCTCGCTCGGAGGCGATCTTCGCTGCATGCGGGACGCGACGCGCGGCGGCGTCGCGACGGTGCTGAACGAGCTCGCCGTCGCATCCAACGTGACGGTGGTGGTGGACGAGCGCCGAGTACCGCTGCAAGCGGCGGTGATCGGCGCCTGCGAGCTGCTTGGTATCGATCCCATGTACGTCGCGAACGAAGGCACGCTCGTGGCGGTGGTCGCGCCGGACGCCGCGGATCGGGCGGTCGACCTTCTGCGCCACGTCGGCGGCTGCGAGGCGGCCGCGATCATCGGAGAAGTCAATGCCGATCCGACCGGAATGGTGCTCGTGAATACGGCGTTTGGCGGGCGGCGGGTGATGGATGTGCTTGTTGGAGATCCATTGCCGCGAATCTGTTGAGGGCGCGAAGGGCTTGACGGCGCTGACGCCCCAGGGCGTCAGCGCTCTCAAGTGGTTCGCGCCCTGACCCGACACTCCCCGACGCCGAGCATATGACATTCACAGGCCGGATCTTCACATTCTCCGTGGCCGTGATGCATCAGCTCCGCGAAATCGTCCGCGAAACGCCGCTTCGCGTCGGAGCGGCCGAGATCGGTCAGGAGATATGTCTCGCCGCGCTGCACTATATCGCCGCGGGCGATCAGCCGGTCAAGGGTGGCGCGCACCTCGGGCTCGGCGTAGGCGATAAAGCGCAGCATCGTCGGTACGGTGGCGTCGGTGCCGAAGCCTTCCCCCTCGAGCCAGTACAGCAGCTCGAGCAGCTCGCTCTGCAGCTGCCAGGCGCGTGAGTCGTCGTCTGTCATGGCACGTGGCGGGTGCGTCTGACGGTGAGCTGCTCCGCCGGGAAGTAGCCTAACGACGGTGCGGGCTCCGGCGTCTCCGGGATGTCGAGCTCGCGCAGTCCGTACAGGCCGAGCAGAATGGCGACGACCGGGTCGGCGGCGGCGGTGTCGAGCGCCGCGCCGGCGCCTTCGGCGCGAAGGCGTTCGACGAGCCGTTGGAGCGCCTCGCGGTGCAGGAGATCGATGACCTGCAGCAGCTCGTTCACCTGCGTGCGCGCCGGCTCGTCGAGAGCGGCGGCGGCCGCGATGCGCGCCGCCGCGAGCTCCGTCAGGTCGAGATAATGCTCGTACAGCATCGTTCAGCGCAGGCCGATGGGCGGATAGATGGGCAGGCCCTCCTCGACTTCGACGATGTTGTTCGGCGGGGATTCGGCGTTGACGTAGCTTGGCCAGCCGAGCGTATCGAGCGGACGCACGCCATCTCCAACCGCCGTCACCATGCCGAGGGCGAGACCGTACAGGACGTGGCCACCGAGCAGGCCGGCGGCGGCGAGCGCACCGAGGCCGAGCGCGAAGAACCCCGGGTCCGGCGCGACGTGCGGCGGGAGGACGTCGACCGCGGCAAGAAATGGGAAGGAGAGGCCCGACAGCAGCCAGAGGAGCAGTCCCCACGCGACGCCTTTCACCACGCCGGCGGCCAACCCGCGCTCGGGACCGGGAGTCATGACCCAGAAGAAGCCGAACGCCAGCGGAAACACCAACATGCCTAACGCGAGATGAATCAAGAGACCGACCCAGAACGCCGCGTCGGGCGACGCCGTGAAGATGCCGCCCACGAGATGCGGGACATCCGGCGACGGAATGCCCATTGCCGGCGCGAGGAAGAGCAGCGCCGTGAGCATGAGCGTCGCCACGAAGCCGGCGAGCAGGGGCAGCAGGATTCCCGGGCGCGGATTGAGGGCGGTGGGCCGGCGAACGCTCATACGAATGCTCGCGCTCCTTCCGCCGGTGCGCGGCGCGGCGCGAGCGCCTCCTGTCGCGCCATTCTCAGCGCGTCAGGCAAGCGCGCGGCAGCGGCGGCGCTCAGTGCGGCGCCGCTGGCCGCCTCGTCGCCGGTACCGGCGGGCTCGAGCTCGATGCGCACGACCTCGTCGGGCAGGCCGCCAAAGTAGCGACCGATGACCAGGAGGTGGTCCATACTGAGCACGCCGGCACCCGCTTCGCGAATGCGCGCCTGGAGCTCGTCATCGTCCGCCACAGCAGAGTGGCCATCGTAGTGGACGTACAGGTCACCGGGAACGCGGCCCCGCGCCACGCCGCCGAGGAGCACAACGCGGTCGTAGCGCGGGGAGGCGTCGGCGAGGTCGAGCGCCGCATATAGAGCGCCGTAGCCGAGGTCTTGTATAGAGATGTGGGCCGGCCACGATTCGCGCGCCAGGGCGTCCACGGCGACGAGGCCGAACGATTCGTCGCCATTCCAGCGGTAGCCCACGCCGCCGATGAGCACGCGCGCCGGTCGATCCGTAACTCCCGCCGTCATTCGGCACCGCAGGCGCAGGTGTTGATCTCCCGCGTGATCACCCGGTCGTCGCTGTGGACGTGGGTCGTGCACGGCATGCAGGGGTCGAAGGACCGTATGGCGCGAAAGATGTCGATGCCCGTGAACTGCTCCGGCGAATCGAACTCCTCGAGGATCGGCGTGTTCTGCACCGCTTCCTCGTACGGACCCGCGTTGCCGAACGGGTCGCGCGGCGACGCATTGAAGGTGCTCGGCGTCAGGATCTGGTAATTGGTCAGGGACCCTTTGTCCATCACGAGATGGTGCGTGAGCCAGCCGCGTCCGGCGCCCCAGAAGCCGACCCCGATGCGCTCGTTGCGCGGTACCTCGTACGGCGTGGCCGTCGCTGTTTGCCCGTGCTTGAGGAGATCGAAGGCGATCAGAAGGTTCTCATAGGCCACGAGCATGGAGTAGACGATGTGGTAGGCGCGATTGCGGTTGCGTTCGAAAGCGTTCCAGACCGTCGGTATCTTCCATTCCAACTCCATGGCCGGCAGGAGCGTTTTCGGGACGTCGAGCTTGAGGCTGGTGCCGGTGGACTGCATGAAGCGGGTATGGGGGAGCTTCTTGGCGGCGGCGGTGATCCACATCCGTGCATACGTGCCGCACTCGAACGGCTGACGATCCCAGCGCGGACAGGAGTCCCACGTGTACCGCTCCTTCCAACTGCGCTTGTGCGACGGCGCGGGCTTCGTCTCCTTGTTCCAGGGATGATTGGGGGAGAGCGGATTGCCGGCCGGATCGCGCGGGTACGGATAGCCTTCGTTCTCCCACGAGTCGTAATACGAATGCTCGACGAACTCCTCCAGACCCATGTTGATCCGGTGGAGATCGGTCGTCACGAGCTCGCCGTCGACCACGACACCGGGCGTACCCCAGCGCCGCTCGCCCCACGCGGCGGCGTTGGCGTAGGTGGCGTCATAGGCGAACGGGTCGTCCCAGATGCCGCTGTCGATCAGATTCTTCCGGCGTGTCCCAACCTCCTTGTACTTCGGGTCGGCGTCGTAGAAGAACTGCGTGAGATCGTCCCAGAAGAAGACGCCGCGTTTTCCGTAATCGATCACGCGCGAAATACGATTGTGGGTCTCGTTGAGCTCCTTGAGCGACACCGTGGTGGAGAGCCCGCCGGGGACGACCGTTTGCGGATGTGGATACTTGCCGTAGAGAATCGCGTAGGCCTCGCGCGGGATGCGCGTCATCTGAATCCCCTCGAGATACAGTTGGCCCGTGAGCGGATTGAGCGCTCGCATCATGTCGGCCACCGTCTTGTGGCCGTGGATCTCGCCGTGCGGCGCTTCGGTCTCGAGCGCCCGCTCCCATAACGACGGATTCGTGCGCTGCACCACCACCTGCGAGTAATCCGGGCCGGCGAGGATGTACAGGTGCAGCGGATTGTCGAGCATGAAGTCCAACGCGAGCTGGATGTTGCGCAGGGCGATCCCAAGGGGCGGCGGCGTGATGCCAAACGCCATCTCGATGGCCAGCGACGAGGCCACCGAATGCACGCCGCCGCACACGCCGCACACGCGGCTGGAGATGAACATCGCGTCGCGCGGATCGCGCCCCTTGAGAATGACCTCATAGCCGCGAAAAAGACTGGCGACGGAGTTCGCCTCGCGCACCGCGCGCGCCTCGAGATCGACCACGGTGTGAAAGGCGAGCGCACCGGCGACGCGCGTGACCGGATCGATGTCGAAGTCGCGAACGTGTTGGTTGCGACGGACGAGCTCTTCGATGTGCTGCCGGTCGATCGGCTTCGCCTCGTACGCGAAGGCGTTCGGACCGCCGGTGAGCCGCGGCGTGCCGTTCGCGTCGAACTCGATCGGAAGATTATGGAAGCACATTGGCCGTCAGCCGAGAAGGCCGGACTCCGGGCGCGACCGCTCCCGCTCGCGCTCCCGCTCATGCTCCCGCTGCCGCTCGCGCTCGCGCTGGCGTACCTCGGGAAGCGTTTGGCAGTGTTTGCCGTAGGCGCGCTCGGCCGGCGTCACCCAGCCGCTGCGGTATCGCTCGTGTGCCTGCTGGCGGCCCGGACGCGCGGCGGCGAAGTATTGCAGCTTGTCGTAGAAGTATTCCATGACCTTGTGCGTAGTGCTGACCGTATCGTATTCCATGGCCCACCCGCTCGGCACCCGATCGCGCCAGCGAATCTCGCGATTGCGCTCCAATTGGGTGGATCGGCGCAGCGGCCGCACCACCGCGCCGACGAAGCGCGACAACATCGCCGACACCGCGGATCCCGGCGGGCGCTTATAGAACGGCGTGAACTTGTCGGGAAAGCCAGGCATCGTGCAGCCGATGCACACGCCGCCCGCGACCATGCAGCCGCCCATGTGACCCACCGCGCCGCGTTCCGTGATGTTGCACTGCACCACCGGTCCCCAACAGCCAATCTCGACGAGGCACTCCTTCTCGCCGTACTCCTTCGCGAACGTCCCCTCCTCGTACCAGCCGGCGCGCGGGCAGTGGCGGTGGACCGTGTCGCCGAGCTGCCACGACGGCCGCCCCAGGTCGTCGAACTCCGGCAGCGGTGCCTGACGATTGAGAAAGAGCAGGAGCATCGCGACCACTTCCGTGAAGTTGTCCCCGGTAGGCGCACAACCCGGGACATTGATCACCGGCAGGCCGTAGGCGCTCCGAAACTCTTTGCCGAGAAAGTCCATCACGCTCATCGCGCCGGTGGCGTTGCCATACGCGGCGGGAATTCCGCCCCAGCTCGCGCACGTGCCGATGGCGATCACCGCCGCCGCTCCCGGCGCCATGCGGCGCACCCACTCCGCCGTGGCGACGCGCCGCCGCTGTTCGCCCGCGCTCCACAGGGGCAGGGCGCCTTCCGCCGCCCACGGCTCGCCGTCGGCGGTGAGATTCTCGTCCGCGATCGAGCCTTCGTAGATCACGACGAAGGGCGCGTCGAGCTCGCCCCGCGCCGCGCGCTCCAGCTCCGCCGTGAAATGGTCACCGGACTCCATCGCCGTCGCGTAGTGGTGCAGCACGACGATCGGAATGCCCGGCAGCGCGCCGGTGAGCAGTTCTTCGACCGAGGGCTCCGTTGCACCGACGGCGGATATCGTGCAGCCGTCGCAGCTCATGCCCGACAGCCAGAATGCGTAGACCTTCGACAACGGGCCTTCCGTCAATGCGCTGCCGCTGGTGGCGTGGATGCGATCGGCCAGCTCGCCCATCGTCGCGCCGGCGACGTTGCCGAATTGTGTCGGTGTCTCGCGGCTCTTCTCGTTTGGCAGCGCCTGGTCGACCCGCGCGGTGGCCGGCACCGTGATCATCTGGGAAGGCATGTCATCTCCTGAACAGATGATGCAACCGCTGGTGCACGCGTCCGGCGCCGGCGACCTGGTTGGCGAGCAGCGGCTCCAACGGCCGCAGCGCAGCATCCACGGCGAGCAACGCGCCCTCCACGCCGCTGGTGACGCGCGCCACGTTCTGGGTTTCGCGCTCGATCGCACGAACGCCCGCGTTGATGCGCTCGAGATGGCTGCGAATGCTCTCGAGCGGCTTCAGAATCAACAGTAGCCCCAGCATGAGCAGCGCGAGCAGGGCCGTCGCGGCGCCGACCGTGAGCGCGGTCAAGAGAATCGGCATCTACCGTCGGAGCTCCGGCTCCACGAGCGCCGTCCACTGCGCGAGCGGGCGGGACACACGACCGAGAGCGCCGGCAACAGGCTCCACGCGCTCCGACACCGCTCTCATGGCGGACACGGGCTCGACGTTCCTCGCGATGGCGGCGGCCGCCTGGTCGATCGAGCCGGCAAGATGATGAATGTCCCGCAGAACGCCGATCACCAATAGCGATTCCTTCAAGACGACCAACGTGGCGATGAGCGCCAGGAAGAGTCCCGCGCCCCAGAGGATCTCGATCGCCACGCGTGCGCCAGGGTCGACGCTCACGCGGCGCTCTCCCGGCCGTGCCTGACGATGGTAGCCAGCGCGTCGCGCACGCGTATCATGTCGCGGGCGGCGTCTTCGAGCTCGCGTACGTGCTCGTTCATGCTCTGAGGCTGTGGCATCCTCGCGTCTTTCAAAGCGCGCGTATGTTCGGCGGCGCGAGCGAGTGACGCGCGTACGCGTGACAGCGCACTTCCGATGCGCCACAGGTACGCAAAAATGAACGTGAGCACGGTTGCCAATGCCGCCACCAGCACGGCGGCGTAGACGATCGTGAGCGTTCGCAGCACGAGCACGGCTCAGCCTCGATCCATCGGGCCACCCAGCGTCCTTTCGAACGATTCGATGCCCGCCTGAAGCTGGCGCAGCGACTGGCTGACACCGCGCAGCGCGCCGACGCTCTGGTCGAGCATGGGGAGCGAGACCGTGTTACCCGCGATCTCCTTACCGACCGTCCATATCGCCGCCGCGTGCCGATCGATCCGTTTCGCCGCCATGATAATGAGGAGGAGCAGGACAGCGACGACCACGACGACGGCGCCACCTATCAGAAGCGACAGCCACCATAGTTGCATCGTGGTCATCGAGCCGGCTCCGTTGTGGGGATCGATACCGGACTTTCGAGGCGGCAAATTCCGATCCAGATGCGCTCGCCGGTAGACGGCCTGAAGCTTGCCGCACGGAGGCGCAGCGCTGAGGGCGTGAAGGGGGGAGCCGATGGCCTGCCACACTCTCGTTGCGGGGTTCGGAAACGTGCTGCGGGGAGACGACGGCTTCGGCGTCGAAGTGCTTCGTCACATCGCCGCCGATGCCGAGCTTGCCGCGGCGGTCGATCTGGTCGACGTGGGTACCGGCGGCATCCGACTGGTGCAGGCGCTCATGGACGGCTACGCGCGCCTGATCATCATCGACGCCGCCACACGCGGATTGCCGCCGGGTACCGTCTCCGCCTTTGGCGTTGAATCGCTGCCGGCCGCGTCGGATGTCGACATGCACACGGCGGTGCCGGTGCAGGCGCTCGGGCTGGCCGCCGCGTTAGGCGCGCTCCCCCGCGAGGTGCTGATGGTGGCGTGCGAGCCGGAACGATTGAACGACTTGACGCTGGAGCTCTCGCCCGCCGTCCGCGCCGCGATCGGTGACGCGGTGGAACGCGTGCGTGCGCTGGTGCTGCCGGCGGCCCCTCCATTGACGACGCGCCGCTCTGGTGCGGCCGATGAGCAAGCCGTATGATGCACGCGATGCGAATCGCCGTCGCGGGAAAGGGGGGTACCGGCAAAACGACAATCTCCGCCACGTTGGCGCGCTGGCTCGCGCGTCAGGGGCGACAGGTGCTCGCGATCGACGCTGACAGCAATCCCAACCTCGCCTTCATGCTCGGCCTGCCCGCTGGTCCGGCGCAGGATATCGCGACGATGCCGCGCGACGTGTTCGAGCGGCGTGTCGACGCCGAGGGGGTCGAGCGCTCGGTGTTCGCCGCCGATCCCGAGCAACTGATTCGCGACTACGGTGTCACCGCGCCGGACGACGTGCGGCTTCTCGTGATGGGACGCGTGGGACACGGCGGTGCCGGTTGAATGTGCCGGGCGCATGCCACCGTGCGTGGCCTGATCGGTGAGCTGGTGGCGCAGAGCGGTGACGAGCGGGATATCGTCGTCGACATGGAAGCTGGGCTCGAGCACCTGTCGCGCGGAACCGGAAAACACGTCTCGAGCTTTCTCGTCGTGATCGAGCCGTATTACCGGTCCATGGAAACGGCGCGCCGGATCGCCGAGCTCGCGCGCGAGCTGGGCGTTGGCCGGGTGCACGGGGTGGCGAACAAGGTTCGCGACGGCGAAGACAGCATGGCGCTCCGACGGTTCTGTGACGAACATGGAATCGAGGTGATCGCCGAGGTTCCGTTCGATGAGAGCGTGCTCGGCGCCGAGCGCGCTGCCGTACCACCGATCGTTTTCGCGCCCGATGCGCCCGCCGTGCGAGCGCTGAGCGCGCTTGGTTCATCGCTCCTGTCCAGCTGAGGCGACTTGCCGCACCAGGCGCGGTATCTCAACTTGGATGTGAGCTGCTGCTCGACAGAGAACCGTCAGGAGTGTCCCCGATGACAAGGTCGTCCGCGTCGTCTCGCTCAGCGCTCGGTGGCGCCGCCGGTGTCATGGCGTGCAGTTGTGGCGCATCGTCGATGATCGCGAAGATCGTGCTGCTCGCCGGATTGGGCGTGACGGCGGCCGTCGTTCAGCCGGCGCTCGTCGCCATCGGCGCCGCGTTCGTCATCGCCGGCTTGCTGCGGATCGAGCGACGCTCGGCGCAGATCGCGATCGCCGCCTTCGCGGTGATGGCCGTCGCCGCGGTGCTCGCGCCGCAACACATGATGTCCGGCGGCGACATGGGAAACAGCCGCGTTCCGTGGAGCGCGATCACGATGTGGGGCGGCGCGCTGTATCTAGTATCCATCGCCGCGTTAGGCTACGCGTTCTGGCGGGCCTTTCCGTCGCCGCGGCCCGGCGCATCGGGCGCGGCGATCGGCGGCATGGCGCTGGCGACTGGTTGTACCTGCTGCCTCGTGACCGGCTCGACGGCGGGCATGGTGACGACGCTCGGCGCCACCGCGGCGCTCCCATCGACGCCGGTGCTGTTCTGGATCGCGATGGCGGTGACGGCCGTGGCGCTCTTTCAGCTCGGCGGCATTCGCGCGGCGATATGGGTGCCCGCGGGTGCCGTGCTCGTACGCACAGGTCTGGATTGGATCAATCAGGCGTTCGGCCATCCGAAGATCGGTGCGATCGAGCCGCTGTTCGTGCTCAAATGGGCGCTGATGATCGGCGGATATTCGATCGTGATGTACGCATTCGCGCGGGCATATGCCTTGGCGTCGGAGCGTGCCGCCGCGCCGATCGTGGCCGCACCCGCACCTGCGTCCGCAGCGACGATGTGATGCGTGAACGCGCTTAGCATCGAAGCGATGCTGGCGCGACGATCGGCCGCGAGCAATGCGTTCTTCCCGGCACGCGCCGGGCAGATTGCAGAGCTCTGCTCGTGCATGGCCGATCGTTTCGCCGCCGGTGGGCGACTGATCGCGATCGGCGTGTCGCCCGCGGCGCGTTCCGACGTGCGGCACGTGGCGGTGGAATTCGTGCACCCCGTGATCGTGGGAAAGCGCGCGCTGCCGGCGCTCGGAATCACGAGCGATGCCGGCGACCCGGTGCGGCACCTCGCCACGCTCGCGCTGCCTCACGACATCGTTTTCGCGTTTGGCGTGAACGGCGGCGATGAGTGCGCACCGCTCGCGGCCGTGGTTGCGGCGGCGCGCGCCCGGGGCTGTCTCACGATCGCGACCGACCGCGCCGGCGCCGACTTCGACTTCTGCTCACCGTCGCCGCAAGACGATCCGTTCGTCTGGCAGGAGCTGGTCGAGACGTTGTATCACGTGCTCTGGGAGCTCGTGCACGTGTTTCTGGAGCACGTCACCGCCCGCCCGCCGCGGAGCGCGGTCGACATCGGGCCGGGAGCCTCGGCGTTCCTCTATCCGTTCCTCACGGATCGGCCGCGCGACCTCGCCGCACTCGCGGGCGACGTCTCCAGATCCGTGGTGACCAAGGCCGACGAGACCGACACTTTGCGCACGCGCACGTTGACGGACGACGGCGGCGACGCCATCCGGGCTGCCGCTCACGCCATTCGACAGCGCCTCGAGTCGGGCGGAACGGTGCTCGCGTTCGGCAATGGCGGCTCGGCAACGGACGCGACGGATCTCGTGGCCGATCTACGCGCTCCTCCCGCGGCGACGGCGCTCTCGCCGCGACGCGCGCTGGACCTGTGCGAGGACGAAGCGATCCTCACGGCGCTGATGAACGACGTAGGCCCCGATGTCGTGTTTGCACGCCAAATCATCGCGTACGGCGGTCCGTCCGACGTCGCCGTGGGCTTTTCGACCAGCGGCAGCTCGCGCAACCTGGTCACCGCGCTCGAGCAGGCGCGGCGGCGGCAGATGCTGACGGTCGCATTCACGGGCTACGATGGCGGGCGGATCGCGGCCGAAGAGCTGGCGGATCACGTGATCGTGGTCCCGTCGCAGTACATCCCGCGCATCCAGGAGGCACACGCGACGGCGTATCATATCATGCGTCTGCTGATCGGCTGACTTTGACGGCGCGAACGGCTTGAGGGCGCTGACGCCCTAGTAGCGCTGACTGGAGTTGACCCGGTTTGATGGACACCTCACATGAGGCTAGTTTCGGGCATTGCCTCCAGCGCCGAGGAGAGCGGTATCGGATGTTTTCATGCGGCGCGTGTCACTTGGGCCTTCTTCTCTCGACGCGAACGTGGTGGAGGTCCGCGGTTGGTGCGTGCTGTCTGTGGCTCAGTGCTTCCGGCCTCGCTCAGCAAGCCGAGCCACTTCGTCTGCTCGCGAGGGTGCCGATGCCTAACGTCCAGGGCCGCATCGATCACATGGCCATCGATGTCGCCGGCCAGCGTCTGTTCGTGGCAGCGCTGGGGAACAACACGCTCGAGGTGGTCGACGTCAAGAACGCGAAGTAGCTGCGGACCGTTGTGGGGCTGCACGAGCCACAAGGGGTCGCCTACACGCCCGCCACGAACCGGATCTACGTCGCCAACCGAGCGGATGGATCGGTGCACGTATACGATGGCACCTCGGCGACGTCGTGACGCCCGGTGACCGAGGCATAGACACGCCCGACATCGGGCGCGACAATCACGCCATGCACTCGATCGAAGCCGTTCAAGGTCGCCAACAGGGTCCGCTTCACCACGTCGACGACGACCAACTGATCGGCGTCCATGTGCGCGATGTAGAGCCGATTGCTCAGCGTATCGAGAGTTTGGTAGTCGAACCGGACCGCCGGTCCGGTCAGCGGGATCTCCGCGACGGTGCGCAGCACCGGCGGCGCGCCGCGGGCAGACGTCTGCCCGAGAACAATGCCGGGCACCACGCCGGCCAGGGCCAGCGCTGCCCGCGCACGGAGGGGGTGATGCACAGGCGCGCCCACACTACGCATGTTGCTCGTCAACGGTGCGGGCGAACATCAGCACACCGCCGGCGCCGATCGCGCTCGCGATATAGAACGGCAGTTCCGGCGAGAGGCGCCACAACAGCCCTCCAATGAATGCCGCCGGCGCGATGGTCAGACTTCGCACCAGATAATACAACCCCACCACTCGGGCACGGAGCGACGGAAGCGCCAAATCGATGATCAACGCTTTGCGCGCCGGCTCGCCGACCTCACGCAAACCGCCTATGACGAAGGCGACGATCAGCCAACCGAAGGTCGATGCCCAGACGACGGCGAGCGGCATCAAGGCGAAGCAGCAGAACGTGGCGATGACGAACGGCTTCTTTCCCGTGTACTGCGCGATGCGCGCGGCGGGAACGTAGACGAGCATCGCTGTCGCTGCCTGCACTGCGACGAGAATGCCGAATTGCGGCGCGCTGATGCCCACAACGTTGATGGCATAGAGGACGAGAAACACGTCCACCGTCCCCTCACAGGTGCGGATGAATATGTCCGACGCCAAGAGCCAGCGCAGCGACTGCGGAAATGAATGCCAGACCCGCCGAACGTTTATAGTCTTCTCATCGGCGACGACCGGGATCCGCAGCCGGGCGGCGACGACGAGCGTCACCATCGCCAGGGCAATCGAGATAGCAAGCCCGAATCGCACTCCCCCGCGCAGGCCCAAGCGGGCGATCGCGACTCCGCCGAGCGTTGGGGCAATGACGATCGGTACGCGCCGCAGAATCGACTGTACCGTGAACCCCATCGTCCGCTTCTCGGGAGGCAGTGCGTCGCCTACGACGGCGAACAGGGTGGGACTGGCCATCGCGTCCCACGCCATGACGAATGCGAGGGCAGCGAACGCGACCGGCCAGCTCGGGAGCACCGCGAAGAGAACGTAGCCAAGGATCGTGAGCGATACGAACAACAGAAGTGCCGCGCGACGCCCGTAGCGGTCGGCTATCCAACCTCCCGGATACTGATAGACACCATCGAGGAAATCCTCGGCCGTTCCAAAGAGTCCGATCGCCGCGATCGGCGCGCCGAGACTCTGGAGGTACTTGGGCAGGAAGCGCCGCCAGAGATTCTCGCCGAGATTCATGAGCAGCATCGCCGTCGACACGGCAATGAGCTCCGGCGTCAGGCCAAAGAAGGCCCGTACACGCGTCCGGCGGGAATCGCTGGCCGTTCCGATTCCCGCCACAGCTACCGCCGCCCGGGCCTCACTTGTGCTTGGCGTTGGTATGGGCGAGCGCCGCGTGGAGTCCTGCGGCGAGCTTGGTCGCGTCGTCGTTCGCCCAGAAATGCATGAAGAACAGCCGCGGGCTCTCCTGCAGCATGTGGCTGTGTATCGCCGTGACCTGAATGCCATGCTCGCGCAACGTGCGCAGCACCGGATTCACCTCGCTGCCGATCAACACGAAGTCGCCGGTGGTGGCCGCCTTGCCGCCGCCGGTGGGCTGGAAATTGATCGCCGTGGCAACACCCATCGACGCCGGAACCTCCTGTCCCATGTCGATGATGCGTTCAGCGCGGGGGACGCTCACCTGATACACGCCGCCGTTGACCTTGCCGGCGTAGCCGAGGGCATGAGCGACCGCCGCGGTGTCGAGATCGATCGGCGCGTTAGGCGCGGCCGGCGCGGCCATCGTCATCGGCGTCTTCGATTCGCCGAGGGCCGTCCGCAACGTCTCCGCGATCTTGGCGCGATCGCCGTCGGCCATGATGTGCATGTACATCACCCGGGGGTTTTCGCCGAGCACGTGGTTATGCACCGCGGTCTGTGAGATGCCGCCTTCCTGGAGACGCTGCATCACCGGCCCGACCTCGTCGTTCGTGAGCACGAGATCGCCGAGGACCATCGCCTTGTTGCCGCCCGCTCCTTTGAA
>CAYTKA010000052.1:21638-24283 GCA_964438255.1 uncultured Gemmatimonadaceae bacterium | reverse complement strand
GTCCGACTGTCCGACTGTCCGACTGTCCGACTGTCCGACTGTCCGACTGTCCGACGGTCCGCCACGGTTCACAACAGCTTTGCCACCCACTCTCCCACGAAGTACCCGACCACCGCCACGCCGAGCCCGACGACGAACATGTCGAGACCGGAGCGGAACACACTGCGGCCCGTGAATACCGATCGCGCTGCGCCGACGAGCCAGTGTGAGAGCATCGAGATCGCGAATGCGACGATCGCCGCCGTACGGCCGGCGAACAGGAAGAACGGCAACACAGGGATCAGCGCGCCCACCGCCGTCGCCATCCCGGTGATCCACCCCTCACGCAGCGGCGACGACGCTGCCTCGCCGATGCCGAGCTCCTCCTGCACCTGCTCGGCAAGCATCTTCTCCGGATCGGCCATCACCTGCGTCGCGATGCGACGCGCGGAGTCGGCGTCCATCCCCTTCGCCTGGTAGATCAGGGCAAGCTCGTCACGCTCGACCTCGGGCATCAAGGCGATCTCGTCCCGCTCCATCGCGATCTCGTGCGCATACACCTCGCGCTCGCTCTGCGCCGCGAGATAGCCGCTCGAGCCCATCGACAGTGCGTCGGCGATGAGGCCCGCCACACCGGCGACGATCACGTGATGATACTGCACTGCCGCGCCCGCACCGGACGCGCCGAGCACACCGGCGACGAGTCCGAAGTTCGCCGTGAGCCCGTCGTTGAATCCGTACACCAAGTTGCGCAGAAATCCGCCGGCTCCCGTCTTGTGCCACGGTTCCCCGGTGCGACCAGCGATGTTGTTCAGCTCCTCGGCATGCTCGGCCGACTCCTTGGCGAGCACGAGCGCCTCGTCGCGACCGGCCACGCCGCGGCCGGTCATACGGTGCATGTCGAGGTATCCCTTCACCTCGCGTCCCTCCTCGGCGAGCAGCATCGGGAGGAGGAAGCCGGGGCCGAAGCGGCGGCCGAGGAAAGCGAGCAAGCGCGTGCGCGCCGTGGGCCGATGTGTGCGCACCGGACGCCCATGCTGCGCGAGCAGCGCCGCCCAGATCTCGACGTGCCGATCTTCCACGGCAGCAAGCCGGCGATAGACGTCCTGCTTCGCCGCGTCGTGCTCGGCGTCAGCGAGCACGCGGTAGAGGTACGCGGCGTCCGCTTCGTCCTGCCAATGGTGGACGAACGCGTCGAGGTCGGGGGGCGGGGACGCGCTGCCGCCGGGCGTATGGGGAGCAGAGGTAGTGGCCATGACAGGAATATGGTAAATCCAGCAAGGGGGGGCGTACCGGAAGGGAGTCCGGCAAACCCTTTTCGCCGCCCCCTGTGTCAGACCTGGTGACCGATCCACCGTACCCGAGGATTCCCCATGAGACACTTACAGGTTCTGACGGTCGCGGCGACCGCGGTGTTCGCCGCACTCCCGGCGGTCGCGCAGGTCTATGTCGACGGCCCGGAGACGCGCATCGCGCGCGGCACCGTCGAGCGCGCGTTCCAGGAGGAACATCGTGCTGCGCTCGGCGTTGGCACGGCCGCGACCGGCACGCTGCGCGACACGCTCGGCCTCATGATCACGTCGATCACGAGGGACAGTCCCGCCGAGCACGCCGGACTCGAGGAGGGCAATCGTTTGGCGGCGATCAATGGCGTGAGCCTCCGCGCCAACGCCGCGGATGTCGAGGATGCCGAGCTCTCCGGTTCGCTCACGCGCCGCCTCACGCGCGAGCTCGCGAAGGTGAAGCCGGGTGACGACGTAGAGCTTCGCGTGTACCGTGACGGACGTACGCAGACGATGCACATCAAGACGGCGGACTCCGACTCGCTCTTCCGCCGCCGCGGCGTGTTGCGCACCGCACGCGCCGAGTGGGAGGATCGCCCTGCGCTCGGCTTCAGCTTCGGCGGCACGGGCAGCCGCCGCGACACACTCGGCGTGCTCGTGATCTCGGTGGCGGATTCCACGCCGGCGGAGCGCGCCGGCCTCGAGGAGGGGAGTCGCATCGCGGCGATCAATGGCGTGAACCTCCGCGTGGCACGTGAGGACGCCGGCGACCGCTACCTGAGCACGGCGAAGGCACAGCGTCTTCAGCGCGAGATCTCGCAGCTCAAGATCGGGAGCGACGTCACGTTGCGCGTGTACTCGAATGGTCAGTTCCGCGACGTCACGATGAAAGTCGCGCGGGCCGGTGATCTCCCGCGCAACAGCCGCACGATGATCTTCGGAGGAATCGGTGCATTCCCGCCGATGGCTCCCATGCCCCCGATGGCGCCGCTCCAGGTGATGCCGCATGTGCGAGCCTTTCCGAGAGGCGGGATACACCTGGACCTCGGCCCGCAGATCGAGGAGGGGCTGCACGAAGCTGGGATTCAGCTCGAGCGGATTCGTCCCGAGCTCGATCATCTGCTCCGCGACCTGCCGGACGCGCTCATGAACGTCGAGATCCCGGCGATCCAGCTCGATGTCGACTGGTCGTTGGACCAGCCACAGAACGCGGCGGCCAGCGCCGACAAGGCAGCGAAGGCAGCAAAGGCAGCGAAGGCGGTGCAGGCGGCGAGGGTGCAGTCCACGTCGATGTAGGACCGTGAGCCAGTAACGCGGTATAGCACAGAGGAGAGCACATGAAGGGCACACCGAACCTGTTTTCGGTGTGCCCTTCGCCGTGAG
>CAYTKA010000052.1:0-21538 GCA_964438255.1 uncultured Gemmatimonadaceae bacterium | reverse complement strand
ACCGTGAGACCGTGAGACCGTGAGACCGTGAGACCGTGAGACCGTGAGACCGTGAGACCGTGAACCGTAGCTCGGCGGACGGCCAGGACCGTCTCGCTGGTGCAGCAATGATTCATGGTTCTCAGAACTCGATTTGCGCTCCGAGCTCCACCACCCGGTTCGGCGGGATATGGAAGAACTCCGTCGCCGAACGCGCGTTGCGCGACATGAGCGCGAAGAGCGACTTTCGCCAGCGCGACAAACGTGATTGGCCCGTGAGAACCAGCCGCTCGCGCCCGAGATAGTACGACGTGTCCATCGGTGGCACGGGGACGCCGCGCGCCGCGGCCATCGCGAGAATCTCGGGGATGTTCGGGTGCTGCATGAAGCCGTAGTTCGCGATGACGCGATAGAAGCCCTCCCCCAACGGCTCGAACGTCAACGCCTGCTCCGGACGGACCTCCGGGATGCCGCGCGTCTGCACGCTGAGCAACACCACGGTCTCGTGGAGCATCTTGTTGTGCTTGAGGTGATGCAGCAGCACCACCGGCACGCCATCGGGGCTCGACGTCATGAACACCGCCGTGCCGCGCACCCGCACCGGCGGATTCTTCACGATGCTGCCGAGGAAGGTGTCGAGCGGAAGCGCGCCCTTGGCCTGGATCTCGTTGAGCGCCGTGCGGCCGCGCTTCCACGTGCTCATCAGCGTGTACACACCGCCGGCGATCACGATCGGCACCCAGCCACCATGCTCGATCTTCACGGCGTTGGCGAGCAGGAACGAGAGATCGACGAACAGGAACGCTGCGGTGATGACGCCGACGTGCAGCAGCGACCAATGCCACCGCGTGCGCGCCACGACGGCGAAGAGCAGTGTCGTGATCGCCATCGTCCCCGTGACGGCGATGCCGTACGCGGCGCTCAGCGCGCTCGAGCTCTTGAAGGCGAGGACGAGAAGCAGGCAGCCAACCACCAACGCCTTGTTGATCTCGGGGATGAAGATCTGCCCCGCCTCCGATTTGGACGTGTGAATGATCTGCATGCGTGGCGAGTAGCCGAGCTGGATGCTCTGCTGCGTCAGCGAGAATGCACCCGAGATGAGCGCCTGCGACGCGATCACCGCGGCTGCAGTCGCGATGAAGAGCAGGGGGAGCTGCAGCGCCGGCGAGGCCAGCAGGTAGAAGGGATTCTCCGCCGCGCCCGGGACGCGCAGCAACAGCGCGCCCTGGCCGAAGTAGTTGAGCACCAGCGCGGGCAGGACGACGCCGAACCAGGCGATACGAATGGGCCGCTTCCCAAAGTGCCCCATGTCGGCGTACAGCGCTTCGGCGCCGGTCACGCACAGCACGACCGCCCCCAGCGTGAGGAACCCGGCCCTGCCATGCTCGCGGAAGAACTGCACGGCATACGAGGGGTGCACCGCCGCGAGCACCGACGGCGTCTGCGCTATCGACCGAAGGCCGAGTCCGGCAATGGTGAGAAACCAGAGCAGCATCGTCGGCCCGAACGCGATGCCGACGCGCGCCGTGCCGCTGCGCTGCACCATGAACAGCGCGAACAGGATCACCACCGTGATCGGCACGACGAACGGCGTCATCCGCGGCGTCACCACCTCGAGCCCTTCCACGGCCGAGAGCACCGAGATCGCGGGCGTGATCACGCCGTCACCATAGAGTAGCGCCGCGCCGAACAGCCCGAGCGCCACGAGCATGAGCCGTCGCCGCTTGTCGGCGCTGCGTCGACCGTGCTGCAGCAGAAGGGCGAGGAGCGCCAGGATCCCCCCCTCGCCCCGATTGTCGGCGCGCAGGATGAAGACGATGTATTTGACGCTGACGACGAGGACGAGCGACCAGAGGATCAGCGCCAGCACGCCCAGGATGTTGCCCGGCTCCGGATGGATGCCGTATTCCGGGCGGAAGCACTCACGGAAGGCGTACAGCGGGCTCGTCCCAATGTCGCCGTAGACGACGCCCAGTGCGGTGAGAGTGAGGACGACGAGCCGCTTCCCGGTCGCGGGCGCATGTGCGGCGGGCTCTATGGGGGAATTCCCTGTTTCGAGCGACATCGAAGAGAGTGGGGGCTGACCAAATCGTCGCCGGTGGAACGGCGCGGGCCGGAGACGCGTACGCCTCCGGCCCACTTCAACATATGCACCTGAGCCCCGCAACGCAGGCCAAACGGCCCATCGACCTGCCCTCGTCTCGCCCGGCTGAGCGCTCTACCGGGCGATCGCCTCGATCTCGCGGGCCGCCCGGTCGAGGACCTCGACGATCTGCTTCAGCACCGCCGGGTTCTGCACAGCATCCGTTGCCCGGGAATAGGTCGCCTTGCCCACGCGCCGGAAAGCGCCGTGTACCTCGGTCATCGGCTCGTCGAGAAAATGGCCCATCAGCCGACTGATCCGCTCGAAGATCGAGTCCACCGTGTCACGGTTCTCGGCCAGATATGCTCGGCCGGTGTCGGTGATCTCGTAGGTCTTCTTCCCCTCCGACTCGGGGACGACGCGAGCATAGCCCAGATCCTCGAGGAGCTGGAGCGTCGGATAGACGACCCCGGGGCTCGGCACGTACGCCCCACCGAAGCGCTCCTCGAGCGCCTTGATGATCTCGTAGCCGTGGCGCGGCTTGTCCTCCAACAGGCGGAGGATGACGAAGCGCAGGTCCCCCTGCTCGAACATCCGTCCCCCTCGCCAGCGCCCTCTGGGACGCCCTTCGGCGCCAAAGAAGCCGCTCATGAAGCTGGCGTCCCACCCCCACTTGGCCCGCGCGCTACCGGGGTGGCCGCACTGCCCGTAGAACCGAAACATGACTGCCCTCCGAGATATATCGTTCACGATGACGATATATCGTGCGATATATCTTCGCAAGACCGAGCAATCGTCGGCACACCCATTGCCTTACCCCGGGATACAGCGAACGTCGACTTTCACACCCGGAGGGATACAACCATGGCAGATGATCTCGGCACGGATGGCCTCGAGAACCAGGTCAAGGGCGCGGCGAAGGAAGTCCAGGGTAAGGCTCGCAATGCGGTCGGCGGACTGACCGGCGACACGAGCGAGCAGCTCAAGGGGAAGGCCAAGGAAGTTGAGGGGAAGGCCCAGCGGAAGATCGGCGAGACCGAGAGCGACATCGACCGCAACGCCTGACCGGCGGGCAGTCGAACGATGAGGGGAGGGCCGGTCCGAGCCGGCGCTCCCTTCATCGTTTCCTCATCTGCCACTCAGCCAGCCGTCATCCAACCTTCGGCGACGAATAATCCGGCGCTCACGAGGGCCTAAGACGCGGGTCGTATCCTCGCCGGTGACGTGATGCACTTCACTCACTCACCGGAGGAACGATATGTTCGACGTCCTGCTGGAGTCGCGCGCCACGCACCAACGCCGCACCGGCGGCACCATTACCAGCGCGCTCGTGCACGGTGCGCTCATCGCCGCCGCGGTCGCACTCGCGGTGACGCGCCCGGTAACCGCAACGAGCTCACCCGTGCAGGAGCGGCCGGTTTGGACGACACCGGCCGTCCCCATGCCGGGCCGCGGTGAGCATACGCCTGCACGAAGCTCCGGCACCGAGGCCGGCCTGCCGGCGGCCCCCACGATCGGTGTGGACGTCGTGCCTCCCGATTTTCCGCCGATCGATGTCGGCACCGTCGCCCATGATGACCTGCGCATCGGCGCTCCAGGTGCGACGCCGATCGGCGCCGATGCTCTCGCTCTCGGTGGCGGTAGGTTCGGCGCCGGCGGCGAGGCGGTGCCGGAGCATCTCGTCGATCGTCTCCCGCGTCTGCTCGGTGCGCCGATCGTCCCGCGCTATCCGATCTCGCTGCAGAGCGCCGGCATCACCGGCCACGTCGTCGCCGAGTTCGTCGTCGACACCCTCGGTCGCGTGGAGATGGACGACGTGCGCATTCCCGTCGCGTCACACGAGCTGTTCGCGCAGGCAGTGCGCGGCGTCCTGCCGCGTTATCGCTTCACTCCGGGGGAGGCAGGCGGCCGCAAGGTCCGCACGCGCGTGCAGATGCCGTTCGACTTCACGATCACGAGGTGAGCATCATGCGACCGGCGACCCGATTCGTACGGACAGGCGCGCGGAGCAGGGGTGAAGGTGATCGGCGTACCAGAAGCTGAACGATGAAGACCAACCACCAGCGCCATCTGCCGTCGCCGTTCACTTGCGGCACGCCGCCTCGATCCGCTTGCGCTCGGCCTCGTCCTTGGCGTCGCGATCGTGGCGGCGTGCCTCGAGCTTCACGCGCTGCTCCGCCGTGAGAATGCGGTTCATCCGCTCGCGCGTCGCCTGCTTGAGCGAGTCGAGGGTAGGGCGGAGCGGGCTGAAGATCGCGTCGTACTGACAGTTGCGTGCGTCGAGCAGCGAGTCCATTGCCGCACGCTGCTCGGGGCGAAGGTCGAGGTCGTCGTACATCGCCTTGCGCTTGGCGGCGACGGACGTGTTGTCGCGACGGAAGACGCGGTCGGCGGAGAATCCGAGCACTCCCCCGACGAGAACGGCGCCGAGAAGGAAGGCGAGCGCCTGCTGTTTCGGTCGCTGCATGCGCTTTCCTAGCGAGAGAGGAGATAGTGCATGGCGACGTCACCGTCGCCCGCCGAGCCGACGGGCGACACGGTCTCGACGTTGCTCGGCGCGGCCGTGATGAGGCTCGCGTAGGCGTTGCGTGTCTCGTCCCGCTCCGTGCGCGCCATGGCGAGCGTCGCGGCGAGGATCACGGCCGCGGCAGCGACGAGGCCGGGGCGGGCCATGTCGACCAGCTCGCTCCACCATACCATCTCCTCGCGCCCGCGCGCGACGTGCGCCAGGATCCGCGCCTCGAGCGCGTCCCAGTAGCTCTCGTCGGCGGGCGCCGCGTACAGCGCCCGGAGGGCATTCGTCAGCTCGGCGTCGCCCGACGTCCAGCGGTCGTTGGTCATGGTGTGCTCCGGATGTCCCGCAAGAGCCGCCGCAGCGCGGCGCGGGCATGGTGTAGATCGGATCGAGCGGTTCCTTCCGGGATCCCGAGCGTTCGCCCGATCTCCCCGTGCGTGAAGCCTTCCACGTCGTGCATCACGATGACCGCACGCTGCCGGTCCGTGAGGTGGGTGAGAGCTGTCTGTAACCGCTCCCGAAGCTCGCCCGATTCCGCAGGATCACGGAAGGGTATGGGTACCGACTCCGGCAGCTCGTCCGCGTCACGCACCTTGCGGCGGCGTACGAGGTCGAGCGCGGCGTTCGCCATGATCCGGTACAGCCACGCCCCGAACGGCTGATCGGGACGAAACCGGTCGAGCGCGCGATGCGCGTGGAGGAAGCCCTCCTGCACCGCATCCTCCGCGTCCTCGTGCGAGAGCACGATGGCGCGAACGATGGCGTACGCCCGCCGCTGGTGGATGCGCACGAGCGCCGCAAAGGCGCCGTCCGACCCACCTTGCGCCGCGATCACGATCTCGCGCTCGCCGGCCGCGCCTCGGCTCGAGCCTTCAGGAGGCGTCGGCATGAACGCGGATGGTGGTGGCGCGAGAATCTCGACCATGGCGGTGGGGGTACGTCATTCCATGTACGGCCCCGGGTGCTGGACTGTTGAGCCGGTACGCACGGTCGTCAACCTGCAACAGGGGTACCGGCGAGCCCAATCGACTCGGCGGAGCGTTGCATGGCCGCGATCACGAACGCGATGTGCTTGTCGAGATCGACGCCGAGCTCGCTCGCACCGAGCAGCACGTCCTCGCGGCTGACCCCCCGCGCGAAGGCTTTGTCCTTCATCTTCTTCCTCACCGAGCGCGTATCGACGTCGTGCACGCTGCGTGTGGGCTTCACGAGCGTCGTCGCCGTGATCAGCCCCGTGAGCTCGTCCACGGCGAACAGTGTCTTCGCCATCGGTGTCGTACGTGGGACACCGGAGTAGAGCGCGTGGCCGAGGATCGCCTCGAGGATGTCCTCCGGCCAACCGCGCGCGCGGAGGATGCGCACGCCCTCGGCGGGATGCTCCTCGGTGGGAGAGTGGACCGCGTTCGGGTAGCGCTCGTAATCGAAGTCGTGAATGAGGCCGGTCAATCCCCAGCGCTCGACGTCGGCGCCCTGTTGCTCGGCGTAGGCGCGCATGACGGCCTCCACGGCGAGCATGTGCTTTCGCAGCGAGTCACTGGCGGTGTACTCGTGCATCAGGGCGAGAGCGTCGGCGCGGGTGGGGAGCATTGGCGTTAGGAAGGCTGGGCCAGTATTGGGTTCCGTAGCAGGTAGTAATGTACCTTGTACTGGTCCGGCCTTCACGCCATCCATGCCCTTCCTTCGAGAAATCCGGCGATCCAGCGATGGGGACGAGACGCGGTTTCCGTTCTCGGTGCCGGTCATTCGTGCGCTGGACGTGTTGTCGCTGGACAGTCCGGTCACGTTCTTCGTGGGCGAGAACGGCTCGGGGAAGTCCACCTTGCTCGAGGGGATCGCCACCGCGGCGCGGCTGCCGGTCGTCGGCAGCGCGGACGTGGACGCGGATGCGACCCTGGGCGCGCAGCGCGAGCTCGCGCGTGCGCTCAAGCTCGTCTGGTCGCGGCGGACGACGCGCGGCTTCTTTCTGCGTGCCGAGGATTTCTTCGGGTTCGCGAAGCGGCTCGCGATTATGCGCGCCGAACACCTCCAGCGCCTTGCCGAGCTGGAGGTCGAGTATGCCGAGCGCTCGACCTATGCGAAGCAGCTGGCGATGGGGCCGCAGTACGCGTCGCTCGCCGAAATGGAGCGGCGATACGGTGTGGACCTCGACGCCAACTCGCACGGGCAGAGCTTTCTGCGACTCTTCGAATCGCGGTTCGTGCCGGGCGGGCTCTATCTGCTGGACGAGCCCGAAGCCCCGCTCAGCCCCCAGAGTCAGCTCGCGCTGATGGCGATGATGCAGGACATGCTCGCGCAGTCCGCGCAATTCGTCATCGCCACGCACTCACCGATGCTGCTCGCGTTCCCCGGCGCGACGATCTACAGCTTCGACCGCACACCGGTGGAGGTTGTGGCGTACGAGGCGCTCGATCATGTGGTGTTGACGAGGGAATTCCTCAATGCGCCCGGGAGGTTCCTGCGCGCACTCGGTTCGTGACTGGCGAACCGCCGACCAGTACTTGGTACTGGTCGGCCCGTTAACGAGCCACCGCCGCCGGCGTCTCCGCCGCGCGCTCTTCCCTGGCGTACCGCGCGTTCGTGATACGCACGATCGCGAAGAGAATGAAAAAGATCGCGATCGAGCCGAGGATCAGGCCCGTGAAGCCGGCCGACTTGTCTTCCGGATGCGGGGCGCTCATGAGACACGCACCTTCGTCATGACGTCGTTCTTCTTGATCTGCTTCATCGCGTCGAGTCCGTTGGTGATCTTGCCGAACACCGTGTGCACGCCGTTGAGGTGCCGCGTGTTCTCCTCGGAGAGCACCATGAAGAACTGGCTCCCCCCCGTGTCCTTGCCGGCGTGTGCCATCGAGAGCGCACCGACCTCGTGCTTATGCGGATTGCCCGCGGTCTCGCACTTGATCTGCCAACCAGGGCCGCCGGTGCCGATGCGTGGGTGACCGTCGGGCAGATCGCGCGAGAGAGGATCGCCACCCTGCACGACGAAGTCCGGGATGACGCGGTGGAACTTCACGCCGTCGTAGAAGCCGGAGTTCGCGAGCTTCTCGAAGTTCTCGACGGTCCTGGGGGCTTCCTTGTCGTAGAGCTCCGCGGTGATGGTGCCGCGGTTCGTCTCGAAGGTGGCAGTCTTGGTCAATGCAGGCTCCGAGCTGGGGATACGCCCAAGATAGCACAGGTCGGAGCGCTACGCCTTGGGTGCCTTCCCCGACGTCGCGCCCCACTCGAACTGGCGCGGCACCTTGCACCCCGCGAGCATCGCCGGCTCGAACTTCCACTTCGTAACAGCCGATTTCACGCTCGACGCGAGCCACGGATGCGTCGACCGCACGACCTTGAAGGTGCGCATGTCGGGCCGGCCGAGTGTATCGACGAGCACAGTGATCTTCACCGAGTTGTACTTCGCTCTGCGCACCGCTTCCGGCATCGTGACGACGGGAAGCGGTGACGGATTGAACGCGCGCGGCGCGGGCAGGCGATCGACATGGAGGTCCACCTTGGCTGCAGCGCGGCGCAGCGCTTCCGGGCAGTCGCCCGGCTTCACCGGATCCTCCGGGGGCGCGATGCGCACCGGTTCGTCGGGAACGAGCTCGGGATCGGGATTGGACGCGCAGGCGGCGAGCGCCAGGGTAGCCAGAGCGGCAATCGAGTAGGCGCAGCGGTGCGCCGTTGCGCGCGAAAGAAGTCGGATCATGGGGGAGGGAAGAAGTGCGCTCAGACGAGCGCGGAGGGACAAACATCCACCAGCACACATGCGCCACAGCGCGGCTTGCGTGCGTCGCATACCTGCCGGCCGTGCTCGATCAACAGATGCGAGAGCATGGTCCACTGCTCCCGCGGAAAGAGGGGCATCAGCGCCCGCTCGATCTTCGCCGCATCGGTCTCGCTGGTGAGAGCGAGCCGGTTGCTCAATCGCGTCACATGCGTGTCCACGACGATCCCTTCGTTCTTTCCGAAGGCATTGCCGAGGATCACGTTGGCCGTCTTCCGGCCGACACCCGGTAGCACGACGAGGGCGTCCATGTCGGCGGGCACGTCTCCGCCATGCCGCTCGACCAGCGCCTGCGCCATGCCGATCAGACTCTTCGCCTTGCTGCGGAAGAAGCCGGTGCTCTTGATGAGCTCCTCCACGTCCTCCTGCCGCGCCGCGGCGAGCGCCGCGGCATTGGGATAACGCGCGAACAACGCCGGCGTCACCATGTTGACCCGCTTGTCGGTGCACTGGGCGCTCAAAATGGTCGCGCAGAGGAGCTCGAAGGGGTTCGTGAAGTCGAGCGCACAGTGCGCGTTCGGGTAGGCGGCGAGCAGCCGATCGAGCACGACGTCCGCCTGCGCCTGAAGGGCGCCGCCGCCGCGGGGTCGCCTGGCCCTGGGTGCCGTCGCCTTTGGCAGCTTTGCCCTCGATTGCCTTGTCTTCGATTGCTTTGCTGCCGCCTTTCGTGCCGTCATCACCGTGCTCCGGACGCTCCGGCGCGCCGCGCTCGTGCGAAGGCCAGCACGTCGTCCGCCGAGCGCGCGTTCAGGACGTCGTTCCGCGTGAGGCCAGCCTTTCGCGCCATGCCGACGCCGATCGCCATGTTGTCGAGCCCATTCGTGGAATGCGCGTCCGGGCCGATCTCGATCGGAAGCCCCAACGCGCGCGCTCGTGGAAGATAGCGCCAGTCGAGGTCGAGACGGTGCGGATCGGCGTTGAGCTCGATCGCAACGTCGTGCTCGGCGGCCTTCTCCAACACCGCGCCGACGTCGATCGCGTAGGGCTCGCGCGAGAGCAGGAGGCGGCCCGTGGGATGGCCGAGGATGGTGAGATGGGGATCATCGAGAGCGCGGAGCACGCGCGCAGTCATGGCGTCGCGGTCCATGGCGAATCGCGAATGCACCGAGCCGATGACGAAGTCGAAGCGATCGAGCAGCGAGGGATCGTAGTCGAGCGTGCCGTCGGCGAGGATGTCCGCCTCGACACCCTTGAGGATGCGGACGCCGGGATTGCGCGCGTTCAGCTCGTCGATCTCGTCGTGCTGCATCTCCACCTTGTCGCGCGACAATCCGCCGGCGTAGAATGCCGACTGCGAGTGATCGCTGATCCCGATGTAGCTCCAACCGCGCACTCGCGCCGCCTCGGCCATCTCCCCGATCGTTGCGCGGCCGTCGGACCAGGTGGAGTGGCAATGGAGCGCGCCGCGGATGTCGCCGAGTGTGAGGAGCTGCGGAAGCGAGCCGGAGGCCGCCGTCGCCACCTCGCCGATGCCCTCGCGCATCTCTGGCGGGACGAAGGCGAGGCCGGCCAGGTCGTAAATGATCGTCTCGTCGCTCACGGGCACCAGTTGCTCGCGCGCGTCGAGCAAGCGATCGCCGCGCATCGTGAAGCCGCGCTCGCCGAGTCGCTCGGCAACGGCGCCGACATGCTCGGCGGAGCCGGTGGCGCGCCAGAGAGCGACGGCGAAATCCTCTTCGGGAACGCAGCGCAGATCGAGTCGCGTACCGTCGACGTACGTGATGCGCGGCGATGCGACGTCGAGCTGCTCGACGTCGCGCACGCCCGGTGCGCGCGTGAACGACGCGGCGACGTTGCCCGGGTCCCGCGCGCAGGCAGCGACGATGTCGACGTCGGCGATGACCTCGCGCACGCGCCGCAGCGTACCGCCGATCTCCGCGGTCGTGACGTCGGGATGTGCGCGCACCATGACGAGCAGCGCCCGCCCCTCGGCCGCGGCGTGATGATACAGCTTCATGGAGCCCGACGAGCGCAGCAGATCGATCCCCTTGAGGATGCGCTGAGCCGTCTTCGGGCCGAAGCCCTTCAGCTTCATGAGCCGTCCGCTGCGCGCCGCCTCCTCGAGTGAATCCACCGAATCGACGCCGAGCTCCTGGTGCAGGAGGTGGATCTTCGCCGTGGCGAGCCCGGGCACCCGCAGCAGGTCGAGCAAGCCAGGCGGGATGTCGTCGAGCAGTTGCGCGAGATAGCGCGACTCGCCAGTGGTGATCAGGTCGCGCAGGACGGAGAGGGTCGCGGGCCCGATGCCGGGCGTGGCAGCGAGCATACCAGCGCGGTCGAGTGTGCCGAGGTCATCGGTGTCGAGCGCGAGAAGGGCGCGCGCCGCCTGCTCGTACGCGCGGATCTTGTAGCGATTCTCCCCTCGGAGCTCGAGCGCAGCGGCGATCCGGGTGAGGACGTGCGCGGCGGTGCGGGGGTCCATGCTGAAAGCTTGAATGCAGGACCGGTACCTGGTACGTGGTACTGGTGCCCTGTACGAGGTACTGGGGTCGGGCCGGTCAGGCTACCCTTCGACCCCTGCGTAGTTCTTCAACCGATCGACGATCTCGTGGAGCTGCTTCTCCGTGAGGTCGATCTCGGCTGCAGCGCCCTCGGCGTCGAGCAGGCCGGCGCGCATCGAGATTGCCACCTGATTGAGGTAGCGGATCTTGCCGAGAATCTCGTCGGTGGCGCGGCGGAGGCCGCTGAAGCGCCGCTTTTCGGCCAGCGCGCGGCGATAGCGGAGCAGCAAGTCCTGCTGCGTGAGTCGCCGGGCGAAGGTCAGCACCTCGTCGCGCGTGCGGCCGGGGAGCGCGCCGCGGTCGGGAAGTCCGCCGTCGTCCCAGCTCTCGTCGGCGAACCAGAGGCGTCCGACATACTCGATGCCGTCGAAGGCGATGCGGCACGAGACGTTGAAGCGGCGTCCTTCGTAGTCCAGCGTTGCGATGTGCGGTTGGACGATCTCGTCGGCCACGATCGATTACCTGGCGTGAGGAGATGGAACAGCGGTCTCGCGCAGAAAGTCCAGCAGTGGGCGGAAGAGCAACTCGGGCTGCTCGACATACGGCACGTGGCCGCAGTGATCAAGGACGACGCACCTGGTGCGGAGGGCACGCGCCGCTGCCTCGGACGACGCGAGCGGAATCGGGTCCTCGCGCCCGTGGGCGATGAACGTCGGAAGACTCACCCCGTCGAGCGCAGGCAGTATGTCGTAATCGCCGAGCGATTGCCAGATCGACTGCTGGACGCGGCCGGTCACCCGGAACGGGGTGAGGTCGTGTGCTCGGCGCGGGTCGGCGAAGTAGCCGGCAACGCTCAGCTCGAAGGTGCGCTGGCGGTAGCCGTCGGGATCCCGCTCGCGGAGCCCGGACCGCTGGAGCTCCTCGCGCAGCGCAGCGATCTCCGGGCTCGCCTGGCGTCGCGCGAACTCGCGCTCGAACTGCTCGCGAAAGGTGCGCGTCACGGGCGCCGGATCGATCAGGGCGAGACTCGCCGGTGCGGGCGCGACACGACCACCTGCGGCCTCGATCGCGTAGAGCATGGCGAGCAGCCCGCCCCACGAGTACCCCACGATGTTCAGCGGCGCGATACCGCGCTCCTCGGCCATGCGCGCGACGTCTGCAACCTGATCTCGCCAGCCGATCGTCGCGCGATCGTCGTCGTGCTTCGAGCGTCCGCCTCCGCGCTGATCGTAGGTGACGAGCCGATGCTCGCCCGCGAGCGCGAGCATCTGCGGCAGCAGATACTCGTGGCTCGCGCCTGGTCCCCCGTGGAGCAGCAGGACCGGCGGCGCGGCAGGATCGCCGTACTCGGCCCAGTACAACGGGACGGGGGTCGTAGAGGCGAAGCCCTCGGCGCGAGGAGGAGGAATGGGCGGCATGGCAGCAGTGTGCCCGGTTGCGGCGCCGCAGGGAAGGGGCGCGAGTAGAATCCCTCCGCTGTCATCGGTCATGGGCCTGACGGCAGTCCGCGCACTCACGACCCTCGGGGTGCATCCATGTACGCCGCAATGCCTGCCGTCCGCACGTGCACCGCGACGGTATCGTCGATCCGTGCCCCATACCCACCGCCGATCACGATCGCCACCGGCAGCCCAACCTCCCGGCACCGCTCGAGGACGTACGCATCGCGGCGTGCGAGGCCGTCGAAGGTGAGCTTCAACCGTCCGAGCTTATCACCCTCGTGCGGGTCCGCGCCGGCGATGTAGACGACGAGATCGGGCGACGCGGCAGCGAGCACGCCCGGGAGCGCGCTCCCGAGCCGATCGAGATAGACGTCGTCGCCCGTGCCGTCGTCGAGCTCCACGTCGAGCGTGCCGGCGACCTTGTGAAAGGGATAGTTCTTCCCCCCGTGCATGCTGAACGTGTACACGTCGCGATCCTGGGCGAAGATGGCGTGCGTGCCGTTCCCCTGGTGCACGTCGAGATCGATCACTGCAGCACGCCGGATCTTTCCTTCAGCTCGCAGCAGTCGAATCGCGATAGCGACGTCGTTGAACACGCAGAACCCCTCGCCGTGATCGGGGAAGGCGTGATGTGTGCCGCCGGCCAGGTTCATCGCGACTCCATGAGTGAGCGCGTGGCGCGATGCGGCAATCGTCCCGCCCACCGCACGACGCGACCGCTCGACCAACGCCGGCGACCACGGGAATCCAAGTCGACGGATCTCCGCATCACTCAGCCTGCCGCCGACGAAGCGACGTACGTAGTCGTCCGTGTGCACCAGTCGAAGCACCTCGTCCGGCGCACCGGCGGGATCGCAGACGTGATCGGCATCGACGATTCCCTCCGCAACCACGCGCTCGCGGAGCATGGCATACTTCTCTACGGGAAAGCGATGCCCCCGTGGCAACGGAAAGGTGTACTTCGCTGACGACCAGACGGTGAGTGCCATCAGCGCGCTGCGCTGCTCACTGGCCGCGCTTGCTCAGCGTCACGGTCGTCGTCAGGCGCTCGCGGCCGCGCATGAAGATGACGTCCACTCGATCGCCCGGCTTGTGCGCATACAGTGCATCGCTGTAGCTGTAGAGATCCTTCACCTCGCGGCCACCGAAATCGACGATGACGTCGCCGGCGCGCAGCCCCGCGAGATCGGCGGGGCTTCCGGCGCGCACGCCGCTGAGGCGGAGGCCGAGGGCGCCCACTCCGCTCATGTCCGGAATGGTGCCGAGGTAGACGTTCGACCCCTCGCGCCCGCTCATCGACGGCGCGGGCGCGGCGGTACGAATCGCCGTCAATCGGGACGGTCGGTCAGCGATCGCGCGCACCACGCGCTCCGCCAGCGCGACGACACGCGCTTCTCCGCCGGCATCGATCTTCTCCGCGTCGTCCGTCGCGCGGTGATAGTCCTCGTGCAGATCGGTGAAGAAGTGCAGCACGGGAATTCCTTTCGCGTAGAACGAGCTGTGGTCCGACGGGCCAAAGCCGTCACCCTGCGCACTGACGGTCAGCCGGGGCGAGACGTTCGCGGAGTCGAGAATGGCGGGAAGCTCGCGCGCCGTGGCGACTCCGTACACGATGAGCCGGTCGTTCCGCAGGCGGCCGACCATGTCGAAGTTCACCATCGCGGTGATGCTGTCGAGCGGCACGGGCGGGTGCTCGACGAGCCATTGCGAGCCGAGCAAACCGAGCTCCTCGCCACTGAAATGTGCGACGAGGATCGAGCGCCGTGCCGGCTGCATGGCAAACAGCCGCGCGAGCTCCAGAACCGCCGCGGTCCCTGAAGCGTTGTCGTCGGCGCCATGGCGGATGGCGCTTCCCGCTTCTGGATCGAGGGCGGCAGCGCTCGAGCGTCCGAGATGATCGAAGTGCGCGCCGATGACGACGTACTCGCCGCGCAGCGCGGGATCTCGACCGGGGAGCAGCGCGACCACGTTTTGCGTCGGCACGCCGTGCACCTGCCCTGCGTGCGCGAGCGCTGCCCCGCGGGCGACGAATCGCTGGAGGAACGTGCGACACGTCGGCGCGACGGCCGTCGTGCGGCATTCGGCGCGCGACGTGTCGATCTCCAGCGGCTCGAGGCCGAGCGCGACATGCCGTCGCGTCAGCCACGCAGCGGCGCTGTCGTTTCCGGCGGTTCCGGTCCCGCGTCCCTCGAGCCGGTCGTCGGCGAGATACGCGATGTCGCGGCGGATGCGGCCGCTGTCGGGCACGGGCCCGCTCACCGGACGTGGCTCCGACGTGCGACACGCGGCGAGCGACAGCGGGAGAGCGACGGCGATCAGGGCGAGGCGCATGGCGTTCGACGGAAAGGGCAACTGGCGTCCTGCTCGAATCCTAACAAATCGTCACGCGCGAGTCGCCCCGATCGTCGTCTCCATGGCGGATTTTTCGTTGCACACCGGTAACCTTCCAATATGGATCAGTCGACCACTATTGCGCGACATTTCGCCCGTCTCGTCTGGCTGCTCGTGCGCGAGCCGGCGAACGTGGATGAGCAGAAGGCATTGCTGCGCGCGCTCGTGATGGTCGCGAAGGGGAGTGGCGCGACGCTCGAGCTGGCCGCGGGCTACATCACGGCGAACGGCGCGCCGCTCGCGCCGGCGCTGGCGGGCGTGCCCGAGGTTGCCGAGCGGATGACGGCACGCGGCGTGGCCGCGATCGTCGTCGATGTCGGCGCGACGCCGGCGGATCTGCTGGGTGCCGCGCGCACGCTCGCTGCCGTGCCGAGCGGCGAGCCTAGCAGCGCGCCAGGGCCGACGGTGCGATTCCTGCCGCGCGGTGCGCTGCCTGACATCGACTTCGGCGAAGTGGTCGACGATCCGCTCGCGCCGGCGCGGACGAGCGTCCCGGCCGCCCAGCCTGCGCCCGTTTCGGTGCGTGCCGTGCCCGAGCCGCCGCGCGGGCCCGCGACGCCGGCCGAGCTCCTCGAGCGTCTCGACACGGAGACGGATCCCCGTCGCCTTCTGGCCGTGATCGACGAGCTCGCGCGAGCTGCCGAGGACGCAGCGCACGACGGCAAGTCGGCGCTCGCGAGCGACACCTTCCATCGCATCGTGCGCCGCGAGCGCGAGATCGAGGAGCTCGAGATCAAGCGCGCGCTCTCGCTCGCCGTGACGCGGCTGGCGAGCTCCGGCGTGTTGCAGGCCGTCGCGGCCGAGCTGGCGCTCGCCCCGGATCGCCGCGACGATTATGTCGCCGTGCTCACCCGCGCCGGCGACGCGGGCGCCGATGCACTGATCGAGCAGCTCGGCACCGGTGGAGCGCGCGAAGCGCGTGCCGTGTACTTCGACGCACTGACCAGGCTTCCGGCCGGCGTGCCGACGTTGATCGGCATGCTCGGCGATCCACGCTGGCACGTGGCGAGAACCGCAGCGACACTGCTCGGCGAGATGCAAGCAGTGGCGGCGGAGAAGCCGCTCAGCGACCTGCTGCATCACGACGACGAGCGCGTGCGTCATGCCGCGACGATTTCACTCATGCGGCTTGGCACGACCAGGGCGATGCAGACGATTCAGGACGCGTTCAAGGACCGCGCGCCGCAGATCCGCATCGCCGCGGCCGCGGCGCTCGTGCAGCGAAAGGACGTCCGCACCGCTGCGATGCTGCTGCGCGCACTCGACGACGAGAAGGACGACGAAGTGTCGGCGGCTTACCTGATCGCCCTCGGTCGCTTGGCGACGGGCGACGCGGTAGACCGCCTGATCGCGACGGCGGAAGCCAATCGCGGGCTGTTCCGCAAGAAGCCGGTGGCGCTGCGCGTCGCGGCCGTGCAGGGGCTCGCCGAGGCGCGCACGCCCGAGGCGATCGCGACGCTCAGAGCGCTACAGCAGGACAAGGACGAGGACGTCCAGGCGACAGCCGTCTACGCACTCGGCCGCACGGCGCGCCGATCCCCCGCGAAGTAGATCGACCTTCAACCGGACGCTATCGCGCCGTGAGGTCGGTCTTGGCAGTCACCGTCTTACAGAACTCCGCGATCAGCGTGGCCGCGTTGTCGACGTCGTCCAGCGAGACCATCTCATTGGGCGAGTGCATGTAGCGGTTCGGGATCGACACGAGCGCCGTGGCGACCCCCTCGCGGGCGATGTGGATCGCGTCGGCGTTGGTGGAGGTCTCGCGACCGACCGCGTGCACGGTGTGCGCGATCTTGTGCTTCTTTGCTGTCTCGCGGAGCATCGAGTGCACGACGGGCGAGATGAGCGCGCCGCGACTCAGGATCGGGCCACTTCCCATCCTGTGCTCGCCGATCTCCTTCTTCTCGATGTTCGGGTGATCGGTGGCGAAGGTGACGTCGACGACGAGCGCGATCTGCGGGTTGATGCAGTGGGCACACACCAGGGCGCCACCCCCGTGCCACGCGATCTCCTCCTGCGACGTGGCCGCCGCGACGACGCGGGCGGCGCCCGGCTTCTCCGCGTAGCGACGCAGCGCCTCGAGCACGATGAACGCGCCGATGCGGTCGTCGATCGAACGGGAGACGAGACGGTTGTTCGGGAAGTCGAGGGTGCGGGAGTCGATCACCCCAGGATCGCCGACGCTGAGGCGGCTCTCCGCCTCCTCGCGCTTCGTCGCGCCGATGTCGACCCACAGATCGGTGAACTTGCTGGCGTGCTCGCGATCGTCCGTCTTCATCAGATGAACGGGCTTCTTTCCGACGACGCCGAGGACGTCGCCGTCATTGCCGACGAAACGAATGCGCTGGCCGACGAGCACCTGCGCGTCCCATCCCCCGATCGGCGAGATGTAGACGTAGCCGTCATCGTCGATGTATTGGACGATGACGCCGATCTCGTCGATGTGGCCATCGAGCATGACGGTCGGCGAGCCGCCGGGGTTCACCTCCGCTATGCTGTTGCCGGCCACGTCGGCGCTCACCTTGTCGGCAAAGGACTCGGCTTCTGCACGCCACACGCGGGCCGCGGCGGTCTCGAAACCCGAGGGAGCCGGAGTGTCGAGCAGGCGCTTGAGGAAGGCGATCGATGACGGGCTCAGCATCGAATGGAGGTCGGGAGCGAGGGGCTGCGGTCCTGGCGAATGCTAGTCCGGCACCGGACGCGATGGAAGCCGTACCGATGTGCGCTGCGTCACGGCGGTTGCGCGGCCGCGATCAAGACGACACCATGCAGGCCATGTCACTTCTCTATCTCGCCATCGGGCTCGCGGCAGGACTGCTCTCGGGATTGTTCGGTATCGGGGGCGGCATTCTCATCGTGCCGGCTCTGATGCTCATCGCCAGGATGTCGCCTTCCACCGCGACGGGGACGTCGCTCGCCGCGTTGCTGCTGCCGGTTGGCGCGCTCGGCGCGTGGGAGTATTACCGGAACGGCCACATCGACATCGCCGCGGGGGTGTTGATCGCGCTCGGGCTCTTCATCGGCGCCTACTTCGGCGCCCGTTTCGCGCAGGGGCTCGACCCCGTCACGGTCAAGAGATCGTTCGCGGTGTTCCTGGTGCTCGTGGCGGCGCGGGTGTGGCTCAGCGCGTGAGGTGGCATCCGGGTTGGACGGCCGAGCGCTGCATCAGACCGATGTGATGGCCGGTTAGTACGAGCACTCGGAGATCGACTGGTCGCCTGTGGCGCGGATGCGCACCGCATCGCTCGCGGAGGGCAACGGATGTCTTTCCTGGGCACGGTCGATTGCCGTCGGACCAGGAGGAGCTCCGGCGGTTGCAGCGGGAGAACGCGCGACTGCAGCAGGAGCTGGATTTCCTAAAACGGGCGGTGGCGTACTTCGCGAGGGAGTCGCGATGAGCGACAAGTACGCTGCGATTGCACGGGAGCGGCATCGCTTCCCGGTCTCGCTGATGTGTGCGGCGCTCGGTGTCAGTCCGAGCGGCTTCTACGCCGCGCTCCAGCGCCCCGCGAGTGCGCGGGCCTGGGTGAGTGACATCACGTACGTGCCGACCCGCGCCGGGCATCTCTATTTGGCGCTGCTGCTCGACCTCGCGAGCCGGCGGGTCGTCGGCTGGGCGATGGACGACACGCTGGCGACGTCGCTGCCCCTCCGCGCGCGGCGCATGGCCATCCAGCATCGTCAACCGGCGCCTGGTCTCATCGTGCACTGGGATCGGGGCAGTCAATACGCGAGTGCGGCGTACCGGGCGGAGCTCACGCATCATGGTTTTGTGCAGAGCAGGAGCGCCAAAGGCGACTGCTGGGACAATGCGGTGGCGGAGAGCTTCTTTGCGACGCTCGAGCACGAGCTGCTCAGTCCCGCGCCATTTGCGACCCACGCGGCGGCGCACGCCGCCCTGTTCGAGTTCATTGAGGTCTGGTACGATCGCCAACGGCGACACACGAGCTTAGGCTCGATCAGCCCGGCACGCTACGAAGCACTCCGCCTCGCAGCGTAAACTCCGTGTCCACGGGCGCGGCGGAAGTCCAGTGCGAATGCTTCGCATTCGCTCTTACATGGCCCGTTCGCAGCTTGACTAGGCGGTGCGGCGCAAAGGCGCTCGCAAAATCACTCGATTCGCACGACCGTTGTACGTCGCCAGAAGTCATCCGGCATGCGTTCGCCGATAAACGTGACCATTGCGACGTACGTCCCAGGCTCGAGAAATACTATCGCGCTGAGCTGATAGGTCTCGCCTGGTTCCATATAGAAATCGCTATCTATATCTGCGAGATAGTCATTGAGTAGGTCGAGCTCAATATCGTCCGACCGCGGACTGGGCTCGCCTCCATCAAACCACCGAATCGACGTCCCGTGCTTGCCCAGACCGTTCACAGGACGGAGGAGCAGGCTCACCGGGTAGTTGAGTTGCTCGAGTGAATCTTTGTACGCCGGGCGAGTGGAGCCGGCGGCCAACTTGACCTTCGATTTGTTTGTAACTGCGACATCGAAGGCGACTAGTCGCGGTCCCTCGCCAGTTGCTTTGACTGAGTGCTGGATATCGAACGCAAGCGCAGGTTCACGTTCGCGCGTCAGGCCAAAGCGATAAAGGGCCCAGGCGCCGCCGACCAGGATCGCAGTCGTTTTCGCGTAACTCTCAATCGTCTCGGGGACTTGTGCCCACAATGGAGTTTCCATAGATGCGGTTGTGGCTGATGCATCCGCGTAACGCCCAAGCTCAGCTGCAAGGGAATCAAGTAAGAGCGCGCGGCAGAGCCGCGCGCAGCCCGCAGCTGCCTTGTCAGCTGCAACGTTCGTTAGGCGGCGGCTTCGATATGAGCCCTCTTCGGCCGTTCCACGGAATTGCTAGGACTCAATCGCAAGCATCCGCACGAAGCCGGCAAGTCGTTCCGCTTCGGCTTTGGTAAGGTCATAAGGAACATTCGCAAGCGTGACTACCACTCCAGGACGAACTGGAATTGCGGAGCGATAGGTCCCCGGTGTCGTCTGTTGCTGATCGTGCTGGTCAAGCTCGGTGTCAGGCTGCTGCGACCCTGAACTCTTGCCCTTCTCCTTCTTTCGCGGGCTGGCTGTTGCCCGTGTCTTTACGGAGAAGTTCGCCGGATCTTCGCGCCACGCGAGGAACAGCTCAACTGCCTTGTGCACACGGCGACCGTATTCCTTCAGCGACGTTGGGCTGAAGTCCTTCGCACGCTTGTTATTGAACCGCTTGATGACGGAGTCGATGTCTTGATCGCTCAGATTGTCCTTCTCTTGGTCACCGAGGACACCGAGTACGTTCCGAGTTGCAACCGCCAACGCTTGAGCGGTCGCGGCTGGCATGAGACCCCGATCACCCGCATGATCGAGAAAGTCGATCAGATCGTCCAAGGAATATGCGTTTGCCATTCCATATCTCCAACGTTATATTGACCGACAAAAGGCAATATAATGTTAACCTATGCCGGACGCAATTAGCCGCTACCCGCGATCCCTTCATGGAACAATCATGGAGGACCTGAGCCTTTACCCTGTTGTTGCGGTCATGGGAGCCCGACAGGTCGGGAAAAGCACCCTTTGCCAGGAAATTGCCGCTGAGCTTGGTTTTTCGCGACGCACTTTGGATGATCGAGATATGAGGCAGGCTGCGATCGAGGACCCGGAGGGGTTCCTGGAGGATTTAGGCGATCGCGGCGCGCTCATCGACGAGGTGCAAAGGGCCCCAGATCTGATGCTTGCAATAAAGGCCATAGTCGATCGCGAGCAGCGTCCCGGGCGCTACCTGTTGAGCGGGTCAAATCAGCCTAGTGTGGGGCGAGCTGTCGGAGATTCCTTGTTGGGCCGGGCCACCTACCGAACATTACGCCCACTCACCTTGAGCGAGCTACGGCTTGCTGAGGAACACGCTGGCTGGAGCTTTCTGTTTGAACCGAATGAACAAACCGTCTTCGAAGAACTAGGAAGGCGAGCTTCATCCAGCGAAGAGCTCAACTGGAAGGACGTCGTCCAGACAGGGGGATTCCCCCGAGCCGTTGCTGCACCGCGAGCGCAACGACGTCGGATGCTGGATGACTACGTAGAAGTCTTCTCGAACAGAGACGCGCGGGAACTCATTACCGTCGACTCACCAGGTCGACTCGAAGAGTTTGTTCGACTAACCGCTGCGTGGACTGGTCAGGAGCTCAACCTGTCCGGCTTAGCAAGGGATCTTGGGATGCCAGTCAGCACAGTTCGGCGTTGGTTGGACGTACTTCAGAGAAGCTATCTCATTGATCTCATTCCCCCTTATTCCAGAAACGCGAGTCAGCGAGTGATCAAGGCGCCCAAGCTTTATGCCGTGGACCCTGCTTTGGCATTGGCCGCTGCAAGGGAGACCGAACCCACAGGTTTCCATTTGGAAACTCTGATAGCGAATGACTTGCTTGTCTGGCGAGATGCTGGAGCAATGCGCGACCTGCATCATTGGCGACTGAGTTCAGGGCAAGAAGTTGACTTTGTTCTTGAAGAGGACCGGCGGCTTGTGCCAGTCGAGGTGAAGGCCAGCCAGTCGGTGAACGCTGGAGAAGCTCGACATCTTCGGACTTTTCGCGAGCGGCACGAGAATGTTCCCCGCGGGCTTCTACTAAGCTGCGATCCAGAAATCAGAGCTTTAGCTGAAGGGATTATAGCATGTCCTTGGTGGGCCGTACTCTGACTTACGTGGAGTCCTGCTCGAGTCACGGCCACACGTGGGCGCCGCCTAACGCTGATTCTACGGTCATGTTATGCGGCGTTCGTTGCACAATCGCAACCAGCCCGCGCCGCATAATCTCGTCGCACACGCTTGGGGGCGCGGTCGTAACCGACTGAGACGCGCCAATCTACGCCCATTGTCGGATCGACCACGCAAGAGATTATGCGGCAACCGCGCGCAGCATAATCTGCGAACGTCTCGCT